>JANQFG010000104.1 GCA_028277985.1 bacterium | reverse complement strand
CTCGATGCTGTACATTCGGCACGTGCTTCTCAGATAGCTCATTGCAGCCCGCGCGGACTCTCTCATGACATCGCCGAGCAGGCCGGTCATGGTCAAGTCCTTGCATCCTTTGAAGCCCGTCACCTCGACAAAGATGATGTCACCGCCCGACTCGGTCCACGCGAGGCCTGTGGCTATGCCCATGCGATCTTCTTCTTCGGTGAGATCGAAGAAATACTTTCTGGGGCCAAGAAGCTCTTCCACGGCTTCGGGAACGATCTCCTGCCTGAGCGGAAGCTCCTGCGTGATCTCGTGCGCTACCTTCCGGCAAATCGATCCGATCTCTCGCTCGAGATTGCGAACTCCGGCCTCTCGGGTGTACGAGCGGACGATAAAGCTGATAGCTTCCGGAGTGAATGTCACCGGATAATCCCGTATGCCGTTCTCTTCCATTGTCTTACGCACGAGGAATTTCTCGGCAATCGTCTGTTTCTCTTCGTCCGTATATCCGGGGATACGAATGACCTCCATCCGATCCCTCAATGGTGCAGGAATGGGGTCAAGCTGATTGGCAGTGGCGATGAACATGACCCTGCTGAGATCGAACGGCACGTCCAAGTAGTGATCCGAAAACGTGTCATTCTGTTCAGGGTCCAAGACTTCCAACAACGCGCATGCCGGGTCGCCACGGAAATCTTGCCCGATCTTGTCCACTTCATCGAGCATGAATACGGGATTCCGTGTCCCCGCCCTCCGGATCTCTTGAACGATACGTCCGGGCATTGCGCCGATATACGTCCTGCGATGGCCTCGGATCTCGGCTTCGTCTCTCATTCCGCCGAGTGACATGCGAATGAATTCCCTGCCGAGTGCTCGAGCCACGGATTTCCCCAGTGAAGTCTTTCCTACTCCCGGTGGACCCACCAGACACAGGATCGGTCCCTTGTTGCTCTTCTTGAGCTTATGGACTGCCAGGAATTCGAGGATGCGGTCCTTCACCTTGACCAGATCGTAGTGGTCCTCATCGAGGATCCTCTTGGCACGCTTGATGTCCAGATTGTCTTCGGTGGTCTCCTCCCAGGGCAAACTGGTGAGAACCTCCAAATACGTCCTGGA
>JANQFG010000101.1 GCA_028277985.1 bacterium | reverse complement strand
TGAACCATGCGGAGGACGAGGTCGAATTCTCTTTGTGGACGATGAGCCTCCTCTCGTACGAATGTATAAGCAGACGATCGAGAAGCTTGGCTACGATGTCGTGGCCAGGACCAGCAGTATCGAAGCCCTCGAGGCTTTTCGTGCAAACCCCTTCGCCTTTGATTTGGTAATAACGGACATGACCATGCCAAATCTAACTGGGGTGGAACTCGCGCGGGAACTTGCAAGCATACGACCTGGGATCTCGGTTCTACTGTGCACCGGATTCTGCGAGTCCTTGTCGTCGGAGAAAGCCCGTGAGCTGGGATTGAGGGGAGTCCTGATGAAACCTGTGCCCACCCACGAGTTGGCCGAAGCCATTCGAAAGGCATTACAAACAAGAGTGGACAGCCCTACAGCGTCGCGGAGGGGCACGGTTCTGGTCATCGACGACGAGGAGCCCGTCAGGAACCTGCTCAGGCAGATACTTGTGGCGGAGGGGTACACGGTCCTATTGGCTGCAAATGGCAAACAGGGGATGCGAACGATGGAGAAGAACCCTGCTGATCTCGTTATCACGGACATCTTCAGGCCCGAGTCGGACGGGTTGGAGATGATCCGCACGGTGCGAGAGAAGTTCCCCCAGGTGAAGCTGATAGCAGTCTCAGGCGGCCTCCGTGTCTTTCCTGGTGGAGATTTTCTGGGAATCGCGCGCGCCCTGGGGGCGGATCGGGCCTTCCCCAAGCCGCTTCCGCGAAAGGAGTTGCTGGGCGCCGTCCGGGAGATGATCGGCAGTGCTGACGAGGAGAGTTCAATCCCAGCCGATGAGGCCGCATAATCGGAAGTAGATCTAGCTCTCTTCATCCAGGCTTCGCTTCCGCTCGTAGCCACCACATCTTGGTGGGGGGTGTATCGCCAGAAGCGGCTTCGTTTGGTGGCCAGGAGTTTTCCGCACCGGACCAGTCCGAGCGATCTCCTTCTTGCCAAAATCTCGTATCCAGCGAGAGCATATTGGGAGCACTCGGGAGGACAAAACAGGGTAGAAACTGGGATGGTTGGGTATGGGAAGGGATATCCCGAGTTGTCCTAACTGGCTGGAACGATTCATTTCTCTAACACACCCGCGCCTCTGCCACCAGTCTGCCAACGGTTTTTGAGTCCCCCGGGTGTGGGGGCCTCGTTCGGTGCACGTGTCACCCCATTTCAGGCGGGATCCACGCAGATTACTTCCAGGCCGCCACAGTCTTCACCATCCATTCAAGACTCCCTTAATCGAATTCCCACAGACTCTAGTAGGCGGACAGTCGGTAAAGAACTAGACACAGTTCTGTCTAGGGGCACGAACAAGAAGTTCGGAAATCTCACTCTTGATCTCCCGAACAGAAATCTCTATGGTACCTCTAAGAACGCTTCAAAGGAGGGAACGTCATGCGTTGCGCAATCTATACCAGGGTATCCACCGATGAGCAGGCCAATAAGGAATTCAGCTCTCTGGAAAGCCAGAGGGAGGTGTGCGAGCACTACATCCAGGTCCAGAAGGAGAAAGGCTGGGTTCTGGGGGGGGTCTATGAGGATCCAGGCTATTCCGGAAAGGACTTGGAAAGACCAGGCATCAATGAACTCCTCGCCGATGTGAAGATGGGCAGGATCGATGTCGTGCTCACCTATAAGATCGACAGGATTGCCCGCACCCTTCGCGATTTCTACCGCTTCTGGGAGGAGCTTGAAGAGAACAAAGCGAGTTTTGTCTCTGCCACACAGAATTTCGATACCTCCGACTCCATGGGCATGCTAATGCTCAACATCCTACTCAGCTTTGCCCAGTTCGAGAGAGACCTGACGATAGAAAGAACGATGAGCAAGATGGCGATCCGTGCCCAGAGAGGCAAATGGAACGGAGGGTGGGTACCAATTGGTTATGATTACAGCAAGCACAGCCAGCTCCTCTCCCCCAACCCTCAGGAAAAGAAGATAGTCAAAGAGATCTTCAAGCTGTATATCAGGACCAGGAAGTTGGGGAAGGTCCAGAACGAAATCAATAGGAGAGGCCACAGAACAAAGTCCAGAGTCGTTATCGCTAGAGGTGGGAAAAAGAAGGCTATCGGGAGTAACAGATTCGATGAGGATTCTATCAAGGCGATACTCAGGAATCCCATATATAAGGGATTCATCAGATACAAGAACGAATTCTTTCCAGGAGAACATGAGGCCATAATCGATGCCAAAACCTGGGAGGAGGCAAACAAGATCCTGGACCAGGGCCAAAGGCCCAAGGCGCTGAGACTCAAAGATGACCACATTCACTTATTGAAAGGCTTGGTCAGGTGCGGCGACTGCGGCCTGACCATGACACCATATCCATCTGGAAAGAAGGACAAGGCCGGTCGACCATACCTCTACTATTCCTGCACTGCCGTCAGTGAGAGCGGACGGCACTCCAGTTGCAGGGTGAGAAGCCTACCAGCCAGAGAATTCGAAAGGATTGTCAAGACGGCCATCTCCGATCTTGGAAAGGACAAGGACCTGCTGGAGAAAAGCGTCAAGCTTGCCAATCAGGAAGCCGGTAAATCGATCAAGCCCCTGCTTCGGGAAGAAAGAAGGCTCCGGGATAGAACTTCGATCCTGACCCGTGAGATAAATAGAATAATCAACATCTTGAAGAGAAGGGATCTGATATCGGAGGATCTTACTAAAGAGTATAAGGAACTCATTGCCGAGAAGGAGGACGTCAAACACAGGCTGGAGAAAAACCGGATAGACATCGAACGAAATCAGAAGAACGTACTCAGCGCTGACGTAATCCAGAAGGCTCTGAGGAATTTCTCCGGAGTGATCGATGCCCTTCCTCTGGAAGATCAAAAGGAGCTGATGCAGCTTTTAATAAGGGAGATCGTGGTCTCTCCCTTCGATCCCAAGAAGGGGAAACTCCCAAGGGAAAAAGGCGCCTTTCCAGGCAAAATCCGAACTAAGTGGTACAAAATAAAGATGAGCCTACACCAAACCCCTTGGGCAGACTCATTATATGAAGTTTTCCGAACAAGTTCGGAAAATCGTTTTCTTGGCTCCCCAGGACGGACTCGAACCGCCGACCCAGTGGTTAACAGCCACTTGCTCTGCCAACTGAGCTACTGGGGATCGCTAGAAGACTATATATCGGAAGATGACCCCCAAATTATTATGAAATAAGCAGAATTTGTCAACACGGAGGGAGCTAAGGGATTCCTGCTCCCCGCCTTCGCGGGGACAAGCTTCACAGGGAATGACGGCCCATCGGGGGATGACGACGGTGGCGGCAGTCAGAAGAGTCTTTCCTGGGGGGGCTCCAGAACGCTCTCGGCCCATTGCTGGATCAGGCGAGAGTTGTCCGAGAGGGCAGGCTCCACGAAACGCTCGTCCAGCAGGATGAACCCGAGCTTGTAAGCCTCCAGCCGGCTCCACACCGAATTCGCTCGGGTCATGCGCGTGAGAAACGAACGGACCTGCCTCAGAGGAAAGCCCTCGGGATTTCTTCGTATCTGACCGAGGGTTCGTGCGTACATGCCCTCCGTGTCTTCCCGCAACGGGCAGACCGAGAGAAAGGACCTCAGGTTGAAAGACTCCAGGCCCTTCCAGGGATCGGTTTCTGCTCTCTCGGAAATCGGTGCTTCCAAGAGGGTCTCCTGGGTGAACGCGTCCTCGGAAGCTTCTCCGGATAGGGAGCCTTTCGGGGAAGGTCCCCCTTCCATGCTACTCGGCTCCTGCGCGATACGGGTCAGGGCCTTGCGGAGTTCCATCGGCACCACGGCGATCCGAAACCGCCGCTTTCCCTCCCGGATCTTGCCGACGTAGACCAGGCCCCTGCTCCGCAGGAAACCCAGGGGCGTCTCCGGCATCTGTCCTTCGTTCCACCACCAGGTGATATCCGTGTCCGCTCCGTAACGTCTCGACAAATTCTGAATCTTGACCGCTCCGTTCCGCTCCAGCAGGATCCAGCAGAGCACCTCCCTCGACGGAAGCGGAAGTGAATTCCAGATCTTGCGCAGATTCTCTTCCCGCGGCAGCCATTCCGCCAGAGCGTCGATCCGCCCCTTCCGGTTTCGAATCTCTCCCAGTTCCCCCTGCCGGCCGATCGCCTCGAGCCAATGAGACGGCACCTTGTTCAGGGCGGTTCTGAGGCGGGTGTTCGGCTTGAGCGGGGCATCCTCGACCTGTCTTCGCCACCGCATCTGCATCTCACCCATCAGAAGTACGAGAACGTCTTCCTCACGGAGCATATCCGCCCCTCGTCCATCCGCCCGATTCTCACAGTCCGCCGGCACAGGGTTCGGCAGAACGCCTTCCTTCTCGACCAGCAGCGGATAGTCCTGGGATACATCCTCCCGTCCGATGGAGATGACATGGATCAGATGGATCCACTCCTCGATCAGATCGAACCAGTATCCGAAGAACTGGTCGTCCTCCAGGCCCAGGGACTCGATCGTCACCAGGGGCGCCAGGCCGACCTTTTCACCCGACTTGACCGGGCCGTTGAGGCCGTACTTGGCCACGGCTTCGCCGCACGTGAAGCGAACGCCTTCCGGATCGTTCGGATCCATGCCGAGGCAGAATTCGTAGTACCGGTCGTGTTCCCGCTCATAGGAGCGGAAGATGGCGCTGTGCAGGTCTTCGAGGGTCTGGTCGCCGCGTACCTTGAGGGTCCTGAATATCTCCTGGCCTACCGACTCTTCACCATAGGGTCCGCTCACGAGGTAGACGCGCAGGGTATACACGTTGGGCCGGAGGGCGGATGCCCTCTTCTCGGAAGGAAACGGGATGACCTTGCCTTTTTCCATGCAGTCGTTCTCTGGTGTTCAGGAAGACTCGAACGGGTGAGTTCCTGCAATGATAATGGAACAGCCCCCGCAGGTAAAGCGCCTGTTTCCATTCTTGGGGGTTGCTTCGGTCGCTATCACTCCCTCGCAATGTCCGATCATTGTTGACTGGAGCGGCGCCTGACCCCTGCAGTTCAGACGTCATCGAGGGCACGGATCAGGTCACGACCCGCCTGGTGTGCTTCTTCCAGGTAGTCCGGATGCTTGAGCACGTCGCCCTCGAAATCCAGCTCGCGATACAGGAGCGACTTCCACAGCTCGCAATCGATCGCCTCGAAGTAGTACCGCACCGTAAGCAGGGTTCCGTCAAATAGCTTCTTTCCCCTGGTGGCCCCCACCGAGATGAACAAGCCCTTACGTCCCGACGGGTCCTCACCGGGCGAGGTCTCCTTGAGCCAGTGTTTCTTCACCCAGATGGACTGGCAGCGATCCATCAGGATCTTGGTGTGGGCGCTCACCGAGTAGAAGAAGATCGGGGAAGCCAGCATCACCGCCTGGCTCACGAGGATGCTTTCGTACACCTTCTGGAAATCATCCTGTATCGCGCAGCGGCCGCTGTTCTTGCACTGGTAGATCTCCAGGCAGGGCGACATCTTCAGATCGCGCAGAACGATTTCCTCTACCTCGGCCCCTTCCTCCCGCGCCCCCCGCACGGCCTCCTGGAGCAGCAGCGCCGTGTTCCCCTTGCGCCGTGGGCTTCCGTAGATCGCCACCACCTTCTTCATTCGGTCCTCCCGGGCCCGAGCCGGACGCCCTACTTCATCGCAGCGGCTACGGCCGAAACGAGACCCGCGGCCTTGGGATTCTTCGCCTCGTGAGTTACCAAGATGTCTGTGGGCCGGGTTTCCTTTCCATAGTAGGCCTGATTCGATCCCTTGGACACGGCCACGCCTGCACCTTCCAGGGAAATCCCCGCAAAGACCCCCTTGGCCATGGAGTAGGCGAGAATGTCGGCACTCTGGAACGTGGTCTGGCCCTTTGCCCCGGCGCCCACCGGTCCCGCCGCGATGCTCACGTCACCGCCCAGCTTGAAAGAAGAGCTCAGGAAGGTCTCCGCGCCCTGGGTGGTCATGACCAGCAGCACGATTTCCGACGCATCGCCTCCGATCTGAAGGCCGAAGCTGGCGGATCCCATGGTGTAGAAGGCAGGATCGCTCCACTTGCCCGTCTTTGCATCGCGCATGAGGAAGACGCCGCTCCCGCCTGCCCCACCAAAGATGAAGGCGCCCCGCAGCAGCTGGGGGACGATGAGGACACCCTTCACGTTCTTGGCCTGGGCGGGCCCCCAGCCGACGCTGGGGTCTGCAACGAACTTGTCAAAGGTCATCTTCGCCTTCTCGACCATTTGCTGCTGTTTCAAATCATCCTGCCCGGTCGCGGATCCGGACGCAAAGGCGAGGAACAGGCAAACAAGCGCGCTCATCAGGACGACACGTTCGATTCGCACTCCTCTCTGGATCATGTGTCTTCTTCCTTTCCTTTTTCGGTTCAGGGATTGGATTCAACAGGCTACACCATGGGTGCAGGCCGATGACTACTGTTGCGATTCTAGGCGAAGAAACGAGGCGGATCAAGCCGGTTCGTACTTGCTTAGCTCGTGGGAAAACGGTTAGAACAGGGGTCAAGGGAGGGAACCCATGACGGATCCGAAGAGATGCTTGTGTTTTGCCCTCGATGTGCCGAGCACGGAAGAGGCGAAGCGGTATGTGGAGATGCTTGCCCCCCATGTGGGGCTCTTCAAGGTGGGGCTCGAACTGTTTGTCAAGGAGGGGCCCGGTCTCGTCTTTTCGGTGAAGGAGTGGGGGGCAGAGAGCGTCTTCCTGGACCTCAAGCTACACGACATCCCGAGAACCGTCGAGCGAGCCCGCAGGTCGGCCGGCCGGCTGCCGGTGGACTTCCTTTCCGTGCATTGTGAGAGCCTCTGGTCAGGTCCCGGAGAGGGTGAGCCCCCTGAAAAGGAACCGAAGCCCGCGATGTTGGGGATAACCGTCCTGACAAGCCTTCCAGAGGAAGACCTCCCCCACCTCGGATACGCCGAAGGGATCACCGGCATCGATCTCGTGCTGAAGCGTGCCGAAATGGCCAGGAAGGGCGGTTGCGCAGGGGTCGTGTGCTCGGGAAAAGAGGTCGAGGCGGTCCGAGACCGGTTCGGGCGCGACTTTACGATCCTGACACCCGGTGTGCGGCCCGCCTGGTCGGTCGTTGCAAAGGACGACCAGGCTCGTGTCCTCACACCCTCCGAGGCGATTCGCCGAGGCTCCGACTTCATCGTGGTCGGCAGGCCGATCGCAGGGGCGCCGGACCCTGCAGAGGCTGCCCGGAAGATTCTGGATGAGATCGATGACGGCCTGAAGGCCCGCGGCAAATAGCCCCTCATCCATGCGATCATCGGGATGAGCAGGGCGGCCTGATCCCTGAACCCTGATCCCCGATCCCTCTTTCAGCTTTCACTCCCTCGACAGGCCTGCACCGGTCGTAACGATGATTCGGGTGAAGAGAACCGCAAGGACGAGGTTGGGAAGGCCGAAGGCGAGCACCATCAGGATCGACAAGCCCGAAAAGAAGAAGCAATACACGCTGATGACAAAGGCCCAGTACTTCAAGCCCGCGCCGTAGTAAAGAAAACCGCTGCCCTTTTCCTGCCCGCGCCCGAGATTCAGGTACCCGACACCGAAGGTGATCGCCGTTCCACCGACAAAGAGCCGGAACAACAGGTTCCCCGGGTTCGTGAAATCCACAAAAGGGCCGATCCAGTCCAGGAGAAAGATGATCAGGATCCCGCCCGTGATGTTGTAGACTGCGGCGCTGAGAAGAGTACGATTCATCCTTTTTGTCCCCCCTGCTTTGGGTCGGCTACCGGCGTGCCTGTTCTTTTATACTCATTCGGAAATGAGAACTCCAGGAAAACATGGGGCTTTCCCCCGATTCGGCAGGTTCGGCGGTGGGGGCTGACCCCTGATCCCTGACCCCCGATCCCTGACAGAGCCCCCGCTGGCTCGAAATACGGAAAAAGCAGCTAAAATCGGCAAGAAAGGCCGCTTTTCCCCAAACAAAATCGCCGATTCGTCCGATAATAAGAGGGAGCGGATAAGCCGCTTCGGGGAGAGGTGCATTTCGTTCGGGAGGAGACCCCAAAAACCATGGCTCTGATCGACCCTGTCCAGAGAACCCTGGACAGGAGACCCAAGGCGAAGAGGAGATTCAACCTCCTGCTGGAACAGGCCCCGGCTTCTGCCTCCATGCAGAAGAGGATGTCTGTCCTGGCGGCTTTCATTTTCTTCGGAAGCATCCTCGTTGCCGGGATCTGGCAGATCCGGTCCGGAGGAGACACGGTGCCGGCGAAGCGACCGGTCTTGGGCGGATTCGGTCAGATCCGTGAAGCGAGCGCAAGCCTACCGGATCCCTTTTCCGAAATGGAACTGCCTCTTCACGGCCCCGAACCGCCACCTGTCTCTTCGGCCGCCAAAGCCGAGGACGCCCTTGCGGAAGCGGATCCTCCGGTTCGGGAGGAGGTGAAGGCAAACCTCTCAGGTCCCTCGGAAGACTCACCGGAAGAGGCCGTCGTCCGGAGCGCATCGACAAAAGAGGCACCGAAGAGGCGGCAAACGGTACGACGATCGTCAAAGGTTCGGACCAAGGCGCAGATCTTCTACAAGAAGGCACAGGCCTATCACCTGCAGAAGAACTTCGAGATGGCGACCGAGATGTACCTGAGAACGCTCAAGGAAAAACCCGGTCACAGGGATGCCCTGTTCCATCTCTCCTCGATCCACATGGAGCGATCCGAATACGCCGAGGCATACCCTCTCCTGACCGAACTGGTACGCCTCAAGCCGGATGACCCCCAGGGCCTGGCGAATCTCGCCGTTACGGAGATCGCTCTGGGCAGGCCCGGAAAGGCTATCATACTCCTCGACGCGGCACTGACCCTGGAGGACACCCCCCAATTCAAGGTCTATCTTCACCAGGGCGTTGCCCGGAGCAAGCTCAACAAGCCGGACGAAGCAATCGCCTGGTACAAGAAGGCGGAGCACCTCGATCCGGGTCATGCGCACCTGCTCTTCAACATGGCCGTCACATACGACCGAATAGGAAGGTACCACGAAGCACTCGATTGTTATGCGCGATACCTGAAGGCCGACGAGTCCTCATCTCCCAGGGAGCGCAGGGAGGTGCAGACCCGAATCGGTCTCCTTATGGCCTATCTGGTTGAGGAGCCGAAGGGCTCCCCGGCAGAGGGCACCCACCGACCCATGGAGTAGGAAAGATGAAAGGCCGTATCGGAGACATCCTGGTCGAAATGGGCTTCATCGGCAGGGACCAGCTCGAAAGCGCCGTGGTGGAATCGAAGAAGACCCGGGCCCTGCTCGGTGACGTGCTGTTGAGGCTGGACTGGGTCACCCAGGAACAGCTCAACATGGCCCTGGCGGTTCAGAGCGGGGCCCAGCGGCTCGATACCGCCGAGGCGGAGCTCGAGATCGATGAAGAGCTGATCCGGGAAATCCCGGAGAACTTCATCAACAGTCACGGGGTGTTCCCCTTTGCGAGGGAGAACGGAACCATCAAGGTCGCAACGGCCAACCCCTTCGACGTTCTCGCCAGGGACCAGCTCGCGCGTATGACGGGCTGCAAGATCGCAGCTTACGTCGCCCCGAAGGAGTGGGTCGCGAACGCCATCGAGCTCTACTACAAGACCGCCCTGACCATCGACAGCGACATCGAGAATATCGCCCACGCGGCGGGCGAAGGGAGCTTCGAAGAGAACCAGATCGTCAACCTTGCCAATCTGCTGATCGAAAAGGGGCGGCTGCTCGGAGCGAGTGATATCCATATCGTGCCCGATGCAAAGCTGGTTCGGATCTATTACCGTATCGACGGCGTGCTGCAGCAGAGGAATCTGTTCCCCATCAAGTTTCATCAGGGCCTGACGAGCCGCTACAAGATCATGGGGGACATCGACATATCCAACCCGAACATCCCCCACGACGGGCGCATCAAGTATCAGGGCAGCTCGGGCGAGATCGACATCCGTGTTTCCACCTTCCCCACCCATCTCGGTGAGACGACCGTCATGCGGCTGCTCACCTTCAGCGGGGTGGTGGGCGATCTGAGGCGACTCGGGTTCGAGGAGCACGATTTCTCGAGATACATGGAGAGCCTGAACCAGCCCTACGGCCTGATCCTGGTAACGGGACCCACGGGCTCGGGAAAGACGACCACTCTGTATTGCTCTCTCATGTCGGTGAACAACCCGGACGTGAGTGTCATGACGATCGAGGACCCGATCGAGTACATGATTCCGACGATCCGCCAGACGGCGGTGAACCCGAAGGCGGGGCTCACCTTTGCCAATGCCCTTCGCGCCACTCTGCGGCAGGACCCGGACATCATTCTCGTGGGCGAGATCCGGGACCAGGAAACCGCGGAGCTGGCCCTGAGGGCGACCAACACCGGGCATCTGGTCCTCTCCACCCTGCATACGAACGACGCCGCATCCGCCATCAACCGGCTGCTCGACCTGGGCGTGAGCGCCAGCATCCTTGCCTCCTCCCTGAGCATCATCGTGGCCCAGCGGCTTCTGCGAAAGATCTGCACCCGGTGTGCCGCCACGAGACAGATACGACCCGAGGAGCAGGAACTGTTCGAGCGCAGCGGGATCCAGCCGCCCGCCGAGGTCCTGGATCCGCAGGGCTGTGACTATTGCCACAATACGGGATACAGGGGACGGATGGGCATCTATGAGGTTCTTCGCGTGACCCGGGAAATCGAGCAAATGATCTACAACGGTGCCCTTACCAGCGAGATCGAAGATGTCGCGGCAAAGGGCGGCACGGTGATTCTGAAGCATCAATCCCTCCAGAAGGTGGCCCAGCAGGTCACCTCCATAGAGGAAGCCATGCGGGTGGTGGCTCATGGCTAGGCTCAGTTATCAGGCGATCGATCAGGGCGGAAAGGTGCGCCGCGGAACGGCCGTTGCCTTCCACGAGGGCGACCTCGAAGGCCGCCTCCGCGAACGGGGCCTCACCCTCATCAAGAGCAAGACGGTCAAGGAAGAAGGGCAGATCAGCAAGCTCTCGGGTGGAAAGATCAAGCCCCGGATGCTCGTTGAATTCTACCGAAGGTTCGCACAGACCATAGAGATGGGGCTTCCGATCCTGACCGGCCTCGAAGAGAACGCGAAGGTGATCCCTTCCAAGCCCCTCAAAAGGGTGATCGAAGACATCAAGGGGGCCCTGGAGGACGGAAGCACCTTGTTCGACGCCATGGGGCAGTTTCCTCATGTCTTCGAGAGACTCGACCTGGGGATCATCCGAATGGGTGAGCAGTCGGGTATGCTGCCCCAGTGCCTGAACGACCTGGCAGACTTCCTGGAGTGGAAGGAGGACCTTCGAGGGACGATCAAGAGGGCCACGATCTATCCCTGCTTCGTCCTACTGGCCATCACCGGCGTGATCGGGGTCTGGGTGGGTTACGTTCTTCCGCAGGTCGGCACCCTGCTGGTGGAGATGGGTGTAGAGATCCCCAAGATAACACAGGTGATCATGGCCAGCAGCGTCTTCCTGCAGGCCAACTGGAAATCCATGATCTTCGGGTCCATCGGGTTCGTTGCCGCGCTCTACCTGCTTCAGAAGACCAAACAGGGCAAGCTGATCTTTCACAAGTACCTGCTCAAGGTGCCCGTCATCGGCGAGCTCGCGGCAAACATCGCCTTTGCCCGGCTAAGCCGAAACTTCGCGACCATGCACCGGGCAGGCATGACGATTCCGAAGATATTCAAGGTCCTCTCGGACAGCGTCCTGGGCAACCGCCACCTGGAAAGACAGGTGGCCGAGACCTACCGTGAGCTCGAAATGGGCCAGTCCCTTGCGGAGAGCTTCGAGAACGCGGGCGGCTTCCCTCCCCTTCTGGTGGGAGGCATTCGCCACGGGGAGGTCACCGGAAGTCTGGAGGAGTCTTTCAACCGCATGGGCGCCTACTATGACGGCGAGGTGAAAAGGTCTGTGGAGGCACTGATCAATGCCTTTGAGCCCGCCATCATGCTCCTTCTCGGCGGGGTCTTCGGGGTGATCATCCTTTCGATCATGCTGCCGCTTTACGATGTACTCGGCACCCTCGGCCAGACGTATTGATCCCCACTCCTGCCCCTCTCTAAAAAGCGGTGAAGAGAGCCGTTAAGAAAGGCTGTATTGCCCTAGTCTCATCAGTGTTGACCTGTAGTCAAATCTGATTTGCTTGGGCTCCGTCCCCCCCGGTGGGTCTACAAAGTCGCTCCAACCAAATCAGATTTGACTACAGGTCAACACCGATTGGGGCAAGTCGAACACTGCCTTATCCTCTGGCGCCCTAACCACACTGAAGGGCATGTGCCGAAGCCACACGAATACCCCTGGCCTTCGTCCGTATCAGACCCCACTCCCACCCCACAGGATAGCCGGAAGAGTGTACCTCCATACGGCCGAGGGGACTCGGGAAGCCTCCACCAGTCGCCCTAAGTGAATCTTATCAATGACAGTACACACCACCGGGCAGGCCATCATCCAGCCAACGTCGGGGCGAAGGCGACCAGACGCACCCTCAACGGCCCTGACCTTCGTACGCAACAGATGCCCCACCTCCCCGTCTCTCCGTCTTCATGGGAGATTGCGAGAGAGCGGAGCGAACGAAGCAACC
>JANQFG010000100.1 GCA_028277985.1 bacterium | reverse complement strand
TTTTCAAATAAATGTACAGCCCAAATAAGCTTTATAGCAGAAAACGAAATTGTTGGCAAGAAGAAAACAGGGCAACAGAGAACGATTCCCTTACCCGATCAGGGCGGGCGAGATGAAAGAGTGTGTCAGGAAACAGAGTAGACAGGTGGTCGCGGGCATCCTGGGTGCTTCCCAGTTGCTCGTGCCCTCTTTTTGGTACGGAGTTCCAGCCCTGAGTCGTCATGTCGCCATTCCGCACTCCTGCAGATTGGTTCAGTCTCTGAGGATCTCGATATTCTGCTCGGGATGAACGAATTTGTCCCGGGTGAAGAGCTTCTCGAAGAGAAATCTCAACATCCAAGGGACATTCTTCAGAAGGAAGAATACAAACCTAGGTTTGAGGGCGATGTTCGCAAGTCCTTTGACATCGTCCGGCTTGACGGTGATCACGAAGTTCCAGAAGACCGGGTCCGTGATCTGGCCCTTGATGAGCAAGTCTCCTGTCTCGTCTATTTCCACATAGTAGTTCCTGAAGTCCATGAGGAGAACCATGGTCCCCAAACCCTTTGACCAGATTTTCATTCTGCTGAGACCTCCCGGTACCTCTCGCGCATGAACAGCTTCTCGAACAAGAAGCGGAAGAGAACCTTCACGTTCTTCAGAATGAACAGGAGCGTCGTCGGCTTGAAAAAGATGTTCAGCAAGCCCGGGATGTCGTCCTCACGAAATCTTGCCGTGAACTCCCACTTGACCGGCTCGTCCGTGATTCCCTCGATGACCGTATCCCCTTCCTCTCCCACTACCCGGTAGTGGGAGAAATCCACAACCAGCTCCATCCTCCCCAGCCCCTCTGACCACATCTTCATCTCAGTTGCTCCTTTGGCGGCCTGTTCACACGTCGATGTACTCGGCAGCATATTTCTTGATGTGCTCCGGGGTTGACCACCATTTCTGCACCCCCATATCGTCGGCGATCTTGTTGGCCGCGATATAACCGGGCCCCCCGATGATCAGGCCACCCGGGTAGGTCGAGGCACCGCACACGTAGAGGCCCTCGATGGGAGTGCTGGTCCGGGAACACATGTCGTTCGGCCGGAAATATCCCATTTGCAGAGGATTGTAATCGCCGTGCTTGATGGAGCCGTGCTTCATGCAGGGAATCCGTCGCTCGATATCGGCCGGTGTTTCAGAGGCCTTCATGATCAGGTTACTGCCGTTTGCGTTCGTCGCATAGGCGTTCCAGGTGGTCATCACCCTGTCCTCGATTTCCCGCTTTCTCGCATCCCAGTCCCCGTCGATTTCGCCGGGGACGAGCATCTGGAAGAAACCGGTATGATGTCCCGACACCTGGGCCAACGTCCTGTCGTACAAGGTCTCCACCGTCGAATGGCCGGCCACCTTGTCCACCCGTCCGGCCCGCACTCCATCGGTCAAGCCGATCACGTCATCCATGGATTCGATCCCCAGAATGTTCATGAACGTGCTGCTGATCCGACGGTCGTCACTCTTGTACTGCAGCGCCTCTCTGGTAGCGATGTGGGTGGTGAAGAAGCTCGAATGTTCCCACGACCATCTCTTCGCATAAGCAGTCAGGTTCTTGGGAAGGTTCTCTTCCCCTACGAGTCCCATGAACGTGGACTGAGGGTCGAGACTCGATACCACGGTCTTTGCCTTGACGATCTGGCCGTCGAACAGCTCGACGCCTGCCGCCCTTCCATTTTCGATCAGGACCTTGGTGACCTCCGCATTCTCCAGAATCAGGCCCTTGTTGATCACGACCTCCTTGGCCAGACTGCTCGCCAGCTTGTGGGACCCCCCGATGCAGATGCACTTGTTCATCCCGCTTCGCAGCATGAGGAGCGGAACCAGATAGCCCAGGCCGGGCTCCTCGGGCGCCAGTCCCCACATGCAGGTCACGTAGAGGAACAGGGCCTTGATCCTGTCGTCCTTGAACATGCTGTCGATGATCTCCACCGGGCTCGCCTCTGCGATCTTCATCAACTCCCTGCCGATGGCGGTCCGTTCCGAATTAACGGCAAGCTCCACCGGCGGGATCGGTCGGTAGTAGGTGGCCGGCGCAAGGATCTCGTCGATCATCTCGGTGAACAGCCTGGCATGCTTCTCAAAGGACTCTGCATCCTCCCTCGAGAACTTGAGAAGCTGGTTCGCCGTCCCCTGGATCTTGTTCGAAATGATCAGGGAAGAGCCGTCCTTGAAGAGGATGCCGGTCTGGAGATTCGGCTTCACGAAGTGAAGCGCATGGACCGACAGATTGAAGTCGGACAGGACGGGCATGTAGTCCACCATCAGGTGATAGGTCGCGTGGGTGTTCGCATAGTAGGAGGGAAACAGAATCTCCTCGGTGGCGAGGCCTCCCCCCACCTCATACCTCCTCTCCAGCAGGACGACCTGGAGGCCCGCCCTGGCGAGATAGGCTGCGGTCATCAGTCCGTTCGGCCCGCCGCCGATCACCGCAACATCGCATGTGATCTCGTCCGGGAGCCTGGGAACGGTGGGCAGGTACGGTGTAAACGTTGTGTTTCCGGGATCATTGCTCGAAGTCATCTGCAAATCCTCCTATGGAAGAAGCCCGAACCGGTCATCAGGCATCGGATGGAATGAAGTACTCTGACGGATACCACCACTCACCGGGCTCGATCTTCAGATCCTCGATGAGGATGTGCATCAGGTTGTATGAAACGGCCTGCAAGGCCAGACCGCCGGGGTAGGAGGTCTGGTGGCACAGGTAGAGATTCGGAATCGGGGTTCGGTATCTGGCAAGCTCGGGCAGAGGCTTCTTCTCGTACCATTGCTCTTCTTCCTGACTTATGCCCATCCAGTTGCCGCCCACGAAGCCCAGGTTTCGGAGGGAGGAATCGTACGGTGTATTCTGGAAGACGGCGACGATCTTGTCATCCGTCAGGTTCGGGGCGACCCCCCGTATCTTTTCGATCACGACCCCGTTGATCTCCTCGATCGCGTCGTTCACGGCGCGGGGGCCGTCTCGATGGTCTTCCGGGGGCGGGACCTGTAGATAGATAGGCGAGAACACGTGGTATCCCTTGGGACAGACCGTTTCGTCGAAGATGTCCTGGTTCAGGAAGGGGATCAGCATGTTCTCCGGTTTGATGGGGTGCGTATTCAGGGCATAGACGTCTCTCTCCATGTTGAACATCGCTTCCCTGGAATCGAGGTCGATCAACACAGCTGTGGGATATTCCCCGTGGGAGAACACCTCATCCGCCTCCCCGATGAACTTCGGCATCTCGGTCGTGACGATGTGGAGAACGTATAGGCTGCCGCCCTTGAGATTGATGCCTTTGACTCTTTCGATGAAGTCGGCGCTGAGCTCACGCGCGGGAATGAGATCCAGAAATGTTGGTTTCACGTGGGCGTTGGAAATGACGGCCTTGTCGGCGTAGATCTTCTTGGTCTTCACTGGGGCGTCGTCCGAGAGAATGACGCCCCTGGCCTCCCCTTCCTCCATGAGGATTTCTTCCACCCGGCAGTTCGTGAAGACCTTCACACCATGGTGCAGGGCGCAACGCACGAGGGCATGTGTGAGCGAATGCATCCCGCCGCGGGGCTTGCCGCCCCCGTACCAGAGGAGGTCGTTGCAGGCCATGCCGGGTATGGCGGTTCCCTTCCAGCAGGGATGAGGTCCGTTGTACCAGGTGGCCATCGCCGAGGTGAGCTTGACCGCCTCCGACTCGTAGAGCATGTCCAGAAGCTCCATGGTGGAAAGGCGATTCCAATCAGGATCGTAGAGTGGGGAACCTAGCTTCTTCATGACCAAGGACCAGGGAAACTCCTCCGGCCTGAGCGTGATGTGGGCAGGAGGAGGAGGCGTCCAGTAGATGGACCGCAGGTACTCGACCATGTTGGACGGATCCTCCAGAAGACCCGTGTAGTACGCATCCAGGATCTCCGCGTCCTTCTGCGAGAACCTGGCCACGGACTCGATCGAGGCCTCTGTGCAGCCCCTGCCGTACATGAGCGCCCTGCCGTCGGAAGTGATGCCCCCGATATGGTTCTTGTAATGGATCATTCTGAACCCGAACTTGTGAAGCTCGAGCTGTTCAAAGGCGGGCGCGGCCGCACCGTAGAGGTACGTGGCGTGAGGGTCGATCCGGAATCCCGGCATGGGCTCGATGTTTTCCACCCCGCCCCCGGTTTCGGCCCTGTCTTCGCAGATGCAGACCGAGAGCCCGCACTTCGCCAAGTAACAGGCGATGCTGAGCCCGTTCGTGCCGCCGCCGATCACGACAATGTCATAGCTCTGTTTCACCTTTCCCTCCCCCTGTGTCGGTTGCACTCGTTTGGCGGTCGTTGATAATCGCAAGAAGAGTGCCAGGGAAAGGGGAGGGCCGTAACCCTTTGATCTTACTTAGAGGAGACAGAAAAATCGCGAAAGGGCCGGCGGCCGGCTGGCTGCAGGGGGTGTATCAGTTCTGATACACGCGCCGTCGCCGTTCGCTCACAAGGGCTGGAACCGGCAAGGGTTTCTCCTGCCGCCGGGCAGAATGGGTCAGGGGAAAGCAGGTTGTATCGGTTCTGATACAGGAAGGGCGAGTAGGGATCAGATCATACCGAGCCTTTTCATCTTTCTGTACAAGGTCATGCGCGAAACGCCCAGCATGGATGCGGCCTGACTGCGATTGTCCCCGTAGCGATCGAGCGCTTCTGCAATGGCGCTCTTCTCGGCCCTTCGCAGTCTGTGGCGCAGGGCCGCGCTTTGGCCCATCTCAAAGCCCATTTCCCCCTCGTACTGTCGGGGATCCTCCGGGGTGCGTGGCGTCGCCAAGGGAAGCTCCAACTCCGCCCCGACGAGATAGCGTTGGACCACGTTCTGCAATTCACGAACATTGCCGGGCCAGTCGTGTTCCATGAGAACACCCAGCATTTCGCAGGGCAGAGGTGGAATCTCTTCTTCCTGCTCCGAGTAGAGGCCTAGGAAGTGCTCCGCCAGAAGAGGAATATCCTCCCGTCGCTGCCGGAGAGGCGGCAGGTGCACCGGAATGATATGGATTCGATAGAAGAAGTCCGTTCGCAGGCTCCCCCTGAGGGGACTCTCGATCAGGTGTACGTTGTTCGTGGCGCTGATGATTCGAAAATCGGATCTCTTGATCTCCGTGCTTCCGACAGGAGAGTATTCCCCCAGTTCGATGGCCCGAAGGAGCTTCGCCTGGAGTATTTCCGTCAACTCGTCGACTTCGTCAAGGAACAGGGTCCCCCCGTTCGCGAGGTCGAGGTAGCCCGGCTTGTCCAGGTTTGCTCCGGTAAAGGCTCCCTTCCTGTAGCCGAAGAACTCGCTTTCCAGCAGATTTTCCGGGATGGCAGCACAATTCACCGGGACGAATGCCCCGTCGGACCGGCGACTCCGTTCGTGAACCGCCCTGGCAAAGAGCTCTTTGCCGGTTCCCGACTCTCCATAGACGATCACGTTTGCGCTTGATGCAGCGGCACTCGATACGAGCCGCTGAACCTCCTGCATGGCCGGACTTTCACCGACCATGCTGCCCAGAGGATCCTCCTTCGTTGCAAGCCAAGGCGGGAGCAGGGCCTTCCCCGTGGCCATGTGCGCCCTCAAGTCTATGCCAGTTCCCAAGACGTAGCGCTTGCCCTTCAGTCGCGCGCTCGTACCGGTGAAAAGATAGGGAATCCTCACACCGGATCTGTCGATCAACTCGGCCTCTTCCGTGGCTTCACCCTTGGTGAGCGCCGTCTCGAGGCCATGCCGGATCTTCCTCAGACCGTCGCCTTCGAACAGTTCGAGTCCATTCTTCCCCATGAGCTCTCCGGGCGAATAGCCGGTCAACCGTTCCAGGGTGCCGTTCCACCTGTGAAACCGAAAGCTGCCGTCCACCAGGTAGAAGATGCCCGGCAGGCTCTTGATCAGCATCTCAGAGAATCCGCTCTCCTGCTCCAGTTCGCTGACCAGGCCGCGTGCCTTGATAACCTCCTTCTTCAGCGCCCGATTCTCTTGCCTAAGGTTGTGGTCCTGAACCATGGTATTCCCCCTTCTTCAAGACGACACGATAACCATAGTCCATGCTTCCGACGTTGCCCGGCTGAGTCCTGCTCAGCCGAAGCCTATCTGACTGATGAAACCCCGTGTCGGCAGCTGAACAGAAGTCCTTCACGTCCATCCGCTTCTCACCCATTCTCGAACAGTCTGCAACATAGACGAGATTCTCCGGGGCATGATGCTGCACGAAGGGCTTCTGGTCGGTCAGGCCCGGATGTCCTCTGTGTGAATCGGTAGCAGCGCGCGCCTCCGCATATTCAGGAAGAGGCCATCGGCGGTGGCGACGTAGATGTCGATTCCCTGCCAATTCATGGCAGAGGGCGCTGTACGTTTTCCCGATTCCGGTGGATTCACTCCCCAGCCAGTCCAGAGCATGTTGGACAGCGTCTGCAACAGAATACGAGAGAGGGAAATTGTGCGTCAAGCAGAAAAACGTCCCATATGTTGTGATCGGCTGCGTGAGCGGTAGAATGAAAGGCACTACTCTCGGATCTGAATTCTGTGCTCTCCATATTTCTGCGGATATATCATCTCCCCGGTTTTGTTGGGGCACACTGAGTACTTCTTTTGTAGACTCCGAATCTGTTGCCAGCCGAAACCATTGCCTGTCTCCATGTCGTTCGAAACCTGAGGACCACGCAAGGCACAGCTGTGACCTACTCGGTTGTATTCCGATGTGCTCTCGTGTGCTCAACTGGACTATATTTTTGTAAGTGGTTAATAAGATAGTGTTCTTCTAAGTCCTTGTTCTTCTTCAATGTTCTTGTTGATCCGGTAGTCCCCACTTGGTCGGCATCTCCCGGACTATCGGTTGAAGAACCTCTTTTTGACCCACCCCTCCTCGTAGGGGGTGAAGTACTCGATGTGGGCCAGTATTTCCGAGAAGAGCCATTCTCCGTTGATCCTTGCGTATTTTTCATCATACCATCCGGCTGCCCATGCCGCACCACCGGTTGGGGCCAAGGTAACCGCGGCCTCGAAATACCACTTGCCCGTGGCGGAATCCCCATCTAATTCAATCAGTGGCGAGTGGACCATGTGCTGAGCGTATTGCTCCACTTGCCGAATGCCCTCAGAGGCGAACCCTAGAAGTTGCTGCTTGCCTTCAAAGACACCCAAGCCGGTCCACTCGCCGCGGGCATCATCAGCAAATAGTGCCATGAATTCAGTCGGGGCCTTCGGATCGCCACCAATACATCTGTCGGCGAAGTAGCAATACTTGGCCTTCAGTCTCTTGATCTCCTCAAGATCCTCCAGAATCTGTACTCGTTCTTCCAGGCTCCTGCTCATGACGTTCTCCTTTCTGTACAATGACACTCTTCCCAGATCATGTCCTGCCTTCCCGTTTCTTCAAGTACGGTTTTTTCATGAGTTTCTTCTTCTTCACGAAACGCTCGAGTGTCTTGGGGGGGATCCACATGATCCTCGGTCGGACCTTGATGGCCCTGTGCATCGCCTCGTTGACCTCCTTAGTCAATGCCTCCAACGCCTCTTCCTTGGTCTCTTCTCCATACTCGATCTTGAGTTTGGGTGGCGGGACGATCCGCGGAGGGGGTGCATCCAGATCACTGCTGGCACGAACCGGTTGACGACACTCTCGACGGCGAGGGGATAGATCAGCACCCCCTTCACCTTTCGGATCCTTCATGACATGCTTTCGGAAACAGGCCCTACAAGCCCCAGTCGCCAGCCTGTATGTGGCCTCCATCGATCACAATCGAGGTGCCATTGATGTATATCGCCTTTTCGGAGGAGAGAAATAGTACGCAGCTAGCAATGTCCTCTGTCCTGCCCACCCGGCCACACGGAATCCTGCTTTTCAGGCTCTCGAAGAGGGGCACGAGGTTTTCCTCCCCGTAGGTCTTCAGAAGGGGTGTTTCGATTATCCCCGGTAAAATGCAATTGAACCGTATTCCTGGCAGATCACGGGTCAGATGTTGTGTAAGTTTTTCGAGGCCGGCCTTGGCCGTTGCATACACAATGTGCCCCGCTGCGTTCACGCGTGCGGCGATGGAAGCAATGTTGATTACGGACGGGTCAACAGAGCGCCGAAGTAGAGGTGCAAGGTGCTTGACGAGAAGGATGATACCTTTGAGTAGAATGTCGTATTGGTACACGAAGTCGTCCTCTTCGACTTCTTCGGGCGTCTGGAGCTTGGCGGTCCCCGCATTATTCACCTGAACATCCAATCGCCTGAACGATTCCTCGATGTGCTCACTCAGGACACTCACTTGCTCTGCCTTGCCGATGTCGCACAGCTCTGCGATGAATCGGCCTCCGAGCCTCTTGCTCGCGTCCTGAAGAGCCTGCTCGTTGCAGTCCGCAACCACAACGGCCGCGCCCTCCTGGATGAACTGCCTGGCGATTTCCAGACCGATACCGGACGCAGCACCTGTCACGAGTACGACCGTATCCTTGAACATGGCTTCCTCCTTCTGAAGTTCCGGCACTCCAAGCCGTGTTCCCGCGTTCTACTCGCTCTCCTCCAACTTCTTCTTCAACGCCTCTACCTCTTGCTGGACTTCCTTCACGGCCCCCATCATCAGTCGGGCGTTCTTCTGCTGAAACGCAGTGCAATCGGGACCCGGGCCAACGCTGCCATACTCGGGCGGCCTCTCCTAGCATGCACCTTCCCCCTGCATGGGTGGTTTGAGGTCTCCCGCAAACATCTCATAGTGGACGTCCAAGTTGTTCTGCAACAGTGCGGCCTGTTCTTCTGGTGTGATGACCTATAACCCATGATGGGACGGATGTAGTACAAAAACTCCTTCACAGGCCCTACGAACATGTTCTGTGTGGTCACGTGGCCGCATGACTTCTCGTGTTCGAAATCTGGTCCCTCCTTGCTCGTCCGGTTCCTCTCGTGGTTGGCAACCTCCATGGCGATCTCTCTCCCAGCGCTTCCCACCGAGGGCTCGATCCCGGCCTCGGCCAGGCGCTCCGTGTAACGAATCGAAAGGTACTGCGAGCCCCGGTCGCTGTGATGGACCAGGCGGTCGATGTCAGGTCGAGCGTAGAGGGCCTGTTCCAGGGCATCGAGCGCTAAGTCGGTCCTCAGGGAGCCAGAGGCACGCCAACCGACGATGGTACGTGCAAAGACGTCGATCACGAACGCCACGCACACAAATCCGCTCCAGGTGGCTACATACGTGAGATCCGCAACCCAGAGCTCGTTGGGCCGGTTTGCCGTAAGGTCCCGGCTCACCAGATCCGCCGGACGATGGGCAGATGCATCGGGGATCGTGGTCTTAGCTTTTCGGCCCCTTACAGCCCCTTCAAGGCCCATTTCCCGCATCAAACGCTCCACAGTACATCGAGCCACCCGGATGCCTTCCCGGTTCAACTGTCGCCACACCTTGCGAACTCCGTAGACCTGGAGGTTCCCCTTCCAGACCCGCCGGATCTCCTCTCTAAGGCCGGCGTCCCGCTTGGTGCGCTGTGGCAAGCGGCCCGGATCGGCCTCGTGAGCCTTCTGCTCATAGCAAGTCGATGGGGCGATCGGTATCACCTGGCAGATCGGCTCGACCCCGTACGCCTCTCGGTTCGTGTCGATGAACGACACCATCACTTCGGTCGGCGGTCGAGCTCCACCTGTGCGAAAAAAGCCGATGCCTTGCGGAGGATCTCATTCTTACGCCTGAGCTCGCGATTCTCACGCTCGAGTTCCTTTAGCCGCTCTCGCTCCCCGCTGGTCAACCTAGGCCGACGCCCCTGGTCCCGCTCGGCCTGCCGCACCCATTTCCGGAGTGTCTCAGTCGTACAACCGATCTTGGGCGCTATCGACTGGATCGTCGCCCACTGAGAGCTGTACTCGCTCTCATGCTCGAAGACCATCCGAACCGCCCGCTCCTTTACCTCTGGTGAGTATCTGCCTCGTCTTGTCATGACCCCATCCTCAAGAAATGGAGTCTCCGGCAATACCGGGGCAGTTCATCTTCCCTGGTTCCGTATCTGGTGGAGGGCTCGCCTGAATTCCTCCAGGTTCTCAGCGGATCGAAAATCCTCTTCTTCCAGCAGGTCCTCTATCCAGCCGGCCTCCTCCACCATGATGGCCACCGGGTTGTTGATTTCGTGTGCGATTCCGGCTGCAAGCTCTCCCACAGAGGCG
>JANQFG010000074.1 GCA_028277985.1 bacterium | reverse complement strand
TTTTCAAGCGAAGGTCCGCCGTCGTGAGACGGACGGCCTGCTCTCAATCGGCAGGAGTGCAACGAAAGAGCACGGACCACGCCGGCCTTCAGCCGGCCTGCCTACGATTGGCAGAAAGGAGCGTCTAATCTAAGTTGCTTGAAGAAAGTCCCCTGACGCTCGTCCCCCGTACTCGAATCATAAACACGGCATGGAATCGCCCGGTGTTCCGCCAGCCCAAACACCGAGCCCAAAAGGGGGTTGTCCGCTTGGTCGGTAACGAGCAGCAAGACTCGCGGGGGCTAAGTCCGGCAGCGAGGCTAAACGAAGTGCCGGAGGCTCACTCCCTTTCCGTACCCTGTTTCGTGCTCGAAACGGGGGGAGGGGGGGCTAAGGCAGGGAGAAGCGTCCAGGCCAGGATGGCTGAGAATGTCTCCTACCCTGCAAGCCGAAGGTAGGTTCCGACGTTCTCTCGGAAGAGGGAGCCGTGCCGGATGTACCGCCGTAACGTGCTGAGGCTCTGCCAGCCCCCTTGCTTGGCAATCAGCCGCTCGGGACAACCGTCGGCGGCGGCTTGAGTCGCCAGCCCAGCTCGCAAGCTATGGGCGGAGAACCCCGGAGCATCGAGACCCGCTCCGGCGGCCGCTCGCTTCACGATGAGATCAACCGATCTTGCGTTCAGCCGTTGGCCGATACGGCCGTGCCGGGAAACCGAACGGAAGACAGGGCCTTCGGCGAGCCGAGCCTCCTCGATCCAGGAAGCGAGAGCACGGACCGGGCACACGTCCGGATCGCTTTGGTATGAGATCCCCTTCTCAAGACTCTCCCCCTCCTGATCCGTTTTGCTCCGTCGCAACCGAACCCGCAGTCCTTCACGTTGCTGACGGATGTCCTCCATGTCCAGGCTGACGATCTCCGAGCGACGGAAGGCCCCGCAGAACGCTAGGAGAAGCAAAGCCCGATCCCGCGAACCACGCAGCCCCTCCGGAAGCGATGCGAGCAGCTTACGAAGCTCAACGGCCGTAATCGGAATCGCTTGCTTAGGAGCAGTCCCTTTCGAGCGGCGAATGCCCCGCCAGACCCGCTCTACCCTCGCGTCCTGACCCGGAGCATCGTGGCCGGCTTCCTTGTGGACCCGGTTGATGGCACTCATCCGCGATTGAAGCGTAGCGACGGCGTAGCCCTCGGCTGCGTCGGCCAGGTACAGGGCAACCGTCTCGGGGCGGGCCGGCAGCGACACGGCTCCGTGAGCCTGGCACCACTCTTCAAAGTGACTCCAGCCGGACCGATACGTCCTGAGGGTGTTGTCGGCATCGGCCTTCCGCACGTAGCTCGCGGCCTTTTCGAGGAGGTCGGGCCTGTTGGCGAGACTGGAAAGGGTTTCCGGTTGCAGGTGCTTGGTGTCGTCCATGAGTGAGTATGGCTTCCGATACACTTTCATTATCGGAAGTCAGACGACACACCTTGAGGGGAACCGAAGTCCGGAAGGATCTTCCGGCCTCGTCACCACTAGACCGGCATGTCGGGCACGAAGTACCTCACCGGCTTGCGGTAGAGCCGACAGAACATCGCCAGCTCGATAGGATCGATCTTGCGTTGCCCGGCCTCGATGCGTGAAACGAGCGGCTGAGTGGGCCCGACCTTCTCGGCGACCTCCGACTGAGACAGATCCGCCTCCTCCCTTGCCCGGCGGAGCCGCTTCACGAGGTACTCGAATCTCTTGTCGTAGTGCGAGACCATCCGCCGGGATGGTCGATGCGGTTTCTAGATATAACGAAACGTCATGACTTTGCCTCCGGGCCGGCCGATCAAAGGTGGGCGGCTCGGTTCCGCTCCCTCGGAGGACGAGACCAACGACGAAGGTCACCTCATCATGACCACTACTGACTGCAATCCCGCCCATGCAGCCGATTCACCGGCGACGAGCCAAGGCACCACGATCAACATCCCTTGGTGGCTCGTCGTCGTGACAAGCCCCGTCTGGATCCCTCTCGGTCTGCCCTTGTTCCTCTTGTTCAAGCTCTACGTCGCACTCCGACCGACCGCAACCTCCGCCTATGGAGTGTTGCCAGAGTGGGCTCGCTCGCTTGCGAGCAAAGCTGGAAGGAGAACGTCCGAGTGGGTCGCGGTGGCGGTGGGACTCGCGGTAGTCTGCCTGCCCGTAGCCCTTGCCGGCTGGGGAGTAGGATGTCTCCTCCGATCTCCGCTTGACACGACAGCGAGCAGCAGGAGTGGAGGAGGGAATGTTGACGTCTGGGTCGCTGCCATGTCTGCCGTGAAGGACGATCTAAAGAACCCCGGGACTGCCAACTTTCCCGCCTACTCTCGCACCTATGTCTCCGACCTCGGAGGGGGCCGGCATCGTGTTCGAGCGTTCGTCGATGCCCAAAACGCGATGGGTGCAAGTGTGCGGACCGAGTTCCTGTGTACCGTCCGGAACGAAGCGGACGGGTGGCGTGTCGAGAGCCTGGTGTACGGGGAGTAGGGACGGTCTCCCGGTGCGGAGTGCAAGTAATCTTCGTACTTGCCGACGGCTCGCCGGGAGCGTGAAGCCAACACACAGCCCATCCGCTTGACACCCAGAGGGGCCCCCAGTTACAAGGCCCGACGTAACCCGAGGGCGGATAGCTCAATGGTAGAGCGGCGAACTCATAATTCGTTGTGTGTAGGTTCGATCCCTACTCCGCCCACCGTTCAGGCCCGGCGAGAGGACCCGGATGCTTCGTGACCTAATCTACTTCGACTTTGAGAAGGGTGCCTCGCTGTACAGCCAGATCGAGGGTGGTCTGCTCACGGAGAAGAGAGAGGGAGAAGAACAGGCGAAGGACCAACGGAACATCCGGAAATACGACCTCAAGGTGTTCCGTCCGGAGTTTGGCGGACAGTCGACCGACAAGACTTCGCAGCTCGAAGTTCGCGTGCTACACCACGACTTGCTAGGGCGATTGGAAGATTACTTGGAGGACAAGGGGCTCCTGACGGAACTACATGGCGGAGGTGCCACGTCAGCGGATCCCGACTCGGTTCGGGAGAGCCTGAGTGAATCGCCCTATGTTCGTGCCGAGGGTTGGAGCGTGATCGAGGACTATGAGAAGTTGTCAGCGATCTCGGGACAGTTCAACGACCTGATTGCGTTCATCGGACGATGTGGGGCTTCGAGCATCGAAAGTACCCCCGAGTACCAAGCCCTTGCCGAACAGCTTGAGGCTGCGAGAAGGAACGCAGCAGACCAGAAGAACCGGAACCAAAGGAAGGTTGCCGAGAGGAGACTTGCCAAGGCCGAGGCTGAGCTCAAGAAGAAGATCGAGGAAGCAAGCGGCCTGGGGGGCGTCGAGGAATGGCTGCTGAGCGGCGTCCGACTGTTCATCGACGTATTCATGAGAGATCGTATTCTGCTTCGGGTGTACCCAGATGAAGGCCGGCCGGAATTGCAGGTGCTGGCTAATTTGAAGCGGGCTTGCTTCGTCGATGGTGACGCGGAGACGTACCTGCACTCGTACGGCTACCGACCCAACGTGAAGCTAACCGTTCTCGGGCTAGTAACTTCACTACCGCTCCAAGAGGGGCATTCCTTCGACCCGATGGCAGAGTTCGAGGCCAAGGCTGACGAACTGACGGATCAGGAGTCGTTCGAGCAAGGATTCCGTCGCGTCTTCGAGGGCTTCGATGGAATGTACCGATTTGTCCGCTATTCGAGGTATCCCAACCTTACGGTTCAGCCGCTCGCGGTCTATAGGAGCGTTCGTGGGGCTTCAGCGTGAGGCCGGCTGAAGGCCGGCGTGGTCCGTGCTCTTTCGTTGCACTCCTGCCGATTGAGAGCAGGCCGTCCGTCTCACGACGGCGGACCTTCGCTTGAAAA
>JANQFG010000067.1 GCA_028277985.1 bacterium | reverse complement strand
GTCCGCGGGTTCGCGCTTCGGCTGGCGTAGCTCAACGGTAGAGCAGCTGATTTGTAATCAGCAGGTTGCGGGTTCGAATCCCATCGCCAGCTCCATGATCGACCTGAACGAACATCCCGGAGAGGTTCCCGAGTGGTCAAAGGGAGCAGACTGTAAATCTGCCGGCGAAGCCTTCGGAGGTTCGAATCCTCCCCTCTCCACCATTCATACGGGGTGCCGGACAACAGGAAAAGGGCTCCAGACTAAGGAAATATGCGGGAATAGCTCAGTTGGCTAGAGCATCAGCCTTCCAAGCTGAGGGTCGCGGGTTCGAGCCCCGTTTCCCGCTCCAGCATCGCTAGTAGGATTCTTTTGGGACGTCTTCATCGTTGAGGATCAACTCATTCCCGTTCTGCCAGCCGATGGTTATGGCGATTGGTGCGACCGGCTGATGTACCGAGTGCAACGAATGCCCACGTAGCTCAGTGGTGGAGCACTTCCTTGGTAAGGAAGAGGTCACCGGTTCAAGCCCGGTCGTGGGCTCCAAAAACCAAGCAGGTCCGACCATTTTTGTCGTAGGCAAGCAAGGAGGCGGAGATGGCAAAGCAGAAGTTTGAGCGTACGAAGCCGCACGTAAACGTAGGGACGATCGGCCACATCGATCACGGAAAGACGACGTTGACTTCAGCGATTACGCGGGTCCTGGCCGCAAAGGGACAGGCCGACTACATTGCCTTTGACGACATCGACAAGGCGCCGGAGGAGAAGGAGCGCGGAATCACCATCGCCACGGCCCACGTGGAGTACGAGACGGACACGCGGCACTACGCGCACGTGGACTGCCCGGGTCACGCCGATTACATCAAGAACATGATCACCGGAGCGGCCCAGATGGACGGCGCGGTCCTGGTGGTGGGCGCCGACGACGGCCCCATGCCCCAGACCCGCGAGCACATTCTGCTGGCCCGTCAGGTGGGCGTGCCTTTCATCGTGGTCTTCCTGAACAAGGTGGACATGGTGGAGGACGAGGAATTGATCGAACTGGTTGAGCTCGAGGTTCGCGAGCTGTTGAGCAAGTACGAGTTTCCCGGCGACGACATTCCCATCATCCGGGGTTCGGCCCTGAAGGCCCTGGAGAGCGGGGATCCGGAAAGCCCGGATGCCAAGTGCATCCTGGAGCTGATGGATGCCGTGGACAGCTACGTACCGGTACCGGAGCGG
>JANQFG010000011.1 GCA_028277985.1 bacterium | reverse complement strand
ACCGGTATCACCTTTATGTATCCCTTGCGTGCCCCTGGGCCCACAGGACGCTCATCTTCCGGAAGCTCAAGAAGCTCGAAAACCTGATTTCCCTGTCTGTGGTGGATCCACTGATGGCCGAGCACGGATGGACCTTCAGCGAGGGTCGCGGCTGCATACCCGACACGGTGAATGATGCACGCTATCTCCATGAGGTTTACACAGCGGCCAAACCGGACTACACGGGCCGCGTGACGGTTCCGGTCCTCTGGGACAAGAGGAAAAGGACCATCGTAAGCAACGAGTCATCCGAGATCATCCGGATGTTCAACAGCGAGTTCGATGCCTTTGGTGATGCGGAGTTGGATTTCTTTCCCGAGGGGCTACACAACGAGATCGACGCGATCAACAAGAGGGTGTACCAGGATGTGAACAACGGCGTGTACCGGTGCGGGTTTGCAACCACTCAGCAAGCCTACCGGGAGGCCTTCGTCGCCTTGTTTGCGGCCCTGGACATGCTGGAGGAGAGGCTCGGGGGGCAGCGTTACCTCGTGGGCTCCAGCATTACCGAGGCTGACTGGAGGCTCTTCACGACCCTGGTGCGCTTCGATGCGGTTTATGTGGGGCACTTCAAGTGCAACCTGAGGCGGATCGCAGACTATCCGAATATGTCGAATTACCTTCGGGACCTCTACCAGGTTCCGGGGGTGGCGGAGACCGTCGATTTTCAGCACATCAAGCGCCACTACTACGAGAGCCACAAAACGATCAACCCGACAGGGATCGTACCAATGGGCCCGGAGCTGGATCTGTTCGCTCCGCACGGCCGCGAGACCTTGAGCGAGCCCTGGGGCCGCGGATCGTTCAACTCGATCTCCGGAGCGATGTGATCCGGATCTGCTGGCTCAGTTCGGGAAGATGTACGGTCTGAAGCCGCTGTTCGTGGAGGAAGCCGGCCCGCCGGCACATCTCAAGGAAGGGCTTCATCTGCGGACGGCCCTGATCGGAGAGGATGATGCGCCCTTCGGGTGTCGCGTACCTGCACAGGACGGAGAGCAAGGGTACGAAGCTCTTCTCGAAATAGACGATCTCGGAGCCTACCACGAGATCGAATTCTCCGGTCAGGTCCGGGCCATACCAGTCTAGCAGGTGGGTCTCGAGGGCGCGGCAGCCATTGATGGCTGCATTGTGGCTGGCCATGGCCAAGGCGAGAGGGTCGTAGTCGGTGGCGACCACACGGGCACCGGCCCTTTCCAGCGCGATCCCCGGGGCCGCGGTCCCGCAGCCGAGCTCCAGAATTCGCCTTCCCTCCACCTCTTCGTTCAGCACCAGGTATTCCGCAAGGCCGAGGGCCGCCGGCCAGGTGATCATCCAGACCGGCGCATCTCCATGCACGCTCACCGCGTCCGGGTAGACCTCATGAACCATGTCATCCACGCGGTCCACCTGGTCGACACGGAGCTCCAATTCACCGATCCGGTGGGATCGCATCACAAAGCCGAAACGGGCCTCGATCTCCTTCAGGCGTCCGCTCATGCCTCGAGCTCATCCGTCCGGAGTATCGGTACGTCGGCGGCCTTCATCTCCTCGAGTGCCTTCTCCAGATTTCCGGGTGGCACATCCACGGCACGGCAGGCATCCTCCAGGAGGATAACCTGGAACCCGGCACGACGGCCGTCCAGCGCGGTTGCGCGGACGCAGACATCGGTCGCCAGGCCGCCCAGAAAGACCCTCTGCACGCCCAATTCCCTTAGCAGGCCGGCCAGCCCTGTTGTGGTCATGCGGTCGTTCTCGACGAAGGCGGAATAGGAGTCCACCTCGGGGTTCGTCCCCTTGCGGAGAACGACTCGAAGGGCCGTTGCATCCAGATCCGGGTGCAGGTCGGCCCCGGGTGTTCCTTCCACACAGTGGTCGGGCCAGAGCACCTGTTCGGTTCCCTCGATCTGCACGACCTGGAACGGTTCCCTGCCTACGTGCCGGCTCGCAAACGATATGTGTCCATCGGGGTGCCAGTCCTGGGTAGCCACGACCACGGGAAAGGCTCGCATGATCCGGTTGATCACCGGCACGACCGCATCCCCATCCGGCACGGCCAGGGCGCCGCCCGGGCAGAAGTCGTTCTGCACGTCCACGACGATGAGAGCATCCCCCGGCTGAATTCGTTCCATCAGAGCCGTTGCCCCATGAGCTACAGGTTTCGGATATTGCGAGCGGAGTGAAGCAATCCCCCAGCCCCGGGTGCTCCGTCAGCCGGCAATATCTGTTGCTTGACAGATTATGCCGTACAGATCCCCCAAGGGTCCAGGGTCCGGCGCCGAATCTGCGACAAGCTGGAGGCTCCGCAAGCCTTTGCTGTCAAGTATCAGTGCCTGATTCCGCACTCGATCGGGCACGGGCACGGACGTGGGCACGCACCCATCGTCTCGAGGACGAGGACGACGACGAGGACGATTGCGAGGAGGCGTTGCAGGGCCTGACCCCTGATCCCCGACCCCTTCCTCGCTTCGTCCAACCGTTTATCATTGGAGGAGATCGAGTGTAGAATGCTCCCCGGAGGGAAAAAACGGTGTCCTGCATTGAGTCTGCATCCATCATCCTGGTCGAGCCGAGCCTAGCGGTGAACGTGGGGGCCGTGGCACGGGCCATGAAGAACATGGGGTTCTCTGAACTCCGGATCGTCTACCCTGAAGGGGGATCGGAGCATCTCTGTGACCCGGCCCGCAGGATGTCCGCCGGATCCGAGGACATTCTGGAGAAGGCCCAGGTCTTCCCTTCCCTGGGGGAGGCCCTTGCCGACATGCAGCTGGTGGCGGGCTGTACCGCCAGGCAGGGCAAAGGCCGCAGCCCCCTGCTAGACCCCAGGGGCCTCCGGGAGCATGCGGCCAGGCATGGACCGGAAACCCGATTCGCAGTCGTCTTCGGCAGGGAAGACCGGGGGCTGACCAACTCGGAGCTGGATCTCTGCCACCTCGTGGTGACCGTGCCCACATCTCCGGAGCACCCTTCGCTGAACCTGGCCCAGGCGGTGCTGCTGATCTGCTATGAGCTTCGGGGCGGGTCTGCGGCAACCGATTCTCACGCTGACACCCCAGACGATCCGGCCACGTCGGAGGAACTGGAAGAGTTGTATCAGCACGCGCGCAGGGTCCTTCTCGAGGTCGGCTTCCTGGACCGCCAGAACCCGGACCGCATCCTCCGGGTGCTCCGAAGGCTTCTGGGCCGGGCCGGACCTGATTCCCGGGAGGTCTCGATCCTCAGGGGAATCCTCCGGCAGATGGATTGGTATGCCGGGAAGAAGTCGGACGACTCGTGAGTGATGGGCCACGATGCTTGGTGGGGGGTCAGGGGTCGGGGATCAGGGGTCAGGCCTCCCTACCCCCCCCCGATCCGTAGGGTGGTTGGGCAAGGACCTGATCCCTGGCCCCTGAACCCTGACCCCTATCTTCGTTCGTCCTCGTCGTCGTCCTCGTCCTCGGGACGATCGGTCCGTGCCCGTACCCGGAACATTCGTGTGGTACGGCTGGAGGTAGAAGGCGTGCCCCCGTCAGCTACTGCTGCAGCTCTCCGCTGAGGGTAACCTCGATCGTCCCAGCCTCATTCGCCGCGGAACAAAGCAGATTCCCGGTCACGACAGAGTTTGAGAGAATGAGAGTAGCAGTAACGGTGGTGGTCGTGACCGGAGTTATCTCCCCGTCGCAATCCGCCTGGATCTCGCACTGAACCCCAAAGGCAGAGGCGCTCCCGGAGGCCGTTCCCGTAAGGGTATAGAAATTGTCTCCCGGGTTCACCCGCTCGATGTCGACCACCGCCTCCCCGAAAGAGCCTCCGGGATGACTCAGGGGGACCGTTCGGTCCAGTTGCGGGACCTCGTCCAGAGAGGGTATCTCGACCGCGCCTTCCAGCACGGTACCGGGCGGCAGAACTGCGGCCACGACCCCTTGGAAGACCGTATCGGTCACCGTATTCACCGTGAACTGATACGGACCGCCCTGCAGGGCCTCGAGCCCAGACTGGCCCCCCACCACGATGTTCACTGTATCCGAAACCGTGACCGAGTCTCTCGTCACTTCGAGCGTAGCCGTGTAGGTGCCCTCAATGTCCGCGGTGAAGCTTGCCTGGACATCGGTTCCCAGATCGCTTTCGACACTGTCCGGATCGGTCAAGGTCCAAGCGAAAGTGAGCCCGCTTGTGGAGCAATCCCCTTCCGGATTCACGCTGTCGCCGCCGTCCAGCGTTACTGTATCGTCGATTGAAACCTGCTGGTCATCTCCTGCGTCCGCCACCGGATCCGAGCTGGCCGTCACCGTCACGCTGTCCGTATTGGTCGCGCCCATGCCGTCCGTGACGGTGAGGTCTATGTTATAGGCCCCAGGCTCGTCGGGCTGAAAGGACGCCTGGGATTGGGTCGCGTTCTGAAGGGAGGCGGTGCTCCCCGTCGGTCTGCTTGTAATCTCCCACTGATACGTCAGGGTATCCTCATCCGGGTCGGAGCTCCCGGTACCGTCCAAGTTCACCGTATCCATCTGGCAGGGCAACGGCGTCGTGTTGTCCGCGCTGGCATCTGCCACGGGCGCCTGGTTGATGTCATCGTCTCCAAAGAGCGTGAAATCGCCGCATCCGGCCCCCAGAAGAAGGAGCAGAATCGCGATCCCGGGCAGCAGGGCCGCCCGGAGAGGGAGCTGTCTTGCAGAAGGAGCGCGAAAAGGGGAGCCATCCATCGGTTCGTCCTCCAGGTTTCGTGTCGATTCCTGACCCGATGCCGGGGATCATCTCGTTCACAGGGGCCAACACACCATTTCCAAGGCCCGGAAAAGACTGTATCAACAACAAATACAAAAACAAAGCCTTTTCAACGTATATACAATCTTGAGAAGGGCCCCTTCCAGGTTGGTTCCCGTAGCCGGATCTTGTTTTCCTTCGGCAAATATGATATCTAGGGAGCTTCGCTCAGCCTTTGCATTGCATTCCCGGTCCTCGGAAACACGCGGACAACAAACAAAAGCCCATGCTATCACAGTATATTCCTGTCATTGTCGGCGTTCTCTGGGCTGCCCTGCTGGCCGCCATCTTCATCGCCGTATCCCTCCTGTTCGGCCCCAAGCGGCCGACACCCGAGAAGGGATCCACCTACGAGTGCGGCATCGATCCGATGATAGGGGACGCAAGGGCCCGCTTTTCCATCAAGTTCTACGTGGTCGCCGTGCTCTTCCTCCTGTTCGACGTTGAAGTGGTATTCATGTACCCGTGGGCCATCCTTCTCCGCGAGCTCGGCCTCCTCGGGTTGATCGAGATGATGACGTTCCTTCTGGTTCTCGTCGTGGCCTTTGTATACGTCTGGAAAAAGGGTGCCTTGAATTGGGAATAGAATCCTCCCGTATCCTGCGAAACAGCCCGCTCGTCAAGCCGGTTGACGCGATCCTGAACTGGTGCCGCGAGTACTCCTGCTGGCCCTATGCCTTCGGGACCGCCTGCTGCGCCATCGAGTTCATGGCCGTCGCGGCCAGCCACTACGACATCTCCCGGTTCGGTGCAGAGGTGATCCGGTTCTCGCCCAGGCAGGCGGACCTGCTCGTCGTCTCCGGAACGATCAGCGAGAAGATGGCGCCGATCCTGAAGAAAATCTACGACCAGATATGCGAGCCGAAGTGGGTGATGGCCCACGGAGCCTGCGCATGCTCCGGGGGCATCTACGACAACTACTGTACGGTTCAGGGGATCGACACGATCATTCCGGTGGATGTGTACGTGCCGGGATGTCCGCCCACGCCGGAAGCCTTCCTGGACGGCCTGATCCAGATCCAGAAGATCATCGAAGGCGAATCGATCAGGGATCCCAAGTACTGCGGAGAATAGGGTTCTTAAGAAGAATAGGGCCTAAGAAGAATAGGAGCGTTTCCAGTTTTGGCAGACCAAGTCGCACAGACTCTTCTCGAGAAATTCCCCGAAGCCGTCTCGCTTGCCCCGGATTTTCGTGAAGAAGCGGCCGTATATGTGACCCGGGAGAGCATCGTACAGGTGCTCCGATTCCTTTACAGCAACCCGGACGAGGAATACACGCTCCTCGAGGACATCTGCGGTGCCGATTACCCGGGACGGGAGAACCGTTTCGAGGTGGTCTACCACCTCTACTCCCTGAAGACGGGCGGCCACGTCCGCCTCAAGGTCGGCCTCACCGAGGAGGATCCGACCCTGCCCACGGCGACCGGAATCTGGAAGGGAGCGGACTGGTTCGAGCGGGAGGCCTTCGACCAGTACGGAATCCGGTTCGAGGGACACCCGAATCTCCGAAGGATCCTGAACCACGAGGAGTTCGTGGGGCACCCCCTGCGCAAGGACTACCCGATCAAGAAGCGCCAGAAACTCACCCAGCCGACGAACCTGGGCTGGGAGGAGGGCCAGGCAAGAGGCAACGGGGGCGGGCCCGAAGAAACCGGCGAATTGCCGGACTGGATGATACTGAATATCGGGCCGGCTCACCCGACCATGCACGGCACCCTGCGCATCCTGGCCCGGCTCGCGGGCGAGACGATCCTCGAGGCGGATCCGGAGATCGGCTATCTGCACCGGGGCTTCGAAAAGGGCTCGGAAGCCCTCATGTACCAGCAGGTGATCCCCCTGACGGACCGATTGAACTATGTCTCCGCCATGATGAACAACGTGGGCTACTGCCGGGCGGTCGAGAAGCTTCTCGGGATCGAGGTGCCGAAGAGGGTCCAGTACATCCGCGTGATCGTGAGCGAGCTGTCGCGCATCATCGACCATTTTGTCTGCATTGCTGCAAACCTGGTGGACATCGGAGCGCTGACTCCATACTGGTACTGCTTCCGGGAGCGCGAGAACGTCTACGAGCTCATCGAGGCCCTTTGCGGAGCCCGGCTCACGACTTCGTACACGCGCATCGGGGGCCTGGCCCACGACCTGCCCGAAGGGTGGGCGGACCGGTGCCGGTCGTATATCCGGGAGAGAATCCCCCGGGCCATCGACGAAACCGAGACCCTGATCACCAAGAACCGCATCTTCGTGGACCGCACCATGGGTGTGGGTGCGATCTCTGCAAACGATGCGCTCAACTGGGGATTCACCGGCCCCTGCCTGCGGGCCAGCGGGGTCCCCTTTGACGTGCGAAAGTCGAATCCATACTACGACTACGACAAATTCGATTTTGAGATCCCTGTAGGAAGCAACGGCGACACCTACGATCGTTACCTGGTGCGCATGGAGGAGATGCGCCAGAGCCTGAGCATCATCGAGCAGGCGCTGGACGGCCTGCCGGAGGGGCCCATCTCCGTAGAGGACAGACGCGTCACGCTGCCGGAAAAGGACGCGGTCTACTCGAAGTTCGGCTCCCTGGTCCAGCACATCAAGCTGATCGTGGACGGGATCCTTCCCCCGGAGGGAGAGATCTACTCGGTCACCGAGGCGGCGAACGGGGTGCTCGGCTTCTACATCGTGAGCGACGGAACGAAGAATCCGTATCGCATCAAGGTACGGCCGCCCTGCTTTGCGATCTATCAGGCGCTCCCACAGCTCACCGAGGGCAACATGATCGCGGATCTGATCGCCATCATCGGGAGCCTGAACATCATCGCGGGCGAACTCGACAGGTAAGCGGAAGGCATTCGAGAAAAAATGTGGCTTGATTATCTGGTCTGGACCGTACAAAACCTGCTCTTCCCCATGGTGGTTCCGGTGGTGCTTCTCACCGGCATCATCCTTGCGGTGTGGATCGAGAGGAGGGGCGCCGGCTTCATCCAGGATCGGGTGGGGCCGAACCGGGTGACCCTTTTCGGCTTCCGGAACGCCGGACTGATGCAGCCCATCGCAGATGCCCTCAAGCTCCTCGTCAAGGAGGACTTCGTTCCGGAGAAGGCGGACCGGTTCCTCTTCTACCTGGCCCCTGCCCTGTCGATGATCCCTGCGCTTCTGACCTTCATGGTGATTCCCTTTGGCGACGTCCTCGTCCTCGGCAAGTACGAGATCCCGCTGCAGGTAGCCGACCTGAACGTGGGCGTGCTCTTCATTTTCGCCATCGCGTCCCTGGGCGTGTACGGGGTCGTTCTCGGCGGCTGGTCGCCGGACAACAAGTACTCGATTCTCGGCGGGCTTCGCTCTTCTGCGCAGATGATCAGCTACGAGATCTCCATGGGCCTGTCGATCATCGGCATCCTGATCGTGTTCGAGTCGATCCGCTTGAACGAGATCGTGCAGTTGCAGGGAGACCTGCTCTTCGGCTTCCTGCCCCGTTGGGGCATCGTGGTGCAGCCTCTCGGTTTCCTGCTGTTCTTCATCGCTGCACTGGCGGAAACGAACCGGATCCCCTTCGACCTTCCGGAGGCGGAGGCGGAGATCGTTGCGGGCTATCACCTGGAGTACTCGAGCTTCAAGTTCTCCATGTTCTTCATGGCCGAGTATGTGAACATGATGGTCGCGGCAGGATTCATCGTGAGCCTCTTCCTGGGCGGATGGCAGGTCCCGTGGATGCCCACGGCGACGCTGGTGTGCAACTTCGGACCGCTCGGCGCGGCCGCTATCCAGATCGTCACCTTTGCGGCCAAACTCTGGTTCATCATGTGGGTCTTCGTCTGGATTCGCTGGACGCTGCCCCGCTTCCGATATGATCAGCTGATGAACCTGGGCTGGCGGGTCATGCTGCCCCTCGCCCTGGTAAACATCTTTGTCACGTCCATCGTACCGTTCGTGCTTGGAGTGTACTAGAGAATGATCAAGACAAAGCCCGTCTCCCCCCCTGAGGGAAAGCGGTATCCGATCGCTGAGAGGATCTATCTCGTCGAGATCCTCAAGGGGATGGGGCTTACGCTGAAGCACCTGGTCCGGAACCTGGCCACCTATCCGACCAGGAACCGCACGGTCGCGACGATCCAGTACCCGGACGAGACAAGGGAATACTCGCCACGGTTTCGCGGCAGGCACCGTCTGAAGAAGAATGAGGACGGGTCGATGCGGTGCGTGGCGTGCAAGCTCTGCGTGGAGAACTGCCCGTCCCATTGCATCGTGGTCGAGCCGGACGCGTACCCGGACCCGAGCAAGGGCAACTATCCGAAACGCTACGAGATCGACATCACACGCTGCATCTTCTGCGGCTTCTGTGTGGAAGCCTGCCCGAAAGACGCGATCGAGATGACGGAAATCTCCGAGATGGGGGAATCGGTCCGAGCCGTTTACGACCGGGAATTCCTCCTCACGGACGGGAAGGAGCCTGCTTCATGATCCAGGCGATCTTCTTCTATGTTTTTGCGGCTTCCGCGGTGGTCATGGCCCTCGTGGTCGTTTCCGCCAAGAATCCGGTTTACAGCGCCATGGCGCTGATCGGCACGCTCCTGTCCGTGGCCAGCATCTTTGCGCTCCAATCGGCACATCTCATGGCCCTCCTGCAGGTCCTGGTTTATGCAGGGGCGATCATGGTGCTGATCCTGTTCGTTCTCATGCTCCTGAACCTCTCTCCCGAGGAGTTGGGGGAGAGACGTGTCACGGTCCGGAGAGTCGCGGGTGCGTACCTGGTCGGTGCGCTCGCCACGATACTGATGATACGGGTTACCAAGCACCTGTGGGCGCCCACCTCTGAGCTCGACCCGAACTTCGGGACGGTCAAGGAGGTCGGCACCGTCCTGTATACGAAATATCTCCTTCCCTTTGAGATGGTCTCTCTCCTTCTGCTGGCGGCCATCATCGGAGCGGTCGTCCTGACAAGGAGAGAAGGGGGGGATGGGCAATGACGAGTGAGACGCTCGTTCTCAGCATCCTTCTGTTCGCCATCGGGGCCACCGGCTTCGTGGTGCGAAGGAACGCAATCATCGTTCTCATGTCGGTCGAGCTGATGCTCAACGCGGTGAACCTCGCCTTCGTGGACTTCGCCCGGCAGCACGCGGACGCGACCGGCCATATCTACGTATTCATGATCATGACCGTGGCCGCCGCTGAAGCGGCGGTGGCGCTGGCCATCGTGGTCCAGATCTTCCGGTCCCGGCGGGCAGTGAATTTAGACGAGATAAACTTGATGAAGGGATGACTACAGGTGTCAGGGTTCAGGGATCAGGGGTCAGGCCCCCTTCCCGAACCCCAAACAAGTTTTTCTGGTGGACGGGGGATGGGACTGATCCCTGATCCCCGATCCCTGATCCCCGAGGAGGGGTGAAGGGGGGAGGCACTTTGGAAGAGGCAATCGTCTTTTCGTATATCCGATGGATCCCGCTTCTGCCGCTGATCGGTTTTCTGATCAACGGCCTGGGCGCGCGGGCCGAACTGGGCCCGGCCGGAATCCAGCGGGTACACTGGGTCGCATGCCTGGCGCCCTTCGGCTCCTTTCTCATCTCGGTTGCCGCATTCACCAAGCTCCTTGGCCTTCCGGCCGAGGGAAGGCTGCTGACGGACACCGTCTTCACGTGGATCGCCGCGGGTGAGTTCACGGCGAAGCTCACGTTCAGTATCGATCCGCTGAGCTCGGTCATGACCCTGGTCGTCACGGGCGTCGGCTTCCTGATCCACGTCTACTCGATCGGGTACATGCACGGTGACAAGGGCTATTCCCGCTACTTCGCCTATCTGAATCTGTTCACGGCCATGATGCTCGTCCTCGTCCTGGGCGACAACCTGCTCCTTCTCTTCCTCGGATGGGAGGGCGTTGGCCTCTGCTCCTACTTCCTGATCGGCTTCTGGTACGAGGACCCGGAAAAGGCCTACGCTGGCCTGAAGGCCTTCGTGGTGAACCGGATCGGAGACTTCGGGTTCCTGCTCGGGCTCTTCCTTCTTTTCTGGGGCCTGGGGCAGCACGGCATCTGGACGATCGATTTCGGCTCCATCCAGGAGCACGTGCACCTGCTCAGCCCGGTCATCATCACGGCCATATGCCTGTTGCTCTTCATGGGCGCCATGGGCAAGTCGGCCCAGATCCCGCTTTATGTCTGGCTCCCGGACGCCATGGCCGGCCCCACGCCCGTCAGTGCCTTGATCCATGCGGCGACCATGGTCACCGCCGGCGTCTACATGGTGGCCCGGATGCACTTCCTGTTCATCGCTTCGGACCTCGCCATGCAGTGGGTGGCCTGGACCGGCGCGATCACGGCGCTGTTCGCAGCCACCATCGGCATCTGCCAGAACGACATCAAGAAGGTCCTCGCCTACTCCACGGTGAGCCAGCTGGGCTACATGTTCGTCGGAGTCGGTATCGGCGCCTACGCGGCCGGCATCTTCCACCTGATGACCCACGCCTTCTTCAAGGCCCTTCTCTTTCTCGGGGCCGGCAGCGTGATGCATGCCATGGGCAACGAGACGGACATCCAGAAGATGGGCGGACTGCGGAAGAAGATGCCCTGGACCTTCTGGACCTTCATGATCGCCACGGTCGCCATATGCGGCATACCGCCCTTCAGCGGCTTCTTCTCCAAGGACGAGATCCTCTGGCTGGCGTACTCGTCCCATCACGGTTCGACCGCCCTGTGGCTCGTGCTCTGGATCGGCGCTGCCGTGACGGCTTTCTACATGTCCAGGCTCGTGTTCCTGACCTTTTTCGGCGAACCGAGAGATCATCACCTGTACGATCACGCCCACGAGTCCCCGGCGGTCATGACCCTGCCGCTGGCTCTGCTCGCTGTGGGTGCTGCGGTCGTCGGTTTCGTGGGGGCTCCCGCGTCGCTCGGCCTGACGAATCACTTCGAGCACTTCCTGGAGCCGGTTGTGGGGGCTCTGCCGCACGGAGACCACCACGGCTCCCATGCCACGGAGTACATCTTCATGGCGCTCTCCGTAGCCGTGGCGGCTGCCGGCATCCTGCTGGCCTGGTGGCTCTACCTCAGGTCGAAAGAGCTTCCGAAGCTCATGGCACAGAAGTACGCCCGGCTCTACGACCTGGTCTATAACAAGTACTACGTGGATGAGATCTACGACGCGCTCATCGTGGAGCCTATCCGGCGAGGGTCCGAGAAGATCCTCTGGAAGATCTTCGACGCGGGCTTCATCGACGATTGGATGGTCAACGGAACGGGCCGCTTCTTCCAGCGTTCTGCCCAATCCCTTCGAAAGCTGCAGGTGGGGGATGTGCAGAGCTATGCATTCGCCATGGTTGTCGGGATCCTTGCGATCATCGGCTTTCTCTTGCTCCAGTAGGGACCGCATAGCCCATGGAAATTTTGAACGAGCATCTCATATCGGTTCTTGTTTTTCTCCCGCTGGCCGGGGCGCTCTTCCTGCTGCTCTTTGTACGGGGCGAGCAGAAGGAAGCGGTCCGGTGGGTCACCTTCCTGACCATGCTGGCCGGCTTCGTGATCTCCTTGAAGCTCTTCCTCGGATACGACGCATCCTCCACGGAGACGATGCAGTTCATCGAGTCCACCCCCTGGCTTCCCGAGTACGGGATCGTCTACAAGGTGGGCATCGACGGGATGAGCCTTCTCCTTTTCATGATGACCACCTTCCTGGGCCCGCTCGTCATTCTTTCCTCCTGGCGGTCCGTCGAAGACCGGGTCAAGTCCTTCCACATCTGCATGCTCCTGCTGCAGGCCGCCATGCTCGGGGCCTTCGTGTCCCTGAACCTGTTCCTGTTCTACATCTTCTGGGAGGCCATGCTGATCCCGATGTACTTCATCATCGGCATCTGGGGCGGCCCCCGAAGAATCTACGCGGCCGTGAAGTTCTTCCTCTACACGCTCTTCGGCAGCCTCCTGATGCTGGTGGCGATTCTGTATCTCTATTTCGTGCACGTGAAGCAATTCGGCTTCTATTCTTTCGACCTGTACGATTTGTACCGCGTCAGTCTGGACATTGGACCTGAGAAGCTGCTCTTCCTGGCCTTTGCACTTTCCTTTGCCATCAAGGTCCCGATGTTCCCGTTTCACACATGGCTCCCGGACGCCCACGTGGAGGCCCCCACCGCAGGCAGCGTCATCCTGGCCGGCGTTCTGCTGAAGATGGGGACCTACGGGTTCCTTCGATTCTCCATGCCACTGTTTCCTGCCGCCACCGCGTACTTCTATCCACACATTGCGGTGCTGGCGGTGATCGGCATCATCTACGGCGCGCTCGTCGCCATGGTGCAGCCGGACGTGAAGAAGCTTGTCGCCTACTCCTCGGTCAGCCATCTGGGTTTCGTCATGCTCGGCCTCGTGGTGCTGAACGTACAGGGGGTGGAAGGAAGCGTCATCCAGATGGTCAACCACGGGCTCTCGACAGGGGCTCTCTTTATCATCGTCGGCATGATCTACGACCGAAGGCACACGCGGCTGATCAGCGACTTCGGGGGCATCTCCAAATCAATGCCGGTCTTTGCCATCTTCTTCATGATCATCACCCTGTCGTCCATCGGGCTTCCGGGCCTGAACGGGTTCGTGGGTGAGTTCCTGATCCTGCTCGGCGCATTCAAGAAGAGTGTTGTCCTAGCGGTGCTGGCCGCCTCGGGCGTCATCCTCGCAGCGGTCTACATGCTCTGGATGTTCAAGCGGGCCATGTTCGGGCCCCTGGACAAGGAAGAGAACAAGTCCTTGAAGGATCTGAATCTGAGAGAGATTGCGGTCCTGGTTCCCATCGTCGTCATGATCGTCTGGATCGGAGTCTATCCGCAGACCTTCCTGAGGAAGATGGACCGTTCCGTTGAAGCCTTTCTGGCCCGCGCAGGCGCTGCCAGCGCTCCGGCGGTCCAGCCTCTCGAAAGGGAATCCTCTTTTATGACGGAACGCAAGTCTGCACAAGAGTTCTGGGGGCAGGGCCATGGGAATTGACGACCTGTCGGTAGCCCTGAGCGTCATTCGGCCCGAGCTGATCCTGGCAGGAACGGCCCTGTTGTGCATCGCAATGGATCTCCTCTACAAGCCGACGGACAAGATGGCCTGTTGGGCCGTCGCCTTCCTGGGCAGCCTGGCCGCCCTGGTCGCAACGATCGGGGCCTGGGGAACCGAGCAGGCGGCCTTCTCACAACTCGTACGGATGGACAATCTGTCCAACTTCTTCGCGGTGGTCTTCCTGATGGCCGGACTGATCACCCTGTGCCTGTCCGGCAACTATGTGCAGCGGGAAAGGCTCCTGGCAGGGGAATACTATACGCTGCTCCTGATCAGCATGACCGGCATGCTCTTCATGGCCCAGGCGAACGATCTCATGACGGTCTATCTCGGCATCGAGATCATGTCCATCCCTGTGTACGTGCTCGTCGCAATGATGAGAACGAGCCCGAAGAGTCCCGAGGCCGGCTTGAAGTATCTGCTTCTCGGCGGATTCGCATCCGCCATCCTCCTGTTCGGGATCGCATTCATGTACGGCGCGGTAGGCACCACCCTGCTGGCCGACATTCTGGCGCACGCGCCCAGGGCGATCGCCAGCTCCGATCCGCTCTTCCTGGCCGGGGTCGGCTTTCTTCTGGTCGGCATGGGTTTCAAGGTTTCTCTCGTCCCCTTCCACATGTGGACGCCGGATGCGTACGAAGGGGCGCCCACGTCCGTGACGGCCTTCATGTCGGTAGCGGTCAAGGCCGCGGGATTCTCAGTCCTGATCCGGGTCATTGTTCTCACCCTGCAACCGATGGCGGTCGACTGGTCCCAGATCTTCTGGTGGCTGGCCGTGGTGACCATGGTTCTCGGCAATGTGGTCGCCCTTGTCCAAGAAAACCTCAAACGCATGCTCGCCTACTCGAGCATCGCCCACGCTGGCTACGTGCTCGTCGCGCTCACGACCGGCACGCAGGTCGGCGTGCAAGCGGCCCTGATCTATCTGTTCATCTACGCCCTGATGAACATGGGAGCTTTCGGTGTCATCATCGCAATGAGCCGAAAGGGAGACCAGGGGGTCGACGTCCAGGACTTCTCGGGCATTGCTCGGGAGCACCCGCTCTACGCCCTCGCCATGACTGTGTTCATGTTCTCGCTCGCGGGCGTTCCGCCGACCGCCGGTTTCATCGGGAAGTTCTATGTCTTCAGTGCCGCCGTAAGGGCCGGCTACATCGGGCTCGCGGTCATCGGTGTCCTGATGAGCGCGGTCTCGGCCTACTTCTACCTGCGCGTGCTCGTGGTCATGTACATGAAGGAGCCGGAAGCGGCGACCGAGTATTCGGCCGGGCCCTGGGGGTCGAGCGTCGGTGCAGGTGTGATGGTTTCTCTCTGGGTTTGCGCTCTCTCCATTCTGGTGCTCGGCATCTGGCCGGGATGGCTGAACCACTTCGCCCACCAGGCCCTGCAAGGCCTGTGGAGCGTCCTGTAAACTCGGCAGCGACTCTCCTCTATCGATGACGATCTTTCAGGTGAGCTCCGTCCTCGCCAATCCGCGATTCCGGGATCAGGCCGAAACTGTCAACCTTGGTGGATCGAGTGTATAATTGGGATATCAAGGTTGACAGTTTCGGCCTGACCCCAAGATGGATGAGCCTTGTTTCCCATTCGCGATCACAACCGTTCCGGCACCTATCCATTTGTGACGGTTGCTCTCATCGCCGTCAACTCGCTGGCTTTCCTGTATGAACTCTCCCTGGGCCCCGCCCTGGAACCGTTCCTGTTTCGTTACGGCCTGGTTCCGGTCCTCGTCTCCAACTTCTACAGGATCCCGGAAATCGGTTTTCTCGATGTGTCAATGACCTTCTTCACCTCCATGTTCCTGCACGGAGGCTGGTTCCATATTCTGGGCAACATGTGGTATCTCTGGATCTTCGGTGACAACGTAGAAGACCGCCTCGGCCACGGGCGCTTCCTCGCCTTCTACCTGGCCTGCGGGCTCGTGGCCGGCCTGGTTCACTACGGGCTCAATCCCGCCTCCCAGCTGCCCACTATCGGGGCGAGCGGGGCTGTTGCCGGGGTGCTGGGGGCCTACTTCCTGTGCTTTCCGAGAGCGCGCGTGGACATCCTGATCTTCATCTTCATCTTCATCCAGATCATCACGGTGCCGGCGGCCTTCGTGCTCTTCTTCTGGTTCATCCTTCAGCTCTTCAACGGTGCTCTCTCCCTGGGGGCGGGGATGGACGTCGAAGGCGGCGTGGCCTGGTGGGCCCATGTGGGTGGGTTCCTCTGCGGGCTGATCCTGGTGCGCTTCCTTCCGAGACGCCGCAAATCGCGCCAGACCGTTTACAGGGTTCGATTTGATCGATGATTTCCCTGAAAGGGGACTCCTTGAAACACCCAAGAAGAATCTGAAAGAGGACGATCATGTTGGATCTCCTGGTTGTAATTCTGGCGGTGGTACTCCTGACCCTCCTGCTCTCCTCCGAGAAGCAAGGACGAACGCCTCGAGGCGTTTACATCAAAGGATCGGTATCCGCCCTCTTCATCCTCACGGCCCTGATACAGCCCCATCCGGTGTCGGTTTACTATCACCCGATCCTCCTGGGACTCATCTTCGGCCTGGTCGGTGACGTCTGCCTGGCACTGCCCGGGAACCGGGCCTTCCGGGTCGGCCTGTTCGCGTTCCTGGCAGGCCACATCTTCTACGTCTGGGCCTTCGCCCGCCTCACGCAGTTCGGCGACTGGGTCTCACCGGTCCAACTGATTCTCTTCGCCCTCAGCTGCGGTGCCTTCTTATGGCTCAGGGCTCATGTGGGAAGGATGATGGCACCGGTGATGGTGTACCTGATCGTCATCACGCTCATGCTGGCAGGGGCATGGGCTGTCTTTCGCGTACCCGAGCTCGGGACGATGGGAAGGTGGACCATCCTGATCGGGGCCTTTTGCTTCTATCTGTCCGATCTGTTCGTGGCTCGTCACCGCTTTGTCACGGAGGAGTATTTGAACCGGTTGATCGGACTACCCTTGTACTACACAGGGCAGTTCTTGCTGGCCTTCTCGGTGGGGCTTGTTGTCCAGCCCTTCTAAGGCCCGAAACCGGCCCTTTTCGGCCCGAAAAAGTTTTTAAATCAGACACTTGGCTTGGTCCGACCCTTTCCGGCTTTCCGACTCGGGGATCAAGCCCCTGTCACTTCCGCTGCGAATATGCTGTGCTTCCGAATGCTCACTGAACAGCGCATCGCGGAAGGGTGCACATCAGTACCAGCCTCCTAGCATCAAGAACGGTCACCATTCCATCTCCGTCAATGTCGCAGGCAGGGCAGTTCGCCGCAGGCTGGTTCCTGAAAAGGAGCACGTGCGCCAAGTCGAGCCTGTCAATGTCGCAGTCTTCGTCAAAGTCATACGGCAGAGGAGTGCATCCATCTATTACGGCCACAACGGCTGTGTCGGAATCGTCAACATCACTGCCAACAGGCGGAGTCCCTGAGGCCACGGCAGTATTCGTGAACTCGGTTGTTACGTCCGTGGCCGTGCAGTCGTAAGTCACGCCCTGCCCAGCTGTCAATGTACCTAGGCTTGCACTACAGTCGGAAACCAGCGGGTCGGTGACCGTCACATTCCTCAGTTCAACATCACCCACATTCACGACACTTATGGTAAATACCGCTTCACCACCTTCCTCCACTTCCTGGTAGTCCGGTGTCTTCTCAATATCGATTGCCGGATGAATCACAACGACGTCGGCCGTATCGGAATCCGTTACGGCCGGGCCTGCAGGCGGCAAGCCCGTGACCGTCGCAGCGTTTGTGAAGTCCGCGGTCGCATCCGTTGCAAGGCAGGAATAGGTCACTGCCTGACCGACGGATAGCGTACCCAAGTCATTTTCACATCCGGGAGTCTGCGTGTCTGCAACACTGACAGAATCCAAGTCCACGTCGCCCGTGTTCGTGGCGGTAATGCTGAAGAGCAGGTCGGATCCACTCAACACCTGCTGCACATCCGGCCTCTTCTCGATCGTGATCGCCGGATGGATCACTGCCACATCGGCGGTATCTACAGAAGTAACCCTCTCACCCAGAGGAGCAGTGCCTGTTGCTGTGGCGGTGTTTGTGAAATCTTCCGTAATTCCTGTCTGTGTGCACTCGTAGGAGGTCTGTTCATCCACCGCCAGGGGGCCGATCAAAGCATCACAGACCGGCGCCGTTGGGTCTGCTACTTCAACGTCCGTCAGGTCCGCGTCACCGCTGTTGCGGACGGTAATCGTAAACGTGGCTTCTCCATCCCCAGGCACCTGCTGGAAGTCAGGGGCCTTCTCTATCACGATGCCGGGGACGAGACCGCATCCGTCCGGATAGACAGGTTCGCCGGGCAAGGAGTTCAGGCAGAGGTCATCTTCACCTGCCACGCCGTCGCCATCCGTGTCGAAACCGCGCATGAAGATATCCATCACCCCATTGAAATCGCAGCCCATATCGCCACGCCTCGGATCGCAAAGCCCATTGCCGTCGAGGTCGATGCCGATCAGGTTAGAGGCCGACGACGAGAACGAGATGAAGCTGCCGTCGCTGCTGATGGCCGGACGGCGGCTGTGAAATTTTCCGCCGGTGCCGTCATTGTGCACGCTGACCTTGCCTGTCTGACCTGTCAGCCGGTCCCTGACAAAGACATCCAGGAAGTCATTCGTGTCTTCCGGGACGGCCAGATTGCGAGAGGATGAATCAAAGACCACAAAACGCCCGTCATCGCTGACGTCGCTGACCAAGGATGTACCCGTTGCGGGATCGCCATTTGGAGCAACATGGATCAGTTCGGTGAGGATACCACCCGGTTCATCAAAGATGCCGTTTTCGTCGGCATCGCGGTCGTGCAGATAGATGTCCTGCTGACCGGGATTGACATGGGGCTGCACCACGCCGAACTCGTCTACGATGAGATTGTCGGGGTCGGACGCGAATGTCACGAAGCGGCCGTCACCACTCATGGCCGGGTTCCAGCTGCCGTTTGCCTGCCAGTGAAGATAGGTGGCGGGATGACCCAGGGAATTGACGCTCATCTGGATGTTCTTTCCGGTTTGGAGATCGGTGACAAAGACGTCCTTAACGACGGTGGAAGACGCGGTGCAGTCGAGGTCACAGACCCCGTCGCCGTCGGTATCTTCGCCGACCAGGTTCGTACCGCTCGACATGTAGACGACGTAGCGGCCGTCATTGCTCAGCACATGCCGCGCCGCGCGGGTAATGCTCTGATTGAGGAGAAAACATACACCGTTCGAGTCGCCACCGTTGATGTCCTTGGGATAGAGGTCGGTGATCCCGGTTCGCCGGTCGCGGACAAAGATCCCCCCCCCTGCATTATTCGCCTGGAAGGCGATGATGTTGCCGTCACCGCTAACGGCGCCGACCAGGCAGCAGCCGGTGTTGTG
>JANQFG010000271.1 GCA_028277985.1 bacterium | reverse complement strand
CCTCCTTCCGGTGTCGTTGGTTTTGTTCGGCAAACAATAACCAACCGGATCGAGGACTTTTTTTCAACTCAAATGTGCGAAACAAATGTTACGCTATCCCTGGATTTCCTCGACTGTCCGATAGAGCTGCTTTCGGAAAGCCACGGAATAGAATTCGTCTTGGATGGTCTGGTTCAGCCGCTCTACAGACCCATTGGTCTGAGGTCTCCGGACCTTGGTTCGGGTATGTTCGATGTCATTGAGATAGAGGAAAAGCTCGTATGGATGGCTCTCCTGACGACCACAGTATTCGACGCCGTTGTCCGTGAGAACTCTGTGTACCCGGATCCCCTGGACATCGTAGAACGGCAGGACCTTGTCATTGAGGAAATCAGCAGCCGCCAGCCCCGTCTTCTCGAGATACAGCTTGGCGAATCCTACGTTGGCATGCGTGTCGATAGCCGTCTGCTGGTAGATCCGACCCACACCCTTGATCGTACCGACATAGCAGGTGTCATGGGCGAGCAGGAAGCCTGGGTGGGGGCTCTCGACCTCTCCGTAGGCCTCCTTTTCCTGCTTAGCCTCCTCCAAGGCTTTCACCTGGGATTCGGTAAGGACTTCACCGTTCTCCGCAGCCCACTCCTCCAGCCGCTTCAGCCGAAGGCTCTTGACCTGAAGGCCGTGGCGAACCCAGATCGATCGAATGCCGCCGGCACTGACCAAAATACCCTGCTTCCTAAGCTCGTTGGACACCCGGACTTGGCCGTGTGTGGGGAATTCCAGTGAATAATCGAGTACTCTCTGCTCGATCTCTGGAGCCACCCGGTTGCCGATTCGGGGCACCTTACGGGACTTCTCCAGAAGACCCTCCAACCCCTCTTCGTCAATGGCTTTCTTGATGTCGTAGTAATGCTGGCGGCTTATGCCCAGCTTTCGGCAGGCGTCGCTGATGTTGCCCAGCGTCTTTCCCAACTCGAGGATGTTTAACTTCCGGCCTATGATATACTGCATCTGAGTTGTACCGTCCAATAAATAGTGTCCCCCCTGATGACCTAGAACAGGTTGACACGTCCCTCATGAGATGACCTTACAAGGTCAAGGAAAAGGAGGGACGA
>JANQFG010000279.1 GCA_028277985.1 bacterium | reverse complement strand
GCCAGGAGGGCTTCATCATCGCTTCGGTCCTGTCCGACAACCTGGATGAGGAGCGCGTCGCAGCTCTGACGGCGGCATTCCAGGGCCTGGCGGAACGGTGCGGCGAAGAGCTTGGAAAGGGAAAGCCCCGTCAGTTCTTTCTCCAGGCAGACCTGGGCTATATCGTCGTGATGGAAGTGAATCAGGATGCCTACCTTACGGTGCTCTCCAGCCGGTTCGGTAAGCCGGGCATGCTCCTGCTGGATATGCGCAAGGGTGCGGAGCAGGTCCGGGCGCTCCTCTAGGAGGCTGCTCTATACCATCCCCTGCAGGCGGGTACCGGCTCCTCAAGGGACTTCTTCGGGCTCCTCCTGGGCAACCCTCTCAGCCTCCTCCTGGCCGGGCCCTTGCTGACGCGCCCGCAGGAAGAGAAACAAGGCTGTCGCGCCGTAGACAAGGACCAGCAGGAAGATTATCAAGTAACCCAAATTCATTACGCCGACTCCTGTGCACCCAAGATAGACCCCTGCCCCTCGCGCGGACGAGCCTGACTGCCCTGGAAGACGAAACCCCATCCCCTCTGGCTTGCGCAACTGTTGAATAGCTCAACAGAAAGGGAAAGGTCAAGCCGGTCGCGCCGCCTCGTGGTTCTGTGCTATAGAGAATCGGACCCAACAAGGAATTCTCGTGACCCTGGAATCCCCTCAAGATCCGGCTGCCCTCGAGCGGCACATGCGTGAGGCCCTGGCCCTTGCCTCCAGGGCGGAACAGCTCGGCGAGGTGCCCGTGGGGGCTGTCGTGGTGCGGGAGGGGCGGATCATCGGTCGCGGGCACAATCAACCGGTTGGGAGCGGCGACCCCACCGCCCATGCAGAAATCATGGCCCTTCGTGAGGCGGCCAGAGCGGAGGGCAACTACCGCCTGCCCGGGGCGCAGCTCTTCGTCACACTGGAGCCCTGCTTGATGTGTGCGGGCGCCTGTCTGCATGCACGAATCCAGACCCTCGTATTCGGCGCAAGGGATCCGAAGACCGGTGCGGTACGTTCCCTGTCTCAGGTGCTGGACGACCCGAGGCACAACCACCGGATCGAGATCGTGGAGGGCGTTCTTGCCGACGACTGCAGTCGAGTCGTGAGCGCTTTCTTCAAGAAAAGAAGGTGAAAGGAGAAAGGGCAAAGGCCCCCATCTCCCTCCGAGCCGGTGGTCCATGTGCCGTCCCGGGTGACGACTCCTCTTGCACATGCCGGCACATTCTTATACATATAAATGGAGGGAAACTTACGGACACAGCAGACGATTCGTGCGGAGAGATGGCCGAGAGGTCGAAGGCGGCTGACTCGAAATCAGCTGTACCGCTTGCGGTACCGGGGGTTCGAATCCCTCTCTCTCCGCCACCCTCTCACCGATTCATCCCCTGTCCAGCACGTTCCGAATCGTTTTCGCCATCTCCTTCATAACGATGGGTTTCATGACGAAGGCGGCGATCCCCAGCTCTTTTGCTTTCTCTTCGTCGATCAAGGTGCTGAAACCGGTACAGATGATGATCGGAATGTCGGGGCGGACAGACTTCAGGCTCTCTGACAGGTCTACACCGGTCATCTTCGGCATGGTCATGTCGGTAATCACCAGGTCAAAGCGATCGGATTCGGACCGGAAGCTTTCCAGAGCCTCTGTCGGGCTCGTCCAAGTCTCAACCTTGTAGCCGAGCCTCTCCAACAAGGTCTGCATCATATCCGCAATCGCTTCTTCATCCTCGACAAAGAGAATCGATTCGTTGCCGATGGGCCGGTCGTCTGACGCTTCCGCCGCGAGTGCCGGTCCTCCGTCCACCACAGGAAAGAACAGGGAGAAGATCGTGCCCATGCCCGGTCGGCTGTCGGCGACGATGGCCCCTCCATGCTTCCTGACGATACCGAGAACAACGGCCAGGCCCATACCTGAACCCTTCCCGACCTCTTTGGTCGTGAAATAGGGCTCAAAGATTCGGTCCATGTATTCGGGCTTTATACCCGGACCCGTATCTCTCACGGCTATTCTCAGATATTCGCCCGACGTCAGGTCAGGATGGTTCGCGGCAGCCTCATCGGTGACCCGTTCTTGGCCAACACGGATCTCAAGAATTCCACCCGTCTTTTCCATGGCCTGGGAAGCATTGGAAAAGAGATTCATCAAGACCTGGTTGATCTGAGTCGGATCGCTGGAAATCGTTATGCCGGAATCCGGAAGATGCTCCCGTATTTCTATGGTGGCAGGGATCGTGGCTCGCAATAGTCCGAGAACGTCCTTGATGACGGGGACAGCGTCCAGCGGCTTGAAGTCTTGTTCGGTCTTGCGGCTGAAATCCAGCAGCTGCTTCACGACGCCTTCGGCTCTCAGGGCGGCGCCTCGTATATGTTCCAGGAAAGAACGAGCCCGCTCCCCTTCCCGGATATCCTCGAGGGCCAGCTCTGTGTTTCCCAGGATCAAGTGGAGAATGTTGTTGAAATCATGAGCGATACCACCTGCGATCGTACCGATGGATTCCATCTTTCGGGCCTGGTGTAGCTGCGCCTCGAATCGCTTGCGCTCATCGAAAAGCTCATCCAGTTCTTCTTTGACCAGGCGGATGGATTGATACAGATAGTAGAGCGGATGGTCGCTGCCGATATCAAGGCTCTCGTTGATCCCCTCCTCCTCCCACTTTATGCCTGCGATGAAGGCCAAGATCCTGTCAATATCTTGTTGATGCACGACCGCGGCCTTCTCTTTTTCGCGACTCTTCGCCTCTTTTGTGACAGTCCCCATCCTGTCTTCGCGGATCAATTGAAATGCATGCCTCAAATCCTTCGCAATTTTGACCTTGAAGGGCATCAGGGGTCTTGCCAGCTGCAAGGCCGTCTTCATGAACGTGTTGGTTCCGTAGCCGAGATACATCCTGAAGGGATGGCGCTGATGCCAGTTCGCCAGAGATTTCATGTAGTCGATGCGCGCCACACGGTTTCCGCCTTTGAGCCTGCTGTTGTCGACAACGATATAATCAATCGAGGACCCCTCGTCCATCGCCGATCTGCACGATTCCCGAAATTTGTCTATGAGCGGCACATGTTTCGGCTCTAAGGATCCTTCGGAGGTCGAGTGTAGAATCGACTGATCGATCACCAGCGCGTGATTTGAGAATCCCGGCGTTCGGATGGTCCAGGCTTCGTCGAAGAGCAGGTCGACCGGTATGAGCGAACGCTCCGCAGGATCGATCCAACCGCTCAAGTCGATGGGAGCGGCATCAGCAATCGGTCTATCCCGGCCGCTCAGCTTCAGAGCCAGCTCGACCGCGTCCCTGTAGTGGTCGACTACATACGTGTCTTTGATAGTCGTGTTGAAACGTTTGAAAAACTTCAAGGCGATGGAAGCTCTCTGCGACAGATTGCAGAAGACGAACGATTGAGGAAGCTCGATTTCTTTCATCCGGGTGATCAGATATCTTCTCGCCGCGGAGGTGGAACCGGTCACGTATGCGTAGTCATCGAGCTGTACGTATTCGACGCTCCTTTGCGACAGGAAATCGACGATCTCACTTCGAAGAGTAATGGCGCCCTGAGCACCATCGACATCCATACGCCCTTTCGGCAGGGAGTAGAGAATCGAACCGTTGATGATCCAGAAGTTCAGGGTGAACGAATCGCTCACTCTGCGGTTGATCCACTCCGGTTTCGTAAAGACCCTGGCCCCTGAGATGGGGCAGAAGGAAGGCATTTCGAATTCCTAACTTGAGTCCACGGTCGAGTTCGACACAGACAGGCCCCGGAACCTTGATACCCTATGTTCAACTAATTACACCACGGTTTGGGAAATGGCAAACTGCTGTCAGGAAAGCAAGGCTGAAACAGGTTGTTGGTCGAGAAAAACCTGCAGTATGAGCGAAGAAAGGCAACGAAAACAAGGCAAGTCTGGGCCGATCCGTGAAAACGCCAAATTGTTCTAACCATAAGAAAAGGGCTCCTCCTTCAGGCGGATCAGCCTGACATTCAGATCATTACCCCAAGAGTCGGCGCGTCGTCCGCATCGAGGAACCTGCAGATTCGAGTGAATTGACGGCGCACCCCCGCGCAAATAGAATCCTCCTGTGCGTTCGCGCTGAAACTTGCCGCAAAGGGGCTGCTTTCATGGGCGCGGTCATCATCACGGTTCCGATCGCCATGCTGTCGGGGCTGCTCTTCTTTTATGTATCCCAAAGCGTTGCATCCTGGTTTGCTTGGGGGTGTCTCACCCTTTGGAACCTGTTCTCCTTGTTCCGGAGCCTTCAACTCCGCAAATCCATGAAGGAGGGCGGAGCTTTCAGCACGGGCGAGATCGTGGCTGCTGCATCCCAGCCTTTTGTGGTCACTTCCATGCTCATCGCGGCTGCGGCTGTCATCTTCCTGGACTACAGCAAGTTTCACCTCCTCTGGATGTATCCGGTTCTCAACATCTTTTTTGACTACACCGCCGGCAGCAGGGCGCTCAAGCAGGTCGACCCCGACTTCTTCAGGAAATAGCGCCACCCCGGGATCCTGCCGCATGCCGGCCTCCACCCGGCAAAAAGGCCGACGCGACACGACTCCCGCGGTCCCCTCTGAGCATCTCAATAGTATGCACCACTGTATGGGGAGGGGTCCGCATGGTGGATGCAATCATCATCCGGTACGGTGAGGTCTTCCTGAAGCAAGGCCGGAGAAAGGCCTTTCTCAAGGTCCTGGGCAGGAACATCAGGGCGTCGCTCAGATCACTGGAAGAGACGTTCATCCGGGAGCCCTACGGAAGGTTCCTGGTTCGAGGCGCGCAGGCCGGTCCTCTCCGAGATCCGGATTCCGTAATCCAGGCCCTCCGGCGAGTCCCCGGCATCGTATCCGTCAGTCCCTGCATGATCGTCCCAAAGGATGTCGAGGCGATCGAGCGTACCGCCGTCTTCATGGCGGGTGGGGCACGGTTCAGGGGAAAGAGGACTTTTCGGGTCGAGGCCAGGCGACAGAACAAGGACTTTCCGTTCAACTCTCAGGAGTTGAACCGGGTCGTGGGGTCGGCGGTCGAAAGAGAAACGTCACTCGAGTTTCGGCTCGAAGGGTACGAATACTGTCTAGGTATCGAGGTGCGGCGGCACGAAGCCTGGCTCTTCGACGAGACCCTGCCCGGCATCGGCGGTCTGCCGGTTGGCTCGAATGGCAGGGTCCTGCTCCTCTTGTCAGGTGGAATCGACTCGCCCGTGGCCGGCTACCTGACCCTGAAGCGCGGCTCTCCCGTGGATTGTCTCTATTTTCACGCGCCACCCTATACCTCTGAAAAGAGCCTGGAAAAGGTGATGGACATCAGCCGTACACTCTCGACGTATCAGGGTGAGACAAAGCTCCATGTAGTGAAGTTCACAGAGGTTCAGGAAACGATCATCGCCGAGGCGCCGGAGATCGAGGCGGTGGTCCTGTACAGGAGGAGCATGTTCCGCCTCGCAGACAGGGTCGCAAGAAAGCTCGGCATCCAGGCCCTGGCAACCGGCGAGTGCCTGGGGCAGGTGGCAAGCCAGACCGTGGAGAACATGTTCTGTATCCATGGAGTCACGGATCTGCCGGTCTTGCAGCCCTGCATCGGTCTGGACAAGACGGAAATCGTCAGGACCGCAAAGCAGATCGGGACCTATCCGATCTCGATCCGGCCTTTTCAGGACTGTTGCTCCCTGTTCGTACCGAAGCATCCGGACTTGAGGCCCGATCCGGGAAAAATCGAGAAGATGGAGCGCTCCCTTGGGTTGGAGGGTCTCTACGAGCGCATCCTCGGAGAACGGATGGATTTCTCCTTCAATGAGATACCGTTTCACGGACCGCAAGGGCCGCCGTTTCCGTCTCCACCGGAAAACCTCCTGCCTCCACCGAGCATCTAAGGGTTCGACGCGAATGCGGGCATCTCTCTTCCATATGTATTTCCTTTCGACAAATAGTCTTTCCTATTGTTTGTTGGTCATTTAGTCATCCATTCATCTCCGCCAAGGAGGCCCGAGAATGAAGGTGTCCCAGCTCGCGAAGAACGCGGTGAATGCGGCAACCCTACTGCCCGAAGCAACGGCCAGCGGCAACGTCCGGGTCCTTTCATCCCTGCTCGGCCCCAGCTATCGAGGGCTGATCCTGCAAAAGGGCAAGAACGAGTCGGAGACCGTTCTTCCCGTCGGCTACAAGACGATCTTTGACTGGACATACGAGCGGGGCCGGATCCCGAAGATGCAGCAGCTCTACGAGATGGCAAAGACCAGTCAGTGGAATGCGTCCAAGGACGTGGACTGGTCGATCGAAGTGGACCCGCTGGACGAGAAGCGGCCCATCGTACCGGACGAAATCATCCCGGCCGGGTCCATGGACACGTGGAAGACCATGTCCGAAAAGGAGAAGGCGGCCTTTCGCCACGCCTTCCTGAGCTGGATCTTCAGCCAGTTTCTCCACGGCGAACAGGGGGCCTTGTTTGCCACGGCCCAGGTTACTACGGCGGTTCCCTGGGTGGACGGCAAGCTCTTCGGAGGCACCCAAGTGGTCGACGAAGCCCGCCACCTCGAGGCGTTCCATACCTATCTGAGCCAGAAACTCGAGAAGGTCTACGAGATCAACGACAACCTGTACGTGGTGCTCGACGCCCTGATGGGGGACTCCCGTTGGGATTTCAAGTTCCTGGGTATGCAGATCATGGTGGAAGGCCTGGCCCTCGGAGCGTTCCGCACCTTCCACGAGGTGCTCAAAGAGCCGCTCCTCAAGCAGATCCTCGATTACGTGATCCGGGACGAGGCCCGGCATGTTCACTATGGCGTGCTGGCCCTGGAGAAGTTCTACAAGAACGGGATCAGTGAGAAGGAGAGGGCTGAAAGGGAGGACTGGGCCTTCGAGGTCTCGCTGATGCTTCGGAACCGATTCATTGCCCACGAGCTCTACGACGAGTTCTTTGCCCACCGGATGAAGCGCTCGGAGTGGAACAAGGCGGTTCTGGAGTCGGAGATGATGGCCTACTTCAGGGCGAGCATGTTCAAGCGCATCATCCCGAACCTGAAGCGGATCGGCCTGCTGAGCGACCGCATACGCCGCCACTATGAGAAGCTGGGCGTGCTGGTCTACGAGCAGGAGAAGGCGGCTCCGGAGCTCACCCACAAGGACATTATGCGGGACGGCTAGTGTCTTGTCCCAGAATCAGTGTGCCACGAATCTTCGGCAGCCACACTGGGGTGTAGTTCGTCGCGGGGGCGTAATTGGGGACAGCCACCGATTTCCCTGCTGCGCCAACGCTCGATTCGGGTCGGGGAAATCGGTGGCTGTCCCCAATTACAGGGCAATCCCGTGTAATTCTATCTCTGGGACAAGACACTAGCCGTCCCGCTTGCGCGCAACGACCACTTCGGAGGGGATCCCGAAGGAGGCCATTTTGCGCTGGTGCAGGATCTCCCAGCCGGGGCCGCCGAAGCGACTCCCCAGGTCGATCGGCCTGCAGCCCCCGACCAGGGACGGTCGGAACGAATAGAGTGCGTTCCAGACCCCCATGACCAACGAGGAAAGAGGCCCAATCGCCTGGGTGAGACTCACCAGACCGATGAGCCCGCCTTGTTTCAGGACCCGTCTCGCCTCCTCTACGACTTGATCGATCTCCCGGTCCGGAAGGATGTCCAGCACGAAGTTGGAGACGAAACGGTCAGCCCCGCCGTCGGGCAAGGGCAGGGAGGTCCCGCCGTCTGTCCTGACCACCTCGGCCCGGAATCCAAAGGGCAGAACACGCTCCCGGGCCAATGAGACCATGGTCTCGCTGATATCGCATCCCCAGTAGCGGGCACCCGGCCACAGGTGGTCGGTGAGGAGTCGCTCTGCAAAACGTCCGGTCCCGCAACCGAACTCCACAACCGATTCGGCGGTCCCGAAATCGGCATGCCGGACCATCTCCTCCACCACGGGGTCCTCGTAGAAGGCCTGGCTGTCCTGCTTCCTGCCAAACCCGTCGTAGAACGCCTTCACCTTGTCCTTCTCCAGCATAGCGATCTCCTTGTCCCGAGGATCCCCGGCCGGCAGCCTCGTCATCCTCTGTCGGCTAGCCGATTAAGATCGGATACACCCCCGGCAAACAGGGCCACTCGATTCGACCACCCTGAACCGGCATGGGAGGATACAGGTGTTCCTCCCATCCAGCATTCCTGGCGGTCATATACATGTCAATGCCCACAGCCTGAGCGGCCGGCCGGCAGCGGTAATACTGAAGACACAAGGGGCTTTCCTTCGTGTACAGGGGACACTGGGGCGCGTTGCCACCCGACCGGAAGGCGTCCACCCATTCCTGACTGTAGATCCCGCAGATGGAGCATGGGCCGCCCGTGAACCCCATGGAGTTGATATAGCCCGTGTACTGGGATTCCACTTCGGTGCGGCCCACGATCTCCTTCACCTTGTTCATCGCTTCGAACCGGACCGCATAGGATTCATCGTTCGACGGCGGAATGCTGAGGAGCAACACCGTATCGTAGTCATCGATGATGTCGCGCATCTCTTCCGCCGTGGCGGTTTCGGGAGGGCAGAAGAAGCTCGACTGGTACCCCCAGCAGGTGGGAATCCTGCACTTCAACCGCATGAGCTCGTTGGTCACGACATCCTTGGCGCTCATCGCCTTTCCGTCCTTTGCACCCAGCCCCTTGGCAAAATCGATGAGCTTGTCCAGATCTTCCTGCTCGACCTGGGTCTTGATCTTCACGGCGGGCCTGTCCGTTCTCTCCGGGAAGACCTCTCTCGCCTTCAGAACGAATTCCTTGCCTTGCTTGTCCATATACTTGTCTGCATCTTCAACAGTGACTCTTTTTGACTTTGCCATAGCTCTCTCCTCCTTGTTCTCGGGGGGCTCCCCATTTCAGCCTACCAGGACGAATGCATAGTAGGGGCATTCGGGCACACAGTCCGAAGCGTTCTCCGGGAAGATCAAGTACTCGGATGCCAGCCCCGCATCACGAATGAACTCGACCATGTCGACGCCGGCCGGCTCTGCAGACGGCCTGGCCCTGCGGTGGCTCTTGCACGTCTGGCCCCGTATGACGGGGCAGACCCCGGCACCGCCCTCGGTCATCAGGTCCTCGTACCATTTCTTCGTCCACATGCCGCAACACGTGCAGGGGCCGCAATTGAAACCCATGGCCTTGTAATAGCCGAGCTCATGGGCCTTGGACTCGATCTTGCCCACGATCTTGTTCACCTTGCCGGACCAGAGCCCCGCATTATAGAAGGACTCCATGATATTGCCGTCGGCCGGTGTGGAAACGACATCCTCCGGTGCATAGAGCACTCCGAAGATTCCGTACTCAAAGCTGTCAGGGATGCACTGACGCATGTAATCCTTGCGCGGAGTGTACGGAGGACACTGAAAGGTGTTGCCGTAGGACGCACAATTCGGATACTCACATTTCCTCCGAATCCCCTCCTTGTAGTACAGGTCTTCCGCCTTGATCACCCGGGTATCCACACAACCGAGCTCTCTTGCATACCCCTGCAGATGCTCGAGATCCTCGCTCTCGACCTCGAACTTGACCCTTGCGGTTGGGTTCGCCTCTCCCATGGCTCATTCCTCCTCTTCGTTCAGGTGGTCATGCCGGCGTACCTTGGATAAGTGAAAGGGCGAGTCCTTTCAGACGTCTCCCCAGGTCTTCGAACCGAAGGTCATCGTCGAAGATATTCTTCTGATAGTTGAAGCCTCCCAGCACGATGAGGACGAGGTCTGCTCTCCTTTCCGCGTCCTCCCCGCTCAGAGTTCCGCTTCCGTCATACTGTCTGATTTCCTCGACCAGCATCTCTCGCAGGCGGAGGTACATCTCCTGGAAGTGGTGCTTCACCTTCTCGTTCCTGAAGCTCAGGTAATAGCAGGCGTAGAAGGCACTGTTGTCGACCAACCGGAACCACTCCAACCCGAAGATCATGTCCAGGATCAGATCGAGACGCTCTGCCGGATCATGGACCTCATCCAGCTTGGGAAAGAAGGTCTTCTCATACCGCTGGGTGATGAACCCCACGAGGCCGTCGACCATCTCCTCTTTGGTGGAGTAGTAGTGAATCAACAGGCTCGGCCGGACTCCCATGCGTTTGGCAATCTTCGCCATGGACGCCTCCTGAAGCCCTTCCTCTACCAGAACCTCGTAGAAGCTCTCCATGATCTCCAATTTGCGAAAAGGGGCCTTGTCTGCCGGGCGGGCCATGTTCTCTCCTTTAATTTATCGAACATTCATTCAATTAATTTTTATCAAATTGTTTGAGCCGTGTCAATCATTTTTCTGGAAGCCCTCCGGATTCTTCCTCGTCCAGGATGTCCATGTAAATATTTAAAATAAATATAAAAAATGCAGAGGATCAACCAGAAGCAGAAATCCATTGACAAATGCTTGGGCGAATCCTATATTTAAATGCGTTTAATCTCGTTTACCCATTTGGGGTCAAACATGGATGTGCCCGACTCGATTTCTGCTGTGTTCGATGAAGAACTCCTGGAAACCATCTCCGTCGTAACCGAGCCTACCCGGCTCCAGATCCTGTTCTTTCTGGGAGACAACGGCCCTGTTTGTGTAAACGATATCGCCAGTCGCTTCTCCGTAAGCCGGCCCGCGATCTCGCACCATTTGAAGGTTCTGAAGAACCATCGACTGGTCAGGAGCCAGAAGAGGGGCCAGGAGGTCTATTACATCGCAGCAGTGGGGGGCTTGGCGCCCGGACTGCGGGCTCTGGCAGATACACTCGAGCAGTGCATTCCAGAGGATGGAACCACAGGGAGAAAGACGATCCCCAAGTATTTCTAGCAGTCGGTACCGGAAGGAACGAGTTCTTTTCCACAGAGGAACCTTCGGGATTCCACCAAGACAACGGCCTCTCTGTTCATAAAAGCCAACCCGTTTGTCGGCTAGGGAGCCTGGGAGTCGCCTTTGAAGTACTCCTCCAGGTCATAAACCCGAATGGGCCCGAGGCCTCGCGCGACGGCAGTTTCCATGAACCGAAGGGATTCGCGAAACTGGACGTTGATCTCGAGTATGTTCAGAGGGGAAAGACAGAAGCTGCAGGGGGCCACGTGCACGGGCTCAAGCCTTTCATGGATCCTCCTGGCCACGGCCAGTGAGCCCTTTGCCGTTTCCGCAACCGGAAGGCGGGCGAGCTGAGGTGCCTCCAGCCGCTTGAGGTAGTGCAGCAGGAAGTCCACAAGAACCACATATCGATGTCCCTCTTCGTAGCGTTCCCGCAGTTCCTCCTCGGAAACGGGCATCTTCGCTGAGGCATCCTTGCCCAGGTACAGCTGGGCAAAATGCGGGTAGCTCGAGATGGCTCGCGGGTCTCCCTCGCTCGCCTCCTTGATCCAGTCATAGGTCTCGCGATAGCCCACCTTCTCTTGCAGCAGTTCGCGGGTCTTGTGGAGGCCGATCCCCGCCTGAACCAGGATGAGGACCGCTGTCAGAAGGGCTGCCACCCGTGTCCAGCTCTCATTCTTGCGAGCCGACCATTGAACCGCTTCCACGAAAAAGAGCCCGGCCGCGAGGGCGAAGAAGGGCGTCACGATCGAGATGAACCGGGCGTTGGCGTTCATGTTGCTGTAGAACAGAATCGGGCCCAGAAGGAGGATGCCGATGATGAGCTCTGCGAATCCTCTCTTCTTGAGAAGGCTCACCGCACCTCCGAGGAAGAGGAGGAAAAAGAGCGGGCCCTCGACGATCCACAACAGGTAGGGATAGGTGAGAAAATTCCGCCACTCGAAGAAATGGCTGTATGGAATCAGGTTGTTGTACCGTATGTATGCGGACACCAGGAGAAGCTGGGTGAAGTAGGTCGGGCAAGGCATCACCTTCCCTGCCGCCTGGAACGCCACGAGGGCGACGTAGTAAACCGCCTCGATCGACAGGATGGGAAGCGCGAATGCCACGTTCAGAATGAAGAACCGTTTGAGCTGCTCCCTGGGCCCGGGCCCCTGTTTGGTGAACGCGACAAAGGCCTCCAGGAACCAAAGGACGGCCAGAAAGAGCACGAAGCGGTGATGCACAACGAACCCTGTTCCGCAAGCGAGCCCTGTGAGCGCCATCCACCATGGATTCGAACGCCTCTGGCCGAGGACGTAGAGAAGGACGGTGAGCAACAGGAAGAAGGTGGTGTCCGCTTCTGCGAACCCGGACCGGCTGTACCAGATATGGTAGGGGGAAACGGCCAGCAGGATCGATGCCAGCACGCCTACCCATGGCTGATACAGGGCCCTGCCCACGAAGAAGACCAGCAGGATCGACAGGGTGCCGAACAGGGCGGAGGCAGTCGGCGCGGCCGCAATCGGGTCCTCCACGAAGCCCATGGCCAGGGCGATGAAGATCACGTGCCCAGGCCGGGCAAGAACCGGCGGGTGGCCTTTCAGGGCCCCCTTCAATGCTTCCATCTGCTCCTGCTTCTTCCAGAGGTCCTGGCCGGATCGCTTCTCCTCGAGGAAGAGGCGAACCGAATCCTTCAGGGCGCAGAAGCCTGATTTCAGAAACAGGGCCTCTCCGATGTAGTCGGCCTCGTCACAGATAAAGGGTTCGCGATCCGTGACCTGATGGAACCGCAGCACACCTCCGTAGAGCACTGCCAACGCCAGGAGCCCGTACAAAGCAAGGACATGGAATCGTTTTTCCAAGGCCGGGTTCCTCCTCAGGTCTCGGTGTCAGGAAGGGGGATCCCCTCTTCCGGCCGGCCCCGCCTGCCTAGTGGCTCGAGGCGAGGATCGAAATCGTCGCATCCGAATCGCAAGAGCTCTATCTCCAGCCGCCACGCCTCGTGGTCCGGGAAGTCCTTTAAAAGGGAGAAATTCCGTTCGCCGAGATCGTTTGCATAGACGATCGGCCCGTCGAGATCCGGGTTGTTGCGGGTCCAGAAGTAATTGCCCCAGTTGAAGTTGCGGGGCAGGCCCTTCACATCGATGAAGACCAGGGCCCTGTCCACGCCTTTCTTCTCAACGAGGAGGCTTGGAACCTGCAGCACATCTACAAAGGCCTGGATGTAGACCGTTCTGGCCGCGATGATCCCCGCGTTCAGGCAGATCCCAAGGAGGACAAGGCCCAGGATCAGGCCCCGTCCTCTTCGAGGAAAGGCCCGGAGGAGTCGGGCATCGAGCCACATCAACCCCTCGACGATCGCAATGGCCAGGAATCCTGCCAGGTGAAAGTAATACCGTGGGCCCAGCTCCCAGCCGCCTGCCGGCTTGTAGGCGACGTAAACCGCCAGGGTGAGCACAAAGGCGAAGAACATGCACCTCTCCACCGGCTCTTTCTTTCCGAAGAACCACGGCAGGGCCAGGAGGAGGCCGAAGGGGAAGAGCACGAGATTCAGAGTAAAGAGCCGGGTCATCATCAGGGTGAGACCCTTCATGATGGCGCCCGCTTCGAGGGGGTGGAAGAGGTCCGCATCCGCGAGGATGTCGGCCAGATAGTTGCCCTGCTTGCAGTAAGTGATGTAGGCCTGTCCCAGGGGGTCTCCCAGGATCGCCCAGTGGTAGCCGAGCTGCAACGCGACGACAACGAGGCCGCCCGCCGTGAGGCACGCAAGCGCGCCGGCTCGATGGGTGGCGGTCTTCCACATGCGGACGAGCAGCAGGATGCCGAAGGGCACCAGGGCCACCACATCCAGGTGGTGCACCAGGGCCACGAAGGAGCCGAAGAGTCCGAGCAGAAAGTACTGAAAGGATCCGGTCCGCTCGGTGATGCCCGCGATCTGGTAGGTGAAGAGCAGCACGAGAACCAGGCTGAGCGGATGGGAGAAGAAGGTGCCCCCCATGATGAAATAGTACGGGCTCACGGCGAGCAGGATGGCGGCGAAGAATCCGGTCTTCGGACGACCCAGCCTTGCCATGAGAAGAAAGACCAGCACCGGCGCAACCGCTGCAAGGAGCACGGGCAGGATCGAAGGGATGTGGAGCCAGTATCCCACGGCCAGCACCAGGGCGAATCCGGGCGGGAAGATGCTGAATTCTTTTCCCTCATGGGTTGCGACAAATGCATACTTGAAGAACTCCGGCATCTCGTGCGCCTCTGTGTAGAGACGAAAGGTGGAGAAGAGCTCGCCCTGAGAGAGGTAGAGGTGCTCATCCGGTGCGATCGGCACGTTACAGTGGATTCCGAAATGGGAGACGAGGAGCAGGAGAACAACAAAGACATACAATGCCGTTCCCTTGGCCGCGATCCCCTTCTCGCGCCACCAGGCCTCCCACCAGGCCGAACGGGCGAGCCACAACCCGAGCACCGGCACGAAGAACAGGGCGAGTCCGAAAACCAGGAAGGGCAGGCGGAACATCTGCTCGAGGAGGGCTGTCACATACGGCTGGCTCACCAGGGCATGCACGAATTCCGGCCGGTCCGGCGGCGGTGTACGCGAGGTGATTCTGTTCGCCAGGGTCGCCCAGAGCGGGATGCGGCTCACCAGAACGGCGACAAGGCCGAGCATCCAGAACGGCCACGCATCGTACCACCTTGCGTCACGCTGCATCGCTTCTCCTGCCCGTCCGCGGGAACCGGTTCGGAAGCCCGGGGTGATCGTCTGCAACCCATTGTAAACAAACTAATAATGAAAATATAGGCGCGTGCCGCACGCGGTTGGGTTGCCCCTGCCATTCTGATATCATGATAGCCCCATTCGTGAGACGATCATCAGAGGAGAGCAGCCTATGGGCGGCACCGAGGGTTCGTGGGTACGATCCTTTTTCAGAGCGCTTTTCGTAGCGGCCTTTCTGGGCATTCTCGCTGGACTTCTGTCCGGTCTCGCCCAGATTCGGGCCCACCAGTACATCGACCAGGGTCTGACCCTCCTTGCCACCCTTACGGTGGGCGAGGAAGTCAACGCCTGGCTTCTGAAGATTCTTGGCGGTTTCCTTTCGGCCTCGGTCCTTTTCGCAATGTTCCATGGTGCGACGCGTTCGGTCAGGAAGGCGCTGTTCTCTCTTGCGTGCATGATCGTTACCATCGTGGTTCTCGTGGTCGGCTCAAACGCAATCTTCTACTTTGCCGGCACGAAGATGGCTTCCAGGCATCTCGCCCAGTTCCACCGAAAGCTTCCCGCCGAAAACATCGCCCAACTGATCGAGCCCTTCCGAGAGAGCTTCTGGGGGGTGTACGGTTTCCTTGCCACCAACCTTGCCGACTACTGGCACGTGCTCCTCGCGCTGGGCCTGGTCGCTGTTGCACTCGGTATCCTCGTGGCATGGCTAACGACGAAGATCGTCTCGAAAGTCCGGCCCGGCCTCCTGTCCGGGGAGGCGATCCGGCTGCCGGGCGGAATCGAAAGACTCGGCACGGGGCTGCGAGCCCTGCCCTGGGCGGCTGCTGTGTTGAGTCTTATCATCCTGGTTTCTACAAACGCAACTGCCTGGCACATGCGAAACAGCGCGCGGGCGGACCTCGAGGGAAAGCCGAACGTGATCATCGTGTCCGTGGACACACTGCGAGCAGATCACGTGGGCTGCTACGGCTACGGCAGGGCGACGACCCCCAACATGGATCGGCTTGCAGAAGAGGGAACCCTCTTCGAGATCGTCGCGTCCGCCTCCCCGTGGACCCTGCCTTCCCATGTGACCATGATGACCTCCCTCTACCCGGCCTCGCACCAGTGCTTTCTCGTGGGTGGGGCCAAGCTGCAGAAGCGAATCACGACCTTCGCGGAGACGATGAAGAACGAGGGATACGCGACCCATGCGATCACGACCATCCTGTATCTCACGAGCATCTACGGCTTCGAGCAGGGTTTTGACGCACTCCAGGCACTTGGAAGCAAAACCATCGCTGAAGACGTGACGGACGAGGCGATTCGATGGCTCGAGGGGCACAAGGAGGAGCCCTTCCATCTCTTCGTTCACTACTATGATCCGCATGCGGACTACGTGCCTCCCGAGCCCTACGGGACGCTGTTCGATCCGGACTACTCAGGGCCCATCGACGGAACATCGGCGAGCTTCTTCGATCACCAGGACCGGTTGAGCGAGTCGGATCTCAACCACCTGATCGCCCTGTACGACGGAGAGATCGCGTATGTGGACAACCAGCTGGGACGCCTCTTCGCCGCCCTGAAGCGGCTCGGGCTCTGGGGGAACACGGTCCTCGTACTCACGAGCGACCACGGCGAGGAGTTCCAGGAACACGGCTATTTCGGGCACGGCTTTACTCTCTACGACGAGCAGCTCCTGGTGCCCCTGATCATCAAATGGGCCGGGTCCATGTCCCAGGGGCTTCGCGTGAAGCAGCCCACCCAGCTCGTCGATCTGGTGCCGACCCTGACGGAGTCCCTCGGGTTGAAGAACGGCAGGGGCCCCGGCGATTTCGAAGGCATCAGCCTCTTGCCCACACTAAGGGAAGGAGGGCGGAAGAAGATCCCCTACAGGGACGCCTTCAGCCAGACCCAGCTCGGCACAAAGGAGCTCTACGCCAACCGGGCGGACGGAACCAAGATGATTTACGACGCGACATCCGATCTCTGGGAGCTCTTCAACCTGTCAAAGGATCCCGGCGAGACCGAGAATCGGGCTTCGGTCAGAGAGGAGTGGCCCGAGCCGGTTCTGAAGGGCCTCGACAACTACATGGAATACGCAAGGCAGAACCTGGAGAAGAGTCGGAAAGAGGGAGAGAAGGTCAAGCTGAATCAGCAATCCATCGAAGAGCTCAAATCCCTGGGATACATCCAGTAATCCCCCACATCTGACCGAGGGCTTCTTGTGACCCGTTCCCGTCTCATCCTGTCCTTGTCGGCGGTACTGCTCCTGGCAATCCTCACGTTACTGGGCGCGGCAAGGCACTTCTATCTCCGATGGAACCCACGACCTCCGCCGCGACAGGCGTTTGTGGACGGACAAATCCTGACGCTGGACGAACAGAACCGCATCGCAGAGGCCGTCCTGATCGAGGCGGAGCGCATCGCCGCGGTGGGTAGCACGGAAGACATTCTGGCCCTCGCCGATGCGGACACCCGGGTCACCCGGCTTCAGGGCAAGACGATGCTCCCCGGATTCATCGAGGCACACGGGCATTTTCCGGGAAGCGGGTTGTCTGCCGTGGCGGCCGATGTGAACAGCCCGCCCATCGGCAGCATGAAATCGATCGCACAGGTGCTGGATTCGATTCGCCAACTGGCAGCCCGGACCCCGGAAGGCGAGTGGGTGGTGGCATACGGCTTCGACGACACCATGGTGGATGAAAAACGTTTTGTCACCCGGGATGAGCTCGATGCGGTTTCGACCCGGCACCCGATCTATGTGCTCCACATTTCCGCTCATATGGGCGTAGCAAACGCCGCGGCCCTGGAAGAGGCGGGCATAACCGAGGAAAGCCCGGACCCGGCAGGGGGCGAAATCGTCCGAGACGGGTCGGGCCGCATGACAGGCCTACTGAAAGAGACGGCCAATGATCCTGTACGCGACATGGCCCTGGAGTTCTCAAGGAGACAACAGCTCGCCGTCCTGCTGGCTGCTTCGCAGGAGTACCTGAGCAAGGGCGTAACGACCGCACAAAACGGTTACGCCGTGTCGTCCCAGGTGTCCGCACTGATGTGGGCGTCGAGGATCGGGCTCCTACCGCTTCGGATCGTGGTCTGGCCAGAGGTCTCCCTTGCCCGCGCGATCGATGAGGGGCGAGTCACGCTGAAGCAATCGGACAAGTTCACGGTCGGAGCCGTGAAGATCATTTCCGATGGATCGATTCAGGGGTATACGGGATACCTCACGGAGCCTTACCACGTCCTGCCGGCGGACTCTCCGCACGATTTCCGTGGGTATCCGACTTTATCCGTCGACGAACTGACAGAGGTCGTGAAGGACTTTCATGCGCGGGGCCGGCAGCTTGCCATACATGCAAACGGGGATGCTGCTATCGACGCGGTCATCGGTGCCGTTAAGGAGGCGCAGCGGGCATCCCCTCGTGAAGATCCCAGGCACATCGTCGTGCATGCGCAGATGACACGCTACGATCAGCTCGAGCCGTACCGCGCGCTGGGCCTGACGCCGAGCTTCTTCCCGGCCCATGTGTACTACTGGGGCGACAGACACCGGGATATCTTTCTCGGCCCGGAGCGGGCGGCCCGCATCAGTCCCCTGAAGACGGCCACCGACGAGCGAGTGCGATACACGATTCATCTGGACACGCCCGTTGTCCCCATGGACCCTTTGCTGCTCACCTGGACGGCGGCCCGGAGGGAGACCAGTAGTGGTGAATCGCTCGGGGTGCAAGAGCGCATCGACGTGATGCAGGCCTTGCGGGCCACCACCATCGATGCTGCCTGGCAGGTCTTTCAGGAAGACAATCGAGGCTCGATCGAGCCGGGCAAATTCGCGGATCTGGTCGTCCTCTCCGGGGATCCCCTGGCCGACCCGGACGCAATCCGAGAGCTCGTGGTGGAAAAGACCCTCGTCGGCGGTGTGGTCGTGTTCACCAGGCAGGAAACCTAAGCCACCGCACCCGTACGGAAGATCATGTTCATACTCGGCATCTCCTGTTTCTACCACGACAGCGCGGCCTGCCTCGTACAGGACGGCAACATCCTTGCCGCGGCCCAGGAGGAAAGATTCTCGCGGAAAAAGCACGACCCCAGATTTCCGAGGCATGCGGTCGCGCACTGCCTCCAGGAAGCTGGCATCACGATCCGGGACTTGGACCATCTCGTCTATTACGACAAGCCCTTCCTCACCTTCGAACGCCTCTTGATGACCTATCTGACCGTCGCACCTCGCGGCCTCCGGTCTTGGCTGCAGGCGATGCCTTCGTGGCTCGGGCAGAAACTGCACATGCCCAGGGTGGTCAAGGAAGAGACCGGCTACGAAGGCCCGGTGCTGTTCACCGAGCATCATGAATCGCACGCAGCCTCCGCGTTCTATCCTTCCCCTTTCGAAGAGGCGGCCATCCTTACCGTGGACGGTGTGGGAGAATGGGCGACGGCAAGCTATGGGTTCGGCCGGGGCGCGGACATCACGCTGCTGAAAGAACTCCACTTTCCCGATTCCCTGGGTCTCCTCTACTCCGCCTTCACCTATTTCACCGGCTTCAAGGTCAATTCGGGGGAATACAAGCTCATGGGCCTGGCCCCTTACGGGACCCCCCGGTACAAGGATCTCATCCTGTCCGAGCTCGTGGACCTGAAAGAGGACGGTTCGATTCGTTTGAACCTGTCCTATTTCGATTTTCTGGGAGGGCTGCGGATGACAAACAGGCGATTTGCCCGTCTGTTCGACGGCCCGGCCCGCAAGCCGGAGACAGAGATCTCCCAGAGGGAGATGGACGTAGCCGCCAGCATTCAAGCCGTGACCGAGGAGGCCATGCTGCGGATGGCCCATCACGTGCACAAGGAAACGGGCAGGCAAGACCTCTGCCTGGCAGGGGGCGTGGCCCTGAACTGCGTGGCGAACGGAAAGATTCTGCGGGAAACCCCCTTCCGAAGCATCTGGATCCAGCCGGCTGCCGGTGACGCGGGAGGGGCGTTGGGGGCTGCCCTGTCCGTATGGCATCGCTATCTGGGCAATTCGCGGGAGCCACCCTCGGGAGACGCGAGGCAGCAGGGCTCGTACCTCGGCCCGTCGTTCTCGAACGATGAGGTGAAAGCCTATCTCACCAGCCAGGGTGCTCCCTACATGGAGATGGACCCGGAACACAGGGCCCGGCGAGTGGCCGAGCACATTGCAGAGGGCAAGATCGTCGGCTATATGGCCGGACGCATGGAGTTCGGACCCAGGGCCCTCGGCGCAAGAAGCATCCTGGGGGATGCAAGAAGGGAAGAGACCCAGAGCGTGATGAACCTGAAGATCAAATACCGCGAATCCTTCCGGCCCTTCGCGCCTTCGGTGCTCGAAGAAAAGGCCTCGGACTACTTCGAAACGGACCGGGCAAGCCCCTATATGCTTCTGGTTGCAGGTCTGAGAGAAGCGAGACGCCTACCACAACCGGCGGGAGACGGGATGTCCTTGCTCGAGCGCCTCAAGACGAAAAGAAGCGACCTGCCCGCGATCACACATCTGGATTATTCGGCACGGCTGCAGACCGTAGATCAGAGGACGAAACCGGACTACCATGCGATCATCGCCGAGTTCGAGCGTTTGACCGGTTGTGCCGTGATCGTGAACACGAGCTTCAACGTGCGCGGCGAGCCGATCGTCTGTTCCCCGGAAGACGCTTATCGCTGCTTCATGCGTACCGAGATGGACGTGCTGGTCATCGAAGACTGTATCCTGTACAAAGAGGAGCAGCCACCCTGGAAGGAGAAGGAAGACTGGCGGGATGGACTCGAACTCGACTGACACGCGAGAGATACGAAAATTCGGGCTGGTGGTCTTCATCTTCTTCGGCGCCCTGTGCGCCCTCGGTGTCTGGAGACAAAGACCGGTCCCCACCTACCTGTTCGGCTCGCTGTGGCTGCTGGGGGTTTGTTTCCTGCTCGTGCCGAACCGGGCACGGCCTGTGTACGAGGGCTGGCTGAAGTGCGCCCACTTCATAGGCAGGACCATAACCGTGGTGATGCTGACGCTCACCTACTTCCTGGTGATCACCCCTTCGGCATGGCTTAAGCGCCTGTTCGGAGGCCGCCCCCTGCCGGTGAGGCCGGACCCCGAGGCCGCCTCCTACTGGGTCGAACGGGAGGAAGCGGCGCAGCCCAGGGAACGCTTTCTGAAACGATTCTGAACACGAGGCCAACATGAAGAACCAATCCACCGTCGCCGAGCTCTGGGAATTCCTCCGAACAAGAAAGCGCTACTGGCTGGCCCCGATCGTCCTTGTCCTCGTGCTCATGAGTGCGCTGATCATCTTCACCGAGGGAAGCTCGGTGGCACCCTTCATCTACGCCTTATTCTAGTCCGATCCCGTGTCCCCACTCCAGCCCCCCGGTCAGGCCGGTAATCGGGGGCAGGACATCAAGGTAGGAGAACGTCTGTCAGTGTCCTCAGGGTGAAGGTGGCTCCCAGAATGTTCGATTGATGTCCCTTCCGGTCGAAGAGCGAGAATTCGAAGCTGTAGGGACCGGCAGGGCAATCGGTCGGAACCCCGAGCGCCACCCAGATCGCCCCTGCCTGATCGCCGGTGATTCCCGTGGGCCCGTAGTCCCTGTGCTTCACCGGCCCCTCACCACAGAACCGAAAGCTCTGCCGCACAAAGGCAGGGTCTCCATCCGGGTCGGAATAATCCATCGAAACAGTGACGCCCAGCCAACCGCGCCGCTGGAGAACGAAACCGGAATCCGGGCCCAGGATCAGGTTGTTGATGCTTGGGGCCGTCCCTTCACCCTCGTCGTCACCACAACCGGCCGAAAGACAAAGAACGAGACCAACCCCAACGGCCATCATCATCGGCATAAGGGCTCTGGTTGCACGCACGGCTTGGTCACTCCTCAGGGGCTCACGGCCTTCGAGCCGACAGAACAAAGTTTGAACTTTTCCTGCGTGGTGATGTCTGATTTAGATTAATGGAGCAAAAAGAACGTTTCCCCTCTCTCCGCACCGGGCATCTGAGTCGAACGCATCCCGCGGGCGTGTGGGGAGGGGGGTATTTTCCCCCCTTTTATCGCATATTACAGCCCTCCGGTCACTCCCGCCCGCGGTTACCATCGGGTACAATTCCAGTCAACTTCATGACGCAGGCCTTACACTATTGTAACCCTGTCGTACCCCCTGAACGGGAGAGTTGCCACCCCTAAGGGCCCGACTGCACAAAAACCTTTCTGAATCAATTATATATCTCTGTGAGGACGGCCCTGAAATCGCCTGTCGGAGGGTGGCATATCCCTTGCACCAGGTCCATCTCGGCATAGAAACCAACCCGCAAGCCGAGATGAGGGCTCCCTGATGACCAGACCAAAGGCACCTTCCGGAATCCGCCACTTGCTGACGTGCGGAATACTCGGGATCTTACTGCTGGCAGGCACCATCCCGGCCCAGGCCGTAACCTACACGAACGATTCTCCCCTTTCCTTTATATGGGGCGAGGCCTCGGGCACGGTGGACCACTACAACGTATACGTTTCCGTGGACGGGCAGCCTTTCGAGCTGCTCGAACAGGCCGATGGATGCGCCTGCGAGCTGGAAGCGGAAGACGGACGGACCTATGTGGTCCAGGTCGAGGCGGAGGACGAGCTCGGCCGAGTCGGGCCCATGTCCGACCCCTCGGACCAGATCGTCGTATTCCTGAACGGGTCCGAGGACGATACCGATGGGGACGGGATGCCCGACGACTGGGAAGGCTCAGAGGGCCTGAACCCCTTCGACCCGAGTGATGCGAACGAGGATCCGGACAGTGACGGGTCCACAAACCTGGAGGAATTCGAAGACGGGACCGATCCGGCGAATCCGGATTCGGACGATGACGGGATCCTGGACGGCCAGGACGATTATCCTCTGGATCCCCTGAACGGGAACACCCAGCCGGTTGCCGACGCCGGAGAGGACCAGGAACTGGATCCCACGGTGGTTACCCTGGACGGCACCGGCAGCTACGACCCGAATGGAGACCTGCTGAGCTATACCTGGACCCAGCAGGAGGGCCCCGAAGTGTCGCTATCGGACGAGCACGCCGTGAGCCCCACCTTCCTGGGTACGAAGTCCGGAGAATACGCCTTCGAGTTGATCGTACGCGACGGCCAGCTGGACAGCCTCCCGGATGAGGTGACTGTAACCATCCGGAACGTCCCGCCCTCTGCCGACGCGGGAGCGGACGTTGAAGTGATCGTAGGCACCGTGGCGGTTCTGGATGGAAGCGGCTCGGCAGATTCGAACGAGGATCCGATGAGCTATGCCTGGACCCAGACCGAAGGGTCTCCGGTTGTTCTCGATGGCGCAGACAACCAGACGGCCACATTGGTTCCCGAACTGGTAGGCAACTACGTCTTCCAGCTCGTTACCTTTGACGGTGAACTCTACAGCACGCCCGACGAGGTACGGGTCATCGTCAATCCGCCGGCCAACAACGCACCCACTGCGGATGCCGGTGACGATCGCACCGTTACGGCAGGCGACACGGTCACCTTGAACGGGTCCGCCAGCTCGGATCCTGACGGAGATTCCCTGATCTATGCATGGTCCCAGACCGGAGGCCCTGAGCCGGTTGCCCTTGATGGGGCGGGTACGGTGCAGGCCTCGTTCGAAGCTACCGAGGCAGGTATCTACGCATTCCAGCTGGTCGTCCATGACGGCCAGGTTGCGAGCGCCCCTGACGGCGTGACCGTAACGGTGGAGAGCCCGGCAAATCAGGCGCCGGTAGCCGATATCGAGGCTGTGGATCCGGTCGAGGAAGGGGAGTGGGTCTCCCTGGACGGCTCCGGCAGCTATGATCCGGATTACGATTCGCTGAGCTACACCTGGTCGCAGACGGGTGGACCGCAGGTCATGCTGGAGGACGGGGATATGCCGGTGGCGGGATTCTACGCCGTGGCCGAAGGAACCCTGACATTCGAGCTAGTGGTCCACGACGGCGAAGCCTCGAGCACTCCCGCATCCGTGCAGGTGCAGGTCCTCCCGGGTGAAGAGCCCCCCGCGGTCGACCCGCCTGATCCTCCTGTACAGGCACAGTCGGATGACGGCGGTGGCGGTGGTTGTTCGGTCAGCATGGGAGGAAGCTCTCGACAGGACGTGAACGCCACGGACATGGGGTACTTGCTGACACTCTTCCTCCCGGTCATCGGAGCCCTGCTCTACCAGAAGCGTCGGTTCCGAAGGCAGAAGGGATGAAAGAATAACAAGGCTCAATATCAATAGGGGATAGGATGCCTTAAGGCCTGCCGGTACTCGTGATCGGCAGGCCTCTTCTTTTGGGACTCTGGACGACCGTATTTTGGGGACGTTGTTTAATTCGTTAACTTTCTCGTCGAGAAAGTTAACGAATTAAACAACGTCCCCCTAATCGCCAGCCCTCCGGTTGTCTTTTCCTCTGCTCCCGAATAAGATTTCCTGTGACAACACTCTTCTGTTTATCCTTCGACGAAACGAGGAGGGAGACAAGGGATGGGCGCCCAATGCCACCACCATCCGGACAACGAAGCCGTCGGTGCCTGCTGCTACTGTGACCGCCCCATGTGCGGGGAATGCCTCTTGACGAACAGGGAGGGGAAGGCCTTCTGCAAGAGGGAAGAAGAGTGTCTGGCCTTTCAGGATGCGCTCGAGTTTCCCGACCAGACTGCATCCCCGATACTGGATGGTCTGCTTGATGAATCCACGCTGGACGCCCAGATGAGACGGCTCTCCGAGACCCTCGAAGAAGTGGAGGAGCTGAAAGGCGTGCTCGAGGATGACTCGGGCGACGGTCGACCCGATGCTTCGGACACTGCCTCCCCGGTCGATGCCGATCCAAGGATCCTTGGCTGCTGCGCCTGGAGGCTGGCCGAAGAGGCTGCTGGGCTGACGACCCTGCTTTCGCTCAGGGTTGACTTCATTCGCAGGGAGCAGGAGCTCTCCGGAAGCACGTTTCTGCTCGAAAGGGCAAACGAAGTACAGGGGTTTCTCGAACAGGAAGCGGAACCCAAGGTCCGCGAATACCGGGATTGGGCCGAGCAGTACAGTGCCCTCGAGGTGTCCCAGCTCTTGGAGTCAATGGGTGCTACAGGCCCAGAAGGGAAAGCCTGACGAGAGCGGCCCTTTCACCTTTGATCGGGCTATCCCACCTTCTTATACGTGAAGGGGCAGTTGGTGAGCGGGACGAACACCCCCCCTTCGTTCGGGAGCCTCTCCTTCTTTCCGATAACCAATATCCCTTCAGGCCCCAGGGCCGACACGATCCTGCGGAAGGCCGGGTCACGAAGCTTCTTGTCGTAGTATGTCAGGAGGTTGTTCCGTAGGAAGACGAGGTGAAAGCCGCCTGCCGGGGGCGCCTCGCGTACCAGGTCGTGGACCCTCCAGCGAATACCCGCTTTCAGGTCTCCGTGAAGGGCGAACCGGTTGCCCCGCGGCTTTCGCTCGAAACAGGCTGTCCGCCATTCATCCGGGAGCTCCTTCAGGCTGCTCGCGCCATAGACCCCCTTGTCAGCCTTCTCGAGGTAGGCCGGATTCGCGTCGGTAGCCCAGAGATCGAGCTCCGGAAGATCACCGATTCGCCCGTCCAGGGCCTGCCAGAGGATCCGGAAGCTGTAGACTTCTTCCCCGCAGCCACACCCGGCCGACCAGACCCGGATCCGTTTCTCTTCCGTCCGGATCCGCTCCGGCAGCACTTCGCTCCCCAGGCTGTGCCACAGGCCGATATCCCGAAAGAAACGGCTGATGGACACGGTCACCAGCCCTTCGGCCTCCTCTCGTTCGGCCGCGTCCGCCTCCAGACGCGTGAGATACTCCTTCACGCTCCTCGCGCCGAGTCCGAGCATGTGGACCTGCAGCCGCTTCTTCACCCCCCGCCTGACCCTCCGGTATCCTTCCCAGGACAGGCCGAAAAAACGGAGAATCTCACGAAACTGGTCGTCCCTCATCGATTTATGCCCCTCTCAAGCATATACGATACCACAGAATCGGAAGGGGCACTCTTTACAAGGACGCCCCGAATCTCATAACATGTTGCCGAGTGGAGAGATGTCCGAGTGGCCGAAGGAGCACGGTTGGAAACCGTGTAGGCGGTGCAAATCGCCTCGAGGGTTCGAATCCCTCTCTCTCCGCCATTCTCTTGGTCCCAAGGAAAAGCTTGGCCGTGCTAGACGGGGAACTAGCGGTGCCCTTTACCCGAAATCCGCTTATGCGGGGTCGAATCCCCTTTTGAGGCGCCTGTTTGGTAGGGGTCTGAGCGCGGGGGGCAAAGTGGATGACTGGGACCCACGCAACAGATGGCTGCCGAACCCCGCCAGGTCCGGAAGGAAGCAACGGTAGGTAGTTTCGTCTGTGTGCCGTGGAATCTCCTGGTCTGATTTGTCCTTCTCGTTTCCGCTCTGTTGAGCAGCGTCGAAATCGGGTGCATGGCCAAGCCCTTTTCGTATCCGTTTGCATTCCTCCTACGGTACCTTGGAACGACTCTACATGTCCTATCTCGTGCTGGCCCGAAAATGGAGACCCCGCACCTTTGACAAGATGGTGGGCCAGGAGTTCATCTCCCGAACTCTCAAGAACGCGGTGCAGACGGACCACGTGGCCCATGCCTTCCTGTTTGCAGGTTCCCGCGGTGTGGGCAAGACATCGGCTGCACGCATCCTGGCCAAATGCCTGAACTGCGACGAGGGCCCGAAACCGGAGCCCTGCAACGAGTGCTCCTCCTGCATGGAGATCGAAGAGGGCAGAAGCCTGGACGTGTACGAGATCGACGGTGCCTCGAACACGAGCGTCGACGACATCCGTGAGCTGAGAGAGAACATCAAGTACCTGCCGCGCCCTGGAAAGCGCCGCGTCTACATCATCGACGAGGTGCACATGCTCTCCAAGAGCGCTTTCAACGCCCTGCTCAAGACCCTGGAAGAGCCTCCCGAGCACGTGATCTTCATCTTTGCAACCACCGAGGCCCACAAGGTCCCGGAGACGATCCAGTCTCGCTGTCAGCGCTTCGACTTCCGCCGTATCCCCAGGGCCAAGATTCTCGAGCGGCTTCAGGACATGGCAAAAGAAGAGGGATACGAGATCGAGGAACGAGCGCTATCCTCAGTCGCCAAGGCTGCCGACGGAAGCATGCGGGATGCACAGAGCCTGCTCGACCAGATCATCTCCTACTGCGGAACCTCGGTGCCGGACGAAGCGGTCGCCGAGATCCTCGGCATTGCCGGGCGCGAGTACTTCTACAGGATCTCCGAGGCGGTCCTCGGCCAGGACCCCGGAGCGTGCATCGAAGCGCTGGACGAGGTCTACCGGTCCGGGTACGACATCAACCAGTTCTACCAGGACCTGGTCGAGCACTTCCGCAACCTCCTGATGGTTCGTCTGCTTCCGGATCCCTCCTCGGTGCTGGACATGGCGGACGGAGAGATAGAGGAGCTGAAGAACCAGGGGGAGCAGGCCGGGCCGGAGGATCTGAGACGCCTGGTGTCCATCCTTCTCAAGGCGGAGGAAGACATCCTCCGGTCGAGCCTGCCACGCATGGGGATGGAGGTCACCCTGATCAAGATGGCCCATCTCGGCCGCTTGGAACCTCTGGATAGGATTCTGGAGAAAGTCGCGGGGCTGGAGGGAGCGGGGGGCTCCCGGCCCCAGGCACCGCGCGTTCCTTCGCCCGGGCCTCCCGCGAAGAAGTCACGACCCCGGCAGACAGCCGCGCCTTCTCGTAGCAGCGACCCCCGGCCCCCGCAAGAGGAGGACAGAAGGGCTGATGCCCCCGAGCAGACCTCCCCGCGTCGTATCCCGTGGAATGCTCCCGATGCATGGCAGGTTTTTGTGGACACGGTCCGGAGCGAAAGGGCCATGACCGCTGCCCTGCTCGAGGACGTGGAGCAATGGGAAGTGACCGAAAAGGCGGTCAAGGTGTTCTGCGAGGACGGGACCTTCCTGTTCGATCAGTTCAGAAGCAAAGAAACCAAAGCACTCCTGTCCAAGAGCGCCAGGGACTGCTTTGGAGAGGCCCAGCGGTTCGAGGTTTGCAAGACCAAGGGGTTGAATGACTCGAAGGCGAAGCCTCAAGCCAAGAAGGAGCAGGTGGAGACGGCGCCTCCGTCCGCCCCCTCCGCCGTGGCGGAGGCAGAAGAGGACCAGGCAGTGAAGACGGCCCTCGAGGTCTTCCATGGAACGATCAAAGACGTCAAGCTGTTCGGCTCGGAAAGTGGCGAAAACGAAGAAACAGAGTCGTAACTCGTATCTCAGGGAACTCTGGGAGACGAAGGGGGCCCAACAATCGGGTCGCAACCAGGCTTGCAGACCCAGTTGTGTAATCTTGCAGTAAGGCCAGAATAGACTATCGTGTCGTCCGGAGTGCACCTACCGAACTACGATTTCTTGAGGGCTATGCCAAGGAGTTGACCAACCGGTTTCCAGTACCATTGCGAGAGATGGGGGAAGAGTCATGAAGAAAGGTGGCGGCTTGGGCCAGATGATGAAACAGGCCCAGAAGATGCAGGCCAAGATCATGAAGATCCAGGAGGAGATGGGGGAGCGGTCCGTTGAAGCCTCTGCAGGAGGCGGGATGGTCACGGTCACGGCAAACGGGAAGCAGGAGGTCCTGTCGATTCGGATCGAGCCGGAAGTCGTGGACCCCGAAGATGTGGAGATGCTCCAGGATCTCGTTGCGGCTGCCGTGAACGAGGCCTTGAAGAAGGCCCAGGAGATGATGGCCGAGGAAATGGCCAAGGTCACCGGCGGCATGTCGATCCCCGGCCTGATGTGACCGAGGGTTGTCATCCATGGATCCGATCGCGCGACTCGTAGAAGCGCTTACAAAGCTCCCCGGCATCGGAGAGAAGTCCGCCTCGAGGCTCGCCTTCCACATCCTGGGCTCTTCGGAGGAGTATGCCCGCAGCCTTGCACAGGCCGTTCTGGACGTGAAGGAGAAGATCCGGCTCTGCTCCGTGTGCATGAACATCACCGAGCAGGATCCCTGCCGCCTCTGTCAGGACCCCGGCCGGGCCGAAGAGATCGTCTGCGTCGTGGAGGAGCCGAACGATCTCTACGCCATAGAGAAAACCGGCTCCTTCAACGGAAAGTACCACGTCCTTCACGGGGTGATCTCCCCGCTGGACGGCATCGGCCCGGACGAAATCTACGTGAAGGAGCTGCTCGAACGGCTGAAGACCGGAACCATCAAGGAGGTCCTGCTGGCCACCAATCCGGTTGTGGAGGGAGACGCCACCGCCCTCTATCTGAAGGAGCAGATCAAGCCGCTCGGTGTCAAGGTCACCCGGATCGCCCGGGGCATCCCGGTGGGCGGGGACCTCGAATACACGGACGGCGCAACCCTGACCGACGCCATCCGAGGGCGGCAGGATCTCTGACGAAAAGGGTGACAGCCGCCCATTTCCCCTCTGAACTATACTGCATCCGCAGGCGGATGTTCCCTGTTATGCGGCAGGTCCGCGCAGTGCTATTTCTTGGACAACACAAGAGAAACCACCACAGCGGGTAGTCCCTCGGACGACCTCTTCTACAACATGTCGTTTTAAGCTAAAAAGCGACCGTTTTTCCTACAGAATGTGTCTGGCACGTCTTGACAAACCTACGGGAAAACGTAACACTTTGTTGAACTCTCCGCTGGATAGCTCATTCCCCTCTGAACTGGAGTCCTGCAGATGATCGAAACCCGCTTTCACGGCAGGGGAGGGCAGGGGGCTGTCACATCCGCCGAGCTCCTCGCCCTGGCCGCAATCAAAGAAGGAAAGTACGCTCAGGCATTTCCCAGCTTCGGCCCGGAACGACGAGGCGCGCCGGTCCTGGCCTTCTCGAGAGTCTCTGAAGAACAGATCCGGCTTCGATCCCAGATCTATAGGCCGGACGTAGTGCTCGTGCTCGACTCTTCCCTGCTGGACATCCTGGACGTGACCGACGGGCTGAAGCCGGGAGGGACCCTCGTGGTCAACTCCAACCAGCCGATCAAGGAGCTCGCCTCGCGATTTCAATTCGAGGGCAGTCTCTGGGCGGTCGACGCAACCCACATCGCCCGGGAGCTTCTGGGCCGGCCGATTACAAATACAACGATGCTCGGCGCGCTCCTTCGTGCGACCGGCATCGTAGACATCGACAGCGTGTCCGAGCCACTGCACCACCGGTTCGGTCTGATTGCCGCCAAGAACGAGAATGCTTTGCGCGCGGCATACGACAAAGTCGAGAAAGAGGAGATGAAGCCTTGAGCAGCCAAGAAAAGTCCTGGACCTGGAGGGACATACCCGCCGGCGCAGTGGCGGAGAATCCAGGCAGTTCGTCGGAGTATCTTACCGGCGGGTGGCGGAGCCAGCGACCGGTCTTCACCCCGGACAACTGTGTCCAGTGCGGCGTCTGCTATATCTACTGCCCCGATGCGTCGATTGTCATGACCCCGGAGGGATACCCGGACATACTGCTCGACTACTGCAAGGGATGCGGCATCTGCGCACGGGAATGCTACATGGCAACCTTTGGGCGGACCTGTTTCGAAATGGTAGATGAAGAGGAGTTTCGCTGATGTCCAAGAGAGTCGGAATGGAGGTCAGCATCGCCGTTGCCGAGGCAGTCGGCCTCGCCAACGCCGATGTGATTGCGGCCTATCCGATCACGCCGCAGACCCATATTGTAGAGCACCTGTCCGAGATGGTAGCCGACGGCGACCTGGACGCAGAGTACGTCTGCGTGGAAAGCGAGCACAGCGCCATGAGTGCTGTGGTCGGGAGTTCCGCCGCCGGCGCGCGCAGCTTCACGGCCACGGCCAGCCAGGGGCTGGCCCTGATGCACGAGATCCTGTTCATCGCCTCCTCGATGCGGCTTCCGATCGTCATGACCGTGGCGAACCGTGCCCTTTCCGGACCGCTGAGCATCTGGAACGATCACAGCGATGTGATGGCCTCCCGCGATTGCGGCTGGATCCAGTATTTCGTGGAGAACGGGCAGGAGGCCTTTGACCACGTGCTGATCGCCTTCCGGGTTGCCGAAGACCCGGAGGTGAGCCTTCCTGCCATCGTGAACCTGGACGGGTTCATCCTGAGCCACATGATCGAGCCCCACATGCTGCTCGACCACGAAGAGGTGGCCCGATTCATTCCACCCTTCGTGCCCAGGCACCGGCTGGACCCGGACAACCCGGTGACCATGGGCGATTTCGCGATGCCCGACTTCTACACCGAGGTGAAGAAAGGTCAGGAGACGGCGCTCCGAAACGCACGGGCCACGATCGACAAGGGCTGGCAGGAGTTCGCGGACCTGACGGGACGCAAGTATCAGGCGGTCGAGACCTACAAGACCGAAGGGGCCGAGGTTCTCATGCTCTCGATGGGCGCCCTGGGCGAAACCGCCTCAGTGGCGGTCGACCGGATGCAGGAGCAGGGACTTCCGGTGGGCCTCGTCAAGCTCAGGCTATGGAGGCCCTTCCCGTCAGAGGACCTTCTAAAAGCCCTGGGTGGGGCAAAGAAGATCGTCGTAATGGACCGGGCCATCTCCTTTGGTGCAGCGACCAACCCGGTCGCGGCCGAGGTGGCGAGTCTCCTCTATGACACGGAACCCAGACCTTGTATCTTCAACAACGTTGTCGGACTCGGAGGACGCGACGTGCGGGTCAAGGACTTCGAGGCGATCGTCAAGAAGGCCATGCAGGGGCACAGCTACCCGGGGCCTGTTGGAGACTACGAGCTGATAGGGGTGAGAGAATAATGGAAAATCTCAATATCTTCGTTCCGAGGCTCCTGGATTCACGGGAGTACTTCACCGCAGGCCACAGGGCCTGCCAGGGTTGTGGAGAAACCGTTGCCCTCCGGCAGATCTTGAAGTCCGTGGGCCGGAACGTGATCCTCGCAAATGCCACGGGCTGCTCGGAAATCATCTCCTCTCCCTTCCCGCAGACCGCCTGGCACGTCCCCTGGATCCACGTCGCCTTCGAGAACGCGGCGGCGGTAGCATCAGGGGTCGAGGCTGGAATCAAGGCGCTGGAACGAAAAGGGATGCTGCCCAAGCGAAACACCTGCATCATGGCGATCGCGGGCGACGGCGCCACGGCGGACATCGGCTTCCAGGCCCTCTCCGGCGCGGTCGAGCGTGGCCACAACATGGTTTATGTGTGCCTGGACAACGAGGCGTACATGAACACGGGCATTCAGCGCTCTTCTTCCACGCCCTTTGGCGCCATGACCACCACTTCGCCGCCCGGGCGTATGAGCAAGGGACAGAAGACCTGGAAGAAGAACCTTCCGGAAATCATGGTGGCACATGACATCCCGTACGTTGCGACCGCATCGCCGAGCTATCCCTTCGACCTCGTCCGAAAGGTGAAGCGCGCGGTAGAGATAGAGGGGCCTGCCTACCTGCATGTGCTGGCCGTCTGCCCCACGGGGTGGCGAACCGCCGGGGAGGAGACGATCCGGCTCGGGCGACTTGCTGCCGAATCCGGCGTGTTCCCGCTCTATGAAGTGGAAAACGGAAAGTACACGATCAACCTGGACCCGGGCAAGCTCAAACCCATGAAGGAATATCTGTCCATCCAGGGCAGGTTCCGGCACCTGAAGCCGGAGGATCTCGAGTACATCGAAGGGAGAATCCAGACCAACTTCGAGAAGCTCAGGGCCAAGGCGCGTATGACCGCAGAGGAAGAAGAACCCAGCCGGAAGGCGAGCCAGCCGAAGAAGGCAAAGAAGACAAAGAAGGCCGCCCGATCGAAGAAATAAGAGGACCGTCGCAAGCCCAGAGGGGGAAAGGATAGATGGCGACCCAGGAAGTCAACCGCATTCTCAAACGCTACGGCAATGACCCTACCGACATCATTGCCATTCTTCAGGACGTTCAGCAGACCTACCGCTACCTGCCGAGGGACGCGATGGAAACCCTGGCCTCCAAGCTGGATATTCCCCTGAGCCGGGTCTATCATCTCGCCACCTTTTTCCGTGCCTTCAGCCTGGAGCCGCGGGGAGAACACGAGCTTCACGTGTGCATGGGTACGGCCTGCCATGTGCGCGGCGCGCCCCGTATCCTGGATGCCCTCGAAAGGGGCCTGAAGGTCAAGGCGGGAGAGACCACCCCTGACCTGAAGTACACGCTCGAGACCGTGAACTGTGTGGGGGCGTGCGCATTGGGCCCGGTGGTCGTGGTGGATGGCCAGTCCAAGGGCAAGCTGAACCCGCAGAGGGCGGAACGCCTGCTCAAGCAGATCGAGCCGGGGGCCGCTCCCAAGAAGAAGGCGGCAAAGGCCTCCCCGGCCAAGGCGAAGAAGAAGGCCGCGGCTCCAAAGAAGAAGAAGGCCCCCGCGAGTAAGGCTGCGTCTGCTGCGAAGAAGCCGACCAAGACCAAGGCGAAGAGCAAGCCGAAGAAAGCCGCCCCCGCGAAACCCAAGAAGGGCAAGCCCAAGAAGGTGGCATCGGCCAATCCGGGGACTTCCAAGGCAGTGGGGAAAAGGGCTCCCAAGGGAACAGCTAAGAAACGAACCGTGAAAAAGGCCAGAAGATAAGGAAGCGGAGAGGCAATGGAACGGATAAGCTCTATCGAAAAGCTTGACACGTTGCGAGAGGGCATTCTTCTCAAGCAAGGAGCGGTCACCCGGTGCATCACGCTCTGCGGCGGCACGGGCTGTCGCGCCTATGGTTGCATGGAGGTGGTCGAGGCCTTCAAGAAAGAGCTCAAGAAGAAAGGCCTTGCCAGGAAGGTGACCGTGAAAACGACCGGGTGCCACGGCTTCTGTGAACGGGGTCCCATGGCGCTGATCAGCCCGGAGGGAATCTTCTACGAGCAGATCGGCACGAAGGACGTTCCGGAAATCGTCGAGAAGACCCTGCTGCAAGAAGAGATCGTCGACAGGCTTATCTATAAGGACCCGAACACGGGCAAGGCGATTCTCAAGGAAATCGACATCCCCTTCTACAGGCTTCAGAACCGTTTCCTCCTCGGAGAGAACCTCCTCATCGATCCGACCTCGATTGATGACTACATCGCGCAAGGCGGGTACAAGGCCCTGTGGAAGGCCCTGACCCAGATGAGCCCCGAGCAGATCATCGAAGAGGTCAAGCTCTCCGGGCTCCGCGGTCGAGGGGGCGGCGGATTCCCCGTGGGCCGGAAATGGGAGAGCTGCGCCAAGACGGAAGAGCTGATCAAGTACGTGATCTGCAACGCGGACGAGGGAGACCCGGGCGCGTACATGGACCGCTCGCTTCTGGAGGGCAATCCTCACAAGATTCTCGAAGGCATGATCATCGGCGCTTACGCGATCGGCGCACAGCAGGGTTATATCTACGTGCGGAACGAATACCCCCTGGCCGTGACCCACGCCACGCAGGCACTGAAGGATGCCCACAAGTACGGATTCCTCGGAGAGGATATTTTCGGCAGCGGATTCTCCTTTGACGTCAAGCTCACCCGCGGTGGAGGCGCCTTTGTCTGCGGCGAGTCCTCGGCGCTGATGGCCTCCTTGGAGGGCAGGCCCGGCGAACCCCGCGCGAAATATGTGCACACCGTCGAGAAGGGGCTCTTCAACCTACCGACCAACCTGAACAACGTGGAGTCTTGGGCCAACGTTCCGATGATCATCCTCGATGGGGCGGACAAGTTTGCCCAGGTGGGAACGAAAGGAAGCAAGGGCACCAAGATCTTCTCCCTCGTGGGCAAGATCAACAACACGGGCCTCGTTGAAGCGCCCATGGGAATGACCCTTCGGGAGATCATCTTCGACATCGGAGGAGGCATCCCGGACGGAAAGGCCTTCAAGGCCGTGCAGACGGGAGGGCCCTCGGGTGGCTGCCTGCCGGAGAACATGCTCGACCTGCCGGTGGATTTCGACGAGCTGACCAAGGCCGGCTCCATGATGGGCTCCGGCGGCATGATCGTGATGGACGAAGAGAACTGCATGGTGGACGTGGCTCGCTACTTCGTCACCTTCCTGGAAGAGGAGTCCTGCGGCAAGTGCACGCCGTGCCGGGAAGGACTCCGCAGAATGAAGGACGTCCTCACGGACGTCTGCGAGGGCCGTGGGAAAGACGACTCGATCGACCAGCTCGAGCGCCTCAGCGTTGCCATGAAGGCTGCGAGCCTCTGCGAGCTCGGCCGCACGGCCGCCAATCCGGTGCTGACCACGATCGAGTATTTCCGGGACGAGTACGAGACCCACATCAAGAAGAAGAAGTGTCCCGCATTCGTCTGTCGGCAGCTTGTCCACTATTCGATTCTCGCCAAAAAGTGCACGGGCTGCCAGGCGTGTGTCCGCGTCTGCCCGGTCAACTGCATCGCCGGCAAGAAGAAGAAGGTTCATACGATCGACCAGTCGATCTGCATTCACTGCGGCTCCTGCCACGACGTGTGCAGATTCGACGCTGTCAAGAGGAAGTGAAGAGAAGGACAACGCAACGTATAGCACCCTCACCCTAACCCTCTCCCTCGAGGGAGAGGGGACGATGAGTAGGTGAGTGGCGCCGGCTGGATGGATGAGAAGAGGACTTGGATATGCCAATCACTGTGACGATCGACGGGAGAACCACTTCGGTTGAACAAGGGACCACGATTCTGCGTGCAGCCCACGACATGGGCATCGTGATCCCGACACTGTGCCACAACGACGCGGTCGAGCCGTATGCCGCGTGCCGCGTCTGTCTCGTCGAGGCATCGGACGGCAAGGGATGGGCGAAGATGGTGACCTCCTGCAACTACGATGTCTGGGACGGCCTGATCGTTGAAACGAAATCGGAGGCGGTCCTCGAGGCACGGCGCACGGTCATTGACCTGATTCTGTCCGCCCATCCCGGCGCGGAGCCGGTACAGGAGCTTGCCGCCCGCTACGGTATCACCGAACCCAGCTACAGCGGTGACCCGGGAGACGACTGTATCCTTTGCGGCCTGTGCGTGAGGGTCTGCGATCAGGTCGTGGGCGTTTCGGCTCTCGGATTCTCCAGCCGCGGACCGGCACGCAAGATGGTCTCCCCCTTTCTGGATCCCTCACCCACCTGCATCGGATGTGGCTCCTGCGTGTACGTCTGCCCGACCCAGTGCCTTCATATCGCGGACGAAGGCAAGAAGCGGGTGCTGTACAAGCAGGAACGCAAGAACGTATTCAAGGAGTTCGAGCTTCTCGATTGTCTGAGCTGCGGTAAGGATTTCCTGCCCAAGGAGCAGTTCGATTATGTGCAGAAGAGGTTCAAGCTCCCGAAGAAGATCGCCCAGACCTGCCCTACTTGCGGGGGCCCGAAGGTATAGAGCACGATCCCCATACCCATGAAAGACCACCTCGAACACGTCTTCCGTGTTCCAAGAGAGCGTAGGCACGAAACACCGATCTTCTTCCAGCACGGTGCGTGGCATGGTGCATTCTGCTGGGAGAACTTCATGGATTATTTCGTCTCCCTGGGATACGAAGTGCACGCGATCAGTCTACCGGGGCACGGCAGGAGTTCTCTCAACAGAGAAAACATCAACAAGTACCGCGTGCGGGACTACCTCGACTGCCTGGGTGAGGAAATTGGAAAGGTCACTCCAAAACCCGTTCTAATGGGCCACAGCATGGGCGGGTTCTTGACATTGAAGTACCTGGAATCCAATCGACTTCCCGCAGCCGTTCTCATTGCCAGCCTTCCTCAGATAGGGGCGTTGCCCTTCATGGGACGCTTGTTTCGCCGGCACTTCCGGGCGACCCTTCGCATGTTCGCAACCAGAAGGGCCGCATTCGACAGCCCGGCAATGGTTCGCGACATGTTCTTGTCCGCAGACGCCGAGATCGACGCCGAGGAACTACACGGGAAGCTCGTAGCGGAATCGCTGTTTGTTGCCACCGAGATTTGCCTCTGGCTCCGGTCAAAGCCTGAGGCAGTCACCACCCCCACCTTCGTGATCGCCGGCGAGAAGGATGCCTGCTTCACCGTGAGAGAGCAGGAAAGTCTGGCAAAGGCGCTGAAAGCGAGATACGAATTGCTGCCCGGCACCGCGCACAACATCATGATTGAACCGAATTGGCGGGAAACCGCGGATATGATCGACACGTGGATGACGACAGATCTCGGCCTCCAAGCCCTGTTTTCGCCCCTCAACGCTTCTGTTTCCAAACACTCGTCAACCAGAGAGGAGAGGCGATGAAAGCGGTCCATCTCTGTGAATTAGGATCATCCGATCATTTCAAGATCGTGGATGTGCCTGTTCCCGAACCTGCCGAGAACGAAGTTCTCATCAGGGTTGAAGAGGCGGGCGTCATCTTCGCGGATATCATGGTGGTCCGTGGAGACTATGTCATGTCACCCACTCTTCCCTTCATTCCCGGGCGGGAGGTGTCCGGAACCGTTGAGAAGGTGGGAGCTCAAGTATCCGATCTCGAACCCGGTATGCGGGTCGTGGCCACGTTGCTTGTCGGCGGTTATGCCGAGTATGCCGTTGCCCCTTCGACAAACGTGACCCTTCTGTCTGAAAGGCTTTCGTTCTCCCAGGGACTCATCTACCACATCAACCTTCCCGTAGCGTATTTGGCCTACCACGCCTTCGGAAAGATCCAACCGGAAGAAACGATTCTGCTGCATGCTGCGGCCGGAGGGATTGGATCCCTCATCACTCAGGTCGCAAAGCGACGGGGAAACAACACAGTCATCGCTTTGTCGAGCTCGGAAGAAAAAGCTGATCACTGCAGATCGAACGGGGCGGATCATTGCATCAACTACAGAACCACTGACTACGTGGAAGAAGTTCTGAGACTCACGGGCGGTAAGGGAGTCGATGTCTGTCTCAACAGTGTCGGCGGGTCCACATTGGAGTCGGATCCGAAAGCGATCCGCCCGCTGGGACGCTGGGTGCTCTACGGGTACGCGGCAGGCAAGGGACTCATTGACCCGTACGCTGCCGATACATTGCTCAAATCCCTGACGGTGAATTTGTTTTCGATCTATACGACCCTGGGAACCGAGATCTTCGAACGCGCGGTTGCTTTTCGGGACGATTGGATTGCGCATGAGGCTCTCGATACCGTCACGAAACGGTTCCCCCTTGAAGAGGTCTCGGCGGCACACGAGTGGATGGAAGACCAGCATTCCTTTGGCAAAATCGTACTGGAGGTCGGGTCCGGCGGATGAGAAGGAAGGCAGCAGACTAAGGAAGAATCCGGTCGATCGCCGTCTGCATTTCGGAGACGTCGACCCAGGTCTGAACGGTATCGATGACGGCATCCTGACGGATCAGGTAGGCGCAGTTCGGACAAGGCCCATAAGTGCACCAGGCCGGGTTGTTGTGCTGGCCCGGCGTCAAGTCGTCAACCAGCATGAGCTGGTTTCCTTCCAAGAGCCCTTCGGTCGTCAGTGCAGCAGCAACCCGGTCGTCGTAAACCATGGGCTGTCTGATCGTGCTGTAGACGGTTTCCCAAACGACGCCGCTGTATGGGCTCACATCCGGTGCCATCGGGTGCGGTTCCACCACGTAGAGATTGATAATGTGGACGCGGTCACCGTACGTGGTGGTCTGATCATAATCGCTTGTTGCAAGCTGATTTAGCTCAGGCACGCTGAGCCGGTAGGGCGGTCACGTAAACGCACCGAATACCATCAAGACCGGTTTCGTCTGCAGCAACTCATAGAGGCTGTAGACCTGGCCCGAAGGATCCTTCAGCGTGAAATCGATCGCGGTGGATCCTGGATCGAGCGCTGTTGTCACGCCGGCTCTGTTTGTCGGCGAGAAATCGTCCTCGGGCCAGTTGAAGCAGTTCGACACCAGGTCACCCGGGCCCGGATCGGAGCCGCAGTCATCCAGGCCCATGGCCGCGAAGTGGCACGAGACGCAGTCTGAAACAACCTCGAATCCGTGCTTGTTCTGGTGGCACTGGATACAGTTGTCGGTCACACTGTGAATTCTTTGACTCGATTCGCTGTTTGGATCACATGCGCCGTTTCCTCCGTGACATGCGGCGCAGTCCGGAACGTAGGAACCCTCATGCCCCACAACCGGCAGTGTGTGGCACGAATCGCAATGCTGGCTCTTCCACCCGCTGTGCCGGAAATCGAGCACCGGCACCGGTATGGGGCAGCCGAGGTTCAGGGAAACGAGCAAGAGAACCCACAGCGTGAGAAGCGTGAAGGCGGGTTTCGGCTTGAAGGGAAGAATGGTCGCACTCCTTCCTGATCAGATCCCGTCCGGAAACACAGCGGATTTTATCATAGGAGAATTGTTTCTCCTATTGAAAAAACACTTTACCAGTTGCCCGTTGCATAGCCCGTGCCTCCACGAACGGGCCAGCAGGTGGAAAGGGCGTGTGCCGACTTGTCATCAGAGGTTACCCAACCATCCTCGATGCGGACGATATAGGCAAAATCCGACCTCTCCGAATACGTGGTGCTGGTCCAGTAGTATCCTTGTACGTTGATGAAGGGATGTCCGGGAGGCATCCCGTCCTCACTCGAGGGGTCCAGCAGGGAGGACTGCTCATCAGCTGTGGGAAGCCGCCAGCCCCTTCGATTGGCCAGCGTCTGCTCTCTGCACTTGTCCACCGCATACATCCAGATCAGCGCGCCGGCGGCTTTGTTTGCATCCCTCGCCCAGACGAGTCCGGTTTCCTTGTCCAATACCACATGGGCGGACACCCTGGGGTCACCCCCTCTATAGATCGCAAACCTGGGGTTCGGCGCATGATCCTCCCACTGCACGGAGAAGGCGGTTCCATCCTGCGTGATCTGCCAGATCGGCTTGCTCACGGTCATCCAGGCATTCGGAATCCCCAGAAGGGCGAACGCCATGGACACCGGGTCCTCCAACTGAGCCTCCGCCGCTGGAACCGATGAGAAACCCAGGCCGGCCGCCATCAGAACCACACATAGAAACCCTGTTGTCCTTTTCATGTTTTCCTCCTTCTTCAGGGTAAGGGAATGCGGGCCGCGAACTTCCGGGTCTATTCTAAAGGTTATAAAGGTTTCGAAGCAAGAATATTCCGCCGAAGAAGAGGTCGATTTCCGGGAAGAACTCAGGCCTGCAGTTTCCTGGCGAGGAGGTCCTTGTAGGCACGGGTGAGCGCAATGAACTGTTCGTGGGTGCCGCCGCGATCCGGGTGGCTCTCGAGGGCCTTCTTCCGGTAATGCTGGGCGAGCTGTTTGAGGCTGAGCTTCGGTAGGGATGAGGGATCGATTTCTAGGGACTTGCAGGCTTCTTCCACGGGCAGGCGAGGGCCACGGCGCATAGGCTTTCGATGACTCCGGTGCCGGTGCATGAAATCCTGAATATAGTTCCATTCGGCGTTGGGCGCATGAAACTCGTTGTCAAAGTACATGATCACATACCGGATCAGGACCGGGTCCAAACCTTCCGAACCATGCTCGTGCTGGAATAGAACCGAGTCTGCCTGAAGACGGCACACATCTTCGAGAAAGGCTTCATCCATTCGGTCAGGGTCCATGGCCTGAGGGTACCGCTCGGCCAGGGGGCTGGAAAAGAATCGCTGAAGGTCGAAGATGAAGTAGATGTACGCCCTGCGCTCGGCCCGGCGGAGTGCGGGCTCCATCCGCTCGATCATCTGTTCGATCTCATCCCGTGATTTCTCCAGCAGGCGGTTGTAGACCCGCATCGGCCGGGAAGACATCTTTCTCAGCTCTGCCGACCCGTAACGCAGGAAGTAGAGTCTGCGTTTGTCAAAGATATGGAGGTCCTTCTGGAGATCGGCGAGCTGGCTTTGGGCAACCCTTCGCCCGGCCTTTCCGGAACGCCTGGGCGAATAGTGCTCGATGATCCTTCGGACCGCCGGGTCGAGAAAGGGCCAGAAGATCTCCTCCAGATCTTCCTGGCTGGCCTCTATACCCTTGTCGCGGAGCCGATCCTCGATCTTCTCATCGATGTAGTAAGAGGTTTGTGCCGGGGTGTGGACCCAACGGCCCGGGTCTTCCCCGAGGGCCACGAGATCCCTGCTCTTCCAGTGAGTTCCGTCGTGGTAGGACTCACGGATGAAGTAAAGGTTCCTGCCGTCCTCGATCTGTCTGGCCAGATACACCGGGCCCGCTCCATTTTATGGAATATATTCTACCTTACAGGATGCTCGAACGATCCAATGGATTCAAGGAGGTTCCTGACACCTTTTTTCGGTGGGGGTTAAACGATTCCGGCCCCTTTTCCGATAAAGTATGTGTCCAGGAAAGACCGAAAAAGAAGGAGTTATCAATGAAAATCAAGGGATTCCCATCCTGGCTCTTGCTCGCAGGCCTCATGATCCTCTTCTGCGCCGTGCCCCGCGCGGCTGCAGAGGAGCGAAACCACCTCTGGAGCGTCGGGCTGCGGGGAGGCGGGTCGTTTCTCACTCAGGATGCGGTTCGTGGTGCAAACGTGGAGGGGCAACTCGGCCCGATCATCGGCGGAGTGATCGTGTACGACGTTAACGAGTATTTTTCCTTCGGCTTCGAGGTGGAGTGGGAGCAGCACAAGCTGGATCAGGCTGCCATCACCCTGGGAGACGCTTCCACCGCCTCCCTGCTCATCCGTTTCGAAGGCCATCTGGCCAGGACCGAGCCGTTCTCACCCTATTTTCTGCTGGCGGGCGGGTACAACCTGAATTCCTTCAGCGTGGAGGACGCCTATCTGGCGGAGTGCGGAGCGGATTGCCGTGTCGACATCGACAATTCGTTTGCCCTCAAGGCAGGCTTTGGCGTGGATATGTTCGTTCTCTTCGAGAATGCCGCCATCAACTTCGAGGTGGCGTGGAAATACAATCGTGCGGATCTCGATTTCCTGTCAGGCGGTAGCGAGTCGGCCTCGGATGATTATGACGGAAGCGCTGTAGCTGTTCTCGTCGGCTTCCGGTACCACTTCCCTGCAGACCCATTCTAGAGTGCAATCACTGTTCGGAATCGATTCACTCGGGCTCCGTCACTGACCCCGGCCCCTCTTCCGGTCCAACACGAACTTGGGCCGGAAGGTATAGATGAGACACGGCAGCAGGGTGAGGGTGGCCATCGAGGCGGTGAGCATGGTCAGGGTGATGAACATCCCGAACTGTATTACGCCGATGAAGGACGAAAAGGCCATCACGAGGAATCCCAGTCCTACGGCGTTGGCATTGTAGACGATCGCCCTTCCCGCCGTTGCACTTGTCGCTTCCTGGGCGCTCGCGATCCCCTCCTCTTCCCGTGCCTTGATCCTGGACATGTTCAGGTAGTGAATCGCGTAGTCGATGCCGATTCCGAGCGCGATGCTGGCGACGATCGCGGTGCCGGTCTGCAGGGGAATCCCCCACCATCCGAGAATCCCGAAGTTGATGATGATGCAGACGACGAGCGGCAGGATCGCGAAGATCCCGCCCACAAAGGAACGGAGGATCAGGGCCACCAGGGTGAACACGACGATCGTCGAAGCGAAGATACTCTCGATCTGGCCCCGAATGGTCAGCTCGTCGGTTACCTTCCCGATGACCATTGCGGCCGTCATACCGATGGGGAGCTTTGTGTGCTCCCGGTTGAATTCCTCTATCTGTTGGATCATCCATCCTGCATAGCGGGTGCTTCCTGTTCTGAGAGAGACCGCGATGCAGGCCATGCTGTATTCATCGTTGATCGCCTCTTCCAGATCCGACTCGTCTCCCGACATGGAGTAGAGAAGAAGACACTGGGCGACCAGCTCTCTCGTATCCGGTATCCGAAAGTACTCGGTCTCGTCCGCATGGAGGGCCTGGTTCATCCGTTTGAGATAGTCTGCAATGCTGATCGACCCTCCTACATGGGGCAGGGTTTCGACGAAACGTTGCAGCGACTCGATCCTCTTGAGCACGTCCGGGTCCTTCATCCGGTCCGGCTCGTCCATATCCACGATGATGTCCAGCACGGAAGAACCGTTGAAGTACCGGTTGATCATCTGGTCCGATTGGTAGATGTAGGAGGATTTCTTGAACTGGGTGATGTAGTCGCTCTCCGGGTAGATGCGAAGTCCGCCCACCAGGAAGCCGATCGTCAGCAGCGCGCAGACCGCATAGGCGATGCGGCGGTATCGAATCATGTTCCGCACATACCAGCGAAGAAATCTCTCGAGACGTCTGCTGCCTGCCGGTTTGCGCGAGGAGGCCGTTCTCAGACGAATCCTTTTCATGGTGAGCATCAGGATGGCCGGGATCAGGGTGACGCTCGTGATCAGGGCTACCCACGTTCCGAAGGCGGCAAAGTATCCGAGATGCCCGATGGGAACCACGTCGGACACCCCGAGAGAGGCGAACCCGCCCACCGTGGTCAATCCGGCCATGGCGACTGCGGTGCCCACCTGTGAAACAGCCTGAACGAGCGCCTCCTCCCGGTTGTCCGTGAGGGAAACCCTGTGCAGGAAGTAGAACAGAATATGAATCGTGTATGCGGTGCCGACCGCCGTCAGGAGGATGGGGAGGCTGCTGGTAAGGGTGTTCAACGGGACCTCGAGGAGGGCCATGACACCCATGGTCCAGATGGTGGAGATGATCACCGTGAGCAAAGGCAGAACCACACCGAGGGGCCTTCGGAAGGAGAGCCAGAGGCACAGGATCACGACGAAGTAGACCACCGGAAGCAACCGTTGGAGGTCACGGATGATCGAATCGGAGATGCAGGTTTCGATGGCCGTCATCCCGGCCACGAAAACCTCTTGATGGGGCTTGGAGGCCGCATCGATCGCGTCCATGGCGCTATGGTAGACGCTCCTGCGCAGCTCCGGCGGGCTGCCCCTCTCGTAGCGAACCAGCAGCGCCGTGGCCTTGCCGTCCCTCGAGACCAGATTCCCCAGAAGCATCGGCCACTGCTGGATCTTTCCCTCCAGGCTGTCGAGCCAGGCCGGGTCGCTCGAAACCTCCGAATACAGAGGCCTGACCGTCATCCCTTCCTCATCGCCCTCGATGTAAGGGAACTCGTACAGGCTCAGGACCTTCGTGACGCCCGGGATCCCCTCGAAGGCCTGGCTGAGTTCCTTTACGAGCTCCAGGGTGTCGGGCTGATACAGCCCCCTTTCCCGCTCGTCCACCACGCCCACGATGAAGAAATTGAACAGGCCGAACACCTCGCGCATCTCGTCAAAGAAGACCACCTCCGGGTGATCTGCGGGTACGAAGATATCCACCGAGGGATCGATGGCCAGGTTCTTGATCTCGAAAGCGAAGAAGGCCGTGACGAGAAAGAAGGCCAGGATGATCAGTTTCGGATACCGGAGCATCCATCGGGTCATGGATACGATCAACACACACCCTTCCCTGTAGGGATGAACCGTGAACTCGTGCAGGCTGCAGACATGGGGAGGCAAGGAAGTATAGAAGGGTATCGACCGTGCTGTCAATCCGGAGGATTCCTTCCTCCCGTAGGAATCCTTCTTTCGTTGACTCGGATGCATGGGGCATACCATAATGGACGAGCAACCCCGCCTGGAGGGCCCGAATGCCTGACTATTCGCAAAAGCACCCGAAGATCACGACCCTGCCCCTGCTGACCGATCAATCGGAACTCCTGGAGGTATTGATCCACGCTTCACGCTGGAAAAAGCCGATGCTCGTCATTCCGTCCCTGGCCACGGAATTCAATCTTCCCGAGACCCGCCCGATTTTCGAGAACATCGTCCGGGAGTTGAAGGGGGCATCCTACCTGCAGCGAATCATCATCGGTCTGGATCAGGCCACCGAGGAAGACGTCACTCTTGCCCGGGAGATCCTGCTCGAGAACGGAGTGACGAACTACTTTCTCCAGTGGAACGACGGGCCCGGGTTCGGCGGCCTGTACGATCTGCTCCAGCAGAACGGCTTCGACCTGAGCACCCGGGGTAAAGGCCGGAACGTGTTCATGAGCTTCGGGGTGGCCCTCGCCCTGGAAGCAACCGCTGTGGGTCTCCTGGACGCTGACATCCGAAACTTCCACAGGGACCAGCTCGACCGGATCTTCTTCCCGGTGCAGGTCCTGAACTATCAGTTTGCAAAGGCCTTTTATGCCCGGTGGACCAACGTGGGCATGTATGGCCGGGTCAAGAGGCTGCTCGTGGACCCCTTGCTGCTCTCCCTGAAGAGGCGATTCACGGATTCGAACGAAGAGAAGATGCTCCGTCTGATCGACTTCCTGTCCCTGTTCAACTACCAGCTGTCCGGGGAAATCGTCATCAGCCGGGAGCTGATGCAGCGAATGCGGGTCGCCCTGAACTGGGGTATCGAGATCTTCACCCTGATCGAGGTCTACCGGAAAGCGAACCAGAACCAGGTGGCCCAGGTCGACTTCAGCCACACCGCCTTCGAACACAAACATCAGAAGGTGTCCGGCAAATCAACAGGGGGCCTGCAGAAGATGTCGATGGATATCATCTATACCCTGTTGAACGCGTTGATCATCGAAGAAGGCCTGGCCGTTTCCGACCACTTCTTCCGGGATCTGGCCATCACCTACGAGAGCGTCGCAAAGGACCTGATCAAGAAGTACTCGGACACGGCACGGTTCAACAACATCCCTTACGATCGGGATGCAGAGGAGGAGATGGTCACGGGCCCGCTCAAGGAAGGCATCGTGAATTCGGCGGAATATTTCCTCGAGCCTCGCAACATGGCGGACAAATTTCTGCGTTTCACCTCCAGCCATCCGGAATTCAAGGCGTTCAACGAGCAGGGACTTCAGCAGAAGATCCTGGAGGTGGCCGAACGTATCCGCAAGATGCCGTCCATGCATGCGGAGACGCCCTCCTGGGAACGGGTGCAGGAGAAGTGCCCGGACATCATCCTTCGCATCATCGATGTCATCGAATCAGAAAAGCAGAAATGGGGGCCCAAGGTTGGTTCAGACTGAATCCGTCGCAAGAAAAAGGCGGCGTAGACCCGACAAGCGGAGCATGCAGATCCTCTCCCAGACCGAAGGGGGAATCCGCACCGTTCTGTACCTTGCGCTCGCCGACCGCGACACATGGGTCCCCGGTGAGGAAATCTGCCGCACCCAGGAGATCGCGCCCTCTTTTCTGCCCAAGATTACGGGCCCGCTGCTCAAACGGGGAATCCTGTCCGCAGTGCGCGGGGTGGGAGGCGGGTTCCGGCTGGGGAGGCCGCCCGACACGATCTCCATGCTGGAGGTGATCGAGGCCCTTCAGGGTCCTTTGAATTTCAACGAATGCCTGATCGAACCGGGCTCGTGCGAGCGGGACAAGCTCTGCCCGGTCCATCCGGTCTGGAAACAGATCAAAGACGGCACCGAGCGAATCCTTGCCATGTGGACGTTTGCCGACCTGGCGAGACATTCCAACGAGCAGGAACCTCGATTGCCCGAGAGGGAAGAAGAAACATGAAGGGATACGTTCACGTCTACACGGGCAACGGCAAGGGAAAGACGACCGCCGCGCTCGGGCTTGCGATCCGGGCGGCAGGCGCCGGCATGCGAGTGTACATCGCCCAGTTCGTGAAGGGGATGCACTACAGCGAGCTCGATTCTCTGGATCGTTACGCCGACACCATCACCCTGAAGCAATACGGAAGAGACTGTTTCATCGACAAGGAGCCCGAGCCGGAAGACACCCAGGCCGCCCGCAAGGGCCTCGAGGAGGTGAAGGCCGTGCTCGCTTCCGGGGATTACCAGATGCTCATCCTGGATGAGGCGAACATCGCCACCCGCTACAACCTGTTCGCTCCGGAGGAGCTGATCGATCTGATCCGATCAAAGCCCGAGTCGATGGAGCTCGTCATCACGGGCAGAAATGCCGACCCCAGGGTCATCGCAATGGCAGACCTGGTCACCGAGATGCGGGAGATCAAGCACTACTACAACGACGGCGTCCAGGCCCGGGCGGGCATCGAAACATAACCGCACCCTCTTTAGGGGTCAGGCCGTAACTATCAACCATAATCGAGTCGAGCAGGTAGGTCGGTTATGGTTGATAGTTACGGCCTGACCCCTTTCCTTCCTAATCGACTAGTATGGTGCCGCCGCTGCGGCTGAGCATGAAATCCAGAAGCGGGCCGAACACCAGGTTCTCCCGGTGGCTGGGACGGTCCACGGCCGCACAGTTGATGTCCAGGTGATTGTAGCCCGGGCACATGATGCCCGTGAAGTCGGTCGAGGCGATGCTCCCGCGGTACTCATCCCACCCTGAAGGATCGGGCACGTCCCCATGAGGCGCACCGAAGGCGATCACCGGCACGTCCACCTCCGCATTGTGGAACCAGAAGAGTCCGGCCAGCACGTTGAAGGGCGAGCCGGCCGCCCCCATGTCGAGCCTGAGCCGGGAGGGGAAATACCACTCCGTGAAGTTGGAAGGTCCCCGGTAGAGGATACGGGCAAAATCTTGAATGTCGGTCACCTCTTCCGTCATGGTCGTGTAGAGGGTGGACGCGTCCGTGGCCATGTAGTTCGGGTCGCCCGCGTCGCCCACTTGGTCGAAGTTGACCCAGGAGTAGAGGGGCCCGGTGCCCAGCTCGTAGGGAGGGCCGGCATCCCAGGGAATGAAAAGGAAGTCCATATCGATCCCGCCCAGACCCAGGAGTCCGGCAAGGGAACCGGGGAAGTCCTTCTCCACAACAGCCCCTCCATGCAGGAATCCGAGGCTTGCCTGAAGCATCATGACGGGTTGAAAGTTGTCGTCCATGAACACGCCCAGGGCCGCTTCGTTCGTATAGCGGAAATCACCGGCCGTGGGCACCCCGGTAAGGAAGTTGCCCACGTCCTTCGAGTGAAGAAGGCTGATCAGGAACTCTACGTCCTCTGAATACGCAACATTCTTGAGAACCGTGGACTCTGCATCCGGGGCCGCCGCAGCGTAGAGACCCAGAATCTCCAGGAGATTCATCGCCTCCGGGGTCACCCCGGTGAACATGTCGAGGCGGGGCGCGACCCCGCTTCGGATATCCGCAACCCGCTGGAAGTACTCCGCCTCGGTGATGTTGTTGAATCTCTCCAGATCCGAATAGAAGACCGGCCCGTCCAGGAGGACCAGGCCGGCACAGTTCCGAAAGCCCGCGTCGTCGAGCGTTCCGGAATCGCCGTCAAAGTCCCACCCCGCAAAGAGCCCGGTCAGAGGAGTCCCCAGTGAATGGCCGCCAACGAACACGGCAGCGCTTCGGTCCGCGGGGTTCGGGACCATCGCGGTTATGACCTCGTAAACATCTTCCATGATCAGCCGCAGGCCGAACTCGGAGAGATAGGGCACCTGCCATTCCTGCAGAAAACCCCCAAAGGTTTGCCCCCCGATGCTGGCGCCATGATAGTAATAGTCCACGGCCAGAGCCGGGTCCGGAAGGGGCCCCGCATCCTCGGCCGCGTTCGCGCCCCTCAGATCCTCCAGGCAGTTGGGCCGCCGGTCCATGGTCCAGACCTCGATGCTTCCCGCGCCTCCGGCCTCCGCCATGGAGACCAGCTGCCTGCCCATGTACTCGAATTCATTCGCCCCGCCCATGTAGCCGGGGAGAAGAATCAGGACCGCATTCACCTCCTTGGGTTGCCCGTCCAGGGTCTCGGGCCGGTACCGCACGAAGCGGATCCAGTTGCACGGCTCAGGGGGCACGCCGTTCTCCAGGGGTGCCGGCGATTCGAGTACGACCTCCTCCACGATCACCTTCTGAGGGATCGGATCCCTGTCGGCAGGAGGAAGTGGGTCCTCGGGTACGGGCCCTCCAGGGCTGTAACATCCGAACAACAACACAGACAGGCAAGCCGCGGTCACGAGCCATCGGATCGTCGAGTGCTTCATCTCCCCCTCCTCTGTATACAACCTTTCCATAGAATCTAATACAATCCTGCGATTCGGCGCAAGAAGAAACTCCCCCGGGACACCCGCCGCCTCTCTTATGAATTCCGTGGGCAATCTGTTACACTGGGATTTCTTGCTTCCCCTCTATCATCCCTTGCCGGTTCTCAGGGCCCATGCTACGCAAACGACTCCATTTCCTCCTGATCTTGATCCTGGCGTGCCAGTGCACGTCCGCGGAGACGGACCTTCCGAATGTGGGCCCCTCCATCGGGACCACCTACTACGTGAGCCCTTCTGGAAAGGACGACCATTCGGGTCTCTCTCCTGAGGAGGCGTGGGAAACCATCGATAGGGTCAACGCCCTCGCCTTCGAACCCGGCGACAGCATCCTCTTTGAAGGGGGCCGGTCTTTTTCCGGATCCCTTTCCCTTGATTCTTCCGACCAAGGCACTCCGGAGAACCCGATCACGATCGGCTCGTACGCGAACGGACGGGCGACCCTTCTCTCCGGAGAAATGGCAGGGCTTCACGCCTCCAATACGGCCGGAATCGAGGTGAAGGACCTTGTCTTCGTCGGCTCGGGCCGGGACGATCCCGAAGGTTCTGACGGCATCACCTTTCACGTGGACCGGGACGACGGAGTCCGCCTGGAGCATATCCGGATCGAGAACGTTGATGTCAGTGCCTATCGTGGCGCTGGAATACAGATCACCGCCGGGCATCCGAGCGGCAGCGGATTCCAGGATGTCCGCATCACGAATTGCATCGTCCATCACAACGGGG
>JANQFG010000265.1 GCA_028277985.1 bacterium | reverse complement strand
CTCCCAGTTCGTCTTGTCGATCACATCGCCGGGAGCAACGTCGGCAAAGGCCTGTGAGGTGATCGGAAGGAACAGACTCGGAGCAAGGACAAGAACCGTCAGCAGCCTGGTTCTCAGCATGGTGTGCCCTCCTTCTAGGAAGATAGGAAGCTTCGTTCCCCAAAGGACTCCTTCAAGTGCTTCGTTTGGCTTGATCAACCAAGGCTGTCATCGCCGCGGAGGCGGGGATCCATTGACTTCAGGGGCTGCGGGATTCCCGCTCCCCGCCTTCGCGGGGACAAGCTTCGCGGGAATGACGGACTTCACGGGGATGACGCCTTGTATAGGGACTCGCGCTAAAGGATCCCGTCATTCCTCAATCGTTGTGCCAGGTTTCTCCCGGCCTCGTCCGGCGTCTCACCATCAATGAGATGACACTGCCCCTTGCGCATCTCCGGGGCAAAGAGCCTCTTCAGGACGACCCGGTTCTGCGGGGCGCCATCGAAACCAATATCCGACCCCCCCCATGCTGTGACCGGCTTCTTCTTTGCCTGCCTGCGCTGGATCATCGTGGGGTATCGCATCTCGCCGACTTCGTTGCTCGCGATCACCACTGCAGGCAGCTTCGTCCTTACCGTCTCATACCCGTTGGGAATCAGCCGTTCTACGACTACGTGCTCCCCCTGGAGTACGACATTCTTCGCAAGCGTCACGGCCGGATGTCCAAGGAGCCCGGCAAGGAAGATCCCCACTTGGCCGGCATTCCAGTCCGCTGCCTGTCTCCCCGCAAGGATGAGATCGTACGTGCCGATCTTCTTGATCGTTGCCGCGAGGGCGCAAGCCGTTCCAAAACTGTCCAGCCCCCCTGATTCGAGAGATTCCCCCTCGACCTTCACCAGATCGTCCGCTCCCACGGCGAGGGCCTTCTGCAGCACCGCGTTCGAGATCCTTCCTCCCAGGCTGACCAGGGTGATCTTCGCCTCCTCCCCGTGGTCATCCTTGATTCGAAGAGCCGCCTCGAGGGCATTCTCGTCGAACAGGCTCAACACCGGCGGGATGCCCCTCGGCTCGACTCTCACCCTCTCAGGGTTGATTGCAAAGCAGTCCTGAGGTCCTTCAGGGTCGGGCACTTGTTTCATGCATACGATGATCTTCATTCCACATCCCCCTGCCCCAGAACCTGTTTCATGGCCTCGAGAAAAGCGGGCAGCACCTCCTCATGCTTTCCAGCCACCCCGTAGTCCGCTACCTTGAAGATGTTCGCCCTGGGATCTTTGTTGATCGCCACGATGGTCCTGGAAGCGCTCATGCCCGCAATGTGCTGGGTCGCACCGGAAATGCCGACAGCAATGTAAACGGACGGCCCTACCTTCTCTCCTGTCTGTCCCACCTGCGCCTTCGGCGAAGCCCAGCCCAGATCCACCGGGGGTCGGCTTGCACCCACCGCTCCATTCAACAGGGCGGCAAGTTCGGCGATCTGCTCGAATCCCTCAAGGCCACCCACACCCCTTCCGCCCGACACGATGATGTCCGAGCTCGTGAGCTTGGGGCCCTCCTCTTCTTCAAGGATCCTCTCGACGACAACCGTCTCCAGGGCGGAATTGTCGAGTTCCACTTCAACTCCGATCACCTCCGCTCCTGGTTCACCTCGCCTCTCAGCAGGGTCCTCCACTCTGGACCGCATCGTGACCAGATACGGTTCCGTGGCGAGGGCATAGGCTGCCATGACGTTACTGCTGTAAACGGGCTTCACAAAATGGATAGCACCCTCCTCCATCTCGAAGCCCACGCAGTCCGTAATCAATCCAGTGTTCAGGGCGAAAGCCAGCCTTGGAGCCAGGTCGACCGATGTGAGGCTCTCCCCCATGAGGATTGCCTTGGGCTTTTCCACCTCGCACGCCTGGAGAAATGCCGTACAGGCCATTTCCGGGTGGTAGATATCCAGCAAGGGGTGGTCCACCACATACACACGATCGAGCCCGAAATGGCTCAATTCCTGTACCGCTTCACCAACCGAACTACCCAGGACGAGGCCGTCGACTCCACACCCGAGTAATTCCGCAAGCTTCCTGCCCGCGGTCACACACTCGAGCGAGAGGGGCAGAATGCCCCCATCCGGCCCGAGTTCGACAAAGATCAAAACCGAGTTGTCACGTTCCATTCGTTTCCTCTATCCGTGCTGGATGACGATCCCCGTGCCTCCATTCGGATACCTGAAGTCGATCGCGTCGGCCTCACACACCGCGTAACAGGCAGCACACTCCAGACAGAGTTCGCGATATTTCGGGGCGAGTCGTGCTTTCTTTCCCTCTGGAACCGTCCAGAGGCTACCAGCGCAAACCATGGCACAATCCCCGCAACTGTCGCATTTCTCCTCGTCAAAGGAGATGAAGTCACCCGGATCCCCTCCCTCCACCCGAAAGACGAGATCCTTGACTTTCCATTGAGTGAGATCATTCGATTGCTTCTGATTGTCTGACATCGCCTGTATCCTCCACGGTTTCCGTTCAAGACTTGGATTCAGAAGGCTTCGTGGCCAGTGGATTCCCGCTCCCCGCCTTCGCGGGGACAAGCTTCGCGGGAATGACGGCAAGGAATCCTCCTATTTCACGCCCAGGACTTTTCCGAGAAGAGCCCGAATGGGCCAGCGCGGGACGAACCCTCGCAGCTTTGTCTGAATGGACCCGGCCAGCATATCCGCTATCCTCGCCCGGTTTTCCATGGAGATCCCTTTTCCCAGAGGAACCAGATTCTCTTTGGCAAAGCCGGACAAATCGGGCAAGACGTCCAGAAAATGCTCCAGGTGTTCGTTGAAGATCGTCATGTGGTCGTCACTCCAGTCGAACACCGGTCCCGGGAAGTTCAAGTACTGCAACTCCCCGATGAACAGAACAATCTTCTTCATCAGCTCCGGATTGAAGGCGGAATTCCTCCAGAAATTGACGTATTCCCGGCCGTATTCATATTCTTTGCCTAGGGGAGGTTCTTTCCACCTCTGCTCGTATTCTTTCAGGGTTTCCTCCGAGGGGTCGCCTGTAGAGATGGCCTTTGCGGCAACCTGTGCGGCTATCTTGCCCGTCAAGCAGGCGTGCCAGATCCCTTCTCCCTCGAGGGGGCAGGGAAACCCGCCTGCGTCCCCCACCAACATCACCCCATCGGCGTAGGTCTTGGGCGGATGGGGCATCCAGGGGAGAAGGTGAATCTGGAATTCCCTCATCTCCGCATCCACCGACCTGCACATGGCCTGAAAGGCCGGAATTTGCATGATCCTTTTGACAAAATCGACAGGTTTCGTATCCCAGATATCCAGCCATTGTCCCAGCCCGAGGTGAAACCCGTCCCGGAAGTTCACCTGGTACGCACCACAGTAGGGTCCGAACCAGACCAGGTTGGCCCCCCCGATCACATCCTCGAGCCGGGATTCATTGCAGGAAAAATCGACTTGAGGCACCAGGGTGATCTCGTTCTTCTGGAATCGCTTTCGGATACCTGACTTGACGGCTACCGTGGAATGCGCTCCGTCCGCCCCGATCACGATGTCTGCTTCGATTTTCTGTCCCTTATCCGTCACGAGGCCTGTCACCCTGCCGTTCTTCTTCATCACATCCGTGACGCAGGTTGAGGTTCTGAGCTCCGCGCCGGCCTTGCACGCCAGATCCGCCAGGAACGGGTCGAGACATGATCTGTACACGGCCGTTCCGGACATGCCCCGGAATATACCCTTGTGGACGATTCGCTCGTGGTCCTTTCGGGTGAACCCGGTCGACAGGGTCGTGACCAGGTTGTCTTCCTCATCCGTGATCTTGAAGACGCAGTGCTTTGTTTCTCGGTAAGACGGCAGCTTGACGATCTCTTCCATCTCGTCGGGGAAATCCTTCCACCACCTTTGACCGAGACCACAGCCCGAGGAATTCTTCTCTCCCGCCTTTCGGGCCCTTTCGAGAAAGACGGTCTTGAGCCCCAGTTCCGCAGCTGTTTTTGCTGCATAGGCCCCTCCCGGGCCTCCTCCTGCAATGGCTACATCGTAGCGTGACATATTCTCCTCCACTGTTCGTTTTCTGTGCTCCTAACAATGAACAGCTCTACCCACCAAAACCGTAGACATCACCCCTTGTTATCAGTCGGTCTCTTCTTCTTCCCGGTCGCTGTCCTCTTCCTGGTCTTTGAATTCTTTCTTGCCCCGGCTTTCTTCGTTGGGAAGGGAGAAGGAGAAGAACGTCGACGCGGCCCCATCATCCGGAGTGTCATTTCCCAGGCATGATCCTTGACGATTCTCAGGAATTCCGACGAGTCCGCATCGATGTCCATGTATCGGGCGAGGAAGGAAGGCTGAACGAACAAACCCCAGAACATCCAACTCATAGACATGTTGAGCAGAAACGGGTTCGTGCCACGAAGACGCTTCTCGTCGAGTTGCGTCTCCATTTCCTCTGCCCAATTTCGAAGGATGGGTATCAAGCTCTCCCACTCGACACTTCTCAGGTCCGGATCCTGGACCAGCCATTGCCGATAGAAAAGAGGTGCATAGTTCGGGTTTGCCTGAAGCAGATCGAACAACTCGTCGATAATCCTGGCTATCGACTCTTCAATGACACGCTCGTCTGTCAGATCCTGCTCGAGCATCTTCTGGACATACCGGTTGATCAGGTCCGTGACAGGAATCACGGTCCTCTCCAGCACGGCCCTGTAGAGATTTTTCTTTCCGCCGCAGTGATACTGCAGGGTCTGAATCGAGACGCCTGCAGAGGCAGCGATCTGCCGGGTGGAGGTGCCGCTGTAGCCCTGCCTGGCGAACAGGGTTTCCGCGCTCTCCAGGATCCGGTCCCAGGTATCTTGAGACTTCCTTCCTTGCGGCACGCCTACCCCCTGTACGGAGTCAATTTCGGGGACCCATACAGATGATCGTCATCCTCAATCATTCGATTGATATCACGGCCGGCGAATCGCGTCAAGAAAAATATGCGGAATCCCGCAAATCTCCTTCGCCCTCCAGGAAACGTGAGCGTCTGTGCTCCTCGACATAAACGATCCCGTCGCCCCTGTCCCGGTGGGGCTTCTCGACTCCGAACACGATCGGGCTGCTCTTTGCTTGACAAGAAGCAGTGCATCATGCTGATATCAATCGAACGGTTTGTTTCCCCAATCATTCGATTGAATCTTCGACTAAAGAAACCTTCAGGAGGACGGATATGGAAGGACAAACCAAAATCATATGGGATTTTGCGGAGACCGCCTTCCGGACGGGGGCACTGGACGGAATCCTCGACCTGATCCAGGCGTTGACCCGTAACAACACGCAGACCTTGTATGATGGCCTGGCCGACCTGGAGGATATTTTCATCGAGATGGATGCCACCGCTCCCATGGAGCAGAGGCTCGGGCGCATCTACGACACGCTGCAGGCGCTAACGGATGACGACATCCTTGACGGCATCGGCACCCTGCTCTCGGTTCTCACACCAGCCATCGGCATGTTGGCAGCTCAAGGTGATGCCGCCCCCATGGCACCGGAGAAACAGGCGGAAATCAAAAAGAAGGCAGCGAATGTCTTGAAAGCCTTGGGAGCCTTGGGCGGTATCGGCCTGAACGTTTATCTGGCCGGCCCGGGTAACAAGCCTGCCAGGGAACATGGCCGGGCTGTGGGTGCCGCCGTGAACAGGATGACCGCGATCGGCAATGGCCTTATCTCCAAGGACCCGGGCGGAGCGTCCGAGTTCATGGCAGGGCTTTTCGATACGGTCGACGGGCAAGCCATGCGCCGGATGACAGATGCATTGACGGATGGTTTCCTTGGCCAGCGGCCGCCGATACTTCGATGGGCGGCTTCTGCTTTGTTGAACCGAACCAAGAAGCTTCTGTCCTTCAAGTAGGGAGGGAACTCGCTATGGGAAAGCAGGACGAGTTGGCAACCATTGTTGGCGAGGAACGGGTCCTGACCGATCAGGCGATCTTACAAGCGTTTCAAACCGATTCCAGCCTGCTGGCCGGCGAAACGCCGGAATGCGTCGTGCGACCGAGGAATTGTGAGGATGTCCAGTCCTTGGTCCGGTTGGCAAATGAAAAGGGATGGGCCCTGGTGCCCTGCTCTTCTTCCGGGGGCCCGCGGTTCGGCGGCGATACGGTGCCGAAGGTGGCCGGCGCCGTGATCGTCGATCTTTCGGAAATGAAGTCCATCCTGCGGGTGGACAAGAGAAACAAGGTCGCCATGGTGGAGCCGGGCGTTACCTTTGGTGAGTTGATCCAGGAGGTGGAGAAAGAGGGCCTTCGGGTAGAATTGCCCATGATGCCCAAGAAGGACAAATCTGTTCTGGCAAGCCTTCTCGAGAGAGAACCCACCACGGCACCCAAGTACAACTGGGATGCCTGTGACCCTTTGTGCTGCCTGGAACTGATCCTGGGAAACGGCGATATGTTCCGAACCGGTAATGCAGCAGGACCCGGAACCCTGGAGGAGCAGTGGGCGGCCGGACAGGCCCAGAAGGTGGCCATGGGCCCCGCCCAGACCGACATGGGGCGGATCATGCAGGGCGCCCAGGGCACGATGGGGATTGCGACCTGGGCCACGATCAAGCTGGAACTGGAACCGCAGCTTCGAAGGGGCTACATGGTTGCCGCCGACCGTCCGGAAGGGTTGATAGATTTCACATACAAGATGTTGTGGCGCAAACTCCCGGACGTCTGTCTCTTGTTGAACCATGTGGATCTGGCGCCCATCTATGGCGCAGATCCGGCCGATCTGCCCCGCTGGGTGCTGGTCTACAGCATCTCGGGACTGGAGCATCTGCCGGAAGAGCGGTTGAGTTATCTGGAGGAGGATATTGCCGAGATCGCAGAGTCCTTCCAGGTGGAGCCGATGCAATACGTGGCAGGGCTTTCCGCAGACAGACTCGTGGATATGATCACGAAACCCAGTGGTGAGACCTACTGGAAACTGGCCCCTAGGGGTGGGTGCCAGGATCTGTTTTTCCTCACTACCCTGGACCGGATTCCCGGGTTTGTGGAAGTAGTGGAGGCCGAGGCCGAGGCACAGGGGTTTTCCAGGGATCTGCTGGGCACCTACATCCAGCCCATACGGCACGGAACGGGTTGCCACCTGGAGTTCAACCTCATGTACGACCCCTGCCTTCCGGAAGAGGTCGAACAGGTCAAAACCTTGCTCGATAGTGCCGCCCAAAAATGCATGGACAAGGGCGGCTTCTTCTCCCGGCCCTACGGTTCGCTGCCGGACAAAGTCTACGAGAAATGCCCGGACACGGTCAGCGCCTTGAAGAAGGTGAAGAGCATCCTGGATCCCCGGGGCATCATGAATCCCGGCAAGCTCTGTTTCGACTAAGGAGGTATAGATCGTGAGCAATCTGGCTGCACTGAAAAAGGATATGGAGGCCTGCTCCCGCTGTTCCCTCTGCAAGTGGGTGCCCATGGCCCAGCTCAAGAGCTGGCGGTTCGCAAAGATGTGCCCTTCTGTGGACCGATTCAATTTCCACATCTATTCCGGCGGCGGGAAGATGATTGCCGCCAATTCTGTGATGGAAGAGCGAAGCGAGCTGAACGACGCGGTCGCCGACATTGTCTACAGCTGCCAGTTGTGCGGCGCCTGCCAGGTAGCCTGTCAGGCCTACCGGGACGAGATCGACCTGGCGGATGTCCTGCTCGAGTTCCGTGCCAAGTGCGCGGAAGAGGCCTACGTGGTGGCCGAGCATCTGGCCATGCTGGACAGCATGAAAAGGGAGGACAACACCCTGGGAATGAAGAAACAGGACCGCGGCGACTGGGCCGACGGCCTGGACATCCCCAATGTGAACACCCAGGAAGTGGAGGTGCTGTTTCACGCGGGATGCCAGTTCTCCTATGACGAGGAGCTGAGGGACACGGCCCGCGCCTGGGTCACCCTTCTCAAGAATGCGGGCACGGATCTGGGAATTGCCGGCAAGGAAGAGGCGTGCTGCGGCGGCCGGGCCTTCGAGATCGGGTACCAGGGGGAGATGAAGAATTTTGCAGAGGACATGGCCGGCCGGGTCAAGGCTTCCGGTGCCAAGCTCCTGGTGACCCCTTGCTCGGACTGCTATTACACGTTCAAGTATCTCTACCCGAAGAACGGCCTGGATCTCGGCATCCCTGTGCTGCATACCACGGAGTACACCGATCAACTCATCAAGGAGCGCCGTCTTCAGCCCAGGAAAAACGTTCCCATGCGAGTGACCTACCACGATCCCTGCCACCTGGGACGTCGCGGTGAGATCTACAAGAGCGGCTGGACAGGTGACGACAAGCTGGAGCGTCCCGTTCGTTTCAAGCAAACGGGCTCCCTGGGGATCTTTGAACCTCCCCGGGACATCATCCGCTCGGTTCCGGGAGTCGATCTTGTGGAGATGGAACGGATCCGGGAATGGAGCTGGTGTTGCGGCGCCGGAGGCGGGGTGTTCGAGGCCTTCCCCGAGTTTGCGGAGTGGACGGCCGCGGATCGCCTGCAGGAAGCGAAGGAGACCGGCGCCGAGGCCCTGGTGACCGCCTGTCCATGGTGCGAGCGGCTTTTCAAGGACACGCTGGAGGAGACCGGCGGTGACCTGAAGGTCCTGGACGTCATGGATCTGCTCACCCTGTCTCTTGGAGGGAAATAGAATGAAACAGCTTGCAAGCGATCTGTACAAGGCGATGGAAGATGTGCTGGGGCCGGAAAACATCTCCCAGGAGCCGGCTGTACTGGACGGCTACGCCTGGCAGCCGATCTTCAACATCACGAGCGAGAAGTGGCGGCCCCGGCCGGCAGCCGTAGTCCTGCCCCAGTCGACCGAAGAGGTCTCTGAAATCGTCAAGCTGTGTAATGAGCACAAGGTCAAGTTCAAACCTCACAGTACCGGATGGGCCGCCTGGGGCAGCCCTTCGGAAGAAGGGGAACTGCAGATTGACCTCAGGCGCATGAACAAGATCGTCGAGCTCGATGAGAAGAACAAGTTTGCCGTGGTCGAGCCCTACGTCTGCTGTGGCCAGCTCCAGGCCGAGGCGATCAAGAGAGGCCTGACCTGCCACATCATCGGTGCGGGTCCCAATACATCCGTATTGGCCAGCGCTACTTCCGGATGGGGATATGGCGGAACCGGCACGTCCACCGGGTACAGTGGCCGCAACGTACTCGGGGTGGAGTGGGTCCTGCCGAACGGCGAGGTCTTGAAGCTGGGTTCGCCCGGCTCCGATGCGGGCTGGTTCAGCGGCGAAGGCCCGGGTCCCGGCTTGAGAGGAATCATGCGCGGCTTTTCCGGCGCCCACGGGTCCATGGGGGTCTTTACCAAGTGCGCCGTCAAACTGTTTCCCTACTACGGCCCCAGGGATCCGAAAGTGGAAGGCGTTCTGCTGGATGTCCGGGCGGAAGTCCCGAAAACGGAGAAACTCTTCTTCTTGATTGCGCCGAGCTATGAGAAGTTTGCCGATGTCTGCTACAAGATCGGCAATTCCGAAGTCGCCAACTGGGTGTGCAGAGGTCCCATGGGCGCGACAATAGGCCTGCTTGTTCCGAGGGCCGCCAAAACGATTTACACCTCCCCTGCCACACGGTCATTGCTCAAGGCCTTTCAGCATCAGGGCCACGTGCTTCTCAGCTCCGAATCAGAAAGGGAAATCGCCTACCAGGAAAAGGTCCTGCGGAAGATCGTGCGTGAGACCGGCTGTATTGTGGTGGACGCAAGCAAACTGCCCAACTATGGCTTCTTCTGGTGGGTCTTTGCGGTCCGGTCCATTCCCACGGCGTTGACCTTCCGGGAGGGAGGTGACTTTCTTACCAGCTACGGCAGTCCGGTGGAGTATGACAACGCCATCCTTCAGGCAAAGGACGCCACAGAATACAAGCAGAAGTTCATTGATGAGGGTGTCTTCTTTGACGACACATCGGATATCGGCTGGGGCGGCATCTATGAAGGAACCGCCAACTGGGGCCACTGTGAGATGGCTGCCATGTTCAAGCGTGGTGACGGCAGAGCAGAGGACCGGACGAGATATCTGGAGGAATCTGCAAAGAGCACCGAAGAAAACGCCCTCGGCCTGGGCCTGTCTAACCTGCCGCCGGGCGCCTGGAAGATTTACGGTCCCAAGCTGTACAACTATCATCTCTGGCAGGCAAGTCTGAAGAAGGCCTTTGATCCGAACTCCGTCGGCGACGAAGAATTCTATGTCCCTTCGATCGACGAAATCGAAGAGGGGCAGGAAGCCTGATCACTTCCCCTTCTTCCGGGTCGGTGCTCTCTTCTTCACTGTCTTCGTTTTCTTCTTCCTGAATGGAGAGGGGGAGGAGGATTCACGCTGCTGATACATACGAACGATCATCTCCCAAGCATGATCCTTCATGATTCTCAGGAATTCCGGGGAGTCCGCATCAATACCCATGTACCGCGCCAGGAAAGAAGGCTGAACGAACAAGCCCCAGCACATGACGGCTTGGGACACGTTAATCAGAAATACATTCGTTCCGCCGAGCCCCTCTTCTCCTAGTTGTGCTTCCGTCTCTTCCGCCCACCTGTCCACGAGCGGTATCGGGCCCTCCCACTCGATACTTCTCAGGTCCGGATCATGAACCAACCACTGGCGGTAGAGAAGGGGCGCATAGTTCGGGTTTGCCTGAAGCAGATCGAACAACTCGTCGACAATCCGCGCCACCGATTGCTCAAATACTCGTACATCAGAAAGGTCCTGCTCGAGCATTTTATCGGCATAGCGCGTGACCAAGTCCGTTACAGGGGTCAGTACCCTCTCCAAGACCGCCCGGTAGAGGTTCTTCTTCCCGCCGCAGTGATACTGAAGCGTTTGAATCGAGATATCGGCCTCGGCCGCGATCTGGCGGGTGGAGGTGCCGCTGTACCCCTGCCTGGCGAACAGGGTTTCCGCACTGTCCAGGATCCGCGCCCACGTCTCGTTTGATCTCTTCCGCGTGGCCATTCCGCACCCCCCTTGACTCCGATCCCGGCCCGACCCGGAAGAGTCCAGCCCATGAGACTTTCCCTTGCCTCTCGAGGCGATCCCGCCGTGACGGCACTCGCGATCGGTTGCCTTTTCCATCCGAATGGTAACGCCGTTCTTCTTCACCGTCAACCACTGCTTCCATCCATTCATCGACCTCGCCAAGACCGGAACGCGTACGGATCATGGACATTCATTCACCCACCCACAGAGGAGCAGATGCGATTGACGCCTTCAGGCTTTCTGTCATAGAGTGTGAGCCACTTTCCTAGCCGGACACCCGGGGGGAGGTGTTCCGAAGCATCTCCACGAGGGACGCTCTATGGCCGCTAAAGAGCAGAAGATTCCAGACTTCTCCCATTTCTTCAATCGCTTTTTCGAATCCCCCGGTCTGCGTGTCTCAGAGGGGATCCTGCGACATCGCGCTCTCATCCTGGCACTGATATCTCTCCTTCTCGTGGCCAGCATATACTACGTGTTCCAACTCAGGGTCGATTTTTCCTTTGAAACCATCATGCTCACCGACGATGAAGAGGCCGTCTTCTTCGATGAGTTCAAAGAGAGGTTCGAGGAGGCGGGACGAGATATCATCGTCTTGATCCAGGGTGAAGAGCTCCTGGAAGCCGAAGGCCTCCCTCTCGTGCGTGAGCTGACCGATGCACTCGAGGAAGTGGATGGAGTGGAGGCGGTTCTCACGGTCCTGAACGCCCCTATCGTTGAGGGAACGGACGAAGGCCTGCAGATCGAGTCACTCGACGACCGTATCTCGAAGGGGCGCCTGAAGATGGCGGACCTGAGAGACGCAGCGCTTCAGAATCCCATCCTCCATCGGACGCTTCTCTCCGACGACGGAAACACCTTGGCCCTGCTCGTTCAACTCGCTCCCTACGTTCAAACAGAGAAGCAGAAACGCCCCGTGGTTCGAGCCGCCAAGTCCGTCACAAGGTCGGTCGTGGACGAAAGGTTCCCGGTCGCTTTCACAGGATTCCCGGTCATACAGGAAGAATACACGCAGAAAGGGCTCGGCGAGGCCTGGCGTTTCTTCGTGCTGAGCGCAGGCATTCTATGTGTGTTCCTCTATTTCACTTTTCGCAGCTCGCTGGGTCTCTACGTCCCTCAGCTCACCGTGCTCGCAAGCGTGCTCATGCTTCTCGGTCTGATGTCTCTTTGCGGCCAGGAAATCGATCTGATCAGCAATATCATCCCGAGCCTCCTGCTCGTATACGGCATTGCCGATTCGATCCATCTGATCCACCGCTATTACGAAGAGCTCGATCAGGGTCTATCCAAGAGAGAGGCCTTGCTCGTCGTCATCCGCCGAATGGGAATCGCCTGTTTCATGACGAGCTTCACCACGGCCGTCGGTTTCTTCTCCCTCACCACTGCCACGATTCGCATCATCAGGAATTTCGGGTTCTTCGCCGGCATAGGCATCTTTCTCGCCTACCTCGCAACGATCGTCCTGATCCCGATCCTGTTGTCATTCCATCCCACACCCAGGGGAAAACTAGGAAAGGATTTAAGCCGCGGCGCCATCGGCAGGATCCTGACCCTTTTCGGACGGATCAACGAACGTTTTCCCAAGACCCTGATTTTCATGGGTGTGCTTCTCTTCGCAGGCTCCGTCGTCCTCTCTGCCCGCGTGAGCATGGAATCCTACATCCTCGAGGAGTTGTCCGACGATCACCCCCTCGTCCAGGCCAACCAGATTCTAGACAAGGAAATGGCCGGGATCTTCCCTTACCAGGTCCAGATCGAGGCCGGGGAGGAGGGAGGTGCCTTTGAACCCGATTTCCTGAACCGTGTGGATCAGCTCGAATCCTTCCTGGCCTCGCAACCCTGGATCCGAAAGACCTTCTCGATCCTGACCCTCCTGAAGGAGATGCACCAGGCCATGAATGAAGGCGATCCCGCGTTCTACCGCGTTCCGGAGAGCCGGGAACTCGTTGCCCAGTATCTTCTTCTCTACAGCATGTCCGGTGACCCGGAGGACCTGGATGTATTGATTACACCGGATGGGAGGTACGTGAGGCTCGCCTGCCAGGGCGTGGACATGGGAACCGGAAACTTCTTCGAATTGAAGCGCCGCACAGAGGTGAAGGCGGCCACCCTGTTCGAGCCCCCTGTATCCTATCATGTGACTGGGAGAAGCCTGCTTGCCAATCGGGCCCTGGACAATATCGTACGGGACATGCTCGTGAGCTTCCTGTCCGCCTTCGGAATCATCTTCATCGCGGTGAGCCTGCTCTACCGATCCTTCAAGGCGGGCCTCATCACGATGATCCCGAATATCATTCCACTCGTCTTCACCCTCGGCTTCATGGGTCTCTTCGGAATCACCCTCCGCGTTTCAACGGTTGTCGCCTTCGCCATTTGCCTGGGCATGGCCGTGGACGACACGATTCACTATCTCACTCGCTTTCGGGAAGAGCTCGTACGGACGGGAGACTATGTGACATCCATGTACAGGACACTGCAGTCTGCAGGGCGGGCGATCGTCCTCACCACCTCGATGCTGATCGCGGGTTTCCTCGTGTTCCTGACCTCAGATTTCAACGCCACTCACGATTTCGGTCTCCTGGCGAGCGTCGCCCTCACCGCCTCACTGCTCGGTTCGCTGATCTTTCTCCCGGCTGCCCTCAACACGATCAGACCGTGGAATGTAAGCGGCCAAGACGCGAATAACGATAACGACGAATAGATGAGAAGGGGTCAGGGATCGGGGATCAGGGGTCAGGCCGCCCTACCCCGCCGTGCCCGTGTGCGTGCCCGTGCCCGAAATAAGCGCCTCACCCCTGTGGGCTTTGTCCTTTGTCCTGTGTGAAGCAATATGGCGGGTCACTCGCCCTTGTACACAGGAGCGCGTTTTTCCTTCCGTGCCTTCAGCGCCTCGCCGAAGTCATAGGTCATGACGCCCTGATTCAGCCCCTCGTTCTCCACGTCGAGGGCCTGTGAGACGGCATCGAAATAGGGCTTGTGAAAGGCCCGCTTCGCCAGCTTCACCGCCAGGCCCGGACCTTCCGGCGGTATGAGCTTCAGGGCCATTTCCTTTGTGTGAGAAAGAAGCTGGTCGTGGGGCAGCACATCGTTGACCAATCCCAGCTCTAGGGCCTGTTTCGCAGGAATTCGCTTCCGAAAGTAGACGATCTCCTTTGCCTTCTGAAACCCCATCAGGCGGGGCATGAAATAGGTGAGCGCGAATTCGGGAATGATACCCAACCCCACGAAAGGAAGCAGGATCCAGGCGTGCTCCGACATGTAGATCAGATCCGCCCCTGCCAGAGGCATGGTAAAACCCGCACCGATCGCAAGCCCGTTGATTGCCGCAATCACCGGCTTGTCAAAGGAGAAGAGCTTCAAGCACATCTTCTTCTGTGCAATATCTGTCAGGTCGATCTCATCCTTGATCTCTTCCGGGATTTCATTGACGAGCTTCAGGTTGAAGTAGCCCCCACTGCTGAAGGCTTCGTTCTTCGGATCATGGGCATCCGGATCGATGGCTCCGGTCATGATCATGGCCGTGGCCCCATCGTCCTTCTCCATCTCTTCAACCGCGTAGTAGAGCTCCAAAAAGGTAATGAAGCTCAGTGCGTTCTTCCTCTCTGGGGTGTTGAGGGTAACCGTGACAATCCCGGTTCCTTCGTCCTTTTCGTAAAGAATGTCCTTAAAATCCTCCACCTTCATCGTAAAACCCTCCTTAGGTACTGCATGTACTCGGGTCCAGTCTCATGGGGCCTTCGCAGCGGAGTATAGGAAGCACGCGAATTTCGTGTCAACCACGCCCGGCAGAGAGGGGATTACAAAACCCGGCTTTTTCGGTAAGATGGTGTACTCTCGATCCACATAACAGAGTGTTCAGGAGGAAAGAATCCGTGCTCAGCCGTATCGAGGCGATGGAGAGCTTTTTCAGTCCCCGTTCGGTCGCCTTTGTGGGCGCTTCGAACAACAAACAGAAATGGGGCGGCATCGTCTTCCGCAACCTTCGAGTGGGAGGCTATGCGGGGGACATCTACCCCGTGAACCCGAAAGAAGCGGAGGTCCAGGGGCACAAGGCCTACACGAACGTATCGGCCATCCCGGGGGACGTCGATCTTGCGATCTTCACGATCCCGGCAAAGCTGATGGTGGACACGATCTCGGACTGTGTGAGCAAAGGAGTCAAAGCCGGTCTCGTCATTTCGGCAGGCTTCGCGGAACTGGGTGACGAAGGTCGCGCCATGCAGGCGGAGATGGTGCAGACGGCCAGAGACGGTGGCATGGTCCTGATCGGGCCGAACGGTCAGGGCATTGCGGTCCCTCGAACAAAGCTATATCCCTGGATGCCCGCATTCATGCCCGACGCCGGCGGAATCGGGATCGCCTCCCAGAGCGGCAGCATCGCCACAACGCTCTCACAGAGACTGGCCGAGTTCGGGTTCGGCTGCTCCAAGGTCGTTTCCGCCGGCAATTGTTCTGATATCGGCTGGCCCGACTATCTGGACTATTTCCGGGAGGACCCGGACACAAACGTGATTCTTCTTCACATCGAGGGCCTGGAAAACGGGCAGGAGTTCTTCCGGGCAGCAAAGCGCGCATCCCTGGTCAAACCGGTCGTGATCGTCAAGGCCGGACGAACGCAAGTCGGGATGTCGGCAGCGGCCACCCATACGGGTGCCCTTGCCGGATCCGATCGCGTGTTCTCCGCAGCGTGCAAGCAGGCGGGCATCATCCGCATGGACAAGATGGAAGAGGCGGTCATCATGGCAGCCTCCCTCGTGTCTACCCCCCTGCCTGCGGGCCGCAGGGTTGCCATCGTCACGGGCGGAGGGGGATTCGGTGTAATCGCCGCAGACGCTGCCGCCCAGGCCGGCCTCGACGTAGTGCAGCTGGCCGAGGATACGATCCAGAAGCTCCGTGCGATCCTCCCGTCCTGGTGGGCGCCCAACAACCCGGTCGACCTGGTGGCCGGCCTGGGATACGCAGACGCCGTAGATCTGATCCCGATCCTGATGCAGAGCGGCGAGGTGGACGGGGTGATCTCGCTCGGCATGGGCTGGATCTACTCCATGCTCGATCCTGTGAATTCCGAGAGGGACGTGCGAAAGTCGGACAACAAGGTGATCCAGATGCTCGTTCAGAGGGACGTGGACCATGGAAAGCGAATGGCGGAATACTGCCGGCAATGGGGCAAGCCGCTCCTCGTTACTTCGAACGTGGCACGTCTGGCAGTACGGAGAGGGTACTCCGGGCTCCTCGAGATCATCGGCAAGAAATTCGTCGTTTACCCCACCATTGAAGAGGCGGTCAGGGCCTACGCCGCCATGGTGGACAGGCAGGAATTCCTCGAGAAGAACGGGAGATGGAACGGGTAACGGATCCCTCCCTCGGAGGTTGACCGCACCCGGTAGTCAAAGCAGAGCCGGTGCTTATTCTACGTATAAGGCGCATTCCCGTTTGGAGGATTGCTCCCGGATAGGCACGTAGCTGTCTTCGTACACATCCCGGCTGCACTGGTTCCGATACCTGCTCTCCTCCCTCTCCTCTGTCCCCCCCAGAAGAATGGTCGTATCGGAAGTACGGAGTTGCCCCGGATCCAGTGCGACGATCACGAGATCATCCGTGGTAGCCTGTTGACGATCGATCTCCTCCACGAGCCTGTCCGGAAGCTCCTCGACCGGATACCTGCAGGCATAGTCCACGAGCGACTCGTGCCGTTCCACACGGTCCTCTGAGCTCAGGTCCACCACCCCGTCCGTGGCCAGGATGAATATGGCGTCCGTCGGTATGTCGATTTCTTCCACTTGATAGAAGCTCTTCGACTTTCCCACCATCAGGAAATTGCTCGGCGTCATGTTCCTGGATGCCCGTTTCTCCCGGTCGACTTCGTAGAGCCGGCTGTCGCCCGTGTGAAACAGGATACCCTTGACTCCACCTTCGGCTTTCGTAACGAGGATCCCCGTGAAGGTGCAGCTCTCGGTGTAGGGAATCGTCTGCAGGGCCGCCTCTGAAATTTCGATGACCTTGCCGGAATACTCTTCAAAAGCCTTCGTACTCATTTCCTCGTTCGGATCCGGAGAAGGGAGCCCTTCCAGCCCCTGGACCAGCTTTCGCAGGAAGCGCCGGGATGCGGTCGGGAACCGGTTCGAACTGTCGGACACGGCGAAGAACCCTTTGCGAAGATCCATCAGGATACAGTCGCCCATCCCGGTTCGATCTCTCGAGCTGATCGTCCCCGGCCGGATCCGTGCCCCGGCGAATCCGGCCCAGCGGACGGATCGGCTTCTCGGGTTGAAGAGAACGCCCGGGTCGGTCGTGCCTTGCCCCATTCTATCTGCCTTTGTAGGTGGGCTTCCTCTTTTTCAGAAAGGCATCCACCCCCTCGTTCTTGTCTTCTGTCGCACAGAGTTGGCCGAAGTAGACGGCCTCGATGTTCAGACCCTCCCGAAGGGACCCCATGATGCCCTCGTTCACCGCCTTCTTTGCGATCCGGAGCGCTACCGGGGCCTTGGCCGCCAGCTTTTCCGCCAGGGCCCTGGTCTCCTCCTCCAGGTTCTCCGGGGGGACCATCCTGTCAACGAGACCGATCCGCAGCGCCTCCTCCGCAGGGATCATGTCGCCGCTCAGCACCATCAGCTTCGCATATCCCTTCGGAACGATGCGGGTGATCCGTTGCGTCCCGCCTGCGCCGGGAATGATTCCGAGATTGATCTCGGGGACCCCGATCCTGGCCTTTTCCGAGGCGATACGGATGTCGCACGCCATGATCAGCTCACAACCGCCGCCCAGGGCAAACCCGTTGATGGCAGCGATGACCGGCTGCGGACAGAACTCCACCTTGTTCAGCGACTCCTGGCACAGCCGCGCATACGCCTCACCGCTGAAGCGTTCCTTTGCCCCCAGCTCGGTAATGTCCGCGCCCGCCACAAAGGCCTTTTCGCCGGCGCCGGTCACGATGACCACCTTCACGTCCTCACGAAGGCTGATCTCCTCGAAGATTTCACCGATGCGAATCCAGAGCGCCTCGTTCAGGGCGTTCACCGGCGGATGGTCCACCGCTACGGTCGCGATCTCTCCAGCCACAACATAGTCTACGCTTCCCTTGCTCATCTTCGCCCTCCCCTTCACTCCGTCTGATGCCTCGAACAAACTTTATAGGTACCACACGGCCTGCATCCAGTCAAAAAACAGAGCCTTTTCACCCTGCGGAATGGACTTTCCCCGAGTATACGGATACAATGGTTTGGTTTCACAACCGCAATGCCAGGACAGAAAATACGGCTTACGGAACGACCCAGCTGATGGAGGACGGTGTTATGAAGATCGAGAGAGTTTTCGTGGTGGGCTCCGGGCTGATGGGAAGCGGCATCACCCAGGTCAGTGCCCAGTCCGGCTGCAAGGTTATCATGCACGACATCAAGCAGGAGTTTTGCGACCGTGGGATGGAGGGGATCAAGAAGTCCCTGGGCAAATTCCTTCAGAAGGAAAAGATATCGCAGGATCACCACGATGCCGCACTGACCAACATCACCACCACGACCAGCCTGGAAGACGCCAAAGATGCGGATCTCGTGGTCGAGGCCGTGTTCGAGAAGATCGAGGTCAAGCGGGAAGTGTTCGGCACCCTGGACAAGGTCTGCCCTCCCGAAGCGATTCTTGCGACGAATACATCCGCCATCCCCATTTCCGACATAGCAGCCGCTACGGAGCGGCCGGAGAAGGTGCTGGGAACCCATTTCTTCAGCCCTGTGCCTCTGATGAAGCTTTGCGAAATCATCACGGGTGTACAGACGAGCGACGAGACGATCGCCACGGCAAAGGCGTGGGCCGAGTCTGTAGGCAAGACAACAGTGGTCGTCAAGAAGGACCATGCCGGGTTCATCGCGAACCGGCTCGCTCTCCCCATGTGCCTGGAAGCGGTCCGTATGCTCGAGGCAGGCGTTGCCGACCCGCAGGACATCGACAATGCGATGCGCTTCGGATACAACCACCCGATGGGTCCCCTCGAGCTGGTTGACTTCACGGGCATCGACGTGATGCTGAACGCATCCCAGGCCATCTACAATGACACGCAGGACCCGAAGTTCTGGCCGCCGCCCCTGATGCAGCGGCTGGTCCGGTCCGGTCTCCTCGGAAGAAAGACCGGCAAGGGCTTCTACGACTACTCGTCCGGAAAGAAAGAGAACTACTGGAAGGGCTAGGCTGAATTGTGCCTCTGTCGTAATCCGATGAGGTTGCCGGCCATGCGGATATCGATCTTGCACCTGGGTCTTGCGCTGATCGCATTGCTGACCGGGTGCGCTCCCCAGCTTCAGATAGAGAATATCGAACCGGATTCCTGCAACGTGGGGGACATTGTCGCCATTCAGGGATACGGGTTCGGGTTTACGCAGGGAGCGTCGACAATCCGTTTCCAGCCCGGCGTTACCGCTCAGGTCGTTTCCTGGAGTCCTTCAGAGGTCTTGGTGGTCGTTCCGGAAGGCACCATTTTGGACACCGCCAAGATAACTGCGAGTGTTCTGGGGGATGACTGGCCTCGCTATGACACTGCCTACCTGAAGGTGGAGGCCGATCCGATCCTGTACCGAATGCTTGCCTTCGGCGACTCCATCACCTCCGGTGTTTCGACCGCCCACGGCGGGTACACCTACCACCTGGAGGCCTTCCTGGACGCGGAGGCCGGCTCCACCGTGGTCATCAATGCGGGCAAGGGAGGGGAGTTCACGGCAGGGGGTCTCGCACGATTCGAATCCACCCTCACGAAGTGGAACGACATAGAGTTCGTGTTGCTGCTGGAGGGGACGAACGATGTGACGGACGGCTCGGTGGGAGGTGTTCTCGAATCGATCGTGAGCAACCTGCGGGAAATGATTCGGATTGCCCGAGACGACTATCTCCTGGAGGTGGTAATCGGCACGCTTCCACCCCGACTGCACTATGCCGACGATCAGGATTCACCGACCACCCTGGAACTCGTCGAAGAGATCAGGGACCTGGCCGTAGAGGAAGGTGTTCTTCTGGCCGACCACTATCTCTACTTCACCGGTTTGCCGGAGTGGGAGACCCTCTACTACGATACGGTCCATCCGAACAATCAGGGGTATCAAGCCCTCGCGGATTCCTGGGTCGAGGGGGCTCTCGAATACCTGTTGCCTTAGCGCACTTCCTTGAGTACGGGCGGTGACGGCGGCACGGTGTCGGGGTTTCCGTCCGGCGGGCCCGTATCCGGGTCACCCGGCAGAGGCGTCAACACGATCTTGTCGCCCAGCTCGCTCTCATTGCCCGCCCGGTCCACTGCCGTCACCGCATAGGTGTACTGCACGCCCGAATCAACGGCCCTGTCGACGTATGCCGCATCCGCGACAGGAGCATCATTCAGACGATGGCGGTACGGCCCTTCCGGACACCTCGAACGATAGACATTGTAGCCCTTGAGGTCTGATTCGCCGTTCTCGTCCCAGCGGAGCCTTGCGGTTCCGTCGCCTGTGAACCCCAGCAACCGATCGGGCGTCTGTGGCGGATTTTGGTCGGACCCCTCGCGATAGAATACAAGGACCGTGACGGAGTGTTTCGGGAGCCTATAGGTCGCAGGATTCCCGGCAAGCCGCACGACTCTCTCCTCGGCCGTCACGCAGTCTCCACCCGGACAGTCGTCCGGCTCGTTGGTCACGTTGGGTGAGTCGGCGGTAATCGTAACGGCTCTGACGTCCGCCTTCCGAGGAAATCCGGTTAAACGGATCGGCACGTCCACGTCATCCTCGGGATGGAGGTTGATCAGGAAGAGAGAGAGCCGGTCCCCTTCTTCGGAAACCGTGCCGAGGGCCTGCACATAGTCCATTTCGATACTCTTCAGTGCGCAGCCCATGACGATTCCGGAGTGCCAGCCCGTCTCGAAGTTTTCCGACTCGAGGACATCGGTGGGGACGACCCAGTCCTGGACATGCTCCCGATACGCCTTCAACAGGTGAAATACCGGCCTTCGGTGCGGATCCAGCCTGCCCCGTTCCTCCTTTTCGCCGTCATAGGCCACACCCTCGAGCGTGCCCACGGCTTCGTTCTCCTGAAAGAGAAGCCAGTAGTTTGCCAGCTCGACCCCTCGCCGAATCATGAGATTGTAGAGGCATCCCATGTTCAGCGTTTCTTTCAACGATCCCGCTTTCGCATGAAACGGGGGAGTCTTGTCATCGTTGTACGCCGTGTTCGTCTCCGTGTAGAAGACCGGCTTGTTCCCCCTGTGGGGCTCCCCCAGATCGTAGACCCGGTCGACCACAGCCCACCCTGCGAGCAGGGCGTGGTAGAAATCAGGGCTCTCCTTCAGGTCCTTCCACAGCGACTCCTCTTCCCCCTCCCTCAAGAACTCGATTTGCTGGTTCACCGTTATCCGGGTCTCGTTCGTGGGCAGTCTCGCTTCGAGCCGCAGGGTGTGTTTTCCGGCGCTCAGGGAAAGCCAAGGGGTGGTGAGGGCATTCGGCAGCCGACCCAGGGTCCATAGACCTCTTTCCTGTCCGTCCACCATCAACTGCAGTTCCGGACACAACAGGGTGCAATCCCCTTCCACAGGGATTCGAATCTGGTAGTTACCGCCCTCCTCCAGCGTGAAGTCCATGCTCACGGACGCCCCATCCTTCACCATCATGAACCCGGCCACGAAGGTCCCGTTCGCCCCCGGGGTGTGGGTGTGCTGAATCCAGAAATCGAATGCGTCTCCTACGTTCTCCAGCATGAAGTCGAGATAGGCGAGCCAGTTCTGTGTGCCGAAGATCGGGTCGAGACCCGTTCCGGTGCAGATCACACCTGTCTCGACGGTCGGGTCGATCGCTTTCATCGCCTCGGAATACTCTCTCACCCGCCGCGCGTAGTCCTCTTTGCCGGGATAGATCTCTTCGTTCCCCAGCTCCCAGTATTTGACCCCGTAGGGTTCCTTGTGTCCGTTCGCCGCCCTCACGGCCGCCCAGTCCGTCCCCCCACCGGGGTTCGACCCATCGTTAGGAGCATTGCAGTACTCCACCCAGTCGGCCGCGTCCTGAACCGTTCCAACTCTCTTGCCGGTCGTCGAGACGTTGACGACCATGATCGCTTCGGCCCCGAGCTCTTCACAATACTGAAGGAATTCATCCGTGCCGAACACCTGCGGATAGCCGTACAGGTAGTCCTGCTGCCGCTCCATGATCGGCCCTATACCCGGCTTCCAGTGGAAATTGTTCGCCCCCAGTCCGGTCGGGTACCGGAGCACCGTGGGCCCCAGCTCGCTGACGTAGGGTAGATAGTAGTTCCACTTTGCCTTCGCCTGGTCGTAGCCTCTCTCGTCCGTCACCCACCAGGGGTATCCCATGGTATCCCCATCGAACATGAGGCTGTTTCCAAGGACCCCGGGATGGATCCTTTCCTCGAGATCGCCCGCGTCGACACGGATCTCCGTTCCGGCCGCAGGGGGAAGCTGAGCAAGGCCCACGAGGAGCACGACCAAGAAACCGATTGGAAGGGTGGTTTTGATGTTCTTCATTTTCGACTCGATCCCATCGCAAGGCTCGCCTCGAGAAGGGCGACCTCGCACTCTGCATTTATTAAGGATTACTTCTTGCGGCACACCTGCCTTGGGTTGCGAGCAAGATCCGTTCCTTGAGCCCGCTCCTCCTCCCCGCCTCGAGGCAGTCGCAAGAGAGGGAATCAAAATATCTCTTTAAAACAGTGGGTTAGATACGACTCGCCCGGGCTGTCTCAAAGAGCGTGTGGATCCGTGCACAAAGCTCCTATCTCAGAGATCGGCAAGAAGCAGGACGTTCTTGATCGAATTCCTTCCGGGGGAATTACATAAATGTCACGGCCGCACCGATCCCTTGAATCTGCGCCGGATTCCGTGCTATTCGAAAATACATGCCCATCCGAACCTCGCCACCCGGAGGCTGGATCCGGAGACACCCGAAAAAGAGCCTCCTTGTCTACCTCCTTCTGCTCACACTCCTGCTCGACTTCGCCCTCACCGGGCTCTATCACCTGTTCAAATACGGGACGATCCATAAGTATGCCGACCGGCGAGCGCTCGGCGAGCGCTCTCCCCACTTCCATCACACCCTCAAGCCGAACGCGCAGTTCCTGTATCAACGATGGGGGACCCTGCGACACTCCGTATCGACGAACTCCCTCGGGTTTCGCGACAGGGTCGTTCGAGACGTCCCCTTGTCTTCGAACAAGGAGCGGGTCCTCTTCATGGGCGATTCCTTCACGTACGGGGTGGGGCTTCCCTATGAGAAGACCTTCATCTGCCTGCTGGAATCGGAGCTTGCACCAAGGGGGGTGGAGATTCTGAACGCCGCTGTGGTCTCCTACTCACCGGCCATCTACTGGAAGAAGACCCAGGATCTTCTCGACCGGGTGGGACTTCGCTTCGTGCATCTCGTGGTGTTTCTCGATATCTCGGACATCCAGGACGAGGCCGAGTTCTACGACACGGACGAGGAGCGTGTGCTCTGGATCCGGGGCTCGACACCGGCCGTGCGTGAATTCCTTTACGAGTACACCACGATCCTCCGAAATCTATGGGAGGTCGCCGAGGAATCCTATGCTTGGGCCACCAAAGATCCGGACTCCCTGCGAACAGAGGAGGACCGACGCTACGCTACCAACGAGTACAGGGGTCTGTGGACCGTGGACAAAGGGGCCTACGAAGATTACGGGGCCCCGGGCATCCTAAAGGCGAAGAAACACATGGACCGCCTGCACGATCTCCTGAAGAGGCACCGCATCGACATGACGCTGGCCGTCTATCCATGGCCCACGCAGATTCTTCACCACGACCGTGACTCGATTCAGGTGAAGATCTGGCGGGAGTGGGCTGCCGGGCGTTCCGTCCGGTTCATCGATCTCTTCCCGGACTTCATTCCCGGAGCCGAAGACCCAAGAGAAGTCATCCGCAGGTACTTCATCCCGGGAGATCTCCACTGGAACGAGGAAGGCCACCGCCTCGTTGCTCGCAGGTTCCTCGAGAACTGGACCGATCCCGCCCCATGATCCGAGATTTGCGCATGCAGTGTTCGGGCTAAATATCCCGCCGGCCTGCCTCACGGATGATGCCTGCCTCCATCAGGTGAAACATGGAAGGCACTGCCCCCGTCGTCTGGCCGGCGTCAACGAGCAGGGTGTGTCCCGAGATGTATCGCGCCTCGTCGCTCGCGAGATACAGCAGCGCGTTTGCGATGTCCACCGGCAGACCGGCGATGCCCAGGGGCGACATGGCCTTGATCGCCTCCTCGGTGACCTCGAAATTGGCAGGATCGCTCGTCACGACGTCCGCGGTCATGGGGGTCACGATGTTGCCCGGCGCTACGGCATTCACACGCACGTGGTGCTGGCCCAGCTCGGATGCGACGGATTTCGTGAGCCCCACAACAGCATGCTTGGCTGCGGTGTACGCGTGCGAGCCCAGCCCTCCGGCGACCCCGGCCGTGCTCGAAAGGGAGAGGATGCATCCGGACTCTTGCGGAATCATGATCCGCGCAGCATGCTTCATCCCGAGGAAGACACCCCGCAGAAGAACGTCGATCGTCACGTCCCACGCCTCGGTACAGGTGTCTTTGATGGACCCGATGGCTCCCACGATTCCCGCATTGTTCACCATGCAATCCAGGCGTCCGAATTCGCTGACCGCCAGATCCACCGCGGCCGCTACATCTTCCTCTCGGGTGACATCGGTGCGGATGAATCTTGCCTTTGCCCCCAACTCGTTCGCCAGGGTCTCGCCCGCCTCTGCCTGAAGGTCGGCGACGACGACCGATGCCCCCTCCTCGGCGAAGCGCAGGACAGTGCCCTCGCCGATGCCACGTGCACCGCCCGTCACCACTGCGACCTTGTCTTTCAACCTGTCACCCATCGGAAATCCCCCTTGTCTTCCCTAGCGTTGCTATTCGAGGTTCTCCAATATCTTCTTCGGATCGAAACAGCCGGCGCGGGCTTCCACCCCTGACCGGCCTCGTCTTTCTCACACGTAATCGTCGGTCAGGGGCAGCACGTCCGGGTGCATGAGATTGGCCGGGTCAAAGGCGGCCTTGGTCTCCTTGAGGATTTCGTAGTACTTTCCCCACATCGGCAGGTGATACTCTCCTGCCCCGAACATGTTGCGCCACAGGCTCCCGCCGAACTTCAGCAGCAGCCGGTTCGTCTTGTGAATCATGGTCGTGGCCCGCTTGACCTCTTCCGGGTTCCCCTGATCCCACCAGTAGTCGAACTCGCATGGGCCGCACCGTCCATAGGGCAGAGGCCCCTGGACCGCCGTATCCGTCATGGCGTGCTCCACAGTGACCGTCGGGTCCGAGGTCTTCCAGTACTTCTTCACGAGTTTCTCGTACTCCAGGGAGATCTCGGGCAGGAGATCCATCTTGACCTGGGCTGCCGTCCACTGGAAGGCCCCCTTGTAGGAACCGGCGAAGTTGTCCTTTATGCCCAGGGCCATCTTCAGGGGATCCGTCGACATCATATCGGCCAGTTCCTCCCCGAACATGTTCGGGTCCATGATGAACATTCCGTGCCGGTCCAGGATCTCCTTCAGGATCTCCTTCTTGATCGCTATTTCTTCGGCGTCATAGCCGGAGACCATCAGGGCCAGAGGGTGTCTCGGGGCCATGTCGAGCGCTTCCTTGACGCTTATCCCTTCCATCTTCGAGGCAATACCGAGGGCAAAGGCACCGGGATGGCCTTTGTACATGAATTCGGTGATGTTCTCCCTGGCCACCTCGTATGTCGCATCGATGATCTTGCAGAACAACTTGTGCCCGTCCGGCTCAAAGCCGGAACCGGTCAAGAGTTCTTCCAACTCGACCACGTTGTCGTATTCCGGGTAGAGCTTGGTGGTCAACTCGGTGCAGATGCCGAATTGACCGTCCGCATTGAAGAACATCCCGTTGATCTCCGGTCCCGGGCAATACTGGATCGGTAGATTGCCCACCCCCGGGATGACTCCCGGGCCCAGTTCGAAGATCTCCCCGTTCGGCAGGACCCAGGTCATCTTCACCGTGACCTCGGTAGCATTCCCGTGCTTCGCAGCCGTCCCTGGCGCGCCCCTTGCGACATAGTTGGACAGTAGCGACACACTGCCCATGGTCAGGGGGAGGATCGGCTTCAGGTGAACGCCTTCTATCGCCTTGTGCTTGACCGCCTCCCACCAGACACTCCGCATGCGCACAGCAGGGCTCACGGTGGCCGTCATCGTTTCCTCGTCTACGGTGCACACCTGGTCCATGCGCCTCAGGTCAACAAGGATGCCTCCTTTTCTCGATATGGTTAGGCCTCCGTGGTTGAAGCCGGTGGTCTGAGGCACCACCGGGATGCCGTGCTCGTAGGCGATCCGCATGACCTGCTGAATCTGCTCCTTGGTCTCGGGCAGAATGACGATGTTGGGGCGTTCACCCGAAAAAACGGTGAAGTCACGACCGTGGGATATCAGATCCACCGGGTTGTCGCTCACCCAGTCCTCCCCCACGCACTCTCTGAGCTTCTCGAGGACCTTCTTGAGGTTATCCACGGTCAACCCGATTTCCCCCTCGGGCACCCTGGGCGGTTCCCAGGCCTGGTCCTCCTCTCGGACGATCCTTCCCGGATTCAGGATATTTTCAGGGTCCAGGAAGCCCTTGATATGCTTCAGTACGGGAAGATGGTTCGGAATGCTCTCGTAGACCTTTCTCCCCAGCGAGCCATGGGGCCGATCAAAGAACGCCCCCTGGTCCGCGAGAGACAGGTTCAGCGTCTCCAGGGCCTCGCTGCGATCCTTGTCTCCAAACCAGTCGTACACCGCGTACACCGCCCGTCCACGGTCGATGGAGACCAGAATCCTTCCAACATCGTCCGGTCCCACACCGGCAGCTTCGGCCGCCGCCTGGATCTTTTCGTCCAGATCCTTTGCGCAGGCGAAACGGGTGTAAAAAGCGGTGTGGTCGTCGCTGGCCTCCATCCACGGCTCGTCCAGATGCTCCCTCATGGGCGCGACAAGAGAGTCATTTCGAGAACAGTCATATTTTTCCAGCAGTCTACCGACCCGGTCCTCGTTGTGGGATACGAGCTTTTCCCTCCCCTCGAATCCCACGATCAATGACCAGGCAGGCACTGCTTTCTTCTCGCCACCCAACCGCCGTTGCATGGTCGCCCGGTTGACTGCTACATACTCCACACCCAACTCTGTTCGCGGGATCTCTTTCAGGGCCTTCAAAACCTCCTCGATCTTCTCAAACCCATAGACGAGACACGACCTGGATTCGCATACAGGCCACAGCATGATCGACGCCCGCGTCACCACGCCGAACACATCGTCCCCGCCCACGTGCCATTGCGAAAGGTTGGGTCCCCCCTCGTTCCTTCCGTCCGCAGCCTCCTCGTTGAATCCGTGCGTTCCGGTCTTCAGCACTTCCCCGTCCGAAAGAACGACTTTCATGTTCATGAGAGGGTAGTCAGGGAATTTCGTGATCCACTTCCCTACCCCCCTGGCCACGATCGTCTCCACAACCGAGGAGGAGTTGGCCGCCACCGGCGCATAGGTCTTTACTCCCAGTGGTGCGAGTTCCGCGTTCAGCTGATCCCAGGTGACCCCCCGCTCGACGTGGGCCACCAGATTTCGCGTGTCGACCCTCTCGATCTTGTTCAAACGGGAAAAATCGATCAGAATCCCCTCCCGATCCAGATCCTCGGGCAGGGCGCAGCGATCGGTGCAGGTCACGATCCCGACCTTCTCTTCACGGGCAAGGTTTACGATGGCCTGCACCTCCTCTGTGGTGGCAGGAGAAACCCGGATCCACTCGGGAACTCTCGACCCCCTCCGCAGGAAACCTTTTGCAGCCTCCGGCCCTTCTGCAACGTTCTCCGGTCCCACGAGGGCCTTGAGCTCTTCGAGCACGCCCACTTTGAGGACGTGGCCCTCCGTTATGCTGGCTACCATCCTCTCCTCCGCCCTTCCTGCGGCATCGTTTGGGAATTTGACTGATTGTTAAAAAAATTATTTGACCACTCAACGAAAAAATAATACAATCCCTATCGACGGCTTGTCAAGCGCCGTCAGCCCGAATGCTCGCTCGATGTAGGGTTCTTCCCTTTTTGGAGCGTCCCACCGGAACACGAGAAGGAAAGAGGAAACGTCATGAGCCGAAAGACCGAAATCAGCGAAATTCGAAAAGAGGAACTCACCCAGGCAGCCCTCAAGTGTATGGCCCTAAAGGGATACGATCGGGTCACCCTCGACGATGTGACCAAAGAGGCGGGGCTCTCGAAAGGAATCGCCTCCTACTACTTCAAGAATCGGGAGGAGCTCCTGATCTCGGTGATCCACAAGATGTGGGAAAATGTGGTCGGTTTCACCAAAGAGATCTGGGAATTGCCCGACCAGACAGACGACCCGGAAGAAGTATACGCACTCGTGAGGGAGTACTATTCAAACCCGAAGACAGACCTGATCGGGATGATCAAAGACGCGATCAAGTTCCTCGTTACCATGTATGACGAGAATCCGCATGTCCTGCGCGTCATCCTCGAGTTCTGGTGCCAGGTTTCCAGAAACGAGATGATCACGGAATTGAACTCTTCCATGCAGGAGTTCTGTATGCGTACATCCGCCATCATCGTCCAGGAAGGCACAAAGCGTGGGATCTTCAAGAAACGGAACCCCCAGGTCGCCGCTTACACCCTCATGTCCTCTGTCGTTGGATTCGCCTTCAACCACGTCATCAACAAGGGGAATCTCGACAGCAAAAAACTGGAAAAGGAGCTTTCCGACCTGATCTTGAGTTATCTCTGCAAGTAGGCGAACGGACCCTATACTTCGTAGGCCCCGCACAAACGCGAACAGCCTGTCCAAGAAACGGGCACCCGGAGGATGAGATGGATCTCGATCGACCTTATTGGAACATGGAAATCGAACCGAAGTTCAACACACCGGAGATGCGAAATATCCAGAACGATCTCCTGGTCAACAACATTCAATCCATGTACGACTCCATTCCGCTCACCAAGAAGCGGATGGACGATGCGGGTGTCAAGCCCTCTGATATCAAGTCGCTCGACGATCTCCAGAAGATTCCGATCTACGGGCAGCCGGAGATGCGCGAGCTTCTTGCAGAAGTCGGTTTCGATATGAAGGAGATCCTTCGCATGCTCATGGGGGATTCGGTCGACGATATCTACGTCATGGCCGCGACCTCGGGCACCACGGGCGTCCCGACCCCCTACCCGTTGGTGAGGGGAGGCTTGCCCAGGATGCGTGAAATCAACAACCGGATGATGTGGCGTTGCGGGGTCCGCCCCGGAGACAAGTTTGTTCTCGCCTTCGGCCTGAGCATGTTCCTTGCGGGCACGCCGACCCTGCTGGCCATGGAGGATTTTCCCGGTATCACCATCATCCCCGTGGGAGCCGAAGCCGGAACGACCCGGATCATCAATTTTACGCGCCTTTTCGGCGGCAACATCCTCATGTGCACGCCGTCCCTGGCCCTCCACATGATCGAAAAGGCACCGGACGTCATGGGCGACAGCGTGAAGGCCCTCGGCTTCAAGACCTTGATCTGTGGAGCCGAGCCCGGGGCGGGTATCCCCGAGGTTCGAAAACGCCTCGAAACCGAGTACGGTGCCAAGCTCTATGACATGGGCGCGGGCGTGGGCGTCTCGTGCGACCACCCGGAATACCAGGGTATGCATTGGATCGGTGATGACATGATCCTGTACGAACTCGTCGATCCGGACACGCGGGAGACCGTCCCCTTGGAAGACGGCAATACCGGGCTCGGGGTCTTCACCACCCTGGATGGCGAGGGCGGGGGCATGCTCGGAATGCGAATGACAATGGGCGATGTCCACCAGGTCTTCACCTCTCCCTGTCCTTGCGGGCAATCCGGTCTTCGCTACAAGATCGTGGGCAGGACCGATGACATGCTGAAGGTGAAAGGCGTAATGGTCTATCCGGCCCAGATCAAGGACGTGGTAGAGTCGTTCACGCCGAGAACGACCGGTGAGTTCCGCATTCTACTGGATGAACCGCCTCCCCGGGTCGTCCCCCCCCTGAAGGTGAAGATCGAGTACGGTGAAGGGGTCACCAAAGAGGATCTGGGGCAACTGCAGAAGGAAGTCGAGGAGAAGATGCACCAGGCCGTGAAGATTAGGCCTGCCATCGAGTGGATCGAGCCGATGTCGCTCGAGCGGTCGGATAAGAAGACCCAGTACATAGAGAAACTCTACGAGAAGTAACGCCTCCATCGAGCCACGGAGGGCGGAACCTTGAAGACAGGAAGACACCGTCTCCCAGGATGGCTGGCTCTCCCCTGGCTCGCGGCTCTTGTTCTCGTCGCCTGCTCCGGCTCCGACCCTGTTGCCCCCCCCGAAGATGGGGTCGGAGCCGTCAAAGAAGTCCGGATCACCTCCGGACACGATTGCCGGATGTGGATCGGCAAGGGGCCGGGGGCGAGTATCGAATTCCCTTACGACGGAAGGGGCCCGGGAAGCCTCGGCACGATGAGCCCCGACTGCGGCAGCCTGGATCTGGATGGCGAGAATCTCGAGGCCTGCCGCGCGCTGGAGCCGAGTCTGGAACCGGGCGAGGTGATTGTCTTCTTCGATGCGGATGACTCCCTACCGAGCAAGTTCTACATCATGGGCGAGCAGGTGGACATCTATATCAACATCCTTCCCGCCGACATGATCGGAACCGTCAATTTCTGTACGGGTCATATGGAATACTTCATGGATGCCCTCTTCGAGCAGGTGATGTTCGGGGAAGTTCTCGGCGCCCTGTCCGTGGTCAGCGACCTGACCACGGGAACCGTATCTCAAGGGAACTGGACCATGACCGGGCGCCCCCTCGATGAGAAAGATGATCTCCAATACGTGAGCATCGCGGTCACCCCTCCGACCGGGGACCCGTTCACAGACCTGATTCTCGGTCTTCCCACGAACACGGTCTCAGAGAATGAATCGCATCTGGATTTCCCGCAGGGGAAGTTTCCTTGCCCTGGAGAACCGCCTCCGGGCGTGGCGGACGAAGTACAGATGACGGTCGGGAAAGAGGGACGCCTTTCCATCGGCTTCCTCGGGTCCTTCGTCGAGTATCCCTACGACGGGAAGGGGTCGGACGGGATAGGTTCACTTGGCCCCGTCGTGGACGGGCGTGCATCGGTGGAATTTTCCGAGTTCCGGATCCCCCATCTGCAGATCATCCCCGGCATGGATGCCATTCGCGTAGAGATCGAGCCTCATGCCCTCGCCGGGGAAATCGATTTCTGCAGCGGCCGGATCGATCTCGATTTTGACTCCACCTTCACGTCTTTCGTGGGCGAGCGGGAAGTGACGTCCATGTCGATCGTCACCACGATCACAACCGAAACCTCGACCGGCTTTTCCCAGACAGTGGACGGTGAACGTATGAATCGTTGGGGGGATGCCCGGCTGGTGGGTGTGGCCAGAGTCCCCCTGACCGATGATCCGCTGACGAACCTCATGCTCGGCTTGCCGAACGACGCCGTGTGCGAGCTTCCCGTACACCTCCACTTCCACGGCGGAGAACGACCCGGGTGTCCGTAATATCCTGTTTCGTGACCGTGCCCGAAGACGGCCCTTCGTTCTCAGGTGTTGGGTGTTAGGACATCCCCCGCTGCAATCGAGGACGAGTACGAGGCTGATTCGGGGTGTGGCTCATATCCCCAGTGCGTCCAGCGCATCCTTTCCGGCAGGGGGGCTCTTGTCGGATCGCCGCACCATGGACAAACACTCGGTCGGGCAAACCGTGACGCAGTTCCCACATCCGATGCATCGGGAAAGGTCGATGGAGATCACCTCCTCCTCGAGACACAGAGCGTCCATCTGGCATCGCTCGATGCAGTCGCCGCACCCGACACATTCCTCGAATTCCGCCTGAACCTGGAAATTCGCGGATTCGAGCCACGCGCTGCTGTCATACTCCTTGACCATCTTGAGGAACCCACAACAGCAACCGCAGCAGTTGCAGATGAAACCCGTGTTCTCGATCCAGTTGTTCGTGTTGTGCACCAGTCCCGCCTTTTCCGTGGCCTCCAGGATCCGGTAGGCCTGCTCCTTTGTGACCTCCTTGCCGAATTCCCGGTCCACGATAAATTCGGCCGCCTTTCCAAACATCAGGCAGGAGTATTCGGGCACCCCTTCCACCTTGCAGGGCTGGTCGATCAGATAGGCATGGTGACGGCAGTAGCACTTGGCCGCTGCAAAGAAACTCTCCTGGTCGACCAGTTCGGTCAGTTTTTCAAAGGGATAGATCTGGGTGCCTCGAGGCAGTTCCGCCTCCACGGTGATCGTCCGGGCAGGCGCATCCGGCATCATCTGCTTTGCCACTACCGGATCCTTCATCACCTCCCTGGTCAAGTCCTTCATCTCCCCTTCCATGAACTCGTGAAGCATACGGGCCACCTTCCGGTCCTGTTCCGTGTCCGTACCCCGCATCAGTTGAAACTCCACGACGCCAGGGACAAAAGGCATGAGGGCGTACTGGCTCGACCCATCCTCCGTCTTCGTGACGAACACGGTTCCCTTGTTCGCCATCCCCTCGAGGAGCGAACCCAGTTCCTTCTCCTCCCTTCCGAGCTTCTCTGAAAGCTCGGACGCCGAGTGTGACCCCAACGGGAGTGCTGCGCCAAGCTCGGCTTCCTTCTCGGCGTAGATTTCCCTCAAGATGTTCAGATAGGGCTCGACCAGGAGGATCTTCACCTGGTACTGGTTCAACCGTTCCCCCAGCTTGAAATAGAGGTCTTCGCTCATGACGCACTCCTTTCCTGGTCATCCATGGCACCGGAACGGTCCGGGCCGCCCGTCTGGACGGCCATTCCCGGTGTTTCTTCTCGAAATTGAATTTTTTCCTTGAAGTAAATCCTAATATTTGTTATTTGACTAGTCAAACAAAAAATTGACTAGTCAGAGAACCGTGTGGCCTCTCGGGGCCTTCACCGGACCCTTGCCCATCGAGGGTCCATCCGGAATTCGAGGAGGGGGTATGTCTGCTTCTAAGATCACCATCGTTGGTGCCGGTCTGTCCGGACTGGTCGCGGGAATCAATCTCTGCAGGGAAGGCTACGAGGTCGAAATCTGGGATGCGGCGAAATCCCTGGGGATGCTGGAAGATTTTCATCCCTCCATACACGCCACCCCGATCGATCCTGCAAGGGTCTCCAACTACATCGGTATCGACATCTCCCCCTGTTTCACCCCTGTCAAGCGCTTTCGCATGATCGTGGAAAAGGAGAAATTCGACCTGAACCCGGTGAACTACTACCTGGTCGAACGGGGAGGCCGCAAGACTTCCATCGATACCTACCTCTACAATATCGCCGTCGACATGGGAATCAAGGTCCATTTCGACCACTACGTCCGTCGCCTGGACGACATCCCGGAGCGTGCCGTCGTGGCCACCGGCTTCGACAAGGAAGGCATGGAGGCGATCGGTGTGCCCTATGACCAGGGCACAGGTGCTTACGCGCGCAAGAAACTCGATGACCCGAGATTCGAGGACGCTCTGATGGGGTGGTCCGGAAAGTACTCGACGGATTACGGGTACCTATCCGTGGCGAATGACCTCATGTTCTTCCTGGTCTTTACCCGCTATCCCATGACGGATGAGAACATCGAGGAATGCAAACGCCACCTCGAAGAGAGCGAAGGCCTCACGTTCCCGAAATGGTCGAAGCACTCCGGCACGACTCCGGTACTCGGCAAGGATTCTCTGAAGCTCTTCAAGGGGAATCGGGTGCTCACGGGAACCATCTGCGGGATGATCGATCCTGCCGGGATGTTCGGTATCCACGGAGCCCTCATGTCAGGCAAGATAGCAGAACTGGCCTACACCGATACGGAAAGGGCTTTGGAAGATTTCGAACGATTCAACAAGAACTTCCATCGAGTTCGAGTCGTTTCCGCTGCCATGCGACGAATGCCCATGCGTCTGCCCATGGCACATCTCATGATGAGGTTTCCCCGGTTGATGACTCCCTCCCTGAAAATGATCGATGATGCCGTCCCGGGGTACGACGGACACTGGGCCGTCGACATGATGAAAGGCAGAACGATCGTAAAGGACTGAATAACGGCAGCTCACGGTTCTCAAGAAACTGATTGAAAAGGTTGGAACGACTATGTAAACCTAGTCACAGGAAGCAATCCGTCTGCACGATCATAAGGCCTCCTCCCGGGAGGACACCTTTCTAACATAGAATTGAAAGGGGGATCTGATGAGAGCTTCCATCGCCGGCGCATTCTTTCTTTCCTTCCTGCTTGCCTTACCGATCGCCACGACCCACGCGATCGACATCAGTCTGATCGGAGCCGATCCGGGCCCCAATGCCACCGGGGAGATCCCCGCCTGGGAAGGGCACAAGAACATGCCCTGTCCGAGCGACTACACCCCGGGCCAGTACTTTCCCAACCCCTACAAGCAGGAAAAGCCTCTTTTCCGCATCGACCACACGAACGTGGACCAGTACACGGACCGGCTCTCCCCCGGACAGATCATGCGTGTGAAGAAGCATGAGAATTTCTATATGACCGTCTATCCGACCCGTCGAAACATCGAATTCTGCCCCGAGTTTTACGAGGCCGTGGAGAAGAACCGAAAGACCTGCACGATCGATGAGAACGGCGTCCTCCAGGGGTTCAACGGGGCAATCGCGTTTCCTTCTCCCAAGAATGGACTCGAGGCAATATGGAACATCCGCAGAATGTACGTTGGGGATGATGCCTCCGCCCTTACCTGCCGCAGGGTTGTCAGTCCCTCCGGCAAGATCAAGAAGACCATGTGGCAGACCAGGGTCCTGAACTACGGCGAGACCAGGATAAAGAGCAGACCCTTTGATAATCCGGACAAGATCTTTCAAAAGATCCGCAACCTGACCACCTATCCCGCGGACGAAAAGGGGGTGGACTTTCTTTCATTTGCCTACCTGGATGACAACCGGCTGGAAGATGCCTGGCTGTTCATGCCTACCCTGAGGAGGGTGCGGCGCGCCCCTTCCATGACCAACGGAGGCCAGCTCGATGGCGAGCTCACCATGGATGAAAACGGCCTCGAGTTCAGGGGAACGGTCAACAACTGGGACTGGAAACTCATCGGCAAGAAGGAAATGTACGTTCCAAATAACTGTTACGACATCTTTCTGCCCGATGCAGAGGATGAAGATGAATGCTGGGCACAGGACATCAATCCGGAACGGATACGCTACGAACTGCACCGGATCTGGATCGTCGAAGGGACCCTGAAGGAGGGCCTGGAGCACCCCTACAGCAGGCGTGTCGGTTATTATGATGAAGATCATTGGCAGCCCGTGCTTGCCGACAGGTATGACAAGCGGGGCAATCTGTGGCGAATGTACGAAGCTTACGGGTTCGCCGACAGCTGCAACAAGATGAGGATGTTCGCCGGCTACATCTACATGAATCTCGAATCAGGGAGGTACGAGCTGTTTGGAGGATGCCGCAAACAGCTGCCCACCACCACCATCTATGATACCGGCCTGGATGAGTCCTTTTTCACGGTTCAGGCTCTCAGAAAATCAGGCAGATAGGCCTCGAGGACACCCTACAGGGCCTGGTAGACGAGCTCCATGAGATCCTTGACTTCGATCCCGAAGCGGTCATAGGTCCGTTTGGCGTTCTCCCCGAGGTTCTGCTCACAGAAGGGGCAACAGGTCACCAGGGTTTTCGTTCCCGTTTCGAACGCCTCTTCAAGCCTCGACTCCGCAGCGAACCCTGCAATGTCCTCCGGGAAGGCGGTACGACACCCACCCCCTGCCCCGCAACACCAGCTCCAGCTCCGAATCCGCTGCATCTCTATCAGGGTGACTCCAGGCAGGGCCTTCAGGATGTTCCGGGGTGCATCATAGACATCGCAGTACCGGCCGGTATGACAAGGATCATGATAGGTCACTTCAAGGTCGAGGCTCTTCGTGAAGGTCAGCTTGCCCTCCTGGATGAGCTCGTCCACGAATTCCATGATGTGCTTGACCGGCATGTTCAGGTCTTCTTTGTACTCGTGGCTCAGCGTGCTGAAGCATCCTGAGCATGCGGTGACGATCGTCTTGGCAGTCGTGCTGTTGAGGCTCTCCAGGTTCTTGGTCCGGATCTTTCGGAAGTTCTCCCGATCACCCACCCGCAACACCGTCGATCCACAGCAGATCTCGTTCTTGCCCAGGATCCCGAAGTCCACGTCCGCGGCCAGCAGGATCTCCGTCACCCAGCCCGCCACGGGCTGGATCACCGGGTCATACGCGGCTGTGCACCCAGGGTAGTAGAGGACTTCGACCTCTTCCTTGCCCGCGTCCTTGACCTTTCTCTTCTTGGCCCATTTCGACCTGGCCGCCCTCGGCTGCATCCAGGGATTGTCGTAGTTCATGATGCTTTTCACGAGGGGTTGATGCTCGGGCAAGGGCCCATGCCCCTGCTCCACGAGCCAGTTCCTCAGGGCGATGGAGGCGTTGGCAGGCTCGAGATCCTTGGTGGGGTTGCAGTTCTCCTGGCACGCCCCGCACTGGGGGCAGGTGTACACGATCTTCTGAATCCGCTCGAGAACAGCAGGATCCGTGATATCCAGCTCAGGCGGATCGCAGGTCAGGGCACGAACGATTTCCTGCGTCCCGGTCCCGTAAAAGGATTCGAACCGAAACCGGGTCCCACGGGGACAGTTGTTCGAATACTTGTTCGTCTTCTGCTCATCCGGATTGCTCATCCGGCAGAACCCGCACTTCCAGCACTTCCAAGCCATGTTCCGATATTCCATCAGCGGCTTGATGTCCTGCGCCACCTTTGCATTCTTCGCCATCTTCCTCCTCCTTTTGACTTCACGGGCAGGTTCTCGCGTCCCTTCCCGTCTCTCACCCTTTCGTACGCCTACCTCCGCCACCCTCGAACCCGCATTCTTCCCCTCGTGAGGCAAAGCTCGAGGCTCCCCTGCATTGACCCATTATCCATTATTTTTGTTGACCAGTCAATCAAAAAGAAGGATTCCTTCTGCTCCCAGATTCCCGACAAACTTCGCCCCCGCGCTCGAGCCCTTCCTGTAGAATACTCCGGGCTCACCCATCGGGGCAGGAATCCCCGGATCCCAACGGCCTCCACCGGACGAATCGTAGATCTCCCCACTCCATAGATGCACCCATTCCCCTTCAGGAAGGTAGGCATTCACCGTCTCCGCACCCGAATCTACGACCGGCACGACCATGAACTCCGTGCCGAGCATCCACTGGTGTTCCATCCCGTACACCCCGGGGTCGTCCGGGTAGTGGAGCATCGGATGCCGCACAAGGGGGATCCCACGCTGGAACGCTTCTTCCATGAGCTCGGAGCGATAGAAGGAAAGAGCGCGGTAGATCTTGGCGAAGCGAGCAAAGTGCCCCAATGTTTCCTCGTCCTCGTAGAACTGGACGCTTTCCTCCGTCCGGTTACCCTCATGGGTCCGAAACACGGGTGTAAAAGCGCTCATCTCCATCCATCGCATCAACAGTTCCTTCGAACGCACCAACACAGACATGGTGGTGTCGCCAACGGTGAAGACCAGGGATGTATGCCCTCCGGTGTCGGTGTGGTTGAGGCTGAAACCGGAAATGCCGCTCGATAACATCCCCTTGATGGCGGACTTCAAACCGTCGTGCCTGTCGAAAGTGACCAGTTGGTCCCCGGCCCACATCAACGTGCTCAACCCGGGGCCCCTTGCGGAACCACTCCGGGAGAAGAAGACCACGTCTCCCACCAACCCCTCTTCCTCCAGGACTTCACGATTCAACCGGGCCCACATCTCCGGGTAGCGATTGTGAACATCGCCTGCCTCCTCACCGGAGAACAACTGTGCGTCGAAGGGCAAGTACTCTCCGTAGTCCGCCATCCAGCCAGAGACCCCTCGGTCGAGCATTTCTTCACGGATGACGTCCTTGAGCCATGCACGGGCAGCCGGGTTCGTCAGATCCACGAGGGCGGTGTCAAAGGTGGCCATGGCGATCAGGTAGGGTTCCCCCTGCTGGTTTCGGACGAGGTATCCGGACGCCTCCGCCTCACGAAACAGATTGCGCACATCCGAGCCCTTCTCTGCCACGTCCACCAGGAAGGGGCTGATGTACACCATCACCCGGATCCCCTGATCGCGCAGGGTCTGAACCATTTCGTCCCACCCCGGGTAGTGTTCCTCATCGACCACCCAGTTGTACCACAACTGGGTGCCGATAAACGTCTTTCGCGGACCCATCCAGTCTTCCATCCAGAAGGCGGCAATGGGTGTGTCATGCTCCTTGAGTTCTTCGAGTCTCGCGTAAACCTCTTCCGTGCCTCCTTTCAGGCCCACGATCACCCCCTGGTTCATCCAGTCGGGCAAGGGCGGCATCCTTCCGCTGTAGGCCGTGTACTCCTCGATGAGAGCCAGCGCCGAAGCGCCGTTCAGGATGCGGCCCCGAACATGATTCCCGAATACCTTGATCTCGACCTCATCGGGCCGCTCCATGTCGAACACCGAGACCTCGTAGTTTTCGAGGAACAACGACCTTCCCTTGCTGGTAAGGTAATGCGGAACGGCCGTGTAGGTGGCATCCCAGGAACCGCCCCCACCAGGAGCAAACAGGCTCGTGAAGGTCGTGATGATCCAGGCGGAAAGGTCTTCCATGGTGATCGGCCAGTCCATCGCCCCCTCATCGCAGCGGCCGACGCCCGGTTCCCGGGAGAAAATCGGTATTCTCCGTCCTTTCATGTCAAGACGGGTGAACTGCTCCCCGAATCCGAAAAAGCGTTCGTCCACAGAGGAAGCGTAGCGGAGATAGAGCCGGTTGTATTCCGGACCTGCAGCCGGCAGACGCAGATCGAAACCGAGCTGGTTCTCCGATAGTGCCGTGAAGTCGAGGGAATACCCCACATCGCAACCTTCACCGCCCAGTCTCCCGGACAGCGACACACCCTGCTGGGTGGTCACGACTTCATCCACCGTCTGGGTCTTGCAGCGCATCTGCTCGTCGTCCCGGATGGAGAAGGCACCCCCGTTCTGAGTGATGGTTGCCTCCGAAGTCCCAGCGGATACGAAACTGACTCCCGGAAGAGTCTCCCACAGCACCCTTCCCGGGTTGGACGCGTGGGCCACCGTCACGCTCGCGCCCCCTTCATCGGACCTGTTCACCTGTATCTCGAATTCGTTCGTGGATGGGGCAGGCGGCGCTGATGGACGGTGGTCATCCCGTTCGGAACAGGCGGAGAGGACCAGCGCTGCTTGGAGCAACCAGATCATCACGGCGACCCGGTGCCGGAGAATCCGGGTCGTTGCACGAATTCCGGCAACCCGCACACAGGAAGATCTCCTGAAGCCCCACATGCTCGTTCCCTTCAATAGGAAGGCGGCATCGTGATGTGCGCTTCAGGAACCATTCGGCAGACCCGGACATTGATCGACCGGAATGGTTCCTCCCTCTGTTCTACCTCACACCCAGGCACATCGGCTCTTGACCAGGCGGACCCCATCCCGAAGGATCTTCACCTTCCGGTCATGTTTGATCATCTGCGCCACGATCGTGCCGGACAGGGCCGCCATGGGGACCCCTCCAGGCCAGAAGGCGGTATGGCCGATCGAGTACAAACCGTCTATGGGCGTGGTCAGAGAGAGCCACTTGTCTTGCAGGTAGGATTTACCCAGCGCCATGCTCCACCCGCACGACGCTCCCTCCGGGTTGAGGGTGAAGCGAATCGTCGAGAGGGGTGAACCGAGGGTCTGGTACACGACACGATCCTTGAGGCCCGGGATGTATTGGTTGGCGGTCTCCAGCATCTGGTCCCCCACCTTTTTCTTCAACTCCTTGTACCTCTTCGGCCGCTTGAAATCGTCACCACCCGTTCCCCACTTGTCCATCCAGTCGTAGGACGTGAAGGTCTGAAGTACAAGAGAGTTCTTGTTGCGGGGGGCGAGCTCCGGGCAACGCATGGAGGTCCAGTTGATCTCGGTGAACGCCTTTTCGTGCATCCCCTCGTTCTCTGAGGCGTCGTAGTCCGGTACCGGGCCGTCGGGGAAGTACAGAGTGTGATGCGTCTTCAGGTAACGTGAGAGCTCTTCGTCGGACATATCCACGCCCAGGTAGAGCGCCACAAGCGGCTCGGAAAGCGGCGCTGTTCTGACTTCTTCCACCAGGGCGGGATCCAACAGCTCAGGCTCGACCAAGTCCCCGTACAGGCGCTGCAGCGTACCTGCAAAGACAACCGTTTTCCCCTGGTAGTGGTTTCCGTCCTTCGTTCTTACCCCGGTTGCCTTCTGCTTTTCGACCAGGATCCGGTCCACGGTCTGGTTGCAGTGCATCACTCCACCGTGTTCGGCGAAGCTCTTCGCCAGATCATCCATCAGGGCCTGGAGCCCACGTTTGTAGTACCAGTAATCCTCGAACCAGGTGAACCAGAACCCCGCCCCCATGCCTACCGGCATGTTCCGGTAACCGACGTTGGTCATCCTGTCCCGGAAATCAGAAGGAGGAAGATGACGTTCATACAGCTCCGGTATGCTCGTGGACATCATCTCCTTCATCTCCGCCCGGTGGGACAGAAAGGTCCGTCCGAGGTCGATGATCGAACGCAGCCGGGCGAGACCGCTCTTGTCGATGGGTGAAGTCCGGTCGTTCGAGATCGATCCGAGCAGTTCCCCGCAACGAATCATCTCCGAGTAGAGATTGGACATCTCTTCGCGCTGTTCCGGAAAAAGATCGAGGAGGCCGTTCAGCGCCTTCTTCTGATCCTTCATTACAACCGAGCCTCGGTCGTATGCAACCGTGTAATCGGCGAATTCCCAGTCGCCGGGGCGGTACAGCCCGAGATTCTTGAGCAAGGGGATCATCATGCCGCCTGACTCAAAGGATTGGTCGCCTGCATCGAAGTAGAACTTTCGGCGCCAGAAACCGCCGGTGAGGCCGCCGGGCTGGTGGTTGTGTTCCAGCAGGAGGGTCTTCTTTCCGTATCGGGCCAGGAAATTGGAGCAGAAGAGTCCTGCAGTGCCCGCGCCGACGACAATCACATCATACTGTTCCATAGGACACCTATCTCCCAAGCTTCCTCAGTGCCTGCACCGTGAAATCCCCCGGGTCGAGGTCCGTGTCATAGATCGACGTGATGGTCTCCTCGGTGCGGCAGCCTCCCGATAGCTCGTATCTGCCCGATTCCAGGTTCAGATAGATGATGGCCGGGACGATTCGGAATTTCTGGCAGTAGTCATAGCTCGTGTAGAATTCGAGCATTCGCCAGAGATTCCCTCGCCGGTCGTATCTGTCGGCGGCTGCCGGTTGCCACGTATCTTCGTCGTAATAGCCGACCCGTTTGCCGTAAGGGTGATCCAACCCCTCCCTGGGGGTACCTTCCACCGCCCATACCCTGCGGAGCTCATACCGTGCACGCGTAGGATCGATATCACCGGGAAGACACTCCTTGTCATCGGGCGTTCCGATCTCCCAGAGATCGAAATTGTTGACCGGGATATACATTTCACGCCTGCCGAGGAGCTTCCAATTCCAGTCGTTCACAGGCCCCCGAAACTCATTGCCCAGATCGTCCATGGTGCTCTCTCCGTCCAGTTGTCCCCCACCCACCATGGTTGGAGCCCGTCTCACCCTCCGAAGGGTCGGCAGGTAGAGCCAGGCGTCCTCCAGCCGGTTGTCATCGATGTAGCCGAAGGTCAAATAGGTTGTGCCCTTTTCATCCGCCGGATAGGTGTACAGTGATTTGATCTTGTAGGAAATCGCATCCGGATTCTCTACTTTGCTTCTCAGCCTTCTCTCATCGCACATGAAGACGAGCGTCTTGCGCATCGTCTTCTTGATCCTCCCGGAAGGGCTCACGACCCTGCGACACTCATGGTTGAAGGCATCGTCCCCCATGTAGGGCCTCTTCACATTCCAGATCGCCTCGAGCGCGTTCTCTGGGTACGGAAAAGGAATGCCTCCCTGATACCCCTGCAGGATGTTCTTGTCGTCTACGCGCGACGTCTTGTGGCTTGCCTCGGTTGCGGCGTAGAATTCTTCTATGTACTCCGTGTTTCGATGGGTCGGGTACACGTTCATGTAGTAGAATTTGTTCTTCCTCAAGCGCGCAATCTGACCCGGAGAGAGCCTTTCTTTATACTGATCCACGTTCGTGTGGTCGATCCGGAACAGGGGCTCCTCGTCCTTGTACGGGTTCGGTAAGAACTGCCCCGCCTTGTAGTCGGTCGGACACTCCAGGCCTTTTATACCCTCAAAGGGTCCCACATCCCCGGTGCCATTTTCACCGGCAATCGCCCCCATCCTCGTGTATTGTACTTCCCCTATTGAATCTTGGGTGGATAGCACGGCCAGAAACAGACTGATCACCAAGACACTCAGGATCGAATTCTTCATCGTGATGCATCCTTTCATGCTGCATTTCCTAGATGTTATGTACTTACCATCGTAATACTCATCGCACCCGGCTCGTTTCCGGGTCCGAAACCACCCCCATTATGCGTGAGGCCCACTTTGGCGTCGGCCACCTGACGCTCACCACACACCCCCTGAAGATGCCACACGACCTCGACGAGCTGAGCTACGCCGGTTGCCCCGATGGGATGTCCTTTGCTGAGAAGCCCGCCGGACGGGTTGACCACCACCTCCCCTCCATAGTCGGACAGTCCCTCTTCGATGAACCTGCCACCCTCCCCTTTCGGGCAGAGCCCCAGATCCTCGTAGGCCAGCAACTCGTGGATGGTGAAACAGTCATGCAACTCCACAAGGTCCACATCCTCGGGACCGATCCCGGCCGTGTCGTAACACTCCTGTGCAGCCGTCACGCAGGCTTCGATCCTCGGAGGGCCTTCGGCCGAGGCCTTGTACTTCCCCGAAGTCAACACCGATCCCCGCACGAACACCGGTCGGGTCGTGTGTTTTCTCGCGTTCTCCGCCGTGGTCACCACAACAGCGGCGGCCCCATCACCGATCGGACAGCACTGGTAAAGGGTGAGGGGGTCGGACACCATGCGGGAATCCATCACCTCTTCGAGGGTGAAGACCTTCTGGTATTGAGCATACGGGTTGAGAGCGGAGTTTCTGTGATTTTTGACCGCAATCAGGCCGAATTGTTCCGCCGTGGTGCCGAACTCGTGCATGTGCCGGCGCCCGGTGAGGGAGAACCCGGCGGGCATCAGCATACCGTTGTCCGCCTCCAGGTTTGCTCCGTGAGGCAGGACCAGTGGGCCGGAGCCGACTACGCCCATGGCGATATGGACGGTCATGTTTTCCACGCCCACCACGAGTGCGTAATCGTGGATGTCCTTCGAAACGGCCAGTACCGCCTGACGGAAGGCAGCCGAGGAGCTTGCACAGGCGTTCTCATGGTTAAAGGCAGGGATCCCGCTCACACCCATCTCGCCGTTGATGCGCTGGGCCAGATTCGGCGCGTTGCCTATGTTCCCACAGAAAGTGGCTTCGATCCGGTTCGGCTCGATCCCGGCCTGCTCCAGTGCAATCCTTGCTGCATCCCCCCCCATCCTGGCCGGGGCATACTCCGGTGTCTTGCCGAACTTGATCATCCCCGCCCCGATAACGGCCACTTCTCTCATTCCCTTGGCCTTTCTCTGCTCTTCTGGAGAGTCGTGTTTCTGTCGGGTGGCACCCTTCTCGTTCGCATCATCTTGTCATGTCGACGGATTCGACGGACGTGACGCTCAGGAACATGGAACCGTGCAGGAAGGAGGCCTTCTATCCGCCCACCTCTTCATTCTTGAATATGAGTTCGAAGATGCTCATGTCGCCGGCAAAGCGCAAGACCTTTGAAAGGGTCAGTCGTATGAACATGGACTCGTCCGCCTTGCCCCTGGCAAGAGAGAACATGAGGTCATTGAAATCCTTCGCTTCCATGAACAGGACCAGGTCCACCTGCCCCGTCTCTCCCTCCACAACCTCTACCCCGTTCTTGTTGACAACGAGATTGTACATCCCGCCGCCCCTTCCACTCAGGTCGTATCGAATGACGATCTGTTTGTCATCCGGCAGATTCCCGGGATCGACCATTTCCGCCATCTTCTCGATGATGATGCCGCTAGGAATAACCGGCTGCCAGATGACATAGACCAGCGTCAGCCCCAGGAGCGACAGCCCAAACACTTTCAGCACAGCAAGGAAAACCCTCTTCATGGCTTCACCTGTGCCTAGATGAAGTAGTAGGTCAGCTTGAACACGAAATTATCCCTGTCCCACATCCACTGCCCTTGAGGATCCTGGTCCAGGTTACCGACGGCGAGATTGTATCCGAACAAGACTTCCCACGAATCGCCATATTTCGCCCCAGCGGTGAAGCTCATCGAGTGGACCCGGTTCAGGGCGCTGTGCATCCCGCCCTGGGACGAGAAAGACAGGTCGATTCGTGTGTTGTCGATCATGTCGGAAGTCGAAAGCGGCAGCTGGACGACGTAGTATGCCGTGAATTGGGGCTCCATGAACAGGGTCTCTTCATCATGGTCCAGGTTGATCTTGCCGTAGAACTCGACCAGTGGGGTCAGGTTGAAGGTATACGGGGTGAAGTCGAAGATGTCGAAGAAGAACCTCATGCCATTGATATCCCAGGACAGAGTGTTCGACCTTTCAAAGCCTCCTAGTCCTTTTTCTAGCCCGCTGGCCGATGCCAAGAAGGGGCTGTTGACCGTCTCCACCTGGAGAGGCTCGTTCGGCCGATAGGCTAATTCGCCACCGACCTGAAGGTTCAGGCCCCAATTCTGGATCGCCTGGGAGAAGCTGATCCCGACCATGTCCAGTTCCGGCCACTCTATGAAGATCTTGGTCGGCCATGTCTCGGGCAATGTCATCATGGGCCATCGGGAGCGGTAATGATAGTAGTAGATCCCGAGCTCGAGCATGTTCAACGGTGCAATGACCATTCGGATCGCGCCGCCGTATTGCTGCTGGTCCACCCAATCCTTAGGCCTCAAATCTTCGACGAAGTCGGATTCAACCCCGAAGCCCAGGATATCTGCGGGACTCTGAAACGTACTCGCCACGGGCATGAAGAATCTCGGGTCGAAATCGGGCTGCCAAACCCCCTCGAAGGACAAGCTCTCCGATGCCTCGTAACTTGCCCAGCCAATGAAGGTGGGGACTTGCCACGAGCGAAACGTGTATCCCGCGCTACTGACTTTCTGGACGAAAAACGGACTGATCACGTTCACACCCGGGGCCCAGATCGGAGCCGTTGATTCCCCCCACTGAAGGATCTGTCTCCCCCAGCGCGTGGTGAATCCCCCGGTCCTGCCCTCCAGGTAGAACTCCAACGAATCGGTGATGTTGTACGCCGCGTGCTCCCTTACCTCCGAGTTGAACTTGTCCTTGTCGATATAGGCAAAATCGACGAAGCCCTGCACCCTCCCGAAAAAGGTGATGTGGTCGGAGTCTGTGTCCATAATGACCTCAACGGTGCCGATGAGTGCATTGTTGCCGAGGTCCCATTTGTCGAAATTCGCATTACCCGAGACAAAATACGGGCTCCGAGGATCCACGAAAGTAGGCTGTGGGTGCTCCGTCCTTACCTTGAGCGCGTAGGTGACATCCCCCCGCAGGTTCAGGTTGCCCCAGTTCCCAAGTTTCCAATCATACCCCAGCGCGATGCCCGGTATGGCGAGGAGAAGGGCAAAAAGACAGAATGCGGCAATCACTCTTGATCTCATGATTTCACCTTTTCGTGTTGTTCAGACATGTGTGTTCCGGATTCATGCGACACGATGTGTTCTCTCTCCTGTCTAGTTCCCTGTCTTCTCTTTTTCATCAAAGATATAGACCAGTGCCGGAAGCAGGATCATGGCGCCCACCATGTTTGCGAGGAAGATGAAGCCCAACAGCAGGCCCATGTCGGCCTGGAACTTCAGATCCGACAAGAGCCAGGTGAACACGCCGGCACTCAGCGTGAGAGCCGTGTAAAGGACAGCCGCACCCGTCGTCTGCAGGGTTACGCTTGCAGCATCCGCGAAGGAGTCCTGCTTCTTCCGTTCTTCCGTCAGTCTCGAATAGAAGTAGATGCCGTAGTCGACACCGATACCCACCCCTAGAGCCGCTACGGGCAAGGTGTTTACGTTCAGTCCAAGTCCGACGGCCTTCATGAAGGCCGTTGCGACCACGGACACCACGAAAAGCGGCGCTATGATAAAGAGAGGGGCCTTCAGATTGCGAAACACCATGAGGCAGAGCACGAAGATCGCGAGGTAGATGAGGAGCAACATGGGAACCTGAGCCTCCCCGACGACTTCGTTCGTAGCTGCCATGACACCCGCGTTGCCGCCGGCCAGCAGGAACCGGGCCCCGGACAGGGGGTGCTCGGCGATGAACTCCTTGCTCTCCTTGATGACCCTCCGTATGGTGTCCCCCTTGTGATCGGCGAGGTACACCATGATATTCATGTTTTGACAGCCCATGGTGTTGAAGATGTTGTCGTCCCTAGCTCCGGCGTATCCCATCACCCAGCCCAGTTCCCGTGAAGTCATCGGCAGGGCCCGCCAGCGAATGTCCCCTTCGTGAAATGTCTCGTTGATCATGTAGCCCATGATGAGCGAAGAGATGGCCACGGTAACGCCCGGAATATTCCCGATTTCCCATTCATAATCCTGCATCGTCTGCAGGACATCGTATTGTTTGCAGACGCCCATTTCCTCGCCTGCCACCACAACAGAAAGCCAGTCGATGCCGAACATGTAATCTTCCATCATGTCGGCAGCATCCTGGTTGTAAACGGAATCTTCCCACAAGAGAGGTTCGCCCGGGTTGACATCCCCCACGGTCATCGTCCGGGAACTGAACAACCCGATGAGCAACAGGACGACAGACACCCCGGTCACCCAGTAAGCCCTGCTGCCGTGAGTCAGCGTGGAAACTGATTCCAGTATGCGCCTTACGATCGCTACGGTCCGTGTTTCGGCCTCTTCCGACTCGGCGGGCATGAGGTTCGGGAAGAAGGAGAGGATCAGGGTCAGGACCAGGATGTTCGCCACGATGATACAGGCCACCCCGATGCTTGCCGTCAGGGCCAACTCGTGAATTACGCCGATGGGAACAAAGAGGATCGTCAGGAAGCCGATGGCGTCCGTAACCAGAGCCACGGTCCCGGGCACCATCAGGCCCGCCAGGGCGTGGAGGGCCGCATCGTAGCCCTCCGCATGAATGACACATTCTTCCAGGTAACGCTTCACCATCTGGATTCCGTGGCTGGCCCCGATCGCAAAGACGAGGAAGGGGATGATCGTGGTCATCGGGTCCAGGGTCAGCCCGATCAGTTCGGTAATTCCCAGGGCGTACAGGACGCTCAAGCCGCCTGAAAAGAGGGGGAGAAGAGCCAGGCGAAGATAGCGAAAACAACGATAGAGCACTGCGAAGGTGATGATGATCGAAAGGGCGAAGAGGAGGACGATCTTCGGCAGGGCGTCGTTCACGAACCCTGCGACCATGGCAAACCCGTTGATACGAACGCTGATGTCATGGTCCGAGTATTTGTCTCGGATTTCGTTCAACTGCCTGTAGATGGATAGATAGTCCACTCCCGACTCATAGATTTCCGCGTTGATCAGCGCAGACTGCATGTCCATGGCGACCAACCGGCCCTTGAGCCCGCCCAGGGTGATGTTCTTCTCTATCTTGGCCAGACCCTCCTCGGTTTCCGGAAGGTTGTGAGGCACGACCGGCCCTACATTGAAACCCTCTTCGTTGATGATCACGACGAGCGTTTCCGGGGATACCATGGACCGGACCGTGCGACGATCGATTCCCTTCACGAAGAACACGTCCTCGTTGATCTGCCGGAATTTCTTCAGAAATTCCAGGTCTATGATCGTTCCTTCATTGCGGGAGACAGAAACTCTGACTTGATTCCCGCCGCCGAAGGTCTCCTTGAAGGGACGGTAGTTCTCCATGTACTCGTGCCCTTGAGGCACCATTTTCGAGAAATCCGTGGCGACCTTGAGATTCCCGGCATGGTGCCCCAGGAACAGCGTGACCAGCGCGAGAAGAACCAGCACGTGCAAACGGAATCGGAATATCGTCGTGGCAACCTGTTTCAATCTACGCTCTCTTCCTGTTTCTCGCCCGGTATCTGTAGGAGATCAATCTTGCCTCTTTCGCCCAGGCACACGAACCCTCCCCTCGGATGGGCACCCACACCGGCAAAAGAGATGAAGTCCTTGTCCAGGTTCTTTGTGAAGGTCTTTCCGCCATCCTCGCTGACGAGGCGGGTCCCGGATGCCCCCACGAGCACCACTTTCTCTCCATTCACGGCCCCCCTGAACAGCGACTTGGCCTGATCTGCGGAAACATCCTGCCACTGGCGGCCACCGTCCTCTGATCTCAAGACCTTCCCCGCTATCCCGTACACGAGAATCGACTGCGGGGAAAGCAGGGTGATGCCGAACAGGGAGCCTTGAAAACCGCCCAGATCGAGCTGTTCCCAGGACTTGCCCCCATCCGTGGTCCTGAGGACGGTGCCGAACTCGCCTACAAGATAGCCGTTCTCTTCATCAAGAAAGGCAAGGCTGTTGTAGATGTTGTCGGACCCGGGGGCACTCAGCGTCCAGGTCTTCCCGCCGTCCGCGGTCGAAAGGAACGTGTCATAGGCGCCGCAGGCGTATCCAACCTCAGGGGACAGGAACTGGATGTCGAGGAGGGGCTGGTTTTCAGCAGACGATGCTCTTTGAATTTGCCAGGTGTTTCCACCGTCTGCGGTGTGGACGATGATGCCCCCATGGCCGGCTGCCCAGCCTCTCCGGTCGTCGACGAAGCTCAGGCAGGTCAAGAGTTGCTTCGTCCCGGAATCCCTCGGGCTCCACAAGTTCGGGTACTTCGGATGGGACACGAGCACCCGGCCCCGAGCGCCGACGATCGCCGCGACCTCTTCGTTCAGGAATGCGATATCGTAGAACACGTCACGGAAATCGAATGTCCAGATAGGGGATTCGTCGCTAGAGGCCCAGGAAGGGATGCAGAGAAGAACCAGCAGGGCTGCGAGAACCAGAAAGGGTGTCTGCGAGTTCGTTTCCAAAATCGAATGGGCTTCCTTCTGACGGCTCTTCAATCTTCCCCCCTGTATTTTACACTTCAAGCCGATTTCCCGATCCCGAACCTCAGTTCATACCGTCGATCGCTCCCCCCATATCCAAACCACGCCCCCCTCACCTAAGGCCGGTAGTAGGGGTCGATCACGGCAACACCCGTAGAACTCCCCGGGCAGGCAGGGAAATAGCTGGGTACAAAGACCGAACCCGGCTTTGTGCCCTCGACCCCTATCTGGGGCGCGACGGCGTCGTTTGCATCCGGCACGGCGAAGTAATAGACGCCCAAGGCGGACGTTTCGGTCAGATTCGGGTCCGGGAGGCCGATATCGCTGAGGTAGGTGATCGGGAACTCCTCCGCCGGGTCGCCGGCCTCAGCAGAGATCGCCACCCCCGGTATGGTGGCAATCTCCTGCGGGTAGTCCATCTCGACAAACCCGATGGCCACACCGAACATCACGGCGAGGTCGTCCAGGTCCGCACCCCCAAGAATGCCGTCCAGTGCAAACAATAGATAGAAAATGGGATTGAGTATCTGCAAGTCGCCCTGGTTCGTTCCTCCGGGTTGAAACAGGTTGTATTGGGGTGGATTCGAGCCCATGGACACCTTCATGAGCATGTTGCGGGGCAACCAGTTTTCGTCGTATTGGACCGGAACCTCCATTTCCCACCGACCCTGCGCGTCGCTAATCGTCCAGACGTCGCACAGATCTCCCTGGCAATCACAGTTCCTCACGAAGTTGGGGTCATCAATGAAGAACTCGTTACTGATCAACTGCACCCTCGCCCCGGCAAGCGGTGTTTGCAGCGGCATCTCATACACGAGACCGGATGCGGTTACGGTCTCACGAGGAGGAACCACGACCTGCTCCTCGTCGCACGCCACGAGCAGAGAAGCGAGCAGGTACAAAGCCAGAGAAGCGAGCAGGATGGGTCGGATGCGCATTTGCCTCATTTGCTTTCTCCTTGTGTCCCTGGTTCCTCACGTTTGTGCAGGGCGTCGCCTCTCCCATTGCCTCTGCAGAGGTCCCGGAGCTTCCGATTTTCAGCTTGTCTTTTTGGCCGATTCCTGTAATATCTTCGTTGAGTGGTCAAAAAATTTTTTAGCCAGCTGGTCAAATCTTATCTATGTCGGTTTTATTGTATTCTTTCAAGTCTGTCAAGGGAAAAAAGCCCGAACCTTCGGTCCGACACGGTAGAGAGGCAGTCTTACGCAGGCATGTAAGAATAGTATATCATTGAATATATCGATTAGGTAGAAGAAAAATGTCTTCCCGATTCGAGAGACCCTGCCGAACCGCTCCGTCACGAATAGTCCCCATGAACCACCGGGTCAACTTCTACCCTGCTTGTCAAAACTTAATTATATGTCTCCATAAGTTTCGACCTGTCATCGAGAAATTGAGCTATCCCTTCCTTTTGACGGAGAACATTCCGGATCAGGCTTCAGGGCTTCGCCCGGAGAATCGGGGGTAGGACCGCACGCCAAACAGGGGAGAGAAGATGCTGCAGGAGGTGGTAAGGGTCATCCGGGAGGGGGATGAGAGGGGAAACGGAATGATCGTCCGATTCCCGTTTCCATCCGGCCTCGAAATCGTCGGGCTCGCCACCAAGAACTTCTATGGAGGAGATTGGGATTTCGGCCCTTCCTGGAACTATCTCGTGTATGCGGACCAGACCTTTCTGGTCGACACGGGAAGGGTCGGCATGGGGGCGGCGCTCATCGAGATGCTGGACATTGCCGGCGTCTCCCTGGCGGACATCGACTCTCTCATCGTCAGCCACGGTCACGAAGACCATGACGGAGGCCTCTGCGAAGTGGCGACAGCCACAGGCGCAAAGGTCAGAGCGCATCAAATCTATGAACGCCTGATTCGCTTCTTTCCGGACCAGGCCCCTGCCGACGTTCGAAAAGACTTCCCGGCCTCCTGCTGGCACTGTTTCATGCCGGAAAGCTTTTCGAACGAACACTGCCTTGCCTATCACCAGGCACGAAACCGGCTACAGGTGGAAACGGTCGGGGACGGAGCAGGCAGCCTGTGCGAAGGCGTTCGGGCCGTCCACCTGCCGGGGCACAGTCCGGACGCCCTGGCCGTCCTCGTGGGAGAGGAGGCAATCCTCCTCGGGGACACCGTGTTGCCGGAAATTACCCCTTTTCCAACCCGGGAAGCTTTTTCCGATCCGGTCAGAGAAATCCTTCCCCCGGCCTATTCATCCCCTGATTCGGTTTACGGGCTCAGGGCCTATATTCGCTCTCTCAAGAGGCTCGACGAGATTGCGCGACAGATTCCCGAGGCACTCGCGCTTCCGGCCCATCGGCTGTTCTACAACCGTGGCTGGAACGAACTGGATCTTCGGGCAAGGATCGACCAGATCCTCGATCACCACATCCAGAGAAGCGCGCACATCCTCGAGATCCTGAAGGGCGGACCCCGGACTGTGAGAGAGTTGGCTGTCGAGCATTTTCCTGCGTCGGCATTGGAGGGTGTCGGGATCTTGATGGGGGAGAACGAAATCATCAGCCACTGCGAGCTCCTGTTCGCAGCCGGAGACGTCGGGCCGGTCGACAATGAAACATATTCCGCCACGGGGAGCACGCATTTCGAGTCCCTCATTCGGTCTCTCGGGTCGGAACAAGGAGACATGACTGGAAGCGGGCGGGCGGGACATCCCTTCTGAAAACCAGGGGCTGAACGTACGGTACGGGGAACAGATGGTCAGCAGGAACAAGGAGCGGAACATGCCGGATGGGTTCAAGGACAAGGTGGTGATCGTTACAGGGGGCGCTTCCGGGATCGGACAGGCTCTCTGCGAGGAACTCGCAAAGAGAGGGTCAAAGGTCGTCGCCGCAGACGTGAATTCAGAGGGAGCCGAGCGGGTTGCCGGCGGCATCTCGAAAAAGGGCGGACAGGCCGAAGCGGTGCGCCTCGACGTGACCCGGTCCGATGAAGTTCAAAACCTCGTCGACCAGACGGCCTCCCGCCACGGGCGGCTCGACTACATGTTCAATAACGCGGGCATCGCCAACCTGGGTGAAGTGCGCGACATGACGCCCGAGCAATGGGACCGCATCATCCAAATCAACCTGATGGGCGTGGTCTACGGGACGACCGCAGCCTATTCCCTGATGGTCGAACAGGGATTCGGGCACATCGTCAATACGGCTTCCGAGGCGGGCCTTTACCCCGTGGTGGCAACCACCTCCTATGCCCTTACCAAACACGGCGTGGTGGGCCTCTCCACATCTCTCCGCGCCGAGGGAGCCGGCCTGGGCGTCAAGGTGAGCGTGACCTGTCCAGGGCCGGTGGAGTCCCGCATCGTTGACGACGCCACGAGGTTGAGTACCTACAAAAGGGACCTGTTCAGCGAGGCTCCGTCGTTCATGCTCGTGAAGGCCCCGAAGGCGGCCAACCTGATCCTGAAAGGCGTGGCCCGCAACCAGGCGATCATCGTCTTTCCCTTTCGCTCCCGTTATCAGTGGTGGCTCCATCGAATCAGTCCCACGATCAGCGACTTGACCGCGCGCATGATGACCGCGGCAATACGAAGATATAGACAGGAACCCTAGCCCATATGGAGCGACCGGCTCCATATGGGCTAGCTAAGAAACCACAAGGAGGTCATCATGGCTGGAAAGCAGTGGGACGCAATCGTGATCGGTGCAGGGCCGGCAGGCGCTTCCGCAGCACGGACCCTCGTAGCCGGGGGCATGAGTTGTCTGTTGATCGAGAAGAAGAAGCTTCCCCGGCACAAGATGTGCTCCGGCATCCTGTCCGATTGGGCCGTCGATTTCATCCACCGGAAGTTCGGACCCATGCCGGAGGAGATCTACTGCCACCCGGGTTTCCTGAACGGGATCGCCCTTCATTTCCCCTCCCTGCCGGATCCCGTGGTGGTGCCGTCCAGGCACGCCATCCCGAATGTATGGCGCTCTCATCTAGACTTCTTCCTGACAAAGGCGAGTGGAGCGAAGATCCGTGACGATCTCGCACTTCAGAATATCGAACCCCAACCACAGGGCGGCTTCAAGGTCACTTGCCGGCCTCCAGGGAAAACGGGACAGAACCGAGCGGTTTCGTTCAACGCAAAGTACCTGGTCGCGGCAGACGGGGGCAACTCCCCATCCATACGGCGGGTGATGCCGGAGGCTTTCCGAGGTCTGCCGTATGGAACCGGGATGCAGGTCCACTATCGAGGGGAGATCGACTTGGACCCGCATCATTACAACGTGTTCTTCCATTTGGACATAGGGTTCTATGCCTGGGCGAACATCAAGGATGACGATATCCACGTGGGCGTGGGGGCCATGGGCAATCGCAAGCTGCCCCCGTACCATGCCAATTTCGTATCCCTCCTGGCGGAAAGATACGGCTTCGAGATCCACGAAACCCTTCTGCGGGAGGGGATGACAGGGGTGATGCAGGCCCCGGTCAACCGCTTCACCCTGGGACGGGGGAACTTCCTGGCAGCCGGGGACGCGGCCGGTTTCATCCACAACGGGGGCGAGGGCATCTCCTGTGCGCTCACTTCGGGGGATCTGGCAGCGGAGGCCATTCTTACGGCAGAGAGGACCGGGCAACCCGCTCTCGACGTCTATCGTCGGATTGCCCGCAAGGAGGTGGACCTGTGCATGGACCAGACCAATCCGCTGCGAATGGTGCAGGCCAGCCCGTTTCGAATGGACATGAAGGCGGTTTGGAAGAAACACTCCCTGAAAGAGATCCGCTCCATTTGGCAGGACCTGAAGGCATTCGGCGGTCAGGACAACGGCCTCTCAGATGTGGGCATCGGGGCCGTCGCAAAGAAGAACATGATCTATCGCCTCCGCCATGGGCACTACCCGATCCAGTTGTGAAAGCGACCGTACCACTCCCATACGATTGATCATCGCTACACTCCTCTCTGATCCGAACACATTGGAGAATCGGATGAACGCGACCAGAACCGGGCCGAATCCCTACGACGTGGTGATCATCGGGTCGGGCATCGGCGGCCTGACCGCGGGAGCCTATCTGGCCAAACACGGCGTAAAGGTGTTGATCTGCGAGCAGGCACGCCAACCGGGAGGCTACTTCAACTCTTTCAATCGAAAAGGGTACACCTTTGACGGCGCCATCCAGGGCTGTGAGGACACGGGACTTCTGCTGCCCATGCTGCAAGAGCTCGATCTGAAAGATCGAATCGAGCTTCGCTACAGCAAACTGGCCTACGGCTTCCCCGATTTGTTGTGCCCCATGGAGCGCATCGATGACTTGAGGCTTTTCTACGGTCATTTGAAGGAGGTTTTTCCTCGCGAATCCAAGGCCCTGGACCGCATCCAGGGCGAAGCCATCGAGTTCTGCCGGATCATGGAGGCTCTTACCCGTGCACCCAATCCGCTGTACATGCCCACGCGAAGGGCGATCCTTGAAACGCCCGGTTGGTTTCTGCGGAGTGTTTCCGCCTTCAAGGGTATCCAGGGCTTCTTGAAACTGCTCGACGTACCGATCGCCGAATACCTGTCTACCTTTGTGAAGGACCCGAAACTCATCCGGTTCCTCTCCGTGGGAAACAGGGGAAACCCCGCGTCTTTCGGCATGAGTTTCGCCTATGCGATGATGGACTACTACTACCCCGCCAAAGGGGGCGTTCAGGCGGTTCCCGAGCTGCTGGTCCGGAGCATTTTAGAGAACGGCGGAGAGATCCGGTTCGGAACCCTCGTGGAACGGATACGGGTGGAGCAAGGCACTGCCTCCGGGATCGAGCTAGAGGGCGGGGAAACTATCCGAGCCCGGTACATCGTCAACAACGGGGACCTCCGTCGGACCTTCATGGAAATGGTGCCTCCATCTGCGGTACCGACTGAATACCTGCGACGTGTCCAGCAGGCCGAGGTGGGCGAGTCCGTGTTCTCCGTCTATCTGGGCGTTAACATGCCCACCGAGTCGATCCCGACCCGGGGCTGCGGGCACATTCTTCATATGCCGACCTACGACACCCTGGACATGAGCGAAATCCACACGAACCCGGACTTCTTTCGCCGCGCCCTGATGATGGTGATGGTTCCGACCCTGCATGATCCTGCCTTGGCCCCCAAGGGGAAAAGCGTGGTGGTCCTGCAGTGCGCAGCCTCCATGCGATCGCTGGATCGGTGGGGCACTCGCGACGGAAAACGGACGAAGAAGTACAGGGCAAACAAGAAAGAAATCGCACGTCAGTTGATCATGAATGCAGAACAGATCATTCCAGGCCTGTCGAACAGGATCGAGGTCCAGGTCGAGTCGACCCCCTTCACCTTCCGGCGGTACACCCTCAACTCCGCCGGGGCGTCCGTGGGCTGGACAGCCCATCCCGGGGAGACTTTCCGGGGAGGACTGAAGGGGCTGCTCGGCTCCGGAAACACGCCGATCCGGAACCTCTACCAGGTAGGCCATTGGACCATGTCCCCGGGAGGTGCGCCCGCCGGGTTGATGACGGGAAAGATGGTGAGTTCCGTCCTCCGGCAGCGGTTGCGCTGGGGCATATAGCTTTCGTACGATCAGGAGAGAGTCCCTCCAAGGTCATGATCGAAGAGCCGAGTTTCAAAGAAGATGCCGAACAGGGGTCCGGACAGGTGGTGGACCGGATGGAGGCGTTTCTCCGTCACCCGGAGAGAAGCCTGATTCGCCTCTCCATCCCGATCATGATCGGCATGGGGATCCACATCCTCTACTCCATTGCAGACATGATTTTTGTGGGTCGGCTCGGGGGGGACGCGATCGCGGCGGTCACCTTTGCCGGCTCTTTTCTCTTCTTCATGTTTTCCATCAGCTCCGTCAGTGTCGGCGCCCAATCCCTCATCGCCAGGCGCCTGGGGGCGCGTGATCCGGATGGGGCGAACCGTGCCGCCGCTCACGCCCTTCTCATCGGAATCTCCCTCGGAGTGCTCTTCTTCTTCCTCGGCCAACCTTTTGCCGGTGAACTGCTTCGCCTGGTGGGAGCCAAGGAACAGGCGATGGTCATGGGCACTGCATACATGAAGATCCTCTTCCTGGGAGCCCCCCTGCTCTTCTTCAACGCTGCCTCGCGCTCCATTCTCACGGGCGAAGGCGACACCAAGACCCCGGTCATCATTCTGTCCGTATCAACAGGCCTGAATATCGTGCTCGACCCCATCTTCATCTACCTTCTCGGGTGGGGCGTTCCCGGTGCGGCCTGGGCAACCCTGGTCGCCATGCTCGTGAGCTTTCTGGCCTACTTCGCTTTCCTGTTCGTTCGCAAAGCATCGTATGTCTCCTTCTCACTCCCGTACTGGACGCCATCCTGGGAGGTGCTCTGGAGCATTCTGAAAGTGGGCATCCCCGCCTCACTCACCATGATGATCATGAGCATCGGGGGAATGTGCTTTCATCGCATCCTCTCGATCTACGGCACCAGCGCTGTCGCAGCCTTCGGTCTCGGAGGCAGGGTGGACATGGTGATCGTCCTCCCATTCATCGGAGTCAGCACCGCGCTTCTGAGCCTTGTCGGCATGTATTACGGTGCATCGAGGGCCGACCTGGTCGATCGAATCGCCTCCTACGCAATCCGATGGACCCTCTTCGCATCCGTGCTGTTCGGTTGCCTCATATTCATCTTTCCAACCCCATTTCTCAGGGTGTTCACGAACGATCCTTCCGTCATTGGAATGGGAAAGACATACCTCCGCTATATGGCCTTCGCCTACCCGATGATCGCCTTCGGCATGAACAGCGGACGGATCCTCCAGGGGCTCGGGCTCGGCATGCCCAGCCTGGTGATCACCTCCACGCGCGTGCTGCTCGTGAGCGTCCCCCTGGCCTACCTTTTCACAAGGGTACTCGGGATGGGTCTTTCGAGCGTTTGGGTCGCCATGCTCATGTCCGGGTGCGTCTCCACGCTTATCTCCTTCCTATGGTTGCGCATCAGTCTCCGTTCCATACCCGGGCGTACTCCCTCGGAACCGGAGGAGGGTTTCTCTTCAAGCATTCCACCTCCCTATCCTTGAGAAAGCTCAACCCATACGTCGTTACCGAATTCCTTTCTTGTGACCGGCTGCTCCGTCTTGTTCATGATTTCATCAATATGATATCTTGGACGCTCCTCGGCCGGCTTCCCGTGCCCGCAACCGGGCTGCCATGACAAGAACGTCACGACGAACGAGGCGCACAGACCGCGATGAGACAGAACAAGAGACCTTCACCTGCTCCGCCCGAAGATGCCGATGATCTTCTCCATGTCCACATCCTTTCGCATACCCATTGGGATTTCGAATGGTACGAAGTCCACGAAGGCTTCAAGATGCAGCTCGTTCATCTCCTGGACCATCTTCTCGATACCCTCGAGAAGGATCCGTCTTTCACGTTCCATTTCGACGGCCAGGTCATGCCGATCATGGACTACCTCGAGATCCTCAGGGAGCGCGACGCTCTTGACAACGCAGATACGGCCGGCCATGCCGAAAGGAGAATCAGCAAGTTCGTCAAGCGAAAGCAACTCGACATAGGGCCATGCTGGACCTCGCCGGAAACCTGCCTGATCAGCAATGAGTCGCTCATCCGGAACATCAACAGGGGTGTGCGGTTTTCGAAGAGATTCGGCGCCCCGAGTCTCGTCTTCTACAACGCGGACGCTTTCCAGTACCATTCCCAGGTTCCCCAGATCATCAGGGGAACCGGCCTCACGTCCGCCTTCGCATGGCGCGGGTACCGAACCGGTAAGCCCCTGAAGGACCTCACCATATGGAAAGGGGCGGACAAGTCTGAAGTGCTGAAATACTACCCGGCTAGGACCTACGCCCAGGTCTGGCAGCTCCCGGAAAACCCTCTGGATGCGACGGAGCTGATCAAGCGGGAAGCAGACCTGTTGAGGACATTTGCCGTCACCCCCCACGTGCTCATCACCCAGGGAAACGACCAGTTCGAAGCCCAGTCCGACGTGAACCGTACCATCAGGAAGATCGATTCCCTCATAGGATCAGGATACAAGGTGCGCCAGATCCGGCTCCAGGATTTCTTCCGCCTCATGGAAAAGGAGAATCCTCCCCTTCACATCCTTCGCGGCGAGCTGACCGGAAACAAGTGGGCCTGTACCATGAGCGGCCAGCTGTCTGCCAGGATGTATCTCAAGCAGAAGAACAAGAAGGCGGAAATCGCTATCGAGAAATTCGCAGAGCCTTTTGCCACGGTCGCCTGGTTGATGGGAGAGGTCTACCCATCAGGGTTGATCGAGAGGGCCTGGGAGTACCTGATGCGCCAGCATTTCCACCACTGCAACGCCTGTGCGATCGACGACGTGCATCGCGAGGGCGAGGTCCGATACAACAACGCAATCGAGCTGGCGAGAGACATCACGGACGACAGCCTTCAGAGAATAGCCTCGAGGATAGACACGATCCGGTTCATCCGCGTGGGAGAGCGCGCTCTGGTACTCGTGAATCCCTCCGACCTGGAACGAACCGAGGTCGTCAAGGTCAGGATCGAACCCGCGACTCCGGGCCATGAGGACGCCGACTGGCAGCTGGACCCGTCCCTGGTCGGCGCCGGGAAGAGAAAGGGGGCCGGCTGGGCCCTGCGGGATGCGGCCGGGAGCCATCTTCAGGTTCAACCTCTGAAAAACGACGAAGAGGGTTGCCAGTTCGCTTTTCGTTGCGAGCGCCTCCCTCCATTCGGATACAGAGCTTACGCACTCTCCTCCACGGACCGGCGGGATTCGGCCGTTTCGGATCTCATAGCCGACGAAAAGAGGAACGTCCTGGAAAACGAGCTCCTCAAGGTCACGGTCCGTGAGAACGGATCCCTCACGATCCTCGACAAGCGCAGCGGCGCCCTTTTCAAGAACCTCAACTTGATCGAAGATACGGCGGACCGGGGCGACACGTATAATTACGATCCCTTGAAGGGCGAACGTGCGATCACCACCCACCGGGCGAAGGGTAGGATCGTGCTGAAAGAGAACGGTCCTTTGCTGGCCGCCTACGAAGTCAAGACCGAGCTCGCCCTGCCCCAGGGGTTGACCCGTGACAGGAAAGCCCGGAAGAAGAAATTGATCCGGTTTCCTCTGAGATTTCGATTCACCCTCACCCGGCATTCGCCGCGAGTCCACATAACCGCCCACGTGGACAACCGCGTGAAGGACCATCGTTTGCGAGCCCTCTTCCCCGGAGTGCCGTCCGACTTCGTGTACGTGCAGACCCAGGGGGACCTGGTGAAGAGGCCCATCTCCGACACCCTCGAGTACCCGGAGAGCAGAGAGAGGAACATCACGCACCAGACGAGCATGGGGGAGCTCCCGAGGGAAACACGCATCTCCCCCATGCAGTTTCAACGCAATTTCGTGGGGCTCCACGACGGCAAGAAGGGGCTCGTCGTCCTGAACAAGGGCCTGCCCGAATACGAAGCGACGGCGGACGGGACCCTTGCCCTCACCCTGCTGCGGTGTGTGGGATGGCTTTCCCAGGACGACCTGACCACGCGAAAGAGGCTCGCCGGCCCCAAAATAGCCGTTCCGGATGCACAGTGCATCGGAGAGCACAAGTTCAAGTATGCGATCATGCCCCTTGCCGGATCCTGGCCGGCCAGGACGATCTGCGTCGAGGAGAACCGGTACAACATCCCCTTGCAGACCCTCACGGTCCCTCGCCAGGACGGAGAACTGCCTCCCAGCCTGCGTTTCCTTCGAATCAAGCCGGACCGCCTCATGGTTAGCGCCGTCAAGAAGGCCTACGGGAATGATGACCTGATCATCCGCCTCTTCAACACGACGCCCAGGTCCGTCAGCGGCAGCCTGGAGATCCTGCCTGGAATCCGCCGTGCCTGGCTCGCAGACATGAACGAAGAGAAGATGGGACGGATTCCTGTAGCAAAGGACGGGAGCATTGCGCTCGAGGTGGAACCGAAGAAGATCATGACCCTGAGGCTGGTGCCGAAGATCCTCCCTCCCCGTTAACCTCTATGTCGAGCACCTGGGGACAACAAGATGACCAGAATGATCCGGGCAAGCGAACGAATCGTACTGCCTGCAGTGGACCTCGGCGGCAGCAAGATCGCCTTTGCCTTCTTCGATGCGGATGCCCGAAGGGGCATTGCCCGCGAATATCCCCCCACCGGCGTAGTCAAGGTGGAAGGACGTACAGATGCAAACCGGACTCTGAGGCGGGTCGCAGCGCTGATCAAGAAACGGACCCGTGAAGTGGAGAAGCAGGGATGGAGGGTCCTTCGTCTGGTCGGGATGGGGGCTCCGGGCCTCTACGGGCGCGACGGACGCGTGGACCCAAGAACGGTTCCGAACATCCCGGGTCTCGCACGCAAGAAGCCGGCCAAGATCCTGGAGAGTCTTCTGGGCAAAGACTGGAGAGTCCACATCAACAACGACGGGGTCGTTCAGGCCGTTGCCTCGGCAGATGCGTTTGTTCGTTCGCCGGAATACGGAACGGAATGGGCCGCCCTTGTGGAACGAACCGGGGGCAAGGTGGTCTATTTCGGCCCCGGCACAGGATTCGGTGCGGGCAAGATTCGGATCCTCGAAGACAAGCGGGTGGAACCCCTGCCCGGCTCTCACGCCTTCTTTGACATCATCATCAGACACGGGAAGACCGCAGAGACTCTACTCGGAGGAAAAGGTATCGGAAAGGAGGCCCAGGACAGGGAGAGAAGAAACCGGGAACAGGGCAAGGCGGTCTTCTCTCGATTCGTGGATGCCTCCGAAGATCTGCCCGGGGTGGCCGACCCCTCCAAGGAAGTGCCCCTGGACCGGATTTCCGCGAAGGTCCTGGCCCGTGCCTACCTTTCAGGCAATAGGACGGCCAAGAGCCAGGCCGAAGGCATATTGAAGCAGGCTGGAAAGGACCTTGCGAGCCTGATCATTCAACTCCACAAAGGGAAAGGAAGAAAGAAGCTCCTCGAATGGGACGCCCAAGATTGGGCCTCTGTAAAGGGTACGTGCGTCTTTCTCGTGGCAGGCTTGTTACTCAAACCCGAGGGCAGACAGGTGATCCTGCCGGCTGCAAGAAGGGCCCTTGCCAAGGCCGGCTACGATGGAAAGATTCTGCTCGTGGAGATCGATCGACTGTCCACCATGAAGAACAGAGAAACTAAAATCGGCTTGTGGGGCGCCTCCCTGCTTGTACCAGCAGGAGAGATCATGCACAGGAAGTGGAAAGAATCCCTTGTCGTGGGCAACAGGAAGATCCACAGGCATATCGGGCAGATCGTCACGAGGGTGTTTCTTGAAGAAGCAAGGCCGGCACTTCTCGCCATGGACGGAACTTGCGGCATCGATTGGAAGAAGAGGATCCCCCAACTCAAGAAAGCCCTCGAACAGCAGGGGATTCGCGTTCATCTCATCGATTTCTCCAGGTGCTACAAGCCGCCGGCAGAGATCGAAAGGCTTCTTCGCCCCTCCATGACAGCGGAGAAGACCTTTGGACGCGTTGTCAACGGAAGACTCACGGACCTGCTCGACGAACACAGGGTTGCCGCCCTGCAAGACAAGCTTGTGCGGCACAAGAAGGAACAGCCAAGATCACCCCGTGCCATCCTCTGTTTCGGGTCGGGTGCGGCCTGCCGTCCCTTGAGAAGAACATACGACACTGTCTTCTACAGGGACATCACTCGCGAAGAGTTCACCAGGCGGTCCTCGAAGGGGCTGGCCCTGCCTCTTGGAGCACGGAAGAGGCAAGGAGTCGGAAAGGACCAGCCTGCCTATCTTGCGGGAAAGAGGTTTCACTATGTCGACTTTCCCGTACTGGACAGGGAGAAGAAGACACTCCTCAAAAGGGTTGACTACTATATCGATGACAATCTTGCTGCCCAACCCAAGCTCCTGAGCCTCCGCACTCTGGACGAGCTGGTTTCCCAGGCGGCCCGTGGACCGTTTCAGCTCAAGGCTTTCCACGATGTGGGGGTCTGGGGCGGACAGTGGCTCAAGAAGATCCGAAACTTGCCCAAGGAGATGGTGAACTGTGCATGGGCCTACGAGTTGATGGCCTACCAGATGAGCATCAAGCTTCCCGTGGGCGACACTTTCCTTGAAATCCCCTTCCCTGTCATGCTGGACAAGCAGCCGGACAGAATCATGGGCCCGCGGGTCAACAGTAGGTTCAAGGGGATCTGGCCCATACGGGTCAACTACGATGATTGCTGGAAGGGCGACGACATGGCGATTCAGATTCATCCGGACGCCGCCTATATCAAGAAGACCTTTCGAGAACCCCTTCACCAGGATGAGAGCTACTACATCATGGAGGCAACCCCGGATGCCTACGTGCATCTGGGGATCAAGGAAGGGATCGATATTCGTGAATTCCAGCAACTCGTCCGGCGCGCCGAGACAGACGGCACACCCTTCGACCACAGGGAGTTCGTGAACGTTTTCCCTGCAAGAAAAGGTGATCTATTCCTGATCCCGGCAGGAACGGTCCACGCCTCCGGGAAAGGGTGCGTGGTCCTCGAGCTGAGCTCCACCACGGACCGATACACATTTCATTTCTACGACTATCTCCGCCCGGACCTCAACGGAGAGCTCAGGGAGATCCACTCGGACCACGCGTTCCGTATGCTCCGCAAGTACCCTCACCGCGACACGGGATGGGTGAAGAAGAATCTGATCCAGAAACCCAAATGCATTCGAAGAGGCAAAGGCTGGGCAGAATACCTTCTCGGCGGGCGGGAGGATCTCGTCTTCGAGGTCCATCGATTCGAGTTCGCTGCGACCGTCCGGGACGACACCCGCGGCGTTCCCCACGTATTGAGCCTGACCGAAGGGGGACCGGTCGTCATCCGCCCCATGGCGTCCCCTGAGAGGGATTTCCTGCTTCCCTTCTCTGAAACCACTGTCGTGCCCGCTTGTACCGGGCCGTACACCATACTCAACAGGGGCAAGAAGCCCTGCAAGGTTCTGAAAACCCTTGTGAACAGCTCCTGGATCGAAGATCTACCGGGCACTACCGCTAATGCGCCGACGAAAGGGTTGTGACATGTTCGAGAAGCGTTGTATCGCCGTGCTGGTTTGTGTAGGGCTCCTCGCCATCGGATGCAGCAAGAAGGAAGAGATCACCTATCAGGGGAAACCCATGCGGGCCTGGATCGAGATGCTCGAGGACCAGAACCCGGCGGTAAGGTATTCCGCTATCCGTGCCGTCGGAGAGATGGGACCGGAGGCACGGGAGGCAATCCCTCTTCTGGTCGAGACGATAAGACAGGTAAGGAACCACGACAAGAAAATGCTGGTCGCGTGCAATTCTGCGCTTCTCGGAATGGGAAAGGAACTCGTCCCCTACATGATCTCCCTGCTCAAGGACGACGAGTGGGAAATGCGACGCGGTGCCGCCTGGCTGCTCGGCAAGGTAGGCCCGGACGCAGCCGATGCCGTCCCCGCCCTGAACGTGGCACTCCATGACACGAATCCCGCCGTGCGGATGAAAGCCGCAGACGCCCTACGAAAGATCACGGGGCAGCAGCCTCACTCACCGAAACCCGTTTCCAGCCAATCGCTGCCGGGAAAAGGGCAGGCTCCGAAAAAGGAGTAGACACCAAAGAAGGGTGGGTACCGGACAAGGCAGGTGCGGTGCGAATGAGAAGCAGGCTCATGCCCTCGAACCGCCACGAGCCTGCTTCTCAGAGCCTCTTCAATTCCTTCGATTTCCTGAAAATCTTCTCTTCAAGAAATAGCCATACACGGCCGGTACCAGCAAGAGCGCGTAATAGCCGAACAGAGTCGCTGCCCCTTCGGCCTTCCCCGGCAATGTGGCGCACGGCGGCGGCGGGCCGTCGATACCACCGTCACAATCGTCATCGAGCCCGTTGCCCATGATCTCTTCCGCTCCCGGATTGATCTCGGCAACGTAGTCATTGCAGTCCAATCCCACGTTCGGGCACCCGTAGGCGGCAGCGTATTTCGTGTATCCGTCGCCGTCATCGTCGAAACACCTGCCGGTAAGTCCAAACATTCTTATGTATTCTTCTCTAAACATCGTGACCATCGGATTCAGTTCCGGCACACCCCACCACGTATCCGCTTCCGTGAAGTAGTCTCTCTGATACGTGGCACATCCCGAGTCGGGGTCTTCGAATTTTACAATCGACATTCCGGGCTGGACATAGTCTCCGACGCCGGCCCAGGTTCCGAACCACTTGTTCGTCGCCATATACGTCATGGTTCCGTCCGGATGGGTCTCATACATCTGGTCCTGGATCACCAGCTCCATGTCCGAAGACCATCCGAAGATGATCTCCAGGTAGTCCGCCATCTCCTGACGGCTGTAGTTCGTTAGTACTGTTTCCTTGTAAATGGCCCCTTCCCCGTCGGGAGGTGCAACCGGCTGGTCGGCCCAGTAGTAGATCACATCTTCATAGTAATAAGGGCTCGAAGGAACCGCGTTCACCATGAGAATGGCCCTGGCGGTTTCAACACGCGTTGCTTCGTCATTCGCGCGGTAGCATTCGTGATGATCCAGAACATATGCCGCCGCAGGCGAAGTCAGGAGCACGAGGGTGAGAAGAACGAACAAGCCATAGCCTCTTTTCATGATGCACCTCCCTGGATGAGATATTGAACTGCCGGCGGAAGCATCCTGGTCGATGCGACCGGACCAAAGAACTGCTGCTACCTTCTCAGCAAAACCAACCGCTTGTTCCTGTCGTCTTCAACCCGAGCATTCGCATGGATCAAATGCTATTCTATTCGTGTAGCATCGGTTATATTCTTCACTGTCTTGACCGGCCAGTCAAGTTTAATTCAAAAACAGTTTCTTGAACGTATCATTAATTTTTTGACTCTAACTTCTCTTTCGGCACCTTGAATTTCGAATCCAAAAAACTGAACGTGTCTTCTAAAAGACTCCACGGATATTGCGTTTCGTGCATCACCCTCATTGACACCCTCCGCGGTCAAACCTATACTGATTTCAGGCTGAATGACCTCGCTCCCCTGTCTCATCATCCGGCCAATAATATTATACAGTGAAAAACCATAACACGATTCTTCTCAAATACCATGGAAGGATACGGACATGCTCGACCATCTGTTCAGCCCCATTCGCATCGGATCGATGGAAGTCAAGAATCGGATCGTTCTCCCTCCGATGACCGTGGGGTACGGCGTTCCGGAAGGAACCGTTTCGGAGAAACACAGGGACTACTACGAGGCTCGCGCACAGGGCGGCGCCGGTCTCATCATCACAGAGGCGGCAGCCGTGCACGCCGAGCGAAAATACGGGATGTTTCCCCTTGGTCTGTACGACGATGACCAGATCCGGAGTTGGAGCGAACTGGCAGAAGCCACCCATCGCCACGGAACCAAACTCGCCGTTCAGCTGATGGATCCGGGGCCGGAAAGCATCATGATGCTCACAGGAATTCAGCCGGTGGGCCCCTCGCCGGTGATAGGGCGTGGTCTGTTTCGAGACGTCCCCAGAGAACTCTCTGTCGAAGAGATCCGGGCCATTGTGGACGATTTCGCCCAAGCCACCCGCCGCGCCAAAGAAGCCGGCCTTGACGGTGTCGAAATCCATGCCGCTCACGGCTATGCCCTTGTCGGCTCCTTTCTCTCTCCCTTTTTCAACAAACGAACGGACCAGTATGGCGGATCTCTGGAAGGCAGGCTCAGAATCCTTCTCGAGATCATCGAAGCCATCCAGGCCCAAGTGGGCGAGGATTTCCCGATCATCGTGAGGATGTCCGGTGATGAGCGACGAACCGGAGGTCGCACCCTTCAGGAGAGCCAGTTCATCGCACGCATCCTCGTCAAGGCAGGGGTGGACGCGCTCGAGGTGTCGGGAGGAACCATCCCAAACGTCTTCTGGGCCGTCGTTCCCCCCTCGGGCACACCCCTTGCACTCAACGCCGAGTTCGCCGAAGCAATGAAGCAGGTGGTCGATGTGCCGGTCATCTGCGTGGGCAGGATCAATTCCCCAAGGATGGCGGAATTCCTCCTGGAGACAGGCAGGGTGGACCTGGTGTCCATGGGAAGGGCCCTGCACGCGGACCCTGAATTACCGAACAAGGCGGCCGCGGGCGATCTGGACGAGATCGTCCCCTGCCTCGCCTGCAACTGCGGGTGCATCGGTTCGGTTGTACAGGGACTCCATGCCACGTGCATCATCAACCCCGCCGCCGGCAGAGAGAAGGAGATGGCCCTTGTCCCTTCCGAACAACGGAAGAAGGTGCTCGTAGCCGGCGGGGGACCTGCAGGGCTGGAGGCGGCCAGGGTAGCTTCTCTGAGAGGGCACGAGGTAACTCTCTACGAGAAAGAGGAGAAGCTGGGAGGTCAGGTCAAGCTCGCCAGCGTTCCCCCGTTCATGCAGGAGCTCGGCCAGCTCATCAAGCACCTGTCGACCCGCGTGCAGAAGGCCGGTGTCCAGGTTGAGCTGGGCAAGGCCGTCACCCCTGAACTCATAGACGAACTCAAGCCGGATGTGGCGATCGTCGCGACCGGGGCAACCCCCCTCGTCCCTGAGACCATTCCGGGAATCGACAGGGACACGGTCGTAACGGCCTGGGAAGTCCTGGCCGGTCACGAAGCATCGAAGGCCAGAAGAGTACTCGTCGTCGGTGGAGGACTCACCGGATGCGAAACCGCCGATTTCCTCGCGCTCCCCACAGACAACATGGCGGCCGCTCCCACGGAAGTCACCCTTTTGGAGATGCGAGAGGACATCGCCCTGGACAGCATGGCAGAACCACGGCATCTCCTCCTGGACAGACTGCGGGAGAAACGTGTCCACATCATCGCCCGTGCCAACGTCAAAGAAATCCTGGAGGATGGGGTCGTCTTCGAGAGAGACGGCCAGGAGGAAACCCTTCGAGGTTTCGAATACGTCATACTTGCGATGGGGGTGAAACCTGTCGACAACCTGTCAAGAGAGCTCGAGGGGAAGGTGCCGGAGGTCTATGTCATCGGCGACGCAACACAGCCGCGCAGAGCCCTGGAGGCGACTGCCGCAGGAGCCGAGATCGGCCGAAAGATCTGATGATCCTACCCGGTGGGGAGCAAACTCACTTCTTGAGCTTCAACAGGATCCTGCACTTCTGAACACCTTCGGGAGCAGCCTCCTGAACGATGAGCTCCCCTCCAAGGAGTGCGAAGAGGACCCGGTCCATTTCCATGGCCGCATCGCAGGCTTTCGCCTGATCAGGCCGTTTGAAACCGTAGGGGCACCCGTTTACGTAGAACTCAAAGCTGTCTGGCCCGACGCTCTCCTCGATGACCTCAAAAGGAAAGTTCATCTCTTCGCCTGTCTTGAGCAAGTACTCCTTCAACTCCGCAACAGAGGACAGGCGCTTCGCCCCGGATCCGGGCATGTGGAAGATCATTCTGCCCATGTTTCGATTCATGGATCTTGCCAAGGGCTCACCTATGAGGGGTATCTTGCAGAGACCTTCATAGAGTCTACCAAGCTTCGGCATCACCTTTTCCGTGTTGGGCGGCATCTCGTCCTCCTTCTTCTCGAACCTCGAGTTCCTCTCGGAAGTCGGGTCAGTCTTCTTCGCCTTCAGGGTTGACACCAATATACCTTTACCCCCTCGCTTACACAAGGCTGGGCGATGACGATGCTGACACTTGAACACTAGATTCTCCTTTGCTATAGACTAATAGTGCTGTCGTTCTTCCTTCATCGAAACGAGGCTTTGCAATGAGTACTTGCATGGACTTCAGAAGAAACCCTGAGGGGAGGGAATCGTCGCGATGACAGAGAACCGTACCCGATCCGGCATACCACTCAAGTCCGTTTACATGCCCGAGGACGTCAAGGATCTTGATTACGAGAATCAGCTGGGTGCCCCCGGGGACTATCCTTACACCCGGGGCCGTCGCGCACGGGTCGCGGGGGGATGGATGCAGCGATAGCTCTCGGGGGAGGGAGAACCCTCCAGGTCGAACGAGCAATTGAAGTACCTTCTCGCACAAGGGCAGACAGGGCTCGACGTCATAGGCGACAGCCCCACCATGGCCTACATGGACCCGGACCATCCCCTGGCAGTCAACGCCGTGGGGACCCAGGGCGTGTCCCTCTGCTGTCTGGATGATTACCGGGAACTCTACAAGGATATCCCACTGGATTCCGCTGTAGTCTCCTGCTCGTTGCCCGCATCCATGGCTGCTGCGAGCTTATACACGATCGCCGGAGAGAGCGGCATTCCCCCTGATCGACTCCGCGGTTCCGTGATCCAGGCCCCCTTCTATATCGAGGATTGCGGCTATGCCTGTCACATGCCCTTTCGCCTCAGGCTCAGGTTGGCTGTCGACTCCATCAAGTTCTGCACCGAGAGACTGCCGAAATTCCATTCCTTTGTGGAAGACACCTATTTCATCGCCGAAACCGGTATGGACGCCGCAAACGAGATGGCACTCGGCTTCATCGAGATCAGGTACATCATCAGGGAACTGCTGAAGAGCGGCATGGATATCGACAGCTTTGCGCCGCGCATAGGCATCCTGGTCAATTGCAGCATGGACTTCTTCGAGGAGGTCGCCAAGATCCGAGCCACCCGGCGGCTCTTCGCCAGGATGATGAGAGAGGAATTCGAGGCAAAAGACCCGCGCTCCTGGTCTGCGGTGATCACCTGCCACACCTCGGGACTCTCCCTGACCGCACAGCAGCCGGCGAACAACATCGTCCGAGGCACCCTCCAGACCCTGGCGCTGGTCATGGCCGGCGTGCAGGCCCTCGAGATCTCTGCATTTGACGAGGCGTATCGTACACCCAGCCCCGAATCTCACATGGTAGGCTTGAGGACCCAGCAGATCATCCATCTGGAATCCAACGTGGCCAAGGTGCTCGACCCCCTCGGCGGGTCCTACTATATCGAATCCCTGACGGATGACATGGAAAAGAGGATCTGGGACAGGGTCGTTGAAATCGAGGCGATGGGGGATCCTGCGGAGCTTTCGGACAAGGGATGGTTCAAGAGGCTCTTTGATGACTCCATGGCCGAGTATTCAAGGCGGATCGCCGATGGGAGCGAGCCGAAGGTAGGCCTCAATATCTTTCAGATCCCTGAGGAAGAGGACACCCTGCTCAAAGAGGTTGTAGAGAGTAAGATCGAACCCTATTGGTCCCGGATCGACGAGATCAAGCGTTTCAAGGACAAACGAGATCAGACCAGGATCAAGGAGGTTCTCGGCAACGTCTCTGAAAAGGCAAAAGACCCGAACGAGAACCTCATCCACGTGATCACGGATGCTCTACAGGCCGGGACCACCATGGGTGAAATCTATGGGATGATGCGCATCGCCTACGATCATCCGTACGATCCCCATGGCATGATGGAATCACCCGTGTGAATCAAAGGAGGAGCTTCCATGTCACCACCACGAGAACCTCTTCCCTCATCGATGAAAGCTGTGCGCCTGCATGCTTATGATGGAAAGCCGGGATCGATTTGCGTCGAGGACACCCCTGTGGAAAGACCCGGGCCCGGACAAGTCACGGTCCGCGTGGCCGCGGCACCGATCAATCCCTCGGATATCATGTTCATCCGTGGCCGGTACGGCTTGACCAAACCCTTGCCTGCGATCCCCGGGTTCGAGGGTGCCGGAATCGTCGTCTCGGCCGGCCCGGACCTCTACGGCCGATGGCTCCTGGGCAAACGCGTAGCCTGTGGTACACAGCCGGAAGGCGGCGGAACGTGGGCGGAATACGTGACGACCTCGACCCGGTTGTGCATGCCGTTGCCCAAACGTGTGAGCGACGAAGAGGGCGCCATGACGCTGGCAAACCCGGTCACCGCCATCGCGCTTCTGCACGAGGCTAAGAGCCGTGGCCATCGGGCAGCGGTTCATACTGCGGCGGCCGGCGCGCTCGGCAGAATCCTTTATCGTATCGCTTCGAAATCCGGTTATCCGGTCATCCACATCGTACGTCGGGAGGAACAGGTCCGTCTGCTCAGAGAATTGGGGAACGAGATCGTTCTGAACGAATCGAGTCCGGACTTCCTGGAGCGGTTGAAGGAGGAGTCCCAACGCCTCGGCGCCACCATCGCGTTCGACCCGATAGGGGGACCGTCCACGGGGCAACTTGTCGACGCAATGCCGAAGGGATCCCAGATCGTGGTCTACGGAGCGTTGTCCCTCGAGGATGCGAGGATTGACCCGAAGAAGCTGATCTTTGAAGACAAGCAGATCGAGGGTTTCTGGTTCTCCGATTGGATGGAGAAGAAGGGCCCATTGCGGACCATTTCCTGCATACGAAGAGCGCTGAAGGGTGCAGGAAAGGAATGGGCTACCGAAGTAGCACAAAGGGTTCCCCTGGATCACGTCCAGGAGGCGATCGTCCGTTACGAGAAGGATATGTCCCGTGGCAAGGTACTGTTCGTGCCGTCATCTTCCACGAGCTGAGAAGTCACTGATGGATCACACACAGGACACGGACGGAATCAAGAGGGCCAAGGCGCCGTGGCGGCTCGCCGGAGATGCTTACGTAGTCGCCATGAGGATGCCGGGGGAAGTGCTCGACCAGCAGTGCTTTGTTCCTGAAAGCCTCAAGGGCTGCCGACTGGGAAGATACAGCAGAATGATCTATGTGGACTACAAGGACTCCCCGGTGGGGCCGTACAAGGAATTGCTCTTCGACCCCGGCAGATTTCGCTTTGGCAAGAAGTCCTGCCGTACGATCAGCAGGATCTTCGTTTCGACCCCGGAAAGCGTTGTCAACGGCCTCGAGAACTGGGGCATTCCGAAAACGATCGCCCGGTTCGAATCCCGCTTTCTGCCCAACGGATGGGAACAGATATCCGTTTCTTCGGAGGGCGCTGTTTTCGCGGAACTCACGTTCAGTACCGGCCGCTTCGGCTTTCCTTACTCAGACCGATGGCTCCCGGCAAACCAAAGGGCCACGGCCCAGCACTTTCGGGGACAATCCTACTCCTATGCGCCCACCACGAGGGCTACGATGAAGATCGGTCGACTCCGGGAGAGCAAGATAGACCCGGGAATGTTCCCTGACATCTCCAGTGGGAAGTTCACACTGTGCGTCCGCCTGGAAGACTTCAATATGTGGATCCCCGCTGCAACGATTCTGCCCCAATCAACGGGATAGCCCACCCTGCCTCATCCGCGTCCTGCAGGCCTGCCTGATTCGTCACCGGGTCGATTCGAATTTCTTTAGTTGCTTTCGCATGGTCTGAAACAACATTCGTGCGATCGCTATTCCCAACAGGGGAGACATCCTGTGCAAACGCCAGAAAATCCTGTACATCATCGGAAGGACGATGATCGCCTTGTTACGTGCAATCTGCTTGAGGGCGAGTTGCACGAATTTGTCGATGGGCAACGGCCTGACACTCTCCATGTATTTCCTCACCTCGTCCTTCGGATATTCCCGAATCCACTTGCCGTATTTGCCCCCATCGAGTATCGGCGTCTGTATAAGTCCCGGACACAGTGCACTGACACGAACCCCGGCGTGCGCAGCCTCCGCGCGCAGGGAATTCGTCAGGCCAACCACGGCGTGCTTGGTTGTGGAATAGCCGATTTCCATCGGCCAGGGCATCAATCCTGCGATGGAACCCGTGTTGATGATATGTCCGAATCCTTGCTCGATCATGACCCGGTAGGCAGCATCCACGCCATGTATGACGCCTCGCAGATTGACGTCGATGCTCCTGTCCCAGTCCTGGATCTCGTACTCGCTCGCTTCGCCAAAGATGACGATCCCCGCATTGTTGAACATATAGTCGAGCCTGCCGCATCGCTCGACGGTTTGCTCCACGACCCTTACGACGTCCTCATGACGGACGACGTCCACCTCCACTGCGGTTGCCTGTCCACCGGTGGCATTGATTCCTGCGGCCACCTCTTCGGCAAGATCGATCTGGCGATCCGCGAGCACTACTTCGCACCCCCTCGCTGCCAGGGCCTCTCCGAAGCCCCTTCCGATACCCGAAGCCCCGCCGGTGATGATCGCCACGGCGCCATAGAAAACCCTGATCATGTCTCCATCGCTCATTCTCTGCCCCCTTGTCATCCGGTCCGTTTCGGGGAAGGCCTTCGCCTGACTCTGCGTGCTCTCTCACCGCCTCCGTTTTGCTCGACAGTCCCTTTCTCGACCCACATATACGAGATGATACTTTGCTTTAATATTAATACGTAAGCAATTGATTTAATGAACTTTTATATTAACGCTTAGGCCCCTATTTTCGACCCGTTCCGTCTGAGCATTTACACGGGTAGGGGATTCGAATATAAGGTACGAAAAGCCGGGACCGCAATACTCACCCCCAATGAATCGAGGAGGTTCACCATGAAGGTACTCGTCGCCTATATGAGTCAAACGGGCAACACCCAGAAAGTCGCCGAAGCCATCCATGGCGAAATCTCCGAGGACAAGGAGATCAAGACGCTGGACGCTGTTGAAGGTCTCGACGCATACGATTTCGCCTTCATCGGTTTTCCCCTCATCGCCTTTGGCCCTGCGGAACCGGCCAAGAAATTCCTCGAAGCACACTCGGCAGGAAAAAGGATCGCCTTGTTCATCACTCACGCCGCGCCCGAAGAGAGTGAGGAGGTAAAGGGGTGGCTGAAGACCAGCCGGGAAGCCGCTTCAAAGGCCGATATCGTCAGCATGTTCGACTGCCAGGGAGAACTCGCACAACCCGTAATCGATATGCTCCTCGGAAGCGACGATCCGAACATGCGCGCCTTCGGCGAACTCGGCCCCTCAACCAAGGGGCAGCCGGACGAAACACGACTCGAGGCTGCAAGGACCTTTGCCAGAGAAACGATGGAGATGGTGAAAGCATAGCTACTACGTTCGAAACTGTTTCAGGAACCCGTCGTAGATGCCCCTGGCCACGACCCTTCCGGTCATGGCCGAATTCACCACCCCACCCGGCCAGATCGCATAATGGCCGGCGTTGAACAGATTCTTGAGCGGCGTCCGAAAGCGCACGAGCTTGTTCGCCATGTGACACTGGTACCGGTCATAGGTCCATCCCATGATCGCCCCCTCTATGTTAAGGGTCCATCGGGACATGGACCTGGGCGTGGCCAGTTCCTTGTACACCACCTTCTCGGAGAGGCCCGGAACGATGTACTCCGTCTCCCGGATGATTTCGTCCAGCACCCTCTTCTTCAGTTTTCTGTATTTCGCCGAGCGGGCAAAGGGATCGTCCGTGCCGGTTCCCCAGCCATCCAGCCAGTGGTACGGAACAAACACCTGCGCAACCAGCGAGCTCCTCCCCTCCGGGGCGAGGTGGGGCAGGTGCAGGGAGGGGGCGCTGATCATACACCATCCCTTGTTGTGTGCTTCCGGGTCGTAGATCCGGTCCCCTGCCGTCTCGTATGTCCGCCAGTAGATGGTGTGATTCACCTTCATGTGCTTCTCGAGTTCCTTGGCGGGCATGTCCAGGCCCAGGAAGGCCGAGCACACGGCCGGGGTGACTTGTCCGGCGCTGATGAGCTGTCGTTCTTTGAAATCCCACTGGTTCGGGTCATCCAGCATCTGGTTGATCAGGCGTTTCGGGTTTCCCGTGTTGATCACATGCTCGGCGCGAAAGAGCTCATCTCGACAGGTCTCCACCGCAGTGACCCGGCCTGCCGACGTTAGAACCTTTTCGACCGTTGATTCGAGACGAAGCTCCCCTCCCCTCTCCTGGTAGGCGTCCGCCAGTTTGTTCATCATTCCCTGGAGGCCTGCTTTCGGGTACCAGTAGTCCTGAACAAAGGTGTACCAGAAGAAAAGGTGCATCAGGAGCGGCAGGTTCTTGGCATTGCTCTCACCGAAAAAGAAGGAGGCGCGAGGGTCATCCGGAAAAACCTCCAGCGCCTTTTCGTCGCCGGTCTTCGTCATCAGCTCAGGGAGCATCCTGGCCAACCCCGCGGCTTTGGCCATCACCTTGAGATTGCCCGTTCTCGCTCTCTTCCCATCCTTGACAAGATCCATCGCACCGCTGCCGAATATCTCCCGCAAGGCACCGCACAGGGGTGTGATGAGATCGAACCACCGGTCCACCCCGGAAGCGGAATCCGGAAAAGCGTTCTTGAAATCCTCCCGCATCTGATCGTATTCGTACAGCGGGACATCCAGATCCCGTGTAGCGTAGCGGAATCTCGTGCGTATCCATTCGTCCGGATCATACAGCCCCAGGTCCTTCAGGATGGGGAAGATGATTCCCACGTCCTCTGTCGACTGGTCACCGCAGTCGAAATAGAAGCCCTTCCTCCAGATGCCGGCCATGTTCCCCCCGACCTGGCGTCCGTGCTCCAGAAGGATGGAACGCTTCCCCATCTTCTGCAAGGTGAGCCCTGCACAAAGACCGGCGATACCCCCTCCGATGATCGCAACATCATATTTGTCCGTCATTCCCCTCTCCCAACCCGTGAAGGAGGCCTTTTCCGGCCCAGAGCTTCCTATTTCTTTCGTGCCCGCTTCTCGGTTTTGCGGGCCCTTCTCATGGTGATCCATCTCTGGAGAGTGAAGAACAAGCCCATGGACCTGATGATCGTCTTGGTTCCCCGGCCCTCGAAATCCTTGACCACCTCCTCGAGAAGCTCGGGAACCGGCAAATCCTGCGGGCACTTCTCTTCACATTCCCCGCACGCCACACACTCGGAGGCCAAGCCGGAAACCCCGGACTCCCCGAGCCCTCCCAACCGGAGCAGATACATGATCCTGGCAACCTGCTTGTCACCGAAGATATGCGCCCCGTTGTGGAGCTCGAAGCAGGAGGGGATATCCACTCCGGAGGGACACGGCATGCAGTAGCGGCACCCTGTGCATCCCGCCTTCATGAGCGCTCGATACGTATCAGAGGCCCGGCCAACAAGCTCGAGCTCTCCTTCCGAGAGAGAATCAGGGTAGGCCTCATCGGCAATCCGAAGGTTCTCCCTGATGTGATCCTCCCTGTTCATGCCGGAGAGGACCACCGTGACCTCAGGGTGGTTCCAGACCCAGCGAAGTGCCCACTCCGCCGGCGATCTTCTCGGCTCTGCCTCGTCCCAGATGGCCTGAACCGCGGGTGGGATCCTTCCGGCAAGGTTCCCGCCACGCATGGGCTCCATGACGATCACACCCAATCCTCTTGCCGCAGCGTACTTGAGCCCTTCCGTACCGGCCTGATTGTTCTCGTCAAGATAATTGTACTGAATCAGGCATACGTCCCAGTCGTAGGCGTCCACGATCCCTTTGAAGGCGTCTATGTCTCCATGGAAGGAGAACCCGGCAAAACGGATCCGTCCGTCCCCTTTCGCCTTGTCCATGAAATCACGCCCACCGAGGCGATCCATTTCCTGCCACACCTGCCCGTTGAGCCCATGAAAGAGATAGTAATCGATGTAGTCCGTCTTGAGCATGTCGAGCTGGGCGCCCAACACCCGGTCCATGTCCTCTCGAGTCTTCACGGCGGAGAGCGGAAGCTTCGTGGCCAGCTTAACCTTTTCCCGGTATCCATCCGACAGGGCACGACCCAGAAAGGGTTCGTTCGCCCCCATGTGGTAGATCATCGCCGTGTCGACGTAGTTCACACCCTGGTCAATAGCGAATCGAATCTGCCGGGTGGCCCTCGCTTCGTCGATCCTGCCCAGCTTCTGAGGGACACGCATACACCCGTAACCCAGGACGGAGAGGTCTTCACCCGTCTTCTTCAGCTTGCGGTACAACATCCGCACACTCCCTCATTTTCCGATTCGCCTTGCCCGCGGACCGGTGATATGAATCGGATTGATTCTTGACAGGGCACGGGTAGCACCCAAGGTGAGCTTGGGCAGGAACTGCTCCTCCCGACCCTTCAGCTGAAAGTATCGCCGCACCCAGAATTCCACGAGGTTGTCAACGGGGGGTTTGTGGATCTTGCGTGTCTTGAAGGAAATCGCCCTTTGCTTGTCGCACTTGACGACGCATACCCCACAGCCGATACATCGCGCGTAATCCACCGCTGCCTTCTTGTCCCTGCCCACCTTGATCGCGTCCATGGGGCATGCCTTTGCACAGGTTCTGCAACCCTTGCATGTCCCTCGATCGATGACCGCCTCGAAATGGCTCTGGGCCCATGTGTTCGGGTTGTTGAAGTCCTTGAGGACCCTCATGATAGAGCAACAGCAGTCACAGCATGTACATATGAGAAGCGGATCGACCGTATCGTCGGTCATGGCAACGAGACCCAGCTCGCCTGCCTGAACTCGGGATTCTATGAACTGTTCCTTCGATATACGTGTGGCCGCACCCGCCTTGATCGCCGCTTCTGCGACGGTTCCGGTAAGGGTGCAGGTAACCGAGGTCGGCTTGTCCACCCGGCTACATTCCTCGTCAAGAAGATGCATTTCCTGTCGACACGTGCACACATCGATTTGACAGATGCTCTTCTTCGCCCGGTCCGCCATCTCGGAGAACTTGTCCGTCTTATAGGACAGAATGCCCAGCCCCGGCGATGCATCAATCGCTTCTTCAACCGAGATTACCCGGCCCAAGGGCGTCCCGAGTATCTGGTATCGGTCGGCAAACCCGGGGTTCGTTTTCAACCATGCGAAAAGCTCTTCCCAGAAATCCTTGAAAAGACGTGCAAACTCCTTGAAGAAGGCCCCATCATCCCCTTCACGCATCTTCGACTCGCTCAGAACCATCTGGGCTTCGTACAATCCCGGATAGAAGTTCAGGAGCCCGTACAAAGGAACCTTCCTCTTGGTCAGACCGATGATCAGCATCCTCTCGGCCAGGGGCGCAAGAATACCGTTGACCTCCTCTACCGGTCGGTTCACTGATTTAGCGATCGTCTTCACACTCTTCATGGCGAGACCGAGGGTTGCCACCATTTCAGCCTCTTCCTCGGTATACATAAAGGTGAGAAGCTCGATCAAGGAATCAGGGATGACAACGTCCTTGAAGGTCTTCGTATGAAGATATTTCTCTGCAATCGTCCGATAGGCACGTGAGGCCTTCATATGGACCTCCTTTCACGGGGATCCACGAAGCCATTCCACAGCGCTCCGCCCGGGAGGGAAGAAAAGAGGGTCTTGCCAGAAGACCCTCTTTTCCGCTTTTCTTCGTCAGGATCCGGACGAAAAATCAGTTCCCCATGATCGAGCCAAGCTTCATGGCGAGGCTCATGTCTCCGGCGACCTTGATCTTTCCCGACATGAAGGCCATCTGAGGATTGAGCCGTCCTGCGTTGATCTCTCTCCAGTCCTCGACCGCCTGGGTGATGGTCATGTTCGGAGAATCTGCTTTGCCCTTGGCGGTACTGAAATCGCCCGCGGCAAGCGTCATGTAGTACTCCCCACCACCCTCTCCGGTCAGCACCACCTGGATGACTGCATTGATGTCCTTGATCTTCGCTTTCTGAGCCGGGTCTGCCGCGGCCGACTGCTCGGGAAGCCATTTGAGATAAAAGTCATCCGGTGTGATGTCCTCTGGGGGTTTCGGTTGATCTGCCATGCTTCTTCTCCTCTCTCTTTGGGTGGATTGTCTCAACTACCGCTGCTTCACCATGAAGCCCTCCAGGGCTTCCCTGTTGCTCCATTTCTCAAGCCATTTCAAATGATCATCGTCCGTCGTCGACTTACGGCAAGACATATCATTCAACTTGGACTCCTGCCGGGCATCTCCGCGAACACACTCTCCTCAACCATTACGACCATCATTCTCTTCATGTCTATGAATCTCAGCTCGTCGTCCCGGATCACCTTCCCTGCATCGCTGGTATAAAAGGCCATCCATGCCTCGAGCGAATCCATCCCTTCGAGACAGAACTCTACGATGCCGTCAAAGAACGGTTCTTCTTCCTCGGAGATGCCTACCATGTGGTTCTGAACATATCTTCTGATACGCACGGCATCCGGGATGACCCGCACCGCCATGGGCCCATGGTCCTCATGCCAGTGTCTTCCGAACTCTTCCAGCGACATCCCGTCCCTTCTCTTCAACATTGCCATCAGCTTCACTGCTTCGCCTGCTTCCCCTGATGCACGCCCTCTTCCGCGGAACTCCTTCTCTTCGACGATCACCCTTTCCTCTCCCACCAGGGAGATCTTTGTGCCGGGATCAACGAAATGCAGTTCGTCCTCGCGAAGGATTCGGCCTTCATCGCTCAGAAACCACTCCTTCCATTCCTGGAAGCGTTGGCGGTCTGAGAAGCATAGAGCCCCGATACCATCAAAGGAAGGATCAAACGCATCTCCGAACCTGACAGCGTGGTTGAGGATGTATTTCTCAGGAGCCAGATGATCAGGAATCACCCTTTGTGCGAGTGGAATGTGCTTCTCGTTCCAGTAACGGTTGAACTCCTCCGGAGTCAAGCCTTCTCGCCGCTTCATCATCGTAATGACCTTGATCATTCTTCCGATCTCCCCAGAAACAAGGTCCCTCTTGTTGATCCTTCCTATTTGGGCACTCCCTCCTCTTTCGGTTTGATGTGCAGGAAGTCTCAGACAGCGAGGCCGCCCATCGTCATTCCGCCCTCCGGGGGGACAACGTTCGATCTCCGGACCATGGAGAGCGTCTCGGTCGGGCATGTGGATACGCAGTTTCCGCACCCGATGCAATGATCGCTTTTGACACGGATGACTTCCTCGACCAGGCTCAGCGCTTCCATGGCACACCGTTCCATGCAATCGCCACAACCCGTGCACGACGCTTCATCGATCGATACTTCGAAGTTGGAGTATGCCAGGGCCACCTTGTTGTCCAGTTCCTTGATCATCTTCAAGAACTCGCAGCAGCAGCCGCAGCAGTTGCACACGAACACGAGGTTTCCCGTGAAGTTATTCGTATTGTGTACCAGCCCCGCCTTTTCCGTTGCTTCCAGAACTTCGTAGCATTCCTGCCTGGAGATGCGTTTGCCGAACTTCCGTTCCACCACATAGTCCGCCACATTCCCAAAGGATAGACAGGAATACCGGGGTACGTTCTCTACCTTGCACGGGTTGTCGACCAGGTAGGCATGGTGCCGGCAGTAGCAGTTGGAAGCGGCGAAAGAGTCCGTCTCCTCTATCAACTCGGTCAGTTTCTCAAAAGGGTACACCTCGCTGCCTGAGGGTAATTCCCTCTCGACCGTGATCGTGCGGGCGGCCGCCTCCGGCATCATCTCCTTCATCAGATCCGGGTTCTTCATCATTTCGGCGGCCATGACCTTCATCTTCTCCATGAATTCCAGAACCATCTGCGCTTTTCTTCGATCCTCCGGAGTATCGGTCCCCCGCATCAGCTGGAACTCGAACACCCCGGGCAAGAAGGGAGTCAGGGAGTACCGAATCAGGTCACTATCGGTCCTGGTGGTGAAGATCAGCCCCTTGTCCGCCATCCTGTCCAGCAGCGCTACCAGCTCTCCTTCGTCATGGTCGGTGTGTCGGGCCAGCTCGCCCGAAGCATGCATTCCCAGGGGGAAGATTGCCCCAAGGGCAGCCTCTTCTTCCTCATAGTACTCTCGGAGGATACCCAGGAAGACATCGTCCAAGGGCCACTTCATCGGGTTCTCGTTCAACCGCTCACCCAGCCGGAAATAGATGTCCTCTGTCATGGAAACCCCTCCCGTATCACCGTGGCACCGCAACCCGCCTGCTATCTACTCCAGTCCCATTTGGGACAGTCTCTCCTTTGCCTCCGGAGGCACAACGGTTGCCCTGCGTACCATGGACAGGCACTCGGTTGGACAGACCGATACACAGTTTCCGCAGCCGAAGCACATGTTGTCATCCACGGAGATCACCTCGTCCACGAGGCTCAGAGCCTCCACCTGGCACCGATCGATGCAATCTCCGCAACCCGAACAACTGTCCTGGTCGGCAACCACGACGAAATTTGCGTATTCCAGCATGATATTGTTTTGCGTTCGTTTCGCGGTCCCCAGGAACTCGCAGCAGCAGCCACAGCAATTGCAGACGAAGAAGGCCCGGTCAGAGTAGTTCCCCACATTGTGCATCAGCCCCGCCTTTTCGGAGAGCAACACGATTTCGTGGGCTTCTTCCTTGGTAATCTTGTTCCCGAACCCTCGGTCGATCGCATAATCGGCCGCCTCGCCGAGCAGGAGGCAGGAATGCTGCGGAAGCCCCTCGATCTTGCAGGGATCGTCGACCAGGTGTTTGTGGTGCCGGCAGTAGCATGTTGCCGCGGAGAAGCAGGTCTCTTTATCGATCAACTCGCTCAGCCTCTCATGGGAATAGATCTCGGTCCCCTGGGGCAGCTCGCCCTCGACCGTGATGATCCGTGCCGGAGGTTCCGGCATCATCTGCTTCATCATTTCCCTGTCCTGGAACACCGCCTCCATGAGGTCGCGCATCTCCCCCTCCATGAAATCCTTCAACATCTTCGCGACCTTCCGGTCCTTCGGCGTGTCTCTCCCGCGCATCAACTGGTATTCCACGACGCCCGGGACGAACTGGGTGAGGGTGTATTTCCTCACACCATCCTTGCCTTTGATGACGAAGATCAACCCATTATCCGCCATAGCCTCGAGCATCTCCGTCAAAGCGTCCTCATCCTGGTCATAGGTCTTGCTCAGCTCGGCCACCGTGAAGGCCCCTATCGGGAATTTCGCCCCCACTTCGGCTTGTTCAGGGGTATAGAATTCCTCGAGGATCTTGAAGAACGGTTCCACGAGGAGCATCTTTACCTGGTGTTCGTTAAGGCGCAGTCCCAGTCGGTAGTAGACGTCGTCGGTCTCTCGCATATCTTTCTCCTTATCCACTCAAGTACCTGCTCATGGGTCAGGACAAATCCACCTTCGCCAATATCCGGTTCACCACGTCATCCACGGCGTTCGGATTGTCGAGTTTCAGCTTCACTGCGTTGTGTGGGCACGCCCCGGCACAGCGCCCGCATACGCGACAGTAGTCATCGATGACCGCCCTGCCGGCCCTGACCTGGATCGCGCCGATGAAGCAGCTCGTCACGCACGTCCCACAACCCACACACTCGTCGGTGACTTCCACAGTCAGGCCTTCGACCGGGTGAAGAATCCCGTCTACCGTTTCAACAGGTCCGCGCCGGAAGGCGCGGGAAAGACAGCAACATTCGCAACAGAAACAGGTGGTAAGAAGTCTTCCTTCGGGAGGGATCCGCAGGAGGTCATGGTCCGCCCTCGCCTCTCCCACAATAGGCACGAGTCCCGCAGCGAACGCCTTTCGGAGGTGAGCCTTCGCCTCATCCACGCTCGCCTCGTGACTGTAGTCATCAGGAATCTTGCGGGCGGATTCCCCCATGAAGATGCAGCCCACGTCCTTCGGATAGCTTTCGCATCCGTAGATGGCGCGGCATGCGCACTGGTCGATGATCACCCGGTAGTTCGAGATGTCGATCAACCGGTCCAGGACCTCCTCGGGCAGGGCGATCCCCTCCGCTCCCTCGATATCCTTGTTGATCGGGATCGTGGAGACGTCCGAGAGCTCCGGGTCCAAGGCAGGAATCCTGTCCCGCAGCGCCGGTATGTACGCCAGCGCATAGAGCCATTCAAAGCTCTTGAAGAAATTCTTCACCATCCTCCCGCCGCGCTTCCGGTCGAACTCGTAAGCCGCATTGAAGGCGGGCACGACCCCCTTGTCGAGTACCGTCTTCGAGATCTTCTTAGCCGTCTTCTTCGGGTTGAGAATCATCGACTCTCTCCATTGCGGTTGCCTCGGGTCCGGCTACCCTTTGATCTGCGGGCGCGCATCCCCGAAGTACTCCAGTATGTGTTCCTTCATCGGCTCTATCTCCACCATGGAGATGGCCCCTTCAGGACACCGAAATCCGCATAAGCCGCATCCTATGCACAACTGCCCGGTACGCGCCATCCCGTCGTCTCCAACCTCGAGGGCATCCATGGGACAAACGTCAACACAGATGCCGCAACCCGTACACGCATCGGAAGCCCTTGCCTGCCACCCCACGTTCTTGAACAACTTTCGCAGTTGCGGAACTTGGTGCCACGTCTTGAAGTTCTTTATCCCGTTGCAGCAGCAAGGGCAGCAAAAGCAAATCTCGAAGTACCTCTCCTTGTTCTCCTCGGGAATCCCTTTCGCGATGGATTCCATTTCGGTCCAGGCGGGGATCGCCACCAGGCCCAATTCAGCGGCCCGTTCCAGGTGGGCGAGAGATTCCTCGACGGTTGCATATCGCGCAATCCCGTTCCCGACCATGGTCCTGCACGCCTCCCCCAGCATGAGGCACGCGAAGTCAATCGGAAATTGACTGCATTTGAAGCTGTCTCGACAGATGCAGCGGTCCATGGTGATCCGATAGCTTGATTCCTCCACCGCCTCGCGCAATCTTTGGATCGGCACCACCATGTTCTTGCTCGTGCTCGCGAACTCCAGGTTGTGCTGTATGGGTACGATACACGCCTCTGCGTGGTGATCTCCACCTTCGAATCTGAACGCACGGCGCAGGGCCGGACCCCATACGGGGTGACTGAAGTACCTCATTACCTGGTCGGCCACTATCGGAAAGAACCTCGTATAGACTCCCCAGCTATCCCGAGTGAGGGAGAGATGCTTTCGGTAGAAGTCGTCATACCGTCTGAGGGCCTTCTTGTACAGTCCCATACCTCCGCCTTCCCTCCGAGCGACCTGTCAGGAGATATTCGGGCGAACACCCCAGAAATAATCGAGGAGGTCGTCCTTCATCGGCACCAACTCCTTCATTACGATTGCGTCGCTGGGACAGTTCACCGAACAGAGACCGCATCCGACGCAGTCGTTTTCAACGGATATCCCGTCTCCGTCGAAGGAAATGCATTCCATGGGGCAGACTTCCACGCATTTCCCGCAATTCAAGCACTCTTCCGTCCCCTGAGCACGCCAGCCGATGGTCCTGAAGATGCTCCGCATGTGCTCGTTCTTGTGCATGTGCTTGTAGTTCTGCAGACCCAGACAGCAGCAGGGGCAGCAGAAACAGATCTCAAAGTAGTTCGTATGATCCTCGTGAGAGATCCCCTTCGCTACGGCCTCGAACTCCGCCCACCCCAGAATCGAAACCAGTCCCAGATCCGAGGCCTTGTCCACGAATCCCAACGCCTCCTCAACCGTTATGCTTCTCGCGATTCCCGTCTCGACCATGCGCCTGCACGCCTGGCCCAGCATGAGACAGCCGAAATCCCTCGGATAGTCCTTGCATTCAAAGCCATCCCGGCACAGGCACCGGTCCAGGATGATTCGATAGCTCGACTCCTTCACCGCTCTTTTGACCAAGTCAACGGGTGTCACCATCGAGTTCGTGATTCGATCGCTCTTGTCCAGGCTCTTGTTCACCGGCAGAACATGACCCTGTGTGTAGTAGTTCTTTCCTTCGAAACGATAGAGCCGGCGCACCAGAGGGCCCCAGAACGGATGAGACGTATTCTGGATCATCTTCGCAGAGGTGGGCTGGAACTTCACGTAGTATTTCCACGTCTCTTTCGTAACCGAAAAGAACCGCTTGTAGAAGGGATCAAAGTATTTGTTCAGCTTCTCCAGTATCATGCCGAGCCTCCCTTCCTGCTACCCGGTGATATTCGGACGAATTCCGGTGAAGTAGTCCAGAAGATCCTCTTTCATCGGCACCAGTTCCTTCATTTCGATAGCGCTCACAGGACACCGGATCGAACAGAGCCCGCATCCGATGCAGTCCCCCTGCACCGTTATCTTGTTCTCCTTCAGGGTGATACACTCCAGCGGGCAGGCTTCGACGCATTTACCGCAACCTATGCATTCCTCTGTACCTTGAGCCCGCCAGCCGATGGACTTCATGATGCTCCGCATGTGGTCGTTCTTGAACATATGCTTGTAGTTCTGTAACCCGAGGCAGCAGCACGGGCAACAGAAACAGACCTCGAAGTAGTTCGTATGATCCTCATCCGCGATTCCCTTCGCAATCGCCTCGAATTCCGCCCACGCGCAAATGGGCACCAGCCCCATATCGGACGCCTTATCGAGATGAGCCAAGGCTTCTTCGACGGTCACGCTCTTCGCTATGCCCGTGGCCACCATTCGCCTGCACGCCTCACCCAGCATCAAGCATCCCACGTCCGTCGAGTAATCCTTGCATTCGAATCCGTCGCGGCACAGGCATTTGTGAAGAATGATGCGGTAACTCGACTGCTCGACCGCCTTTCTCACCAGTTCCATCGGTGTGATTCTCGAATGGGCGAGTCTCTCGCTCTTGTCCAGGCTCTTGTTGACAGGGAGAATGTGCGCTTGCGTATGGTAGTTCTCGCCTTCAAACCTGTAGAGCTTCCTGATCAGCGGGCCCCAGATCGGATGAGACGTGTTCTTCATCACCTTCCCTGAACTGGGTTGAAACTTTGCATAGTACTTCCAGCTCTCCCTGGTGATTGAAAGATACCGCTTGTAGAACTCATCAAAGCGCTTGCCGAATCTCTCCAGGATCATCGCCGACCTCCATGCTCCATTCCTTCAACTGCAGGACCGGAGTCAACCGTACCTCTTGTTGATCGCTTTGGCGATATATTCATGCCCGGGAAGCTTCTTCACCCGCAGCAGGGTCTCTGCCCGTATCCTTCTGGCCAGCATATCTGCCACCATATGCCCGTAGGTCTCCTCGGGTTCCTCCCATTCCTGACGTGGCACGAGACGGAGCACGTCCTCGGGGCATGTCTCGATACACTCTCCGCAACCGAGACACCGGTCCTCGGAGAAGAGCGTTATCTTGTTGACCTGCGTGAGAGCATTCACCTGACAGACCCGGCTGCATTTCCCACAGTCCGTACACGTCTTGCTGTCCCACTCTGCGATCATGGAGGACTTGATCACGGGCGCCTTTCTGCCCATTTTCGTGGTTGCCGTCAGAATTCCACAACAGCACCCGCAGCAGTTGCAGACAAAGGTGAATCCGCTTCTCGAATTGTCGGACATATGAACCAGGTTGTGCTCTTCTGCCAGATCGAGCTTTTCGAGCATCGTCCTGCGGTCCACCTCCTTGCCGATGCCTGCCCGGATCAGGAAATCAGCGGCGAAATCCAGGGACATGCACACGTCCCGCGGAGCATCGCAGACCTTTTCATCTGCCAGAAACTTCTGCGTGCGGCAATGACAATGTGTGATCGCGAATGTCTTGGCACCGTTGATGATCGACCGGACATCCTCATACGGAAGGGTCTGGTTCTCGTGAGAGAGCCCCTGGTTCACGGGAATGACCCTCGCAAAGGAGGACCCCATACCCTCCATCTTGTCCAGGACCCGGCTCGTGCTCTCCTCCAGCAAAGCATGCATCTTCTTCGCATAGCGGCGATTTTCGGGTGTGTCCTCCCCCTTCATCAATGTCATTTCCACCACGCCAGGGATAAAGGGAGCCATTTGAAACTTCTGGGTCCCCCCATCCATGAATTCTATCAGCAGCCCGCGGGGGACCATATCCTGCAGCATCTTTTCCACTTTTTTCGGATTCTTGAATTGCAGCCTCGCAATCGTCTTGGCGGATGCCGGCATCATCGGCATCAGGACCAGAAGCCACGCCTCTTCACGGGAATAGAAGTCCTTCATCAGCTCCACAACACCGTCCGTGACGACCACAGGCATGAACGACATGTTGAACTTGTGTGCCAGCATACGAAAGACCAGATCTTCTGCCTTCATGCGCGCCTCCTCGACCCGGAGTCTGGGATCCTCATCTGTTCTTCCAATCCATCAGCTCGCTGTAAACCTTCATGCCGTCATGGGCCAATCCGGTCGACATTCTGTCACCCATTCCCAGGGGATAGGTGGTTGAGACGCCCCTTGCCAGTATTCTGTCGCACAGTTCCTTTCTGCGTGACTCCGGAAACACCCCGACCGTGGATACGCTCTGATTCAGGAACGGAAGTGCATCCTCGAGGCGCGACACGGGACGAACGATGACCATCCGGCTCAAGGTATGGTCCATCATGTCGAACTCACCCTTGACAACGATCACCACCGAGGAGATCCCTTCGTTCTGCCTGTCCCCTTCATTCTGTTTGTTGACCATCCATTCGGCATTGAGCAGTTTCCCGCGACGCAGCCTGCGGATCTGACCCTGGGCCGCAGGGTCGAGAAAATTCGGAGCAATCCGGTCCCATTCGGCGAGCTCCTTCTGAAGGGCCTGCGCATACGCCCTGACCTGATTTTCATCCCCTTCCACGTAGTGCACCGAGGAAGCGATGCAGGCCTTCTGATTCCAGATCATCGTGTCCACGGCGCCACGTCTGGCAGCTTCCATGAAGTCGTCGCTCTCGAACGCTTCCCTGCCGATCCAGCTCATTCCGTACCGGGGGTTCAGGGTGATGAGCTTCGTGAACATGGCACGGGATTTCACGCTTTCGACTGCGTCGGGGGCTCCCCATACCACGATCCTGTCAAAGGCGTTCGGACGAAAAAAGACGTCTTCCACTCTCTCGTCTCCCCCCGGCCAGTAGACGATGGAAAGGTTCCGGACGCTCGGATGATCGGGCGCAACGGCACAAGCAGCCAGGCTCACCAACGCTCCCCCCAACGTGGCTCCGTAAGGGGATTTAATGACCGCAGGGGATTTGAGACTGATGGCTCTTGCCGTGGAGATAATGGGGATCGCCGGAGCGTTCCCTGCAGTGAGATGCAGCTGTCGGGTCGGCATGGCTCTGAGATACATCTTCTCCGGGCTCGTGCAATCCCCGGAAGTCTCCTGCGCTTCCGTGGGCGACAACTCCTCAGACAGCCCCCCCATGCTGTTGTCCGAAACCTCTACCCAGGAATCCATGAAACGAGAGCCCTGGATGCCGAAACTCGAGAGCTCACGATCTACCATCTCCCTGGCGGATTCCGGATTCAGCAGAACCCCGAGGCTCGCAAAGGAGAAATCTATGTAGAGGTCTGCTACGGTCGCTGTGTGCCTGAACAGTTGCTGCAGGGCCTCCAGGCGTTCCGGGCAAGATGACAGGGCGGAGGAAACCCTGCCCAGAAAGTCCAAGACATGCTCGAAGGGCAGATTATAGAGCTCGTTTACTACGCGGTCGAGATCCTGTTCGATCAGCTCCTCCGGATCAAATACCGGGAGAACCTGATAGATGAACTCGTCCGTCACTCTCATGGTGTCCCGGTCGATCACGGGCTCCCTGAGCACCTGTGCGTCTTCCAGGCGGACCGTGGTCACTGCATTCGCAGGTCTTCCGGTCGCACCTTCCTTGGCTGAAAAAGCCTCCTGGATTCTGCTCATTCCCACCACCGGGGGCACCCGCAGGGTCCCTTTCACCAGGAAAGGGATCCTTACGATACCGTCCTGCCCCAAAACGAGGAGATCATGCTCCCGGCAAAGATCCTCAATGGTGGACAATGTCATGTCTCCCGGCTATGCCTTCACCGAAGCCATAATGCCTCCACATCCTTTCACTTCCTTCCCGGCCACCCTCCGGATCTCCCCGTCGATGGCATATCCCTTTCTCCCGCACGGGCAGTCCCCATGCCAGAGACGGATTTCATCTCCGGAGACGAGAAATCCCGGGTAGGACAGGGCAAAGGGATCCAGAAAGCCGAATATCCCTGCCGTACCGGTTCCGTCTATGGGCGTCAGATCTTCATCGAAAACGATCGGCTCCATCAACGGAGGGATGTGAAATCTGGCCTGGCTGCAGCAGGTCATCATCGTGTTCATCTCGATCATGGAGTAGCCCTCGACCGCACTCTCTCCCTTCAAGCCGAAGGCCGCTTCGATCAAATCGATCAACTCCGACTTCTCCATCTTCTCGCCCTCGAAGGTCTTCCACCCTCCCCCAAACAGGAGGATGCTTCCTTCAGGCAAGATCAGCCCCCCCTGCTCCACCGCCTTCTTGCAGAGCTCCTTCAGCTGATAGCAGGCGCTCTGCATCAGGATCTTCTGCCCGTTCTTCAGAGAGGCACGGATGTTGTCCAGCATCACCTCGTACCTTTGATCCTTTTCCCTGGTCATCACCCGGTCGAATTCGTCGATGAAGGTCCTTTCCTCGTCGTTTCTCGGTCCTCTTTGAAGAATCCGCACCGCGTCAGCGGGCATGACCATGTCGTAAAGACAGTAAGAGTGCTGCACGATGTTGGCGATGCTGTTGCTGGCAGCCTGGACGCCGGCGGAACCGCCCTTGAAATTCATGATCGCTGCGTCGTATTCGGATATGTTCTCGAGAACCTTCCCGAAAAAAGGTTGAAACACGAGCGCGGAATTCATCATGAGGCCCATCCGGGTGTTGTTGTCCCGTGGGACGAACGAGTACTGACCCGAGGTTCCGCTGCTGGTCATGATATTGAGTTCCGCTGCCGTGAGCCTTTCAATCCATTCCTCGAGATTCTTCACGTCTGAATAATCGCCCGGCAGGTCCCCGGTGAAGACGGTTTTCAGCCAACTTGTCATCTCCTGCCACTCTGCGTTGTCTATGAGCACCGGATCATAAGATTTGAAAATGTCCGTAGCGAACATGAGATCGGTCTTGATGACCTCTGTGTCCGGAATATCCTCCCCCAACCCCGCATCCTCCGCCACCGCGCGATAGGCGGGAATGCTCCTGAAGTACCGTCTGTGGTTCAGCAGTACGGCTTCCTCCCTCAGACGCTCCGCCGCCGCCTCTTCCCAGTCCTCGCCCTGGACCCAGAGCCGGGATATTTCCCTCAGTGCCTCGTGAATCTCCAACACCCGCCCGAGATCTTTGTCTTCTTCCATGACTCATGCCCCCCAATGGGTCATACGAGAACCTTCATATCCATCTGACCCTGGCCGGGTTTCGCTTGACCAGGTGGTTGTACTTCACATCCTGGTAACCCAGGGTCATGGCAGCGTGGCACTTGTGCTGTCTGGGTATACCCAGCCATTTCTTCACCTTCGGGTCGCGGTTGGCCGCCAGAACCAGAAACCCGTTCAGGCAACACCCGACACCCAGCGTATGGGCCATCAGGTAGCAGCTGAACAGGGCCGCCGAGCAGGAAAAGGCCATATCATCCAGCTTCTCACCGTGCACCAGCATGATGGCCGGCGCGTGATAGAAGAGCCTGTCGTCACCTCGCTGGGTATATGCATCAATCGCCTTGAGTGCAGGCGTGTAGATCTTCTGGAAGTTGTCCGCTGCTTGGTCGCCCAGGAGAAAATCGGACAGGACCGGGATCTTGGAGACGCGCACCGCCATACCGAACAGCCGGATCACGGCCGGCATGGTCATCTCTCGCAGCTCCGCTATCTTGTTCGGGTCCGTGATCACTATGTACTCGATGCCCTGGGTGTTCGTGCCCGTGGGCGTATACCTGCCGGCCTCGAGTATCTTGTCCATATCCTTCCTGCTGATCGGTTTCCGCTTGTATCGCCGGACAGACCTTCGGGATCGAAGAAGAAACTGAAGGGAAGCAGCAGAGGGTGCGACGGCGCGGGCCCGATCCGTCAGTCGCTTTGGCTCCACCGACGGCCCAACGATCGCACGCGACGGACAGATCGATCCACAATGGCCACAACGGATGCAGAGTTCGGGCCTCGTGATGACCACCTTCCGGTTCCGTTTTTCCATCACCACACAAACAGAGGAGCAGAGCCCGCAGCCGGTACATAGGTCCTGCTTGATCCTGGGCGGAGGCGGTTTGGCTTGCGTTCTTCTTGGGCGCTGATCGAGAGGATCTGAACTCATGGTTCCGTCTCCTTGAAGATTGGAGAGTCGAGATCAGCCGTGGGAGGCCCGGCACTCGGGCACGAGCATCCCGTGAAGGTCGATTTCCGCGTTCTTCTCCGCCAGGGCCCGGATCTCCTGCTTGTCAAACTTCTTCTTCTTCTCGAACAGATAGGTCCTGGCGATCTTTTCCATGGCCCCACTCAGCCGGATGGCCGCCAGCTCCGTATCCAGGTCCTCTCTCACGAACTCGTTGCATTTCCACTGGTCCATCATCGTCTTGATCAGGGAAATATTCTTCCGTTCATACTCTTGACGGATCTGTGTAAATCGTTTGCTTTCACCGGATGACACATCCAGCGCGATCCTTGCGAAGTCACGATCTGCGAGTATGAAGGTCAGGAGCCGTTCCAGGCTCTCCACATAGGCGTTCACCAGTTCCTCCTTGGTGTCAAAGAGGAGCGATCTGAATTCATATCCATCGATCATCTGCCGGTTCATGTCCTCGAGGTTCTCTTCCAGGATTACGGCGAAGATCGCTTCCTTGTTCTTGAAATAACGATAGATCGTTCCCCTGCCGGTCCCTGCCTTCTTGCAGATCATCTCGATATTCGTCTTGTGGTACCCGTTCGCCGCAAAGACCTTCTTTGCGACCTCCATGATCTGTTTTCGTCTGTATTCCGGCTTCATCCTATCCATCCCTTTCACGCTCATGAGAATGACATGTCATTCTCATGATGGTCCATTTTCTTTTATATGTCAATATATTAATTAAACTCAATAGAATCAGATATACGGATTCTGTAGGCAGGGATCACGCACATGTTACGGAACCTATAATTTCCGAATACCGAAGGAAAAGGAAGGTAGGTGCTCGATTTCCATGGCTTTTCGGCACCGAGAGCCTGCCGTCCACCGATTCTGTTCGAGATGGTTCAGCGAATCGCGGCCAGGGAGTCTTTGGAGACCCAGGGGCCGTGAAACCACTGAGTCACGATGAACGCACCGAGCAGATGTATTCAGGCACGCCGTCCACCGCAAAGATGATCCCTAGATATAGTCGTCCGTAGACGGCAACACGTCCGGGTGCATGAGGTTGGCCGGATCAAAGGCCTTTCTCGTGTCCTTCAAGATATTGTAGTACTCACTTACTTTGCCCCAGAGCGGCATATGGTATTCACCTGCGCCGAACATGTTTCGAAAGAGGGCCCCTCCGAATTCCAGCATGAGCTTCTGGGTCTTGTGCATCATGGTGGTTGCTCTTTTCACCTCTTCCGGGTTGCCCTGGTCCCACCAGAAGTCCACCTCGATACCTCCCGCCCGTGCAAATGGAAGGGGTCCCTGAATGTCCGTTCCGGTCATGGCGTGCTCCACGGAAATCTTCGGATCAGAGGTCTTCCAGTATTTCTGCACCAGCTGATCATACCTCCGCGCGAATTCCGGAATCTTGTCCATCCTCAGGTTGCAGGCGGTCCACTGGAACGCCCCCTTGTAAGCTCCCACATAGTTGTCCTTGATTCCGAGACTCATCTTCGTGGTATCGGTTGATTGCGCTTCCGCCAATCCTTCGCCGAACATGGCGGGATCAATCACCATGAGCCCATATTTCTGGACGATCTCGGCCACGATCTCCTTCTTGATTTCCAGCTCTTCTTCATCATACCCGCTGACCACCGACGAGACAGGATGTTGCGGGGCCACGTTGATAGCGCTCGAGACGGTCACCTCTTCAAACATTTCAGCCATTGCCAGGGCGAAGAGGCCGGGATGGGCCTTGTAGATGAAGTCGGTTATGTTCTCCTGGCCGATTTCATGAATGGCCTTGACTGTCTGGCTGAAGGCATGATGAAAATCCGGATCATAGTTGGCTGCAGTCACGTAATCCTCGAAATCCGCGGCATTGTCCTTCTCCGGATAGAGCTTTGCCGTCAACTCGGTGCAAACACCCAACATGCCGTCCGCATTGAAGAACATACCGCACAAATCCGGACCCGGCGTGAAGTGGAGGGGAAGGTTCCCCACATTCGGCACAGCGCTCGGACCGACCTTCAACACCTCGCCATTCGGCAGCACCCAGGTCATGCCGGCCGTCAACTCGGGGTTCAACCCGTACTTGAACAGGGAGCCGGCTCCTCCACGGGAGACATAGTTCGACAGGAGCGATACACTGCCCAGCGTCAGCGGCAGAATCGGTTTCAAATGAAAATCTTCGTACGCTCTGCGTCGTACCGATTCCCACCAGAGCGAGCGCATCCGGATCCCAGGGCCTATCGAGACGGACATGGCCTCCTCGTCAAAGGACATCAGGTCAGCCATACGCTTGAGATCGATGAGGATGCCGCCCTTGCGGGTAATGGCCAGGCCTCCATGATTGAATCCCGAAGTCAGGGGAACCACCGGGATGCCATGTTCATAAGCCGTCCGGATAACGGCCTGGACCTCTTCGGTGGTCCGGGGTAGAACCGCAATGTTCGGTCGCTCACCGGAGAAGATGGTGAAATCCCGGCCGTAGGCGCTCAGGTCGACCGGGTTGTTGCTCACCCACTCCTGGCCGACACATTCAGCCAGCTTGTTCTTGACCTCTTCTATATTGGAGACCGTCAATCCGATTTCGCCGTTTCCGGTCTCGAGGGGCTGCCACTCCGGATCTTCCTCCTTCATGATGCGACCCGGATTCATCACATTTTCGGGATCGAGCATCTTCTTTATGTGTTTCAGCACCGGCAAGTGATTCGGAATGCTCGTATAGATCTTACGCCCGAGCTCTCCATGGGAACGATCAAAGAAAGCGCCCAGATCTGCCAGGGACATATTCATAGCGTCCATGGCAGAACCATGGGCCGGATCATCGGAAAACCAGTCATAAACGGCGTACACGGCTCTTCCGTGGTCGAAAGAAGAATAGATCTTCCCTACCTTCTCGGGTGAAAGGCCCGCCGCAGCCGATGACTTGTCAACCTCGGCGTCAAGCGCCTTCATCTTGGAGAAGAGGGCATAGAAACCCGTGTGGTAGTCACTCGCTTCCATCCAGGGCAGATCCAGCTGCTCGGTCATGGGCGCGACGAGCCGGTCTTCCTGCCGGCACTCGAACTTCTGCATGAGCTTGCCCACTCGATCCGTATTGTGTTCGACTCGCTTGGCCCGTCCGTCAAAACCGATCGTCAGGCTCCAGGCAGGATAATCTTGGGGGTCTCCGCCCAGCAGGTTCGCCATGGAGACCCGGTTCATGCCCACAAACTCTACCCCCAGCTCCGTGCGGGGAACATTCTTCATGGCACTTCGCATTTCATCGACATCTTCGAATCCGTACACCAGGCAAGTACGACTCTCACGTACAGGCCAGAGCATGATGGAGGCCCTGGTCATGACTCCAAGAACATCATCGGCGCCGAAGAACCAGTTGGACAGGTTCGGCCCCCCCTCGTTTCTGCCGTCCGACTCGTCGCTGAACCCATGGGTCCCGGTCCGATGAACCCGACCATTGGCCAGCACCAATCTCAGGTTAGTGGCAGGATAGTCCCAGTATTTTGACGACGCCTTGCCGACGACCCGGGCCGCATGCGATTCCGCCACGGAATTGGAATTGGCCGCAACAGGGGCGGCCGCTTTCATTCCATGGGTCCTCAGAGCTTCATTGAGCTGATGCCAGGTTACACCCCTTTGAACGTGGGCCATCAACGTGTAGCCGTCTATGACCTCGATCTCATTCATGCATTCAAAATCCAGGAAGATGCCTTCCTTCTCCAGGTCTTCTTCAAGGAGATAACGATCATTCGTCGTCACGATCGGTGTTCGATTCTCCCGAGCCAGATCCACGATCTTTTGCACTTCTTCGTCTTTCTTCGGACGCACGCTCACCAGGAAAGGCGTTTCCCAGCCCGGGCGCAGGAATCGCTGGGTTCCGGCGGTCCCCTCTGAAACGTTCTCCTCTCCAACGATCGCCTTCAGCTCGTTCAAGATCTGTCCTTCCATGGTGACGACTCCTTCCTGGCTGCTCATTGGGGATTTGAAACCCTCGGACCCCGAATGATTCGCCAACCCCCTTGCCCCGGCATGCCGTTTCATTGGGGGGTCAACGAAAAAATTGTCCCATCGGTCAAGTTTCCTATGCTCTATTTGTAGAGCCTTCTGTCCCGTCTGTCAATAGAGGTCCACGGGAAGGGAATCCAAGGCCCCTGAGCGGAATCAACCGATCTCACCCGATTTTCGGTCTCAGAGCCCCCCTCTGTTCGGTTGGTCGTGAGAATGACATGTCATTCTCAAGACCGTGTATTTATATATATATGTCAATATATTACTTAATCAAAGAAATTGCAAAATGAATAGTTTTTGTTGACAGGCCGCCCCTGCTATGTTACGAATAGTATAAATTCCGAATACCGAAGGACAAGCTAGGATCCCGGTCGTTTCCTGCTCGGTTTCTTGATAGAAATGGCTCGGCGGATCAATTCCCTTGAGGGACGTGCCGGCAAACCAAGTCGGGCGGAGTGACTCGAGATGAAGAATCCCTTCGAAAGAAAAGTAGCGATCGTCACGGGAGGATCGTCAGGTATCGGACGTGCCGTCTCCCAGGCCCTGGGCAGACGCGGAACAACGGTCGTCGTGTCCGACATCGACGTTGAGGGGGCGAACAAGGTTGCCGAGGGGATTCTGGAAAACGGGGGCAAGGCCCAGCCGACGCACCTGGACGTGACCTCGGAAGAGGATATCAAGAAGTTGATCGAACAGACCGCGGCCGAACACGGACGGCTGGACTACATGTTCAACAACGCGGGCATCGCCATCCAGGGCGAGGCGCGAGACATGGAAAAGGAACACTGGGACCGCATTATCCGTATCAACCTTCTGGGGGCCCTCCATGGTACCGTCGCTGCCTACGCACTCATGGTCGAACAGGGTTTCGGTCACATCGTGAACACGGCCTCGGTCCTGGGCCTCGTCTCGATCCCGACCAACTGCCTCTATGTCACCACCAAACACGCCATTGTGGGTCTCTCCACCTCTCTGCGGGCCGAAGGAGCCGCCCTGGGAGTCAAGGTCAGCGTAGTCTGCCCGGGATTCGTGCAGACCGGCCTCTACGATGCCGCCACCATACGCAAGGCGGACAATGATGAGTTCTACGCTCAGGTACCCTTCAAACGGATGGACGTAACCAAGGCGGCAGGGGAGATCCTGAAAGGGGTGGAACGCAACAAGGGAATCATGGTGTTCCCGTTCCATGCCCGGTTCATGTGGTGGCTCCAGCGCATCCATCCGAACGCCATGGACCTCATGAACAGAGAAGCGATAAAGGCCTTCCGAAAGATTCGTCGCGACTAGAGGACCCACAGTCGAGGTACTCTTCGTCAGAAAGGAGCCACCATGTTCAAACACTTGTTCACCCCCATCGAAATCGGAAGCATGGTCGTACGAAACAGAATCGTCATGCCTCCCATGCACATGGGCTATGGTGCCATGGACGGAAGCGTCACGGAGAGATACCGCGACTACTACGAAGCTCGCGCAAAGGGTGGTGTGGGTCTCATCATCACCGAGGCTTGCGCCGTGCATCCCGGACGCAAGTACGGGGTGGTCCCGCTCGCTTTGTTCGATGATGACGTGATCCCGAGCTGGAAGGAGTTGGCGGATGCGGTACATCGCCAGGGCGGCAAGCTGGCGGCGCAACTCATGGACCCCGGGCCCGAGGCGATGAAGGTCCTGACCGGGGCGGATCCTCTCGGCCCGTCGCCCGTTGCCAGCCGGGGCATCTTTCGAAGTATGCCCAGAGAGCTCAGCAGCAGCGAAATCGAGGCCATTGTAGAGGACTTCGGCCAGGCGGTCCGGCGGGCCCAGCAAGCCGGCGTCGACGCGGTGGAGATCCATGCCGCGCACGGTTATGCCCTGGTCGGGTCCTTCATGTCCCCCTTCTTCAACAAGCGAACGGACGCCTATGGTGGTTCCCTGGAACGGAGAGCGAAGATCCTGTTGGACATCATCCAATCGGCCCGGGACAAGGTCGGACCCGACTTCCCCATCATCGTTCGCATCGCCGGTGACGAGCGGCGGACCGGTGGTCGAACCCTCCAGGAGAGCCAGTTCGTCGCCCGCATTCTCGTCGACGCAGGTGTAGACGCCATCGAGGTATCCGGCGGCACCATCCCCAACGTCTTCTGGGCCGTTGTTGCCCCTTCGGGAACCCCTCTCGCACTCAATGCAGACTTCGCCCATGGCATCAAAGAGGTTGTCGACATACCGGTCATCTGCGTAGGAAGGATCAACACCCCCCGGGTGGCGGAGTTCGTTCTGGAAACCGGAAAGACGGATATGGTGTCCATGGGACGCGCGCTCCACGCAGACCCTGAGCTGCCGAACAAGGCGGCTCAAGGTAACCTGGATGACATCGCCCCATGCATTGCCTGCAACATCGGATGTATCGGCACGGTTGTACAGGGTCAACTCGCCACCTGCATCGTGAATCCGGCGGCGGGAAGGGAGAAGGAGATGGCCCTCGTCCCCGCGGACGAACCTAAGCAGGTCCTGGTTGTGGGCGGAGGCCCGGCCGGGCTCGAAACAGCTCGGGTGGCGGCCCTGAGGGGCCACAAGGTGACGGTCTGTGAGAAGGAAGAGAAGCTGGGCGGTCAGATCAACATCGCCAGCGTACCCCCCTTCATGCAGGAGATCAGCCAGCTCATCCAGTACCTATCCACACAGGCAGAGAAGGCGGGCGTACAGGTGGAGCTGGGCAGGGAGGTGACCCCGGAACTCATCGACGAACGCAAGCCGGATGTGCTCGTCGTAGCCACAGGGGCCACACCCCTGGTTCCGGAAGGTCTTGAGGGGACCGACAAGGACAATGTCGTCACGGCCTGGGAGGTCCTGGCCGGCCACGAGGCTTCTTTGGCCGGCAACGTCGTCATCATCGGGGGCGGCCTTGTTGGTTGCGAAACGGCGGACTTCCTGGCACAAACCACGGACAATATGGGGGTGGCGGCCACCCACGTGACCATCCTGGAGATGCAGGACAGGCTCGCTCTGGACGGCAACTCAGAGGCGAGGCACCTGCTCATGGAGAGGCTGCACGAAAAGCGAGTGGAGATTCTGCTCGGGGCAAAAGCCAAGGAAATCGTGGATGGGGGCGTGGTATACACGAAAGACGGCCAGGAGGTGTCCGTTCAGGGTGCAGAGTATATCATTCTGGCTACAGGCGCGAAGTCGGGCGACAACCTCTCTGCAGCGATCAAGGACAAGGTGCCCGAAGTCCATGTGATCGGCGATGCCCGGCACCCTGCCACTGCACTCCAGGCCACTGCAGACGCCGCGGCGATCGGTCGGGAGATATGATCTTCAGAGTGGGGTCTTCTGTATGGTTGAAACGAAGAAGTCATTCTGTCGGTTCTGCCACGCCTCCTGTGGAATCGAGGTGGACGTAGACGACAACCGTGCCGTGGCGGTTCGCGGAGATCCGGACAATCCCGTTTCAGAAGGCTATACGTGTATCAAAGGCAGATCGGAGCTTGAACGCATCTACCATCCGGACCGACTCCTGTCTACCCGGAAGCTCGCGGACGGCCACAGAAGCGAACTCCCCTCTGAGCAGGCCCTGGACGAGATCGCTCAAAAACTGGAAGAAATCGTAGACCAATACGGCCCCCGATCCGTTGCCGCATACGTCGGGTGCGGGGGGTATCGCAACTCAGCCGCGGGTCCCTGGTTCGCCTCCAAGTTCATCGAGGCCCTCGGATCGCCGAGCTTCTATACCTGCTTCACCATCGACTCGCCCGCTTATTCGGTTGCCTTGTTCCGTTTGTTCGGCGGTCCCGTCCCTGTGAGCCTGTTCGATGTGCACAGGGCCGATGTTGCCATGTTCGTGGGCACGAATCCGGTCGATTCGAAACAGTTGATCATGCCCCAGTCGAATCCCCTCAAACGACTGACGGACGGCCGCAAGAGAGGCATGAAGGTCATCGTCGTCGATCCCAGGCGAAGTTCCATCGCCAAGCTGGCGGATATCCACCTGCAGGTGAAACCGGGGGAGGACCCTGCCCTCCTGGCCGGAATGGTCAGGGTCATCCTGGAAGAGGAGCTTTACGACAGGCAGTACGTTCTCGACAATGTGGGCGGCGTGAACGAACTCCGTGCATCCCTCGAGGACTTCGACCTTCCCTATGTTTCCAGACGTTCACAAGTGCCGGAGCAGCTGATTCTCGAAGCGGCTCGGGCGTTTGCCGCTGCGAAGAAAGGCGGCGCTCTGAGCGGTCAGGGAGTGCACATGGCGCGTCACCAGAACCTCGCGGTACACCTCGTCATGACCCTGAACGCCCTGTGCGGGCGCTTCGATCGCCCCGGAGGCATGGGCCGGAACGAAGGCGCCCTCGGGTTCGAGCTTCCGGATGGTATGGGCCCGCTTCCCCTGGCCCTCGAAAGCGGCGAAACATCCCGCATCAGGGAAGTAAAGGGGATATTCAATGTCCTGGGTGGTTTTGCCGAGTTGCCGAGTAACACCCTTACGGACGAGATGCTCACCCCGGGTGAGGGCAAGATCCGGGCCCTCTTCGTGCTTGGCGGCAATCCCGCCCTTGTACTTCCGGATGAGGCGTCCACGGTCCAAGCCTTGAAGGATCTTGATCTACTCGTGGTCAACGATCTCTTCCTGTCTGCTACGGCGAAGTTTGCCGACTATGTCTTCCCGGTGAGGCATCCTTTTGAGCGACCGGATGTGACGAGGCTCGGCGATATCGCTTTCCCTTTCCCCTTCGGCCAGTATTCACCGCCGCTCGTAGATCCCCCTGAAGGTGTTCTGGAGGACTGGGAAGTGTTCTGGGGTCTTGCCGGGCGGCTCGATCTCGACCTGAATATTCCGAATACGAGCATGGATTCCCGACCGACGGCCGACGCACTCATGGATGCTCTCCAGCCGATGAAGCGTATACCGCTGGGGGAAATCAAGCAGCACCCGGGGGGCCACGTGTGGGGCGAACGAGAGCTCAAGGCCGGCGGTCTCATCCCGAGCATGATCGGGCACGAAGACAAGAAGATGGCGGTCGGGCACCCGGCGATTCTGAAAGACCTGCGCGTGCTCCGCGCCGAGCCGGTGATCGCCGGCGGAGGCTACGAGCCGGAAGAGGAATGCAGATTCCGTTTGATCGCTTATCGTATGCCAGAGGCGTATTGCACGCAGGGGCAGAATTTGCCGTCTCTCCGGCAGAAGCGCTCTTTCAACCCCTTACTGATGCATCCGACAGCCATGGAGTCCCTCGGCCTCGAGGACGATGACATCGTGGTGGTTGACAGCGGCTTCGGCACGGTCGAGGCTGTTGTCGAATCGACCGAGGACCTGAAGCCGGATGTGGTCGGACTCGCGTTCGGCTGGGGAGACCCTTCCGACCAACGGAACGTGCGGGAAAAGGGAAGCAATGTGCAACGCCTCATTCCCGACGATGTTCGATACGATCCGGTGACCGGGCTTGCCCAGATGACGGCGATTCCTGTCAATATTCATCCCGGACCGTCTGCTTCTTGCTAGGACACGAATCCTGTGTTGAGATGTGCGGACGGAACGTAGTTCCTGACGACCGGATATGGATCTGGATGCTTACCATGATTGCCGCTTGATCACCTCATCAAAAAGGGGGGACGGATCATGGAACAGACACTCCTGGAAGGCCTAGGGTCGATCCTTGGGCAAGAGAACGTATCGTCGGGACCTCTCGCTGCAAAGAAGCTCCTCGCAGCCGGACAACAGGCACCCAACATGGTCGTGGCCTCACCTTCCTGCGATGAACAGGTCCAACAGATCGTGAACCTGGCCCATGAGAACGCCACGCCGATCATTACCGCCAACGATCGGTATCTACTTCCCGAAGACCTGGAGAAGAAAGGGATTCTTCTCGAATTCTCCCGCATGAACAGGATCGAACAGGTCGACGCCCGCAACCTCATGGCCCACGTCCAGAGGGGCGTCACATGGGAGCAACTGAACGCTGAGTTGCGGGGACAGGGCGTCAAAGCTGCCGCTCCTCTGGCAGCGAACTCGGATTCGGTTGCCGAATGCCACACGGCACGCATGGTCTCGAAGGCTGCGTCCAAGTTCTGGGATTATCCGCTGAGCAATCTTCGGCTCATCATGCCGAACGGTCGCATTCACAGGACCGGGACCCACGGCTTTTCCAAAGACCCGTCGGATGGAAGGAGCGACGGAGGCCCCCACCTTTCGAACTGGTTCTTCGGGTCCGATGATATCTTCGGCATCATGACCCGCGCCACGATCCTGCTGTGGCCGGTGTGTGAAGTCCGAACCTGTCTCGTATATGGTTTCGACGACTCGGAAGAGCTGCTCAGGGCGTTGAAGGAGGTGCCCCGCACCGAGCTCGGCCGGGAGTATCTGGGAATGAACGATGTGTCCCTGAAGAATCTGCTCCGAGGTGCGGCAGAAGACTATCCTCCCTGGGTGCTGGTCGTCGGGTTCGAGGGGAGGGCCAAGCACGTGGCGCACAACGTGGACAGGGTCGAGAAGCATCTGCAGGCGTACAGGTGCCGGCCTGAGAAAGATCTAGTAGACGTCATGACCCCACAACTCGACCAACCCTGGATGGAGGCCGGGGAGAGCCACACAGGGTTCTATGCCCTGTTTACGAAACTTGGGGCATTGGATGCCCAGACAGCCAGGACCGCGTCCGCCGCCGGATTGCCTGAAGATCAGACCGGCAAGATCTACACCGCCTATGATCATGGCCGGTGCGTCCATGCCGTGTACGACTGGTTCTCCGACGGACAGGAGCCGGTCGTACCCGTTGACGCATTGAATCTAAAGCTGGCCGACCTGGGGGCATTCTTCAACCGCCCCCATGGTGAACTGGGAAGAAAGATCTACACGAGCATCCCGAACCACCTGAAACTCCTCAAGCGGATCAAGGGGTTCCTGGATCCGGACAACATCATGAATCCCGGCCGCATTCTCAAGGACGGGGATCCGGAATGGCAGCCCCTCGGGGTCGGGAGCGGCGAGACCGGCCTGACGGAATCCAACTTGAAGGCCGTAAAGGAGAAACTCAGGGATGCGGTTGGATCGAACTGGGTGAGCGACAACCCCGTGGATTTGAGCAGCTACGGCAGAGACTTCACCATCTTTTCCGGGGAACGTCCGAACATCGCGGTCCTCCCCGAGACAACCGAAGAGGTGCAGCGTGTCATCCGGATCGCCTATGAACATGGCGTTCCGGTCGTACCCCTGTCCACCGGGTTCAATCATGGCGGCCTGGCGATCACGCGCAAGGGCGGCATCCTGATCGATCTGAAGCGAGCCAACTCCCTCCTGTCGATCGACGAAGAGTCCATGACCGTATCCGTGAATCCAGGCATCCGCATGCGTTCCATATGGTGGGAGTCTGTCGAGCGAAGGGCAAGGGACGGGTTCCATCTGAAACCGATTCTTCCCTTGACCTTCGGGAGCGTCTCTCTGCTCTCCAACTACGTGTCCCGGGGGGGCGCAGGGACCCTCTTCAAGTATGGCGCGAATTGTGAATTGACTTCCGCAATGACCTGGGTGCTGCCGAATGGTGAAGTCTACCGGGCCGGCGCCAGCGCCATCCCGAATGTAGGGAATCTTCCCCTGCATTTTACGCCCGGTCCCGACCTTTTCGGGATGTTCTTCAACGCCGACGGCATGTTCGGTGTCTGCACCGAGTTGACGGCAAAGCTCTACCCGGAGAACGACAAGATAGACGGCCTCGAGGATTACGTCGTATCGGCCAACTATGACTCGGATTCTCATCATGCATTCTGCCAGACCCTGGAAGCAATTCACGACCTTGCCCAGGAGAACGTCACCGACTTCATCTACAAGGCACATCCCGGGCTCTTTGCACTGGCCATGGTTAGTGCCTTCGAAGGCCTCACCGTACCGGGGGTCATCGGAATGAGCCCTCAACACCCTCTGGCGACTCTTGTCAGCGGGTATGATGCCGAGGAACTGGAGATCAAGAAGGAGATCGTAACCGAGATCGTCCAGAAATACGGTCTCCTGGTCATCGATCGTAGCATGTTCGGAGACGAGATGGCGGAAATGCAGACCACCGGCCCCACCAAGATGAGTCTCGGAGTGAGAGAGAACTTTGCCGGGACCTACAAGGGAGCCTTCCAGTGGACCGCGTGCAACATGAAGATGGACAAGATCCCCGAGTTTGCAGTGAAATATGATGCGCTGGTCCAGAAGTACTGGAAGACCTCGGACCCGACCGTCTCCGTGGAGCATGCCATGACCGGCACGGACATCCAGGGACCGCTGCCGTACGGTCGCATGGGCGGCGTCGAGGTCGACTTCTGGTGGGATCAGGGCAACCCGGAGGATGTGAAGCGTGCTACGACCATGATGCACAAGACGCAGAAGCTCATGCTCGAGCTTGGAGGCTCTCTCTTCCGGAACATGTTCGGCGCCGGCGAGTATCACATCCCCCTGTATGCCGAACATGGGGAGTATCTAACGATTCTGAAGGACACGAAGAAGGCATTCGATCCGGCCAACCTGATGCACCCGGACGTGCTTCCGGTCACCGATGATTACGTGTAGGTGTTCCAGGACGTGATGATCAGAAGACCCTAGACACTGTGGAGGATATGGCTATGCCGAAGAGAACCGTTGTGGGTGCGGGCCTTTCCGGGATGGTTGCTGCCATCGATCTGGCGCGACAGGGGGATGAGGTTCTCGTCCTGGAGAAGGAGAAGGCCATAGGCGGATCGCCGGCATATCATCCGTCCCTTCATGCAACACCAATCGACCTCCAGTATACGTCGGACCTCATCGGTATCGACGTCTCGAGCTGTTTCCAGCTCTTGTCGGAGACCCAACTGTGGATCCGGGACAAGCGGCTCTTCCCGAACCTGAACCACTACGGCGTGGAGCGAGGCGATCGGGAGACGGCCATCGACACGTTTCTGTACAAGATCTGCCTCGATCACGGGGTTGCGTTCGAGTTCGGTCATCCGGTCAACAGGCTGAAGGACATTCCACCCGGCAGTATCGTGGCGACCGGCACGATGTGTACGGTGGAGGATTTTTCCGTACACAAACTCATAGACGGATACGGCTACGCTTTTGTCATGGACACCAAGCTTGGGCCTGCCAACTGGCAGTTCGCGGATACCTACTCGCCCGACTATTTCTACGCGGTGGCCATGAACGGCATCCTCTACGGGCTTGTCTTCGGCCGGCGAACACGGATCGAGGAGAAGGCCTTGAAGACCATCGACCGGCAATTTCGAGAGCGGGCAGGCATTGAAATCGAGGGCTGGAAGCCCTTCTACTGCGAAACGATGATCGGCACTCGTCTCTTCTTCGGGCCGGGAAACAGGTACATCATGACCGGGTCAGCCTCGGGCAGCTACGACCCTTACTGCGGCTACGGTATCGTCGGGGCCCTTACATCCGGCAAGGTCTCTGCGCTGGCCCTCCGGGATCGGGACGGCGCCCAGGTCCTGTTCGACCGGATGAACCGCAACCATATGTATCTCTATCGCGTTTTCGAGGCGATCACCCGGCTCCCGCCCATGGTCAAACTGAAGATGCTCACCTCCATGCCGGCCTACTACAAATACTCGAAAGTCCTCTTCGGCCGGATGGGCCGCGGTATTCCGGGGTACCCGCGCGACTGGATGGAGGAGTTCACCCGGGATTGATCTCTCTGCTTCTCTCCACAGACCGATTACCGCTCAGGATCTCGATTTCAGGCACAGGCACCACGAGAGTGGCAAGTGGCCGGTGTCAACAGGCCCTCCCCGCCTCCTAACTCGCGTAAGAAGCCCCTAAACATCGCGTTTTTCCCCGAACCACTTGTCACTCGTCACTCGCCACGGCCACTAAAAAACGATATGCATCGGACTCTTGTCGTCCGATTCCGCCGACCTGGCGATCCCGTACACATCCGGCAGGATGTTGGCAACAAAGAACTTGGCTGTCTCGATCTTGTTGAAATAGAATTTCGCGTCGCCATGTGCTTGCACCAGCTGCGCTTTCCCCCCGTCGTCCCGAATCCCCTTTTCCTCGTATATGGCTTGCAGCTTCTCATACGCCAGCAGGGCCTGATCAAGGATGAAATAGCTGCAGGCCACATGACCGAACATGAACAGATAAGGGGTGGCATACTGCAATGGATAGGCGATATCGCCTCCCATTCCTTTTGTTCCCAACGTAATCGTGGTAGCAACCAGCTGGTCCTTCGCCTCACCCAGGAGCTTGAAATGCCTTTCCAGCTCCGGATGAGCGATGTTGCTCTTCACAAAATCACTCAACAGGCCTACAAAATTCTGGAACAGCCGACCCTTCTGCATCGCCACTTTGCGTCCCAGGAGATCCATAGCCTGGATGCCGGTGGTGCCTTCATAGATGGTACCGATTTTTGCGTCTCGCAGGAGTACGGAGACTCCGTATTCCTCGCAGTATCCGTACCCGCCGTGAACCTGTAACGCGAGGGTGATGGAATGGAAAGCCATCTCCGTGGAATAACCCTTGCAAATGGGCGTGAGCAACTCCACGAGATCGCTGTAACGTTGCCTTTCTTCATCATCGGTGGTGTTGTTCACACGATCGAGCCAATAGGAAACAGAATAGACCAGGCTCCGAGTGGCTTCGACGACAGCCTTCTGGGTCAACAGCATGCGACGAACATCCGGATGCTCGACAATGGGCACGCTCGGCGCGGAAGCATCTCTCACGTCTTCAATGCGAGTCCCTTGAATGCGTTCTTTGGCGTAGTCAAGGGCAAGCTGATACGCGGCCGCCGCCTGAGAAACCCCCTGCATGCCGACTCCAAGGCGTGCATGGTTCATCAGCTTGAACATGATCTGGATACCCTGGTTCTCCTCACCGATAATCCAGGCTCTGCACGGGCCGTCTTCTCCATACGAGATCGAACAGGTTGCAGAAGCGTGCATCCCCATTTTCTCTTCTACGCCTGTAGCCTTCAGATGGTTGAATTGGCCGATCGTCCCATCCGGGTTGACAAGATATTTGGGCGCCACGAACAGGCTCAGACCCTTGATACCCGGCGGGGCCCCTTCCACGCGGGCCAGAAGGACATGGACCATGTTCTCGTTCATGTCGTGATCCCCGCCGGAGATGAATATCTTGTTGCCTGTCAGGAGATAGGTGTCTCCATCTCGTTTGGCCGAGGTCTTGATATCGCCTACGGCGCTGCCCGCCTGGGCCTCGGTGAGGACCATGGCCCCGGCCCAGACTCCTGTGAGCATCTTTTCGCAATAGGTCTCTTTCAGGTAGTCCGATCCTTCTTCCGCGATCAGATTGGCCGTGGCACTCGTTAGCCCCTGATAGCCGCTGAAGCCCGTATTGGCGGCAACGAGTATGTCCCCTGTACCCACGGCCAGGGTCGCCGGCAGGCCCTGCCCTCCGAATTCAGGGGAGGCGCTCACTGCTCCCCAGCCTCCCTCGTTGAACTTATGCAGTGTGTCCCGCACCTCCTCCGGAACCACGACCTGCCCTTCCACGAACTTCGCCCCATCCTTGTCCGTAGGTGCCAGGGTGGGCGCAATCACATTGACGGCGAGCTTTTCAGCTTCGTTCAAGATCATCTTGTAGTCGTCCGTGGAGAAGTCCTTGTAAGCCTCGAAGGCACATAGGTTCCCAATGTCGAGTTTCTCAAACAGATTGAAGTGGATATCTCTCATGTCTACTCTGTACGCCATCATGGATCTCCTCTCCCCTTGCGAACGCGTTTCCCCCGTTCCGTTTGCAGGCTCTTCGGCCCATCTTTCCCGCCTGGACCCACGCCGGCGCCCGAAAGAGCACTCCGTATCACTCTGCTATGTGTTTTGCGTCCAGGCAGGGGTCAGCTTGAGTTTGCTGATTTTCCAGCCGTCAGGGGTTCTGACAAGCGAGTTGCTGTAGTAGCCTCCCACCGTGTACATGTTCTCAGGGTTATAGTGCTGAGCCTGCAGATAGGCGACGCAGGTCGCCCTATCCCCTTCGATGCTGATCACGTGGTTGGTGATGATATGCTGGGTAGATTCGAACCCGCTGACCAGCGATATGGCCTGGTCAACCCACATGTCCGCGGATAGGGTCATCGGCTCACCCAGGCCCATCCCGGACATGTCCAATTCCATTTCGTCCGTGAAGCAGGAACGATACAAATCCCGGTCCCGGGTGTCGACTCCGGTTGCGTAGCGATTCTGTGTGTCGATGATCTCCATTCGGTCCAGCAGCGTCTGAAGTTTCTTCTCGTCCATGGTGTCCTCTTTCTCGTTATGGGTGGGCTTCCTCCGGGAGGTTCAACAGCGATCGAATTCTCAGCCGGATCGGTGTAGCGATATCGTCGACAATGATCGTGTACACGGCAGGTATGATCAACAAGGTCAGGGTTGTGGCCGACATCATTCCCCAGATGATCGTATTCGCCAGAGGCGCCCAACTCTCCGAATGTCCGCCCAGACCGACCGCCATGGGGAGCAGCCCGCCGATCGTGGTAAAACTCGTCAGAATGATCGGCCGTAGCCTGAGCATCCCCGCCTCCACCACCGAAGCATACCGGCTCGCCCCTCGCGCCCTGGCATTGTTGATGAACGTGATCAGCACGATCGCATCGTTCACCGCGATCCCTGCCAGCGCCACGATTCCGTACATGGTGATCGTCGAGAACTTGGCCCCTATGATCAGAATCCCCACCATGGCGCCCAGGAATGCGAAGGGAACGGTGAACAGGATGATCAGAGGTTGGACAAAACTCCGGAACTGTCCGGACAGGATCAGGTAGATGAGGAACACACCGACCATGAAGAGCTGCAGGATGTTGTCGAAGGTTTCTCGAAACTCTCTGAACTCCCCTTCGAAATCGATCTGGTATCCGGGGAAGCGAGCCAGGAGATCTCCCCCCTTCTCCTCGATTTCGCTGTTCACCTCGATGGCGCTCGTCTGTTTCTTGTCTATTTCCGCATGTACGGTGATGGCCCTCTCGTTCTTGAAGCGCCTGATCTCCGCGTATCCCTGTTCGATATCCAGATGGGCTATCTTGCTCAAAGGCACGTGAAACCCGGTGGGGGTCCCGATCTTGAGGCGCAGGAGATCCTCCGGGTGTCTGCGCCATTGCTCTGCGAGCTTCACGTAGATCTTCACCTCCTCATCCTTGTCCCGCCAGATCGAGGCCTCCCCTCCCTGATACGCGGCCTGGATCGTCTCCGCCACCTGGGCTACACTCAGGCCGAAGAGCCCCGCCTTGTCCTCGTCGAGCCGAATCTTGATTTCCTGCTTGCCCGGAGAGAAATTGTCGCCCACGTCGTACACGCCCGGCATCTTTCGCAGCTCCGCCTTGAGCAGATCCGCTATTTCCTTCAGTTTGACGAAGTCCTTTCCCTTCACCTTGATCTCCACCGGCTTGCCGGTCGGCGGTCCGCTGATCATCTTCTTGAATCGAACGTTTTTCGGCCCGCTGATGTGCGCTGTCCTGCGGCGCAGCATGTCCATCAATTCCTCGACACTGCGCTTTCGTTCCGAGGCAGGCTTCAGATCCACGATGATCTGGCCCACAGAGGACGTGACCGTCCAGTCCTCCTCCTGCATGAGTCCGGCGACGGCCACCACGGAAGTGACGTCGTCCCTGGGCAGGGTCAGCGCTTCCTCCTCGATGCGTCGAATCACACCGTCTGTGACCTCGAGGCTCGTACCTGTGGGCATCTCCACGTACACCATGAATCGCGGCAACTCATCGCCCTGGAACAGGTCGACTCCGAGAGACGGAATCAGGAAAGCGGAAGCGAGACAGGTCAGAAGGCCCACACCGACGAAGACATACCGAAACCGCAGGCTCCCTCTCAGAATCCGAGGATAGTAGTGGTTCAGCAAATCCAGAAGGCGATTCTTCTTGACCGACGGTTTCGACCCGGTCCATTCGGCAAAATGCGTGGGGAGAATGACGAATGCCTCTATCAGCGAAGCGATCAGGGCCATAGAGACCACCAGGGGGATGACCCGCATGAATCTGCCGATCACGCCGGGTAACAACATAAGGGGCAGGAACGCGGAGATCGTCGTCAGGATCGCAGAGGTTACCGGGGCAACCACCTCGTTCGCCCCCCGTATGGCGGCTTCCCTGGAGCTGAAACCCATCCCGAGGTACCGATAGCAGTTCTCGAGGATGATGATTGCGTCGTCCACTACGATTCCCATGACCAGGACGAGCCCGAAAAGGGAATTCCCGTTGAACGAAATGCCGGTATAGGACATGAAGATGAAGGTACCCAGAAAGGAGAGGGTCATTCCGAGTGCAGCGATGAAGGCATACCTGAGTCCGAGGAAGAAGTAGAGCAGCACCAGCACGATACCGAGTCCCACCATCGCATTGTTCTCGAGCGTACCCAGGCTGTCCTCGATATCGATCGAACTGTCCCAGGAGGAGGTGAACTTCAGAAAGTGCTCACGGCTGTCTACGTCGAACTCCACCGTTCCCCCGAGGTTCACCTCGCCATGGAGTCGGTCGCTCGTCTCCCTGACGACCTGCTTGACCTCTTCAATGATTCTTAACGAATTCCCGGCCGACTTCTTGGAAACGGACAGGGTGATGGACGGACGCCCATCCATGCGTGAGATCGTCCCCATGTCGCTGTCGTATGTCTCGTTCACTTCGGCCACATCGCTGACCGCCACCTGTCGGCCGCCCGGGGTCTGGCGAAGGATCACCTGTCTCAGGTCTTCGGCGGCGTCGATCTCCCCCACGGTCCGAAGCAGAAACTCGCTTCGTCCGGACCGCAGCTTCCCACCCGGCACATTCAGGTTCTTGACCGCCACAGCCTGCATCACTTCCGGAAACGTCAGGTCGAAGTTGTACATCCGCTGCGGGTCCACCTCCACCCAGATCTCTCGATCCCGCATCCCCATCTTCTCCACCTGGGATACGTGTGGGATGTCCCTGATCTGATCGGTAAGGTGATCCGCAATGTCCCTGAGCTGCCTTTCCGGAATGCTGCCGCTCACCGTGATGTTGATGACCGGAAGCACATCCGAGGTGTCGAACTCGTTCACCTCGATGTCATCCACATCCTCGGGCAGGTCATCGATGCCGTCCACACGGCTCTTGAGTTCCTGGATGGCATAGCGGAAGTCCGCTTTGCTCATCTCCTCGAACTTGACATCCAAGACCGTGTAGCCTTCGGTGGATTTGGAGGAGATGAAGTCTATGCCGTCGATGTCCTTGATCTCGTCTTCGATCGGAATCGTAACGAGCTGTTCGATTTCCTTGGGCGAGGCTCCACGATACGGGGCGATGACCATGGCCCAGTTCAGGGAGACTTCACTGAGCAGTTCACGAGGAAGGTGGATAAAAGAGAACACACCGATGACCAGGATGGCGATCATCAGGATGTTCACGAGCACTGTATTCCTTACGGAGAACTCGGCAACGCTCACGCGGAAAGGGACTCCCGGTCTTCAGACAGCAGTGAAATGAACGGGTCATTCTCCCGTGTCGATCTGAACTTTCAATCCATCGTCGAGGATTTCGTGCCCTACCCAAACCACCCTGTCCCCTTCCTCGAGTCCGGAGGATACAACCACATTCTCCTTTTCCCGGGGGCCCAGGGTGACGAAACGCTTCCTGGCTGTTGAATCCTCGACAACAAACACGGCGAGGCGACCTCCCTCGTCGCGAATAATCTCTCTTGGAACAACGAGAGCCCCCTTGTGGCGCTCGACCCGGATCGAAACCCTCGCGATCATACCGGGCAGGAGCTGATGCTCTCTGTTTTCCCACTCTACGCGGACGGGGAATGTCAGGGTCTGGGCATCCGCCTGGCTCCCGACGGCGGTCACGTGTCCCATGAATACTTGATCCGGAAAGGCGTCCACCCGGAGGTCCACTTCCTGGCCCACCCGCACCCGCTTCACCTCATCGTCGACCAACCCGACCTCGACCTTGACCTGGTCGATATTGACGATTCTGGCTACCGCCGTTTTGGGCGAGGCGAGGCTGCCCACTTCGAGGAATCGTTCCGTAACGTTCCCCTGAATCGGGCACCGGACCGTCGCATGTCGAAGATCGTAGAGTGCCATTTCGAGTTGTGCATTCGCCTCTTCGAGCAATCCTCGATTCGTCTGATCGGCCAGAATCGCCTGATCCAGATCCGACTCGGAGACGGTCTTCCGCCGAAAGAGCTTCTCCTTTCGTTTCAGGCTCTTCTCGGCGTCCTCGCACATGGCCGTGAGCTTCGTGATCTGGGCCCGAATCTGCTTTACCCGCAGGCCCATCAACTCGTCGTCCAGGATGACCAGGGGCGAGTCCTTCCCAACCGTGTCGCCCAGGTCCGCCTCGATTCGCGTCACCTTGGCCGTGACCTCCGGGTACACGGTGACCTCCTGTCGGGCCTGAATCACACCGGTCGCCTCTACGACCTCGTTCAGGTCGACAGCCGCCATTTCGAGCACCCTCACCGGTATGCCCGGAGACTGCCACTCCTCCACCGCCTGCCGCTTCTTCTTCGCCGTAACGCCAAACAGTCCGGCCACGAAGGTAACGACCAGCACCAGAAACACCAGACCACCGAGATAGACGTACCGTCGGATCCGTTTCTGTCTGTGGGGAGGCAACTCTTCAAAGGGAATCGGAATATCCAGATGCCCCTCAGATTCCTCTCTTTCCTCGCTCATTGCGTGACGATCCTTTGCTACAAGAGAGCGTCCCAATCGAAAAAGGTGATCGAATTATCTAGAGGTGTCAAATGCTGTTTGAACGTGGGCCCGATCAGATCGGCGAGATCCCGTGCGCTCCAGCCTTCCGCCTTGTGAATGCTGCGTACCACCCGGGGCTGGTTGAATGTGTAGATCTCCTTGCCCCGAACACCGAAAACCTGCCCCGATATCCCATCCGCGCCCTCCCCCGCGAGAAAGACGGCCAGGGGTGACACGTCCTCCGGCTCCATGTCCTTGAACAGACGATCCACACTTTCCTTGATCTCATCCGTTACCGCAGGAATGGAGGCCGGGATCCTCGTCCAGGCAAAAGGGGCGATACAGTTGGAGGTGATGTTGTATTCCTGCATTTCCACAGCGAGGCTGCGGCTCAGCCCGAGCACCCCCATCTTGGCTGCACCGTAATTGCACTGTCCTATGGTCCCGATGAACCCGGCGGTGGAAGTGATGAAAAGGACCCGCCCCCATTTCTGTTGCTGCATGAAGGGTACCGCAGCACGCGTACAGTGGAACGAACCCATGAGATGTACGTCAAGAACAGCATCCCATTCCTCTTCGGTCATCCTCCAAAAGGGCTGATCCCGCAGAATGCCGGCATTGTTGATCAGGATGTCCAAACGACCATACAGATCGAAGGCCGTTTGCACGATTCGCTGTCCACCCTCCCAGGAAGCCACCGTATCGGCATTTGCCGCGGCTTCGCCGCCGTCTGCCCTGATCTCATCCACCACCTGTTCGGCTACCGATCCGTCCTTGCCCTCTCCGTGCACGGACCCCCCTAGATCATTCACCACGACCCTTGCCCCTTCACGGGCTAGATGAAGGGCCATGCCCCGGCCGAGTCCCCTGCCGGCACCCGTGACCACAGCAACCTTACCATCGAGTATGCCCACTTGGCACCCCTTTGCCTTGCTCCAGATTCTCAAACAGGGTTTGTTGACGTTTGACGGTCATGTCCCTCTCCTGCCCGTACGCGTACCCGTGCCCATGCCACCCCCCTACAGGTCCAAATCCCACGAGAAATAAGCGTCCGAGGACTCCAAGGGAGTGAAATGGGGCCCCATGGTCGTTTCGAATATCGCAGAAAGCCTCTCCGGCGTCCACCCCCGTGAATTGTGGATGCTACGTTGGATACGGGGCTGGGAGAAGAGGAAGATCTCCTTTGCCCTAACACCGAAGATCTGGCCGGAAATGCCCTCGGCAGCATCACTGCCCAGGAAGACGGCCAGCGGGGCCACATCCGTCGGCTCCGGCCCCCCTCCGGGCCCGTCGCAGGGGACGATACAATTCGAGGTTACATGGTATCGCTCCAGTTCTATGGCTGCGTTGCGACTTAGACCTACGACAGCCATCTGGGCTGCCCCCTGATGGGTACGCCCCGTGCCCCCGATGAGAGCTTCGGGAAGGGCAAAGTGAATGAGGCGGCCCTGACGTTGGCTTCGCATCTGCGGAGCCGCGGCCCGGGCACAGAGAAACGAGGCCTTGAGTTGAGCCTTCGCAACTCCCTCCCACTCCTCTTTGCTCATGTCGGATAGCAACCGATCCCGGATGCCCGTGGTGTGGTCCGCGTTGTTGACCAGCATATCCAGCCGACCGAAATGCTCCACTGCGGTTTGGACCAGATCGTGGCTTCCTTCCCAGGAGGACACGGGTACCATGAAGGCCACAGCCTCACTTCCCCTTTCCCGGATCTCCTGCGCAAGGGTTTCGGAATCGTGCACCACCAGGCGGGCGCCTTCGTCGGCCATCAGGAGGGCGATGGCCTGCCCCACCTCGGTACCGGAATTCGTCACAACCGCCACTTTGCCGTCGAGCAAGCCCATGGAGAACCCTTCCCCTCTCTTCCTCCCACTCAATAACCTGTCAGGTATTCCTCCCCATCCGTGCCCGTGCCCGCCACTTCGCCCAAACCGTCATGACGGCCTGCCGGGACTCTGCAGCCAAAATGGGGTCAGGCCGAAACTATCAACCCTGGTGGCACGGCTGACGAACCGAGTGTGACTAGGGTTGATAGTTTCGGCCTGCCCCCTCACCAGGTGCCTTGCTCACATCTTGCCGCCCGCCACTTGCCACTCGCCACCTGCCACTTGCCACTTGACACTAACTTTTCTTCTTCCCCGATCCTACCCTCGCGAGATGATGGCTGTCGTAAAAGATGTTCAGCGATTTGATCTTCCCGTCTTCGATGCGAAACCAGTCCGTTGCCTTGAAGGCCATGGCAATCCCCTCTTTGGAGGTGCCCACGAAGTCGATGAAGACCGCTGCCCTGTTCCCCGAGACGAGGATCTCTTCAGGCGTATCCACGTGATGGGGATAGTTCACCGGGACCTGCAGATAGAAGGGTTTCACATTTTCGAGCCCCCGGGCGGTGAAATTGAAGGGTGCCTTGAACTCCACGTCCGGGTCGAACAGATCGAAGAACTCGTCGAACTTCTCCTCGTTCACCAGCCGAAAATACGACTCAATCGTCTGTCTAACTTGGTCTTCCATATGCCCCCCCTCTTCGACGAAGAACCCTATGTGATCTTGCCCATGTCCGCGAGCTCATCCGCGACATCCTGCAACCCCAGGTTTTCGAGTGTCTTCCGGGTGGGTGCACCTGTCTTCTTGTCCCACCCGACAACCTTGTAGTAGTCGTCCAACATCCTGTCCAAGCCTTCCTGATCCAACCGCTCGCCCTCGTACGGGCCCGACGGAACCGGCTCCTCCATGGCCCTGCCGTGGATCGTATCGTCTTTGCGCGTGATCCCTTCTCTGACGAGGTAGGCTCGTTCCACGTTGTTGATCCTCGCGGCGATCTCCGTCATCTTCTTCTCGTTGAAATCCACGCCGGTAGCAGCCTCGACCAATTGCCCCATGTGCTTCAGATAGATGGGCGTACTGAACCATGCGCTGGAGAACTTGCAGATCCCCAGGGCATCGCACATGGTGCAGATGGACGTGTAGAAATCTACCAGCGAGCCCTTGCCTTCATAGGACCTCGGGTTCGCTGCGTTTTCGTTTCCGAAGAGCTTCATTGCGGTTGCCGGTTTCATGGGATAGAACTCGACCCCCGGCCATCCCCTCTGCGGGTCCGCGCCGCGACTCGAAACAGCGTCCGACAGGGCGCATCCCTTGAGCGTTCGAATGTCAACCTGATCGATGTCGCTCCCTTTGGTGTGGGATATGTACTTCTCAGCCCCCTTTCCTATCTTTTCCGCTGCCAGGGCCGAACCATCCGCCAGGAGGTCCCCAAACCCCTCTCTCCGGATCGTCCTCATCAACATCTCGATCTGGGCCTCTGCGTTGCCCCATTCGAGAGGAATCCCGTCCGTGTCTTCCTTGGAAATGATCCCCCGCTGATACCATTCAAAGGCCGCAGCCATGGTGATCCCGGATGTATCTCCGCAGATTCCGTATTCGTTGCAGATATTGTTGATCTTCAGCACGGCCGCCTCATCGGTGTTGCCACAGGCAGGTCCATGTGCGCTCATGATGCAGAATTCGGTGCCGTGACCGTGTTCTCCCCCAAACGGGCCCTTCTTGACCTTGAATTCGTGTTTGCAGTGTATCGGACAGCCGAAGCACGCGACGCTCCTCGTCATATGCTTCATCATGCTCTTCGCATCGTAGTTGTCGATGTAGTCGATATCGGCCGTCACCTGGGCATTCCTCGCGACGGACCTTCCCTGGGAATGATACTGCGTCAGGTACGACAAGGTGCCGAACTTGGAGAAGCTCTCGTAGGTAGGCCCTTTCTTGATCTTTCTGATCCAATCTCTGGCGATCTCTTTGAATCGCTCCGGGTCCGCCACCCGAAAGCCCTTCGTCCCCCGAACCGCGACGGCCTTGAGATTCTTCGACCCCATCACCGTGCCCATGCCGGTCTTGCCGCAGGCGTTTCCGTAATCCGTCATGAGGGATGCGAACCGGACGAGATTCTCTCCTCCCGGTCCGATGGTGGCAATCCGAATGCGAGGGTCCCCCAGTTCGTCCCAGAGGGTCGCATAGGTCTCGGAAACCACCTTCCCCCAGACATGGCCGGCGTCCCGGATCTCCACCTGATCGTCGTCGATCCACAAGTAGACAGGCTTGTCTGCGGCTCCCTCGATGATGATGTGGTCATATCCCGCCCACTTCAGCTCGGGACCGAAATGTCCCCCTGCGTTCGAATCCCCCAGGATCCCCGTGAGCGGCGACTTGGCCGTGACGTGGATCCTCCCCGAGGTAATCAGGCCGGTACCCGTCAGGGGCGAGGTGCCGAAGAAGAGCTTGTTTTCGGGCCCCAGCGGATCGATCCCGGGCTTGACCTCACTGTAGAGCAGGCGCGAGTTCACGCCTCTCCCACCGATGAATTGATGCCTCAGGGCCTCCGGGTATTCCTCCTTCTGTATCTTCCGATCCGTCAGATTGACGCGTAACAGGCTTCCGGCCCAGCCGTACATTGCGAATCCTCCGTTGTCCTACCCTTTGTCGGCTGAACTCACCGTGCCGATCGCTTTTGTGTCCACATACTGAATCGCCCCGGTGGGGCACCACTTCACACACTCCGGATCTCCGTCGCAGAGATCGCACTTGAAGACCTGGCCCGTGTGGGGATCTACTCGCATGGCACCAAAGGGACATGCCGAGACGCACTCATAGCACCCAATGCAGGTCTTCAGTGAAACACGGACGATGCCCGTCTGCTTGTCGCGCAAGATCGGCTTCTCCTCCTCGACAGGGCATGCCTTTTCGCAGGGAGGAGCCAGACAGTGCCTACAGATCATGGGCGCATCCAGGCCCTTCTTGTTCTTCTGGATCCAGATTCTCGCCTTGACCGGGTTGAACATGCCGCTCTTCTCGAGGGAGCAGGACATCTCGCACGTCCTGCAATTCACGCACAGAGCCGGTTTAGAGAGCAATTTCTTGGGCATATTCCTTGTGACCTTTCTCGCCAACTATGTATTTACAATGGCCTCACTTGCCATCCGCGCACATCGTCCAATGGCAGACATGCTGATGCCTCTCGCTTCCTGCACGGTGTTCGACACCACGTAGAGATTGCTGTATCCCGGCACCTTCATGGACGGCCGTTTGGTGCCCACGAATCCGGGCGACTGTGCAATCCCGTAGACCCCCGCATGGGCAACTCGCCAGCGGTATTTGTCCTTCAACTGTGGGAAGAATGCAATCGACTCCCGCTCCAGCATGGCAATCGTATCTCGAATCTGTCGTCTGACCCGCGCCCGGCTCCCCTTGAGCAGATCCGGCATTTCGTCGTAGTGCCCCTGGTAGGAGACGTGGAACTGGTACTGGTTCACGTCGTCTCCATACGAGGGCATGGGATAGAAGATCCCGGAGAATCCGGATTCAGGAAGGTTCGGAGCCCACCGGAAGGTCTGTGTGTCGAACAGAGGTTCGTCCAGGCCGTAGATGATGCTCCAGGCGTGGCTGACCTTGGTGCCGATGTAGTTCACCCAGTCCACCCACCAGTTAGGAAAGGCGTCCTCGTCCATTACGGTGAATAGATCATTGAGCGGAAGCGTGACGATAACAAAATCAGCCTTCTCCGTCTCAACGTCCAGGACCTGGCTGTGGAAGAGACGTTCCCCCACTTCCAGATTCACCCCTACAGCTTCTCCGTCCCGGGTCTCTACACTGTCCACCCGTGTATTCAGCCTCACTTCGCCCCCGTGGGCGTTGATGTAGTCGGTGAGGGGCTGCAGGATGTTGTTCATCCCGCCTTTGATCACGCCCCCGATTTCCGTGAGGCTGCGACCGCCGTCAATGAACTCCCGAAGGATGTAGATCATCTCTCCGGCAGAGTAGGTCTCGAAACGATTTCCCACACTCGTCGAGCAGGCCAGATAGAAGAACAGCTTCTGGATGCCCGGGTCGTCGGACACGCTCTTGACCCATTCACTCAACGGCAGATCGTCGAGTTGGACGATCTCCTCCTTGGACAGGCGCAGCATCTCACCGAAGACCTTCTTGTACATGTCTTTGGTGAAGAGCTCTTTCGGCCCCCACCACTTCCCATCGTGGTAGATTTCGCTCTTGCCCATGTGCGCCAATTCCGGATAGGGAATTCCCAGGTCTTCAAAGATCGATTCAAGGTGCCCTGCCCTCGAGGGGATGTGGGCGCCGTCATCGAGGACCTGGCCCGAATACAGGATGCTCTTGGCGCGCCCTCCGATGGCGCTGTCCTTCTCCAGCACCAGGACCTTCTTTCCCGCATGGGCCAGCAGCGCCCCAGAACAAAGCCCTCCGAATCCCGCTCCAACAATCACAACATCCCAGTTACCCATCTCGCTCCCCTCTCTCTTTCTCGAAACCTCGTTCCAACGGACTACCTGCCCGACGAAATCTGTCGGGCCACGTCTTTTGCGGACAAGGCACACGCCTCGATTCCCACTGTGCCCGGCGGCATGCATCCATCGCCCACATTGTATAGATTCTCGACCGGTGTCTTCGTCGGCATCGGATGCCCCGGCCACCTGCGCATGGATGGCCACTCCGCGTGATGGGCAGTGACCATCACGTCTGCTTTCTTTCTGTGGAAGGACGGGAAGTTCTCCTCCAGATCGACCATGATCTCCTCGATCGTCTGCCTTCGTTTGATGGGCGGGGTTGAGGATTCCGGCACGCTGAAGGTGGTGGTGATATGCATTCCTTCCGGCGCCAGCTCCGGACAGGTCAGGGTCGGGCATTCGAGGAAGATGAGCCTCCGGGTGTTTCCGAAGTTGATGATCCCGGGATACGGATCCAGCGGCTCCGGGCTCCGAATACAGACGTGAAAGACCGGAGTGGCATGCGGGTGCTCCCTGAGAAGGGCCAGATAACTCTTCTCGAAGTTCTCCTCGCCCGCCAACCGGATGGTCCGATTCGGACCGGCATTGCTGATCACGAAATCCGCGTCCACACGCTCCTCCACTGCATCCCGAACGACCAGGGCCCCTCGAACCCTGCCCTTTTCCACCAGGATTCCCTTGCATGCGGCATTGGTGACGACTGATGACCCTCTGTTCGCCACGGACTCGGCCAGGGACTCCATGAGCTCGATGTTCCCGTTCACCGCGATGCCATACCGGTTGTTTCTTCCCATGGCCTTCAGGAAACGGAAGTACTCGCCCGCCGGGACCTCGTTGATGCTGGTACCGATAAAGGCCGCGCAGAACCCCTGAAGCAGGTTATGGACTTCCGGATGACTCGTATGCTGAGACAGCCATTCTTCGAAAGAAATCGTGTCCGAGGGTTCCCACCAGCCGAGAGCACGCCTGAAGTGCCGAAAGAGCGCCTTGGCGGCTGCTTCATCCCCCGTGGCGAACTCGAGCATGCCGAGAAGCCCCCCTCCACCTTCGGCAGGAGGATCGTACTCTCCGTGACTCAGTCGGTATCTGAATCCTCCCTTCCCTTCCCTCACGTTGAACGGGGCCTCCATCAGACGGTAGGTCTCATGGAAGGCGCTTCGTTCGCCGAAGGGGACCATGATGGCGCCGGTCGTGATCTTGAATCCCTTGATGTCCCGGGTAGAAAACCGCCCTCCCAGATAAGGCAGCTTCTCAATGACCGAAACACTCAGCCCCTGCTCGACCAGCCTGGCGGCCACACAGAGACCTCCAACACCGGACCCGATGACGAGCGCATCCACTTTGCTTTTAGGCATGACGAACATCCCTCACACTATGCAATCTCGAATATTTCCTTGTCATACTCGACGAACAGGGCCCCCTCGGGACAGAATTCGACACAACAGTAGCAGGAGATGCATTTCTCCGGATCGATGATTGGATACTCTTCAAAGGATATCGCCTCTGCGGGACAGGATTCGTCCCCGCAGAGCCTGCAGAGGACGCATTTCTCTTCGTCCAGGCTCGGTCGAATACGAACGATTTCCTCGTATGGGTTGAACTTCGGATCGATGGCTGCAAAGGTAGGCGGTTTCTCGAACTCGGGGAGGATCTCGAAGTCACCCTCTACCTCGATTCTCTCCACATCGATCTCACCCAACCCCTGTTCGCAGGCCATTTCCAGCATCTTCATCGTCCTCGGGTCCCACCCCATCATGGTCGTGAGCACCACATCCACTTCAAACCCGTTCGTTCCGGCCACGATCTTTCCGACGGGCCTCGGTTTGCCGTGTGTGGGGCCGCCACCCTCCATGGCCACGATCGCATCCACGATGTTCAGGTTCGGTGCTCGGTATTTGTAGAGGTCGAGCCACAACTGGGTGAGACGCTTCAGGCTCCCCGACTCCAGGTGGTATCTCGCCTTCTGCGCGCCTACCACGTACCCGTAGAGGTTCTTGATACAACAGGATAGTCCGCAGAGCACGTGGGTCTTCATCTTCGGCACGTTGATCACATAGTCCACATCCGTGACCTGACTGGACAGGAAGACCCTGGGGATGATCTCGGAGCCGATGTCGACAAACTGCCCCCCCTGGCTGATGTTGCAATAGAAGTCGCTCGCCAGTTCCAGAATCCCGGACATCCCGATCGTGTGCATGGCTCTGGTGTCAAGATTTCCCGGGTTGTCCCCGATGATGACCTCACCGGTCTGCTCGAGGCAGGCGTCCAGCACCGCCTTGACCACCCTAGCGTCTGTCAGCGCCGATTTCTCCGGCCCAACGGCCGCGCCGAAATTCGGCTTGATCAGGACGCTCTTTCCCTTCAGATCCACCTCCAGGTCTTGAAAGATACGATCGATCGCTCCCCGCAGGCTCTCGAAGTCCGAATTCCTCACGATCACTCTGGACATGCCGTAGCCTCCCGTGTGCGTAGAAGCGATTGATACCGAGAAGCAAGGATATGTACTCCGGGGAAAAGCCTCGCAGCAATCCCTTGGGCTTACATCTCATGCCCCGCCACAAAGCCCGCGGTAATCGCCTCCTGGAGCTTCGCAGGTTCCGCACAATCCCCAACGACGAATACCTGCGGCCCCCTGCCTTCGAAGGTGTCGGCCAGCTCCTTGTTGGCGGTGATGTTGATCGGCACCACGGTATCCGCCTCGATGAATTGAGGTGAACCTTCCTGCGTGATCTTCACCCCTTGGTCTGTAATCTCCACGACTTCCGCTTCGGTGAGAAGATTCGCGCCCGCGTCCCTCAAGTGCTTCAGAAAGACCCATCGGTGGATGATCTCGATGTCGCTGCCCATCCGTTTGGAGGGTTCAACGATGGCAACCTTCTTTCCATTCTCCACCAGGGTTTCTCCCAGTTCCACACCCGCAAACCCGCCTCCCAGGATGGCCACCCGCTTCTTGAAGGGGAAGGGGAACCGAAGGAGCTTCCGCAACACCTTCGGATTGTAGAAGAGCCGGACGAACAGGGCAGCGCCCAGGGAAAGCAGTCTGCGGACCAGCCCTCCCTTCTGCGGCAGGCCTCCCCCAAGGATCGACTCTGCGTCGCTGCGACTCAACACGATGTCCTTATCGATACCGGGTACGTTCATCGGCGCAGCCTTGCCCCCTTGTGCCACCACGAGCACGTCCGGGTTTACCTCCCTCACGACTGCCGGAGTCACTTCGGTATTCAACCTGACATCGATGGAAAGCTCCTTGATCTGTCTCGTCATGTACTTCAGTACAGGCCCGATCCGTGGGTTGGTGATCGAGCTCAGGAGCATGGCTCCGCCCAATTTCGGATTCTTCTCGCAAAGGGTCACACGATGGCCCCTCAGCGTCGCAACGCGGGCAGCCTCCATGCCGCCCGGACCGCCCCCGACAACCAGCACTCGTTTGTTCTCTTTGGCGGGCCGTTCCTCCGGGTACTTCCACTCCCTGCCCATGCGTCCGTTCACCGTGCAGTGGACCGGCGGATTGTCGGACGCGGACATGCAACGGCAGCAGTTCATGCAGGGTCGGATGTCCTTGAGCCGGCCTTGCTGGGCCTTGCGAGGCAGTTCAGGATCCGCCACCAGGCCGCGTGCCATGTAGACCATGTCCACGCGCCCCTCCGCCACCACCCGTTCCGCCACGTCGATGTCCTGGATCTGTGTCCCTGCGGCAACGGGGATGTTCACGACGCTCTTCACCCCTTCCGCCAGGTGTACCCAGGACCCCTGGGCCACTTGCGTCTGGATCATGGCAACGGGCGCATTGTGCCAACCCGCCATCACATCGATCTGATTCACCCCTGCCTTTTCCAGCATGGGCGCCATCTTCTTGGTGTCTTCCAGGTCATATCCCCCATCGTTCAGCAGATCGGCCCCGCTGATGCGCACCAGGATCGGGAAATCGCCGCCCGTCTTCTTCTTGATGTTCTCGATGATCTCGAGGAAGAGACGCATCCGGTTCTCCAGGCTACCACCGTACTGGTCCTGGCGTTTGTTCGTTTTGGGCGAGATGAACTGGGCAGTCACGTATCCCACGGAAGCGATGACCTCCACCGCATCGAAGCCCGCCTCCTGGGTTCGACGGGCCCCGTCACCGTAAGCCTCCACGATCTGCTGAATCTCCTCCACGGTGAGTTCTTTCGGCATGGTCGGTTCGAAAGGCCCTCCCATGCGGAAAGGGGTCCCGGGGCGTCCCCAGCAGGTCAGGCCCGAAGGGCTCACCAGTTCGACCGGCCCGTCCCCAAAGGCCCAGCTGTAACCCACACCCATCTGGGTGTAGAGTCTCGCCCCGTAAGGGCGAACCGAATCCACCAGGTCCTTCAAGCCGGGAAGGAACCGGTCGTCGTACAAACCCAGCATCGGGTCTTCGATCAACGGGGTCGCCGTACAACTCACACCCATCAGCGAAACGCCACCCTTGGCCCGCTCGACGTAGAAGGCCTTGGCCGCCTCGGACATGCCTCCGTCCTCTCCCATGGCGATGGCCATGGCAGGCATCTTGATCCGGTTCCTCAGTTGCATGTTCCCGACCATGATCGGTTCAAACAGCTTCGTTGGTTTCTTCTGCATCGTCATTTCTCTCCAAAGGTGCTGTTCACAATAGACTTCTTCTCACTAAGAGAACCTTCATCACCTTTTCTTGAACTGCTTTGCCAGCGTGATCTGCAGGGGCTCGATCAGAGAGCTCAATCCATCCTGAAAATCTTCACTGTCCACAGAGAGGAAGAACCCCGTCTTCTCCAGGGCGGAAGTGAAATTCCGGCCATCTTCCTCCGGAACTCTTTCCAGCCAGGTGGAAGAGATCTGCTTGATCAGATCGTTGAACCTGGACTGAAGGCGACGGCCGGCCACGTCCAGCTCGATCTTCACCATGCGGCGATCCGTGCGAGAGTGCCGCCTCTTCACCAGACGCTTGTCCTCCATCTTGTCGAAGACATTCGTGAGGGTGGACAAGGCCAGCCCAGTCCTGAGAGAGACCTCCTTGATCGAGATCGGTTCCTCATCAAGGATCTGCAGGACCACCTTCTCGTTCGTGGAGAGAGGAGACCCGAGGAATTCATCGAGGCTGCTCAGGAGGATGATGTAGGTCTTTCCCATCAGGTTGAAATAGTCTTGAATCACCTTCACTCGATCGCTTCCTTTCATTCAAGCTACTCCTTACATTTAGTCTGTAACTATTTAATAATAAAACAAACCCAGCAAGCCCTCCAGGCATACGCTTGTTACTACCGTTTTCCAAAACTACCATTTTCGTAATATATTGTCAACCAGTGATTCGCCCCGCCTCATACATGATATCGATAGTACATGTTCTTCGCCTCCTTCGCCGTCTTCACCAGATAGAGCCGCAGATTCGGTTCCCGGATCAACGCTCGAACGATCTTGAAGGTGTAGTAAGCCACCGCAATGAGAACCACCCACTTGAACACGGCTAGAATGAAACCCATGTCACTCTCCTCTTCCGGCCTCCGTCGGCTTTCGGTTCCTCACGCTTCATTATAAATGGGGCAGGTCCCTCTCGATCAGGTCCGCGGAAATGCCGCCACTGGCGATCGTCATCACGACCCCTCCGCCCGGATGTGTGGAGGCGCCGGTCAGATAGAGCCCCTCTATGCTCTTGGACCGGTTGGAGGGCCGAAAGATCATGGTCGAGGGGATGTCATTCTGAAGGGCGTACACGGCGCCCTCAGGACTCAAGAGCCTCCGTTCAAAATCCAGGGGGGTCGATAGGTTCTGGTAGACAATCTGATCACGGATTCCCGGCCAGAGGGTCTGGTCCACGTACCCCAGAATCAGGTCGGTGTATTCTTCCCCGCGCTCGTCCCAGGTCCCGTGGTCCAGGTGATAGGACCCCATGGCCCCCACATTGACGACATGGTGGCCCTCCGGCGCCAGGGACGGATCCGTTTCCGTAGGCCAGGCCAGAAGACTGACCGGGTCTTCCGGGAAGCGTCCGGCCAGGAAGTACTTCTCCCACATCTCGTTCATGGTCTGAAAGCGGCCCAGTTGCAGGTTGTGATGGGCTCGCAGGGGCACCTCTCCCTTGATCCCGAGGTAGATCATCGGCATGCACAACGAGAGCTTGTAGCTCTCAACCCCTTTCTTGACCCGTGCGGGGAGATGATCTTCTCCGATCAACTTCAAGTACAGAACCTTCGCGTTGATATTGGAGACCACCACCTTGGCACCCAGCTTGGTCCCGTCCTTGAGCTCCACTCCTCGGGCCTTCCCGTTCCGAACGATCACCTTGGTGACCTCGGTATCGAGCCGCACCTCCAACCCGAACTCCTGCCCCACGGTCAGGATCCCCTGGGGTACGGAGATCATCCCGCCCATGGGGTAGTAGATCCCCTCGTGCTCCGAGTATGTGATCCCCGCATACAGACCCGGGCAGAGCCGCGGCGGCAACCCGATCCAGAACGACTGGAATCCCAGGGAGTCCAGGGTCGTCTGATGTTTGAACCATTTCTTTATGAGGATCTCATAGGTCAGGTAGAAGTTGGACATGTACTTGAGCATCTTGGGCGAGCGCATGGACATCTTGAGCATGCTCTTCCAGGACTGCATGTCGCTGTGAAGGTAAGTCTTCATCCCTTCCTCTATGCTCACCTTCCAATATGCGCAATAGTCACGCCACCCTTCCGCGTCCTCGGGCGAGTAAGATTTGATCAGCTCGTACATGGCATCGAAATCGGTGGGGATATCCAGATACTCGCCCTCCGGCGTCCGGAACGAGTACATCGGGTCGCAAGGCCGAAGATCGATGTAATCCTGCCGCTTCCTCCCAAGGCGCTCGAAGATGACGTCAATGCCTTCCGGCATCTCCACGATGGACGCTCCCGTATCAAAGTGGAACCCCTCCGCTTCAAAGGTGGAGCAGCACCCCCCGATGATGTCGTTCTGCTCGAGCAGAAGGGTTTTCATTCCCCTTTTGGCCAGAATGGACGCGCAGGTAATGCCGCCGCACCCTGCCCCGATCACGATGGCGTCGTAGTCCGTCGTTCCCATAGCAGCTCACTCCCTGATCAGAACATTCGCTTCCGCACACGCCTTCGCAATATCTACCATCGCCCAGCCAGCTCTCGATCCGGTTTTCCACTAGTAGAGAAGCTGACGCCAGAACCCCCCGTAGATCCCCTTGGACACGATCTTCCCGGACATTGCCGAAAAGACGACGCCCGCCGGCCACGTCGCGTACTGCCCCGCCATGAACAGATTCTTGTAAGGCGTGCGGAACCGCGCATACGTCTTTGCCATGTGGGCCTTGAGGGAGTCATAGGTCCACCCCATGATCGCCCCCTCCGGATTCAAGGTCCATCGGGAAAAGGACCGGGGCGTGGCCATCTCCTTGTAGACGATCTTCTCCGACAGCCCTGGAATGATGTATTCGCTCTCACGGATGATATCGTCCAGCACCTTCTTCTTGAGTTTTCGGTACTGGGGCGTACGGGAAAAGGGGTCGTCCGTGCCGGTCGCCCAGCCGTTCTGCCAGTGGTAAGAGGTGTTCACCTGGATATTCAAAGAGCTCTTCCCTTCAGGAGCCAGGTGCGGTAAATGAAGAGAAGGGGCGCTAAGCATGGCCCAGCCCTTGTTGTGGGCTTCCGGGTCGTACATGTCCAAGCCGACGGATTCATAGCTGCGCCAGTACAGGGTATGGTGGTCTTTCATGTGTTTCTTCAGCTCCTCCGCATCCATATCGACCCCGAGGAAGGCGGAACAGATCGACTGGGACACGGGTGCCGCCGTGGTTATCTGTCGGTCCCTGTAGGGCCACACCCTGTTGTCGTCCAGCATCTCGTTGATGAGGCGTTTGGGGTTTCCCGTGTTGACGTAATGATCCGCACGGAATCGCTCCCCCCCTGAGGTCTCTACCCCGGTCACCCAGGGACCCGAGGTAATCACCTTGTCCACAGTCGACTTCAGGTGGATCACCCCTCCCCGCTCCTGGTAGGCGTCAGCCAGCTTGTACATGAACCCCTGCAGGCCCGCGCTCGGGTACCAGTAGTCCTGGACGAAGCTGTACCAGAAGGTCATATGCATCATGAGGAGCATGTTCTCGGCTCCGCCCACTCCGAAGAGGTACGACAGACGCGGCTCGTCCGGGAAATACTCGAGGGCCTTTTCTTCCCCGGTCATGGACATCATCTTCATCCCCGTGGTGCCCATGGAGGCGGAGTTGATCAACATCCTGAGGTTTGCCCGCACTTTCTCCTTGCCCTCGAGAAGCAGGTTGAAGGCTCCCTCTCCCATCATTCGCCGCATGCTCTCGCACTGGGGCTTGATGAAGTCGAACCACCTGTCCAGTTCCGCCTTGGATCCCGGAAAGGCCTTCTTGAACCCTTCCCGCATCTCGTCATAGTCGTACATCATGACATCGCAATCGGGCGTCACGTAACGAAATCTCGCCCGGACCCAGTCATCAGGGTCATAGAGATCCAACTCCTTCAGAACGGGGAACAGGATCCCGACCTCCTCGGTGGACTGGTCGCCGCAATCAAAGTAGAAGCCCTTCCGCCAGATGCCGGACATGTTGCCGCCCACCTGCTTGCCGTGCTCCAGGATGATGGACCGCTTGCCCATCTTCTGCAGGTAGAGCCCGGTACAAAGGCCGGCGATCCCTCCCCCGATGATCACGACGTCGACCTTGTCGGTCATATGCCTCCCCCCTTTGCCATGTCGAGGTGACAAGAAACAGAAGGACCACGGGTGACCACTCCGTCCCGGGGTCTTTATTGATCTTTCACCTTTGATCTTTGACCTGTTCGGTCAGCCAGGCCTCGATACCCATTGCTGCGAGACGACCGTCGCGGACAGCCTCCACGACCGTCCCTGCTCCTCGAACGATGTCGCCACCGGCAAAGACGCCGGGGCGGCCCGTGACCTGCATCGTGTCCTGTTCAACCGGGATCAAGCCAACGCATCCGAACTCGCTCTTCAGGTAATCCGCCAGCGATGGCTCCACCTCCTGCCCGACCGCCCAGATCAAGGTGTCAAAGTCCATCTCCATCGATCTCGATTCATCGTAGGTCGGCTGAAACCGGTTCTGTTCGTCAAAAACGCGCTCACACGCCTTGAAAGAGATTTTCTTCGAGTCAAGAAAGGCCCGGGGACCCCATCCGTGAAGAATCTCGACTCCCAATCTCCTCAACTCGGACAGCTCTCCGGAAAGCGCCGGCATCTCGCCCTCCCCCTCCAGACAGACCAGCGAAACCTTCTCGGCTCCCGAGTCTTTTGCTGCAAGGGCTGCGTCCGCAGCCACGCTCCCCCCTCCGATGATGACAGCCCTCTTCCCCATTTCCACCCGACCCTCGCACCGGTAGGAACAGAGGAGACCGAGGGCGTCGATCGTTTCCGCCTTGTCCGCACCCGGCACCTCCACCTCCCGGCCGGACCACAATCCCGGGGCCAGGAAGACGGCATCGTAGTCATCCTCCAGATCGGAGACCGAATAGTCCTTGCCCAGTGTCTTTCCGTACTCGAAACGCATGGTTGAAAGGGTCATCCCATCGATTTCCCGCGCAAGCACGTCATCGGAAATGCGGAACGGAGGAAGGGCCATTGCCAGCATCCCGCCGGGCTTCTCCGCTTTCTCCAGCACATCCACCCTGCATCCAAGACGGCCCAGGTAGTGGGCGCAGGTCAAGCCGGCCGGGCCCGATCCCACAACAGCAATCCGCCGACCGTTCAAGGGGAGGACATACTGTTCCCAGCCCTCGTCCTGCGGGACATGCCCGCACACCCATCCATGAAGATCCGCTATACGCACCGGCTTGTCGGTATAGTCCAGGCGGTTGCATTGCTTTTGACAGAACCGCTCCGCCGGGCAGACGTGGCCGCAGATCTCTGCAAGCGGGTTCATATCCCGCATGGACCGGGCCGCCCCGGCGAAATTGCCGGACTCGACCCGCCGGTGAAACCCCACGAGATCGATCCCTGCCGGACAGGCCCCGATACAGCCCGCTTCTTCGCAGTGATCACAGGCACGGGCCATACGCATGGCCGAGTCTTCCGTGATCGGCTCCGAATCGTCCGGCTCGGGGGTCCAGGGCTTTCCTTCCGTGAAATGGACGAACTGTCGCGCAAACGTGCGAGGTGCGTACTCTTTGAGCCCCACATCCTTCAAGATCATGTTGGCTGCACCGACCCCGGACGTTGTGGCCGGCAGGACCCCCAACCCCATGACCGTGGAGTCCCCCACGAGGTACAGGTTCTTCCAATCGCTCCGAGCCTTGAGCCGTTTCATCATGTCCTGGCCGAGCATCTGTTTCGGGCCACCCACATTCCCCCAGCTCTTGAGGGTGTATCGCTCTATGGTGCTCGGCGTAGCGATATCCATTGTGTTGATGTGTTTTCTCAAGCTCGGAAACCGAGGTTTCAGCCTGTCCAGGATCTTCTCTGCCTCCTCCTCCTTCATCTGCCGGTATGCTTCAGATTGGTAACCAGGGTCACCCGGACGGGGCCATTCCAGGGTGGAAACAGCAGTGATCGTTATCGAGCAGGTATCCGGAGGGCTCACGGTCGGGTCCACGAGGGTGGGGATGTATACGGTGATCCCGTGGCCGTCCACCTTGTTCGGATCCTCGATGATGATTTCCATCGGGCGAGCGTCCTCCGGGATCCCCTTTGCGTCCGCACCGATGTAAAGGATCACGTTGCTGTGACACGGAATGAAGTCCTGCGCCCATTTCATGCGTTTCGGTTCGATGTGCTCGGGTCGCACCAGTTTTCCATAGAGGTTCCAGATCGCCGCATCCGAGACGACCCGGTCGGCATGGATCTCGGTGCCGTCTGCCAGCCGAACACCATGGGCCTTTCCGTCCGTGATGAGAATCTCATCCACCAGGTGGCGGTAAAGGATCTGGCCTCCATGCCGTTCGATCGCCCTTTCCAGTTTGTTGGAAAGCATCTGCGGAGAGCCTGACGGATAATAGGCGCCGCCGATGTGGTTGTCTGCAAACATGGTGACAGAGAGAATCGCAGGGCACTCATCCGCATCCACGTAAGAAAAAGTGCGGGTCAGCATGTCGAAGAAGTCTATGACCTTTCGGTCTGTGAAGAATTTCTCGAAGACGCTTTCCGCACTCTTGGACATCATCGAAACCATCTTGATCGTGCCCAAGGGGTTCTTCACAAAGAGCTTCAGGTTGTCTTTCGGCGACATCTCTGTGGGCGGAACAATCGTTTCGTTCTTCAGGATCGTCCCTTCATAGAGGTCGAAAAGATAGTCATAGAAATGCCTGAGTTCCTTCTCCTGGTCAGGAAACAGCTCCACCAGCTGCTTGAAAAAGGGCTCGAACTCCAGCCAGAAGATGATGCTGTAGTCCTCGACGTGCATGTGATAGATCGCTTCCCGGGGAATCATGTCGATGTCTTCTTCCAGCTCGTTCATCACGAACCGGTGGGTGTTGTATCCTCTTTCCCCGAACCCATAGAGGACCGTCGCTCCCACGTCCATCGTGACGCCCCGGCGCCGGATACCGCCGCAGACACCACCCGGCATGTAATGCTGCTCGATGACCAGAACGCGAATCCCCTTCTTGGCCAACAGGGCGGCGGCAGTCAGCCCCCCGATACCGGCTCCTACAACAATCACATCGTAACGATCTCTGATCACTGCATTGTCAAGTAGCTGCACTTGTTGCTTTCCTTTCCCAAGCTATCGTCCTCGTCGTCGTCCTCATCCTCGTCCTCGTCTCAGAACCCCGGGTCATCCCTCACCTGCTCGTCGATGGCCATGGCGGCACGACGTCCGTCCCCTACTGCCTCCACGACGGTTCCGGCTCCACGCACGATGTCTCCGCCGGCAAATACCCCGCTTCGGCCGATCACCTCCATGGTCTGCGGATCCACATCCAGCCCGTCATCCCGCCCGAATTCCTTCTTCAAGTATTTGGCAAGAGCCGGTTCCGTTCGCTGCCCCACGGCCAGAATCAGCTGATCGAAATCCAACTCCATGGTTTTCGATTCATCGAAAACAGGGCGAAAGGCTCCGGTCTCATCGAACACCGAGGTACAGCATACAAAGGAAATCTTCGATTCGGATGTGACTTCTTTCGGGCCCCACCCGTTCTGCACCTCGATCCCGTGATTCTTCATTTCAACGATTTCACTCTTGAGGCACGGCATCTCCTCCGGACCTTCGAGGCACACCAGTGTCACCTTCTCTGCTCCGCATTCAACGGCGGAAACAGCTGCATCCGACGCCACGCTCCCCCCTCCTACAACCACCACATTCTTTCCGACTTTCCCCTTCTTCTTTCCCCGGCAGGATTGGAGGAACCTCAGCCCGTCCGTCATCTTCGCCTTCTCCAGGCCGGGGATGTCGAGCGTTCGGCCCGACCACAACCCGGGTGCCAGGAAGACGGCATCATAATCCGCCTCCAGTTCCGCAATCCTGAAGTCCTTGCCAAGGGCCTTTGCGTACTGGAATGCCATCCCCGGAAGGCTCAAACCCTCTATCTCGCGCTCCACGACCTCGTCCGGCAGACGGAAGGCCGGAACCGCATGTGTCAGCATCCCTCCGGACGCCTTCGCTTTCTCCATGATGTCCACCCGGTAACCAAGTCGTGCCAGATAATGGGCACAGGTGAGGCCTGCCGGTCCGGCGCCCACAACGGCCACCTTATGGCCGTTAAGGCCTGGAACGGAGCGATCCCACCCCTCGAATCGGGACGCGTGACCGCAGACCCACCCATGGAGCTCGCGGATTCGCACGGGTCGGTCGTCGAAGTCCAGCCGGCTGCATTTCTTTTCGCAGAATTGCTCTGCCGGACAGATGTATCCACAGACTTCCGAAAGGGGGTTCACCTCCCGCAACACCCTCGCGGCACCCACGAAATTCCCGGATTCTATGCGCCGGGCGAAAAGGCTCGTCTCGATGTCTGCCGGACACGCATTCTGACATTCAGGATCTTCGCAGTGCTGGCAGTCCCTGCCGATTCTTATGGCCGCCTCTTCGGTAATCGGATCTGCCGGATCCGGGCTCGCGACCCAGGGCTTGCCCTCGATCATGTTGACGAAATGCTTGGAGAACGCACGAGGCCGGTACGGCAAGAGCCCCTTGTCCTTCAAGATCTGGTTGGCCGCCCCCACACCCGACATGGTCACGGAAACAACCCCTTCGCCCATGGCGGTCGAGTCGCCCACACAGTAGAGATTCTTCCATTCGCTGCGGGCCTTCAGCCGGTTGAAGAAGAACTGTTCCGTCGTGACTTTCGGCCCACCGATGTTCCCCTTGTACTTCCGTGTGTACCGTTCGATGGTCGATGCGGTTCCGACGTCCATGCTGATGATGTTTTCCTTCAGGTTCGGCAGATAGTTCGCCTGGAGCAGATCAAGGACCCTCTCCGCCTCCTCTTCTTTCATCCGGTTGTACTCGTCCGACCGATAGGACCGATCCTGAGGACGGGGCCAATCGATCTTGCTCGATCCCATGATCGTGATGGAATGGGTACCCGTCGGAGCAATGGTCGGGTCTTCGAGGGAGGGGATATAGACCATGAAGTTATCCCCCTGCACATCGTGGAGACTTCGTACATAGAATTCGATCGGATGCGTTCCTCCCGGAATGGCTTCCTCCTTCACACTTATATAGAGCACCAGGATGGCCGGGGTCGGATCGAACCCCTGCGCCCACTCCATCCGGTCGGGCTTGATGTGCTTCGGGTTGACCAACGTGCCGTAGAGGGTCCAGACGTCCGCATTGGAAACCACGGTGTCCGCCAGGATCTCGGTTCCGTCGGACAAGCGAACCCCGTAGGCCTTCCCCTGCCAGATCAGGATCTCGTCCACCATCTTCCGGTAAACGATCTGGCCGCCGAATCTCTCCAGGGCCCTTTCGAGCTTGTTCGGAAACATCTGGGGGGAACCCGAAGGGTAGCAGGTCCCACCGAGATGGATGTTCATGAAGATACCGACCACCATGCTCGCAGGGCTCTCCTTGACGGTACAGGTCGTGCACGAGGCAACGAGAAAGTCGAAGAAATCGGTCGTTTTCGGATCGGTGATGTGCTTCTTGAGCAGATCCTCACCGGACATGGACATGAGCTTCTGCATCTTCATCATCCCGATGGGATCCTTGAGCGCCATCTTGAGCCCGTCCAGGGGGGGTATCTCCGTGGGGGGCACGGGGAACTTGGCCATTCCCATCATGATCTCGTACAACTCGCTGCACTCCCGGTAGAGGGCACGAATCTCCCTGTCCTGGTTCGGAAACACCGCCGTCAATTCGTCGAGATACCGGTCCAGGTCCCGCCAGAACGTGACCGTCTTCTTCCCGAGGTGAATGCGGTATGTCGAATCGTGTGGAATCAGGTCGATTTCTTCTTCGAGCTCGTTCATCACGAAGGGGTGCGCGCTCGTCTCGTCGTTCCATCCGAACAGCAGGGCCGCACCCACGTCGATGGCCACATCGTTGCGCCGGATCGCCGTGCAGCACCCCCCGGGGATATAGTGTTGCTCGAGAACGAGAACCCTCTGTCCCCTCTTCGCCAGCAGAGCGGCAGCGGTCAGCCCGCCAATCCCGGCTCCCACGACCACAACGTCATATCGATCCCTGATCACTGCATCATTCAGTAGTTTCATGGGCTCCTCTTTTCTCTTTTGTCCGTGCCCGTGCCTGTGCCCGAAATCGGGGACGAGGACAATGGGAGATGGCGTACCAGGGCCTGCCCCCTCATCCCTCCCCTCACTCCGTGACCTGTAGCGTCTCGCTACCGCCCAGCCGCCTGTCAATTCCCATGGCCGCGCGCCTGCCGTCCCCCACCGCCTCCACCACGGTGCCCGCGCCACGAACGATGTCTCCACCGGCAAATACCCGGCTTCGGCCGACCACCTGCATGGACTCCCGATCCACCTCCAGCCGATCGCCCCGGCCAAAGGCCTCTTCCAGGTACCCGGCCAGGCCGGGCTCTACGCGCTGACCCACCGCGAGAATCACCTGGTCGAATTCCATTTCCATCGCCTCGGACTCGTCGAACACGGGATCGAATCCCCCGTGATCATCGAACACGGAAGTGCAACGGACAAAGGACATCTCCGATCCGGAGAGGATTTCCCGGGGGCCCCATCCGTCTTCGATCCGGATTCCCCTGCGGTTCATCTCATCCACTTCACTCTCGAGACAGGGCATGTCTTCCCGGGTCTCGAGGCAGACCAACGCAACCTCTGCAGCGCCGACACGACCGGCCGACAGAGCCGCGTCCGATGCCACACTGCCTCCCCCGATGACCAGCACCCTCTTCCCGACCGTTGTTGTTCCGGATGTCCGACAGTTCTTCAGAAAATCCAGGGCATCCGTCGTATTGACTTTGTCTGCACCCCGTATGTCCAGTTGCTGCCCGGACCACAACCCCGGCGCCAGGAACACTGCACGATAGTCCGATTCCAGTTCTTCAACGGTGAAGTCTTCTCCCAGAGCCCTGCCGCCATGAAACCTCATTCCGGGAATGGTCAATCCCTCGACTTCCCTCGCCACGACGTCGTCCCCCAGTCGGAAGACGGGGATCGCATGGTTCAGCATCCCCCCGGGCTTCGATGCCTTGTCCATCATATCCACCCGATAGCCGAGCCGGGCCAGATAATGGGCACAGGTGAGGCCGGCGGGACCGGCACCGACGACCGCCACCTTGAGGTTCTTCTGTGCCGGAATCCAGCGGTCCCATCCGCGTGATCTTGAAACGTGACTGCAGACCCAGCCGTGCAGATCTCTGATCCTTACCGGCTTCTCATCGAAATCCAGACGACTGCAGCTCTTTTCACAGAATCGTTCGGCCGGACAGATGACACCGCAGACCTCGGAAAAGGGATTCACCTCTCTCAGGGCACGGGCCGCGCCCTCGAAGTTGCCGGCTTCCACACGGCGCGCGAAATAGCTCGTTTCGATGCCTGCCGGGCAGGCGTTCCGGCAGGAAGGCTCTTCGCAATGCTGGCATTCCCGGGCAATTCGTCCGGCCGAATCCTCTGTGATCGGTGCCGAGGCGTCCGGCGCCGGGGTCCAGGGTTGTCCTTTCACATAGTGGATATACTCCCGGACAAAAGAGCGGGGAGCATATTCCTCTTGCCCCAAGTCACGCAGGACCCTGTTGGCGGCACCCACGCCCGACACGGTCGTAGCAGGGATTCCGATGCCCATGACCGTGGAATCACCACAAACGTAGAGGTTCTTCCAGTCGCTGCGGGCATGGAGGCGTTTCATCATGTCCTGCCCCATCATCATCTTCGGCCCACCGACCGCTCCCCAGTTCTTGAGGGTGAAGCGCTCTATGGTGGTCGGCGTGCCTACCTCCATGACCCGGATATGCTTCCGTAGAGCCGGAAAATGCTCTTCCACCTGATCGAGCAGCTTGTCGGCCTCTTCACGTTTCAAGCGTTGATACTTCTCTGACGCGTATTCCGGGTCAGAGGGGCGAGGCCATTCGACCATGGAGGGCTGGACAACGGTGATCGAATGCATGCCGGGTGCGCACAAGGTTGGATCGTCGACCGAGGATATGTAGACGGTAATGTCATTCCCCGTGATATTGTACATATCTTCGACGAACATCAGGATCGGCGGAGTCCCCTCCGGGACCGCTTCCGCATCCACTCCCAGATACAGGACAAGGCTTCCGAAGGTCGGTACGAAGCCCTGAGCCCAGGCCATTCGTTCCGGTTCGATGTGTCGCGGCTTCACCAGTTTTCCGTACAGATTCCAGATCGTGGCGTTCGCCACTACCCGGTCGGCCAGGATCTCGGTGCCGTCGTCGAGCCTCACCCCGTAGGCTTCTCCGCTCTCGATCAGGATCTCATCCACCAGGCGGCGATAGAGCACCCGGCCGCCGTGCTTCTCAATGGCCCTCTCCAGCTTGTTCGAGAGCATCTGGGGCGAACCGGCCGGATAGAAGGCTCCCCCCTCGTGGTTGTCGCAGAACAGGGCGCCGGAAAGCATCGCCGGGGTCTCTCTGGCGTCGCAGTAGCAGTAGGTACAGGTGAGCATGTTGAAGAAGGCGATGACGTCCGGATCCGTGATGAATCTCTTGACGAGGCTTTCCGTGTTCTTGAACATGAGGGGGATGATCCGAACCATGCCCAGGGGGTTCTTCAGGAAGCTCTTGAGGCTCTCCCTCACCGGTATTTCCGTTGGGGGCACGACCACTTCATTCTTGAGGATCATCTCTTCGTACAGCTCGTAGAAGTAGTCGTACAGATCCCGCAACTCCTTCTCCTGTTGGGGGAACAGGGCCGCCAACTCCGAAAAGTACCGTTCGAAATCCCGCCAGAAGGTGAGGTCCCGCCCCATGATCTTCATCTGGTACAGGCACTCGTGGGGGATCACATCGATTTCTTCCTCGATCTCGTTCATCACGAAACGATGGGGGTTGAACCCTCTTTCCCCGAAACCGAACATCATGCCCACGCCCACGTCGAAGGTTATGCCCCTGCGCCGCATGGTGGTGCAGGCACCACCCGGCAGATAGTGCTGCTCGATCACGAGCGGTTCGAGCCCCCTCTTGGCCAGCAGGGCCCCGGCCGTCAGGCCCCCGATGCCCGAACCGACCACGACCACTTGATAGCGATCCCGCAGGGTCGCATCTTCCAGAATGCGCACGCTCACCCTCTCCGCATGGGTGCGTTCTCGCCTGTCTTTCGATATTGGTAAAATTTCTAATATCAAAAAATACCAATTTCGTAGCAAAATTGTCAACAGGAAATTTCCTTTTGTCACGCGCCTCAGGAGCCTCCTTTCGGCCTCCCTGTGCGACAAATGCCTTGACATAAGCGGCCGACATTGCTATCCATATCTTTTATTTCGAATTATGTATTATTCGATTATAGTAATTTCTTGTTCCGCCGTTCCGTGAACCCAGTCGATGCTCGACAGCTCTTGAAGGAGGCAGCATGCAGAAGTTCGACGTTCTCGTTGTAGGCGCAGGACCCGGAGGTTCGGCCACAGCAAGGAAGTGCGTAGACGGGGGTTTGAAGACCCTCTTGATCGACAAGCACAAACTGCCCAGGAGAAAAGCCTGTTCCGGGATTATCTCGAACGTTTCACAGAATTACGTGTTCGAGAACTTCGGACCCATACCGGAGAAGGCCTTCAGCAGGCCGAACATCTCGAGGGGAATGGGTTTCTACTTCCCAACGGTCGGTATGGTCTACACGGACGTGGATTGCTACAACCTCTACGTCTGGAGAGACAAGTTCGATCACTTCCTGGCCAAGTCATCCGGGGCGGTGCTTCGGGACCGTACGAGGTTTCTACACCTGGAACACGACGGCGCGGAAGTCGTCGCCCATCTCAAACGGAACGAAAAGATCACGAAGGTCAGGGCCCGATACCTCATCGGTGCCGACGGAGGCAACTCCCGCGTGATCCGCACCTTTGCCCCAGATGTCTACCAGGGCCTGCCATGGGCCTACGCATGTCAGAAGTACTTCGAGGGGAAGATCGACGCCGACGACCGTTATCTGCACTGGTTCCTCACCCGGAACATGGGACCTTTCCCGTGGATGAACCTGAAGGACGACCAGATCATCATCGGCCTGGCCCTGGTAAAGGGCCACAACTTCCAGAGCCGGTTCCAGCTCTTTGTCGATTTCCTCAAGAAGAACCTCGGCCTCCAGATCAAACGCGAACTGGCCATGGAGGCCTGCCCCTCCAACACGATGACCCCTCTGAACCGCTTCTTCCCGGGCCGTGGCAACGTGCTGATGGTAGGGGATGCCATGGGGCTCATGCACCAGGGCGGAGAAGGAATCTCCTGTGCGCTCGCAAGCGGCGGCTATGCCGGGGAGGCCGTGATCCAGGCTGTCCACAAGGGTGTCGATGCCCTGACTCTCTACAAGCAACTCGTCAAACCGGAAATGGTAACAGCCCTTGACCAGTTCAATCCTCTGCGGATGAAGGCTTCGAGCGCTTCATCCATGGCAAAGCAACCCGGCATGCTTCATGGATTGAGCCTCGCCGACAAGGCAAAGGCCATCCGGGACACCGCTGACTTCCTTCGGAACGAATTCGAGGTCCAGGGCATGGGAGACACGGTGCTCAAGAACATGCTGCACCGGCTCGTCTTTCGCCGCTACAGGATCCCGGCAGCCGATTAGCTCGCGTGTTGGACCAAGGATTCCGCACTCTCACAGCTAGGTGAAACTACGCTTGTTGCCGATCTCGGCACCCTGTTACCGGGGGACCTGCGCTTCTGCCACGACCATTTCAGGGGTCTGCGTTTCCGACAGGATCATCTCTCTTACCTTGAGTGCGCTGTCGGCGGCCTGTTCGGTGCCGATGCCGCGTCCCCCCGCGTCGCAGCCTACCAGGTAGAGCCCCTCCACCGGCGTGCGCGGGTCCGGCTTGTTCTCCCCCACCTGGTCGTACGACTGGGCAAGGCCAATCACCTCACCCGCTCCGCGGCCTCCCATCCCGTCGATGTAGGAGAGGTTCGTGCGGTGCTTCCAGAGGATGTGTTTCTCGATTCCCGGAAGTAGCTTGGGGATTCTCCGTTCCATCCGGTCCAGGATCGTGTCGGCCATGTCCGAGGCCGACAGGTCTGCCGGGACCGCTGTACCGGCCAGAAGAACGTGCTTGCCCGGGGGTGCCAGTGAAGGGTCGCAGTTGGTAGGGCAAGGAAGGAAGATCGGGATATCCTCCGGTGCCTCGCCCCTTGACATCATCTCCATGTTCCGGCTCCAGTCCATGTCCTCAGGCATGTATACGAGAATGGGGATATCGAAAGGCCGGCGATCCAGTGCATACTTGACGGTTACGGCCCCGAGGGAATCCCTGAGTTTCTTTGCGTCCGCCGTGTAGGACGCGGGAAAACAATCCTCCCCAGCCATGGCGATCGTCTTCCGGATCCCAACGTTGCTCACCACCAGGTCCGCTTCGTAGAACCCCTTCTCGGTCTCGACCCCCACAACCTTTCCATTCTCCACCCGGATCGATCGGGCGCCCTCCTTCAAATGAACCTCACCGCCGTTGCGTTCGCAGGCCCGCAGGTACGATCTTGCGATCTGGCCGAAGCCGCCGATTGGGTACCCCAGGGACCCGGTTCTGGCCATACCCACAAAGGACCAGAGGTACTCACCAGCCGAGGCGTCCTCAAGGGGAATGACGAACATGAGCCCGGAGAAGATGTTCACGAGTCGGTGGATACCCTCGTCGCCCGTGTACCGGAGAAGAAAGTCCCGCATGGAAACCGAGTCGTGGACAGTCGCGTCCCGTTCCCGGCTGATGTTGACAATCTGCCGGAACAACCGGAGCGCACCGGGGAGGTTCCACGCCTTCACACCCGCAATAAGCGCCTGCTTGACGAGGGAGAGAGGCCTGAGAAGGTGCGGGGAGAAATCGTAGCTCCGGGACGGCGTCACGATCCGCATGACCGGGTCCGGTTCGCAGAACCTTAGGTCCGCATCCACGAGGCGCGCTACTTCCCCCAGGGGGCCGTTTGACCCCCGTGCCGTGAAGTGCACCCCCATGTCGCAGACGAACCCGTCCCTCTCATAGCTCGCGGCCTTTCCCCCTTCAAAGTCGCTCCTTTCGAAGACAGTCACCGAGAAACCCTTCTGAGCAAGAAGCGCGGAGACCGCGGCTCCGCCGACGCCGGTTCCAATGACAATGACTTTCTTCATGACCGATACCTCCTGTTTGCCCAACCTCACGGCCTGGGACGAGCACTCCACGATGCAAGCCTCTACGATGATAGTTGATATCCCTGCAAATTCAACCTGCTGACGAAAAGCCCGAGATTTCATCCGAGCACACTCAGGACGGTTGCGCCGAGGAAGCCGGACATGGGAAACCATTGGAACTTCTCGGCCAACAGCTTCATCCAAGGTCTTAGTTGCCTCTCTGCTCGTCCCATCTCTAGACAGCCATCAGGGCAGACGTTGAACAGGATCTACGCCGCTCTTCCGAAAGCTGAGGCATAAATCACCGTCATGGCCGACCTTCTCGTCTCCATTGCTCCGATTGCCATTCTCATCTTCTTGATGACCAAGAAGAACGGAACACCGTCCCACATCGCGCTTCCAGCCGTTGCAGTGCTTGTTTACCTCATAAAGCTCGTGTACTTCGGCGATAATGCCAACCTGATCAACGCAACGGTTCTGAACGGACTGCTCACCGCCTTGACGCCCATTCTTATCATCTGGGGCGCCATCTTCATGTTCAAGACCATGGAACATTCCGGGGCCATGACGATTGTCCGGGACTGGCTCAATGGTGTCAGCAGCAATCGGATTGCACAGCTCATGATCATTGGCTGGGCCTTCTCCTTCATGATTGAAGGAGCAAGCGGTTTTGGAACGCCTGCGGCTCTTGCCGCGCCGATCCTGGTCGGTTTGGGTTTCCCCGCCGTACGGGTAGCGGTGCTCGCACTCATCATGAACTCTGTCCCGGTCTCATTCGGTGCCGTCGGCACACCAACCTGGTTTGGGATGGGGCAGCTGGGTCTCAGCGAAGCCGAGATGTTGCGGATCGGTTTCAACTCTGCCGTGGTCCATGCCTTTGCTGCGCTCGTTATCCCGGTCATTGCCTTGTTGGCTGTGGTCGATTGGCGAGAGCTCCGGTCGAATCTGGTATTCGTTTACCTCTCTATCCTGAGCTGTGTCGCCCCTTATGTGCTCGTGGCGCGTTACAACTACGAGTTCCCTGCGCTTCTTGCGGGAATGATCGGCTTTCTGATTTCAGTTGCTCTGGCACGCTCAGGGATCGGGCTCTCCTCGAGCAGCGAAAGACGCGAGAGCGCGGCACGCACCTCTTATGGTCAGTTGATCAGGGCACTCTTTCCCCTGTGGGCAACCGTCCTGGTGCTTCTCGTTACGCGGATCGAACAACTGGGGATCAAAAGCTTTCTCAATGACGCTACGCCCGCCATGGAAATCGGCTTGGGCTCCCTGGGGAACTTCACCGCGAGCCTCTCACTTGTTCTGGTTCTCAAAGATATCTTTCAGGCACAAAGCACCTGGGTGTTCCAAGCCCTCTATGTTCCCGCATTCATCCCTTTCTTTCTTGTCTCGGGGCTGTCCTTCGTTGTGTACCGACTGAAAACACCTGTCATGATACGCATCACATCAGAATCCTATACGCGCATGGTCTACACAATCATCGCCCTACTCGGCGCATTGGTGATGGTGAAGCTCCTGATGGTAGGTGGAGATCGCTCCATGGTGCTCACTATCGGGCACGGCTTCGCTGGTGTGGCGGGCAACTCCTGGGTATACGTTGCCTCTTTCCTCGGAGCGCTTGGCTCTTTCTTTTCAGGCTCGGCGACGATTTCGAATCTGACCTTCGGCGGCATCCAGTACTCCATTGCGACAGACCTTGCACTCGATCGAATCGTCGTCCTGACCCTGCAGTCCGTTGGCGGGGCCCTGGGAAACATGGTATGCATAAACAATATTGTTGCCGTTTGCTCTATTCTGGGCATTGCGAATCAGGAAGGATTCATTCTGAAGAGAACGATACTGCCGATGATTCTGTATGGAGTCATCGCGGGGGTAGCAGGGCATTTCTTGTGAGGCGTGCGCGCCCAAGGTTGAACGGACCATGAGCAATCTCAAAGTCAAAGACATCATGCTTCCGCTCGAGAAATACACCAGTGTTTCGGAAGAAGCGACGCTCGAGGAGGTCTTCTTGGCCCTCGAAGGGGCTCTCAAAGGGCGCGAAAAAGCGGATCCCGAAGAAGCACGTGACTTTGCGGTGCTCGTCTTTGACAAGGATGGGCGGGTGGTCGGCAGACTTGCAGCTTGGGACGTTCTGCTGGCCCTCAAACCCCAATCAATGAAAAGGGTAGATCCTCTCGCCATGGTTGAGCGTTACGACGCCTGGGCAGGGCCACTGGCGCATCTCGCATCCAAAGCTCAAAACCTGAGAGCCAAAGACATTATAAGAGCTCTCAACATAGGCGAGTATATCGGCGAAGACGCTAGCTTGGATGAAGCTGTTTCTCGGCTCCTCGACAACCGTTTCCTGTCCCTCATTGTCATGCGAGGACGCGACCCCGTAGGAATCCTCAGGATCGTCGATGTCTTTCAGTTCGTGTGTGACAAGCTGCGATCAGAGCTCGAATGACGGATCTGCATCAAATCCCGCTTGAGGAGGCCCTCTCTGCGATCGATTGTGCGGGGGCCCGGGTCTTGACTATCTGAGTTCATCGGAACGTCGCGGTGAAGGTCCGGAACTGGGTCTCGCTTCCCAGCAATACCAGTTCGCTCCCGGGCTCCAGAATCGTGCCGGCCGCGGCTGCGGCGACCTCACCGTCCGGGGAGCGGACGGCCACCACATTGAGCCCGCTCCGGACGCGAATCTCGCTCTGGGCCAGCGTCCGGCCCTCGAGACTCGCGGGCAGGGGGTAGTAGAAGAGGTCGAATCCCTCTCCAAGGATTACCGACTCCCGGCCCTGGAGGAGAGAGAGCACCGCACCGGCGCCCAGTGAGGCGTAGCTCAGAACGAAGTCCGCCCCGGCCCTGTGAATGGCCTCGATGTTCCGTTCGTGGGTGATGCGGCTGACGATGCGCAGGCCCGGATTCAGGCGTCGGCAGTACACCGTCAGGTAGATGTTCATGGCGTCGTCGTTGGTGGTCAGAAGCACGGTGGGTGTCTTGTCCAGTCCCGCACCCATGATCAGGTCTCGGTCTGCGGCGTCGCCGATGAAGAGGCGGTCCGCAACGCCTTCTAGGCGGCCGCGCAGGGCCTCGTCGCGCTCGATCAAATGTACCTCTACGCCCCGGGACTTGAGGGCTCTGATGGAAGCGCACCCCACCTTGCCTCCGCCGATGACCAGGACCGGGTTGAAGTTGGTGTTGTAGATGACCAGGTAGGTGTTCAGTTCTTCCATCTTCTCGCCGGTGCCCATCACGACCGGCACGCTGCTGTCCTCCAGCAGGGTGTCCGGGGTCGCCGGAGCGAGACGGCCGCGCTGCCACACGGCCAACACGTTGAGCCCGAAGTTTTGGCGCATGTGCGCCTCCCGGAGGGTCCGTCCTGCCAGGGGAGTATTGTGAATCGGGAACTCGGAAATGAAGAGATCGCCCAACCTGCCGATGACGTTGCCCTGGAGGTGACCGGCGTTGATCCGGTTGGCCAGGTGGTCCCCAAGGCGTCGCTTGAGGGGCATCACGTGGGTGCTTCCACTGAGTTCCAGGAGGTCCTCGGATTCCTCGTTTTCCGCCACAGAGGCGATGGGTACGTCCGGGGTCAATTCCCGGAGTGTTAGCGTGATGTTCGTGTTGATCGTGTCCCCGCAGTTGGCGACCACCATACGTGCATGTTCCGCCTGGAGCGCCTCGTAGGTGGTCAGGTTCTCCACCGTACCGACCAGCACCGGAAGGCCGTCCAAATGGAGTTGGGACGCACGTACCGGGTCGGGCTCAATGAGGTAGTGGGGGATCCCCTGGAGCTTGAGCCGGGTCATGAGGGCCGTGGCCATGCTGTCGAGGCTGCACAGGATCACGTGGTCGCGGGTTCCAGGAGGGACGCTACGGGGCGCCTGAAGACGCGTGCGCGCCTCGAGCCAGGGTGCGTAGAAGAAACGGATGAAGACAAAGGGGAGCATGATGAGGAGGAGGACCACCCCGGTCAGGAGCACCAAGATGCTGAACAGCCGTCCGATGTCGGTGTGGAACGTTATGTCGCCGAAGCCCAGGGTGGTCATCACCGTCAGGGTCCAGTAGAATCCGGTGACCCAGGAGTGCTCCTGGCCCTCGGCGTAGCGCATGACGAAGCGGAACCCGGTGGCGTAGAGGGAGATGGTGCCGAGCAGCAGAAGCATGTACTTCGCCAGGGTCTGGGCGTTACGTCGCGCCTCGCCCCGCGAGACGAGAGACAGGATCTGGCTGGTCAAGAACTTCATGGCTCGGTACCGCGGAATGGGCTTCGCAGCTCTACGGCCACGCTGGGAATACGAGTCTTCCCGCTAGATGGCTTCACTGAGCAGAATCTTCTGATCCATGAACCGGATCTCTTCCTTCTTCCCCTTCACCTCGTCCCCGAACAGGTTGCTGAGAACGACTTGATCCCTTTCGTGTTTCAGGAAGGTCACGTCGTCCGTGAGACAGGAAATCTGTTCGGACGGAATCAGGTTAGGTCATGAAGAATAGTGTGTCAAGAAAGAAAGGTCACTGGACATTTTGTATGCATTCGGGGAACGTGTCAGATGCTGCTCCCTTGACACGCCAATGAGGACGTTGCTAGCCTGTTTCAATCGTCCTTTGAATCCCATAGGCCCCGAGGAGAACGCCATGAGCGACACCGTATACGACAGACTCATCGAGAACCTCATGCTGATTGGTGGAGCAATCCCGATCTTCAAGTGCGATGAGTTCACCGCACTGATCCGCGCACTCTTCAACCCTGAGGAAGCGGAACTGGCTGCAGCAATGCCTCTGGGCATGCAGACCGTTGAGGCGATCAGCGAACACACGGATCGGCCTGTCGATGAAATCGTGCCTTTGCTGGAGAGCATGGCAGACAATGGGCTGGTCTTCCACCAGGTACGAAAGGAGAAGCCCCATTACAAGTTGATGGCGGTCCTGCCCGGTTTCTTCGAGTTCCAGTTCATGAAGGGCGGAACCACCGAACACGACCAGAAGATGGCCCGCCTGTTCAAGGCATACTTCGACAAGATGTCGGAGTTCACCGTGGGCGCAAACCTCGAGTTCATGCGAAAGATCACTCCCTTCTCCAGAGTGATCCCGGTGGAGAAGGAAGTTGCAGGCGGAAGCGAGATTCTCCCTTACCAGGCCCTATCCGAGTATGTCCGGAACTCGGAGTACATATCCCTGTCCACTTGCTACTGCCGTCACTATGGCGAATTGTTGGGAGAGCCATGCGAAAAGCCGAAGCAGAATTGCATGGCCTTCGGACCCAACGCCAAGTTTGCCGATGAGAGAGGCTACGGCCAACTCGTTTCCAGGGAGGAGGCGCTCAAGGTCCTCGAGGAGGCGGAGGAGGCTGGTCTGGTTCACATGTCTTCCAACACATCCAAGTACATCGACTTCATATGCAACTGCTGCGCCTGCCACTGCGGGATCGTGAAGAGCCTACAGGATTTGGACATGCCGTCCATAGGGGCCGTGTCCAGTTACCGGCTCAAGATTGACGAAGAGGCATGTATCGGCTGTGAGGATTGCGTGGAACGCTGCCCGACGAACGCCCTCGCCGTTGAAGACGAGCTCGTCCGAGTGGACCTCAAACGCTGCATCGGATGCGGGCTCTGCAATTCGGCATGCCCGTCCGAGGCCCTCTCCATGGAGCCGCGGGAAGACGCCCCTTCCCCGCCGTGGGATCACAAGGCCCTCGACGCGGCCATCATGGAGTCGCTCCAGGGGGCTACGGAAGGATCGAAATAGCCCTGACCCCTGTATTCAACCGAAAAGGCCCATGACCGTCTTCATCTTGGTTACGGGCCCTCCGTTCACGGCCAATCGTCCGGACTGCATTGCCTTGGTTTCGGGAAGGTAGCCCGTGGTCATGTCCACGAAATCGCGGGCCGAGGCGTTGATCACCATCTGGGGATAGTCCTTCTCACCCCGAAAGACCCGCACCCTGCCGTCGTCGATGTCCACCACCCAGGATTTCCTGCCGGGCATCTCGGTGAAGGTGAACTGGAAATCCATCTTGGTTCCCTTGAACTTCTTGTACTCTTTCTTCTTGACGATCCGAGGCAGGGTCACATCGAACATCAGGTAGATCATGGGCGGGGCCGGCAGCATGTGCACGACTCTGGCCATCGCCTTCTTGTTCCGCTTGAAAAACGCCTCGCTCTTCTTCTGAAAGCCCTTTTTGTTCATCTGAACGATCCCCTTCCCGGTTCTTCAATCAGCCCTTTCGAGGATGGATACACAGACGATTCCCGTATCGCCGTGCCGAAAACCACCTCCGTTTTCGTGCAGAGCGAGCCGAGCATCCTTCACCTGCCTCTTTCCTGCCTCGCCACGCAACTGTGTGACCACCTCGTGATACTGACCCGGACCGGTCGCCCCCAGTGGATGTCCCTTGCTCATCAGGCCGCCGGACACGCTGAAAGGTATCTTCCCGTCTAGTTGGGTGTTTCCATCCCGAATGAACCTGCCCACCTCTTCTCTCTCGCAGAAGCCCAGATCGATGGTGTGCACGATTTCGGCCATGGTGAAACAATCGTGACATTCCACAAAGTCGATGTCTTCCGGCGAAACCTCCGCCTTTTCATACGCCATCCTTGCTGCTCGCACCACGCTGTCAGCAGTGAATTCCCGCGGATTGTCCTCGCAGTAGGTGCCCGAAGTCTGGGTGAGGGCCCGTATCCTCACCGGCGCATGCTTCCGGAAACGAGGCAAAGCTTCTTCCGAGCACATGACGACAGCGGCTGCGCCGTCGGTGGTGGGGCAACAGTCGAGGAGCCCGAGAGGGTAGCAAATCATGCGGGCATCCAGCACCTTCTCCATGGTCAACGTCCGTTGATAATGGGCTTTCGGGTTCATCGATCCGTGATAGGCGTTCTTTACCGCTATGATCCCCATGTCCTCCCGTGTGATCCACCCTTCGTTCAGGTAACGCTGCGCCACCATCGCAAAGATCCCGGGCGGGAACAGGCCCATGGTTCCCTCCATCATGGCATCTCCCCCCCCGAACATGGCGAACCGAGGAATCTGGTCCTGGAGCGGACGATTCATCGTCTCCACTCCGCTTGCCATGGCCACGTCGTATTCCCCGGATTTGACCGCCAGCCATGCCTCACGGATCGCGTTCGAGCCGCTCCCGCACGCGTTCTCGATCCGTGTGATCGGAATCCCTGTCACACCGACCTGCTCAAAGGCGATCTGTCCCGCCATGATAGGCGCATCCCACGCAAATCCCACCGTTCCGATGTAGCCGGCCTCGATATCGTCCGGATACGCCCCTGCGTCCTCCATCGCCTCGAAGAACGCCTCTTCGCACAAATCACGGATATCCCTGTCCATGTGTATACCAAAACGGGTCATCCCGACGCCCGCGACGTACACATCGGTTCCTGGTCTTCCCATTACAGCTCCTCCTGTGATACGCGTCCTTTTCCCGGGACTTCACTTCGCGGCAGCTTGAGAATCCGGTTTTGTACCGATACACCGATAGAGATAGGTGACAATCGAATTCCCCCATGGATCCTCTCGGAACACATCCACGCACTGTTCGACCTGCTGCCCGATGAACAGTTTCTCCTCCGGGGGGTCCCAGTCTTCGAACAGGCTGTAGATCGTTATGTTGTCTTCAGGTAGATAGACATATCCGAACGCGTACGGCGTGGCCATGCCGATGTGGCTCATGTGAGCGATCGAATAAGTCACGATCTCCCCGCGTTTCGACAGAGGGTGCACCTCCATGCAGTCGTTTCGAAAACACTTGATGCACACTTTCTTCCGGGGAAATGCGACCTTCCCGCACTCGGTACACCGGGAGCCCACCAGAACCGGGCCATCCGGCGTACGGTCAAAAAACTTGTCCACTGCAAACAAACCCTTGGGTCTTTTCTCCACGTCGACGCCTCCTCCCTTATGGATCAGATCTACTTCATGCATATTCAGACATAATCATCCGTGAGCGGCAGGACATCAGGATGCATCAGGTTCGCAGGATCGAAGGTCTGCTTCGTCTTCTTCAGCATATCGTAATACTCTCCCCATAGAGGAAGATGATACTCTCCCGAACCGAACATGTTCCGATACAGAAACCCCCCGTGCTTCAACATCAGCTTGTGCGCCTTGTGCATGATGACGGTGGCGCGCTTCACCGATTCCGGGTTCCCCTGATCCCACCAGAAGTCTATCTCCACGCCGCTGAAGCGGCCGAAGGGCAGTGGCCCCTGGATGTCGGTGCCCGTCATGGCGTGTTCGGTGGCGATCTTCGGGTCCGATGTCTTCCAGTACTTCTTCACCAACGCGTCATATTCGACAGCATATTGCGGAATCTTCTCCAGCTTCATGAAGCAGGCGGTCCACTGGAACGCCCCTTGATAGGTTCCGAGGAAATTGTCCTTGATGCCCAGGCTCTTCTTCAGGGGATCCATGCTTCCCGCAGCATCCTGCATTTCCTGGCCGAACATGGCCGGATCCATCACCATGAGCTCATGCTTCGCCACGATCTCGCTCACGATCTCCTTCTTGATCGCCGTCTCCTCCGCGTCGTATCCGCAGACCAGGATCGAAAGGGGGTGCTGAGGTGACATGCCGATAACACCCGGGACCGTGAAGCCCTCGAGGTTGTTGACGATCGTCAGGGCAACCATGCCGGGATGGGCCTTGTACATGAAGTCCGCCAGGTTCTCTTGTGCGATGTCTCGGATCGCCTCGACGGCCAGGCAGAATGCACGATGGTGGTCGTCCCCGAAATTGGCGCAGGTGATGATCTCCTCGAGCCCCTCGGTTTCGTCCCGTTCCGGGTAGAGCTTGGCCGTCAGTTCCGTGCAGATGCCGAACATTCCGTCCGCATTGAAAAACATGCCGAACAGGTCGGGACCCGGGGAGTAATGGAGAGGAACCTTGCCCACCTTCGGGATCGCGCTCGCACCCACCTTGAGGATCTCTCCGTTCGGGAGCACCCAGGTCATGTCCGACGAGAGATCCGCGTTGATTCCGTACTTGACCGCCATGCCCGCACCGCCGCGGGAAACATAGTTGGAGAGCAGGGAGACGCTGCCGAATGTCATGGGCAGGATCGGCTTCAAGTGAAATCCGTCCGTTGCCCTGTGTTTGACCGCCTCCCACCAGACGTATCGCATGCGCAGGCCCGGACTCACTGTAACCGTCATCGATTCTTCGTCGATCTCGCACACCTGGTCCATGCGACGAAGGTCCACCAGGATCCCGCCCTTTCGGGGGATCGATAGGCCTCCGTGATTGAAGCCGCTGCACTGCGGGACCACGGGAATCCCGTATTCGTATGCGATACGAACGATCTTCTGCACTTCTTCGGTGGATGCAGGCATCGCCACGATGTTCGGCCGCTCTCCGGAGAAGATAGTGAAATCGCGGCCGTAAGAGCTCAAGTCGGCGGGATTGTCGCTCACCCACTCCTCGCCAACCGCCTCGGACAGTCTTTCTTTGACTTCATGGACCTTCGATACGGTAAGTTCCGTATCCCCCTTACCCACCTGAAGCGGTTCCCAACCCGCGTCCTCCTCCGTGAGAATGCGGCCGGGATTCATGATGTTCTCCGGGTCCAGGACCCCCTTGATCTGCTTCAGCACCGGCAGGTGATTCTGGATACTCGTATAGATCTTTCGCCCAAGCTTCCCGTGGGGCCGCTCGAAACACGCCCCCAGATCTGACAGTGCCAGGTTCAGGGTCTTGATCTCTTCACCCCGGTGCGGGTCCACGAACCAATCATAGACAGCGTACACCGCCCTTCCGCAGTCAAAGGACACGAAGACCTTGCCCACTTTCCCCGAGGAGACATCCGCAGAGGAGGCTGCCTTGTCCACCGCTGCATCCATTTTCTTCAACCTGGAGAACAAGGTGAAGAAGGCGGTGTGATTCTCGCTCGCCTCCATCCACGGGAGGTCCAGTTTCTCGGTCATCGGGCCGACCAGATTCTCTATCTCGCTGCAGTTGTATTCCTTCAGACGGCTCAGAAGTCTATCCCGATGATGCTCTACCAGCCTGGAACGCCCTTCGAGACCTATTACCAGGGCCCAGGAAGGAGACGCCTCCGCATTTTCTCCCAGGAGGTTCTTCAGGTAGGCGCCGTTGAGTCCCACGTATTCTACACCGAGCTCCGTGCGGGGAAGGTCCCTCATGGCCCTGAGCAATTCATCCTGATCTTCGAAAGATACAACAAGGCAGGTACGGGTCTCGTAGGCGGGCCAGAGCATGATCGTGGCCCGGGTCATCACACCGAAAATATCGTCCGAGCAGGTGAACCAGTTCGAAAGGTTCGGCCCCCCCTCGCTCCTCCCGTCACTCGCTTCTTCATTGAAACCGTGGGTTCCTGTTTTGTGAATCCTTCCGTTCGAAAGGACGACCCTCAAGTTGGTGACGGAATAATCCCAGTACTTCGCTGCGGCCTTCCCGACCGCTCTAGCGGCACAGGATTCGGCAACCGATTCCGAGTTGGCTGCAACCGGCGCGACCGCTCTCAGGCCCTGCTTACCCAACTCCGCGTTGAGTTGCTCCCAGGTCACGCCTCGCTGGACGTGGGCGATCAGGTTCGGCGCGTCGATTCTCTCGATCTTGTCCATCCGTGAGAAATCGAGAAGAATCCCCTCCTTTTCCAGGTCCTCTTCCAGCAGATAGCGGTCGTTGACCGTAACGATCGCGGTCTTCTCCTCGCGCGCCAGATTGACTATCCTCTGCACCTCTTCGTCATCCGATGGGCTCACGACAATCAGATGCGGGGCCGCTTGTCCAGGTCGAAGAAACTTGCGCCCCCCATCGCACCCGAGAGAAACGTTCTGCTCCCCTACGATGGATTTCAGGAGATCCAGCTTTACCCCTTGCATGTTTACCCCCTCTCTCGAGTGAGCCTGCAATTCTCCCGTTGTCTCTTCCGGACGGACCTTGCCCTCATGCTACAGTTACACCATATTGAGTGACCGGTCAACCAAAAAACTTGTTAGCCGGCCAATATTCAGCCTGCCCTCCTTTCCGGCCCACCAAGAAGAGAACCGACAACCACGGAGGAAGCTGTCTCAACAAAACGGGATTTCTCCCAGTTCTTCCTCTTCGGTTCCGTCGAACGCTCCCCCCTATTCACCTATTTCCATTAAAGAAATCCATAAGCCACCGTCCGGTCAATTTCTATATTGACTGGTCAATAAATTGTTCTTGACACAGGTTCATCTGCCAAGTCATAGTTTTAATACGAATACATAAAATTCGATCGTCAAAGGGCTCCGGTTCCGACTTGGAGGATGACCCTTATACAGAATCCATCTTTCCACGGTCCGAAAGGAGGTGATCACAGGCGAATCCAACCGCATTGAAGAGACTGCAACACCAACCAACTCGATTTTCGAACAGGCTGAACATCCAAAAAGGGGGGTACACATGAAAAGAGGACTTCTTCTCAGCTTTCTTTCGGTTATCACCGTCTTCGCAATGGTCACCATGGCAAATGCCAATTCTGTCGAATGGGAATACTTCACCTACGCGGCGGATGCAGGAAATGGCCCGGGGGCCGATCTCCTCATGGGAACCGCTGATGATGCCCCGGACGCGAACAATACGCCCGGAGCGTATTCGATTACATCCATCATATGGGACCCCGCCGACCCGCAATGCGGTCCGCCGGCCGTGGGGTACCTGTTCGGATCGGAAGTACGCTGCATGGGAGAGCCCACGGGCGGATTCACCATGACCTATCTCGATGTGACGCAGACGGAGACGATCCCCGGTTCCGGCACCGTCAAAATCAAGCTGGACCCTGCGGGAACGAACACGGGGAACAATTGTGGTCTGGGCGTTTACCAGGCGACTTCGCAGACCCTCATGTCACTGCCCGGCGGAGGCTCACTCCCCATGCCTCCCACCCCCACCGATGGAAAGGTCTTGGACGCTGACACACCCGTCAGCGGGAATTTCGTTTGCGGCGCCACGGCCACATACTCACAAGCCTATCTCGAGTCGGTCAGGCTCAAGCTCCCGGCAGCCGCAACCTATTTCACCGTCGTGTGTGCTTCCATCAACTTCGGTCCTCTCCCCCTTGTTCCCTGCCTGAACAATGCAGTCAGTGTTGGCACCTCCATCCTTTGGACGGACGACACCATCGACTGTGGTGCGCAGTGCTGCGACAATGACGCGGATGGGTACACCGGGGTCCAGTGCACGGGCGGAGATGATTGTGTTGACAACAATCCGATGGTGAATCCGGGCATTCCCGAGATCTGCGGAAACGGAGTGGACGACGACTGCGTGGGCGGAGACGAGTCCTGCGGCGGATCTTGCGCGGGCGGACCCGTTGCGCAATAAGACGGAATACCCTGGTGTAAACTAGCCTCAAAGACAAAAAGGGCCGGTGCCTCAACGGTGCCGGCTCTTTCATCTTCACACAACCGGTCGCTTGACGCACAGAGACCTTTTTCCTATGCTTCTTCCGGAACCGATAACCGCACGTTGCCTAGAGGAGAGTTGAAGAATGCTGAGCGGATTAAAAGAAAGATTACGATTGGAAGCGATGCTGATGAGCCTCGCGGTGAGCATGCGTCTCGTAAGGGCCCTGAATCGCGACTTCAGGGAAGATCTCGGGGAGCGAAACGGGATTGCGGAAATCAGGACCTCGGATTACGCTGTTGCCTGGCGTTTTCACATCGCTCACGGCACCCTCCGCATCGCCCGCGGCGCCCACCCGAACCCGGACTATGCGATGGTCTACAGCGATATCCCCATCGCCATTGATGTCATGACAAAGGGCACGGATGAGGCCTTCATGGAGGCGATGATGAACGGCACGGTCGTTTTCGAGGGAGACCTTGCCTTCGGGATGTGGTTCAACGACCTGCTCAAGAAGCTGGGGAACGTCATACAGGAGAAGATGGAGGCCCTTCCCCTCAAGCGCTTTGCGAAGTAGGCCAACACAGCGGTACCATTCTTCTACTATCCGATAGCTCTCAGCTGCTGCCTCTCGTTCGTGCCCGTGCGCGCTGATCCTAGTAGGCAGCCAGCACCTGATCGGCCACGAACATGCGGTGCTTCTCCGTACAGTCCCCGAGAATCTCGAGGAGCTTCGCATCCCGGAAGATCCTCTCTGCACGGCTTCCACTCTGGTATCCTGCCTGCCCGCTGATCTGTAAGGCCCAATCCGCAGCCTTCACCGCGGCCTCGGACGCAAACACCTTGGCGCTCGATGCAAGAACCGGGGCTTCCGCGTCCTTCTCATCCATCATCCAGACGCAGCGATAGAGAAGCATGAGTGCCGTCTCCTGGCAGACCAACATTTCTGCCAGCTTGAAGGAGATCTCCTGATGCCGCGCCAGAGGCTTCTCGCCGGCCTGATGATCTCGGGCGTGGACACCTGCGGTCACCATGGCGGCGTTGATCATCCCCGTGGCTACAGCACCAAGCAGCAGGTGTTCGAAGCCTCTCAGAGCTGCCACGGCGCCCTCCCCCTGCTCGGCGCCCAGCCTCAACGTGGGGCAGTCTTTTAGAACCATGTCCGCCGTCGGAAGCCCACGACATCCCAGCTTTGCCTGTGAGGCGGAGAGCTCGACCCCCGACGCATCCGGAGGGACGAGGAATAGCCCGGCCGCACCGTCCACCGAGGCTGTCACGATCGTTGGGCCCGACAAGCCCGCATTCGCCACCATCGACTTGTCACCCGTAATATTGAAGCCGTTTCCGGAGGGAACGGCCGAAGACTTCAACGACCAGGCATCCAGGCTCGCCTCCGGCTCAAGATCCCCGCAGGCACCGATCATTTGGCCACTCAGAAGGCCGCCCAGCAAAGAGTCCCGCTCCGCCTTCTCCCCCCACTCACAAAGTGCACGGGCGCAGAGTCCGACACTGGAGAGCACGCTCAGCGCTGTAGCCGGACAGGCTTCTCCCAATTCCTGATGGAGCACCACGGTGCTGAGGAGATCTCCACCCACGCCGCCCATCTCAGCAGGCAATCCCAACCCGAGCAAACCTTTGCCCGAAAGGATCCTGGTACGCTCCCTGATCATCGCCTCCGCTTCTTCCGCGGAAGCCGTATCCAGATCCGCTGCCCCGGGGGCAATCTCCTGCCGACAACAGTCCCTGACCCTCTGCTGAACATCCAATTGTTCTTCGTTAAACCTGAACTCCATGGGATTGCTCCTTATGGAAGCTGCTGCATCAGCATGCGAGCAATGATGGTCTTCTGGATCTCAGAGGTGCCGCCACCGATCATTCCCAGTTTCGAATCCCGGAAGAAGCGCTCCACCGGATACTCGTGCATCAGGCCGTAACCACCGTGGATCTGGACGGCATCGTCTGCGACCTTCATACCCCAGTCCGAAACGAAGAGCTTGGTGATGGAGGCCTCCAGGTGATTCAGGTCCGCACCCTGGTCCTTCTTCCAGGCGATCCGGTAGATCAACATGCGGGCCGCCTCCACGAAGATCTTCATGTCAGCCAGCATATGCTTGATCGCGGGGAAAGAGGCGATCGGCCGGCCGAACTGCCGGCGGTCTTTCGCATATTTGACACACTGCTCGATCACGAATTCCGTCGCGCCCACCATCGGGGCAAGCAACGCGCTGCGGTCCCACTCCACCGTGCCGAGGGCCATCATGAACCCGGCGCCTTCGTCTCCCAGCCGATTCTCCACAGGAACCTCGCAGTCATCGAAGACCAACTCTCCCGTGGTCGAGGAACGAACACACATCTTGTTCAGTTCCTTACCCACTGAATATCCCGGGTAGTCTTTCTCCACGATGAAGCCGGTGACTCCCTGGTGCTTGAGGCTCTTGTCCACCGTCGCATAGACAACGAGCACATCGGCGATCGGCCCGTTGGTGATGAACATCTTGGTGCCGTTCAGGATGTATTTGTCCCCTTTGCGAACAGCCGTGGTCTCGAGGCCGGCTGCGTCGGAGCCTGCGTTCGGCTCGGTGAGCCCCATTGCGCCCATCCACTCTCCGGTCGCCAGCTTCGGCACGTACTTCTTGCGCTGTTCCTCGTTTCCCCACTTGTGCAGTGTGTCCATCGTCAGGAAAGTGTGGGCGCCCCAGGCAAGTGTGAACCCTCCGTCCACCCCTGCCCTGCCTGCCGCCTCGTGGGCCATGCAGGTGGTCAGAACATCCGCGCCGGCGCCCCCGTATTCCTCCGGCAGATGGAGACCGATGAATCCCTGTTCGCCGGTCTTGCGCCATGCGTCCCAGCAGAACTGATGCTTGTCGTCGGACTCCTCTGCGTGAGGGGCAACTTCTTTCCGAAAGAACTTCAACGCCTGTTCGTAGAACATCTTCTGTTCGTCAGACAGGTGGAACTCCATCGCTTTCGTCTCCCTCGTCGGTTCTATGCCCTTTACACGGCGAGCGCCGGGCCCTTGTAGCGCCCTCGCCCTCCAGTGACGGATGTGGTAATCGCTTCGGTGGGACAGCCGTTGTAGCAGGCCCAGCACCCTATACAGTGCTTGGAAAAGATCGGATAGGGCCGCAAAGAGATCGCTCTTGCCGCACAGCCGACTGCGCAGGCCGCGCACTGGATGCACCGCTTGCGATCCACCTTCTTCGTACCCATGGCACGTCTGAGCTCCTTCGGCCCTGCCCTCTTTCCGATCAGGTGCAGGGGGCTCACCTTGAAATCGAAAACCTTGGATCTCAAGTTCTTGGATTCCAATTGCCGGACGATGCCTTGAACAAAGGGCCCCACGGCTTCCAGGTCGCTCTCCTCAGGCTTCCCAACCAACCCCTTCGCTTTCTCTCCGAACTGCCTCGCCACCGGCCAGTTGGTCTCTGCCGTCACTTCCAGCCCTTCGATGACGAGGAAGTTCTTCTCTGTAAGCGAGTGGGACATCGTACGGAGTGTGTTGATCGGCTGGCCTCCACTCGTGCAGAACACAAAGGAAGGCACGAGTTTCTTCTGCGTGGGAACCAGGCCCAGAACCTCGTAAAAACCCCAGGAAGGCTTCCAGGCCATGGTGGGCGTCCCGAATCCTACCACGTCGTAAGAGCTGAGGTCGTCGAAATCAGGCTCCCTCACAGGATCCCGTACAACGACCTCCATTCCCTGCTCGCTCATCTCCGTGGCGATCCGCTCCGCCACCACTCGAGTGTTCCCCGTGGTCGAATAGCAGCTGATCAGACCTCGCATGGCGCACTCCTGTCGGCCCGCTTGAGAAACCTGTTAAGAGGCGAATCCCTCGTCCGGAATCTCCATGATGGTCATGTCTTCGCTCTTGATCGCCCTGATCGTACCGTCAATCTCAGGAAGCACGTGCTTGATGAAGTATCTGGCGCCTGCAACCTTTCCCTGGTAGAAAGCCGTATCCGAAGCGCCATCCCCGTCACCATCGAGCTTCTCGGCGGCAACGACGGCTTCCCAGAGAAGCAACCATGCCGATACGACCTTGCCCATCATCATCAGGAACGGATATGAGTTGCCCAGCGGAACCAGGAACTTGCCTTCCTTGCCGCACTTGGCAAAGAACATGGCCATGTCCGCCAGAGCCCCAATGGCCCCCTCCACGTCTTCGGCGAGATCCTTCAGGCTTTCTACACCTTTGGCCTTCGCCACGGTGTTGTTCATCTCGCCCAGGAGGTTCATGAAGTGGGCACCCTTGTTCATGCCCAGCTTTCGAGCCACCAGGTCCATGGCCTGGATTCCGTTTGCACCTTCGTAGAGAGAAGCGATCTTCTCATCCCGCAAGAACTGCTCCACAGGATATTCGGAGCAGAAACCATAGCCACCGTAAACCTGGATCGCCGTCTCGGTCACCCGAAAAGCGACGTCCGAGCAGTAGGCTTTCAGAATCGGGGTGAGCACTTCGGTGAGACCCAGCCATTTCTCCCTGTCATCGTCGTTGCCCGCCGTGTGGGCAAGGTCGAAGAGGTACGCGCAGTAGTAACCCATGGCGCGCATGCTCTCCGTGTTCGACTTCATCCACAGCAGCATCCGCCTGACGTCGGGATGCTCAATGATCGGAACCCGCGGGGCATCCGGATTCTTGAATTCCATGATGGAGGAGCCCTGCATCCTCTCCTTCGCATACTGAAGAGCGTGCAGGTAGGCGATCGAAGCGCTGGCAAAGCCCTGGAGGCCGACGCCGATCCGCGCTTCGTTCATCATCTGGAACATGACCTTCATGCCCTGCATCTCCTCTCCGAGGAGCTCTGCATAGCAATCTCCATTGTCCCCGAAGTTCATGGCACAGGTGGCGCTTCCATGGATCCCCATCTTCTCCTCGATCTTTGCGATCTCGAAATCGTTGCGCCTGCCCAGACTCCCGTCATCGTTCACCAGGTACTTGGGCACCAGGAAGATGGAGATGCCCTTCGTCCCCATGGGATGCCCTTCGATGCGCGCAAGCACGGGGTGAATGATGTTGTCGACAAGATCGCTGTCACCCGCGGTGATGAAGATCTTGCTGCCCTGGATCAGGTAGGTGCCGTCCTCCTGCCGGACCGCCTTTGTGGATAGATTGCCTACGTCGGAACCCGCACCCGGTTCTGTGAGGACCATGGTGCCGCCCCACTCACCGGCAATCATCTTCTCCATGTACTTCGTCTTCTGTTCTTCGGTCCCGTATACCTCGATGAGGTGCGCAGCACCCTCGGCCGTACCCGGGTAGGCCATGAAGGAGAAGTTGTGACTGAACCACTCGTGGGCCGCGGTTCGGACGCTCAAGGGAATGCCCTGCCCTCCGACCTCGGGCGAAAAAGACATGGCATTCCAGCCGCCCTCACAGAAGAGCTTGTATGGGGTGCGGAAACACTCCGGGACATAGACCTGTCCGTCCTCGAGCTTGCAGCCTACGCGGTCGGATTCGACGAGGGTCGGAAAAATCTCGTTCTCTGCAAGTTTTTGGGCCTCCGTGAGGATCATGTCAAACATTTCCTTGGAAAAGTCCGCGTATTGTTCGGTTTCGCAAAGGCCCTCCACCTCCAGCACCTCATTGAGAAGAAATCGCTGGTCCTTTTCGTCTACGATCAGATTCGCCATGGTTACCCTCCTGGTCACTGGTTACACAAGTCGGTTAAAGCCCTGGACGGAATTCGCCACCTAGTTCCTGAGGAGTCGTGCGGACCCGCAACTGCGAAAAAGAACTGCGCGGAACGGAAGGATTCGCAAGAATCGAAAGAAGAATCACGCACGCTTCCAGTAACGGAATTTTCCATATTCGAACTATACAGTAGCGTACTATATATATGGAATACCAGCAGACCGCCCTCTTGTCAAGGGACTCCGCCTCTGTGGGGACCGTGTGGACGAGGGATCCTCGCTCGAAGAATTCCCTTGACACACGAAGATCGGGGGTGCTACCCCTGGCTGTGATTCGAATATGGAACTTTCCCAAATCAGAAGGGAGTGGCCATGGCCCTGGACCTCGCCCACCGCCTGCTCGCCTACCGGTTCAACATGAGCTATGTGCCGGTTCCGATCGTTCCCGAGTTCATCGACATGCTAAAAGTCCTCTATACGAAAGAGGAAGCCTGGATCGCCGCTCTCCTGCCTCCGGCCTTCGTATCCGCCAGGACCGTTGCAAGGCTGCGTCGGAAGGACCCGGCCGTGGTGGAAGAAACCCTCCAGGAAATGGTGAAGAAGCGTCTCGTCATGGAGTACACGGATCGAGGCGTGCAGAAGTTCTCTTTGCCCCCCTTTGTGCCCGGCGTGGCCGAGTTTCAACTCATGACCGGCGAGATCACCCCCGAACTGGTTGAATTCACAAAGAAATTCCACGACGCCTTCAACGCCAAGCAGAACGTGTTCCTGGAAAAGCTGAGCAGCATGGGCTCCAGCTTCGGCCGTGTGATTCCGGTGAATGAAAGCGTTTCCTCCTCCCAGCACGTGCTCGCCTATGAAGACGCACGATCCATCATCAAGGACTCCAAGAAGTTCTCCATCAGCCACTGCTACTGCCGCATGGCAAAGGATGTTCTCGACGAGAAGTCCTGCGACGCCCCGAGAGACATCTGCATGTCCTTCGATTTCCCCGCAGAATTCCTCATCCGCAACAAGATCGGCAAGGAGGTGGACCGCGACACGATGCTCGCCAAACTGGACCTCGCCGAGGAACACAACCTGGTTCATGTGACGGACAACGCCCAGAGCGGGTTTTCCTTCATGTGCCACTGCTGCGGGTGCTGCTGCGGATTTCTCACTTCTCTTAATGTATACAATCTCAAGCCCCCCCTGGTCGTCTCCTCTTGGATCGTCGAATGGGACGTGGAGAAGTGCGACCACTGCGGCAAGTGCACACGGGCCTGTCAGCTCGGGGCCCTCTCCTGGGTCAACAAGAACACCCTCTACAACGAGGAGCGCTGCATCGGCTGCGGCGTGTGCGTCCCGGTCTGCCCGAACGACGCGCTCCGGCTCGCGCCCCGGCCCGACTGGGAGGAGCCGTCCCCTACCTACGGGGATATGATGATGGACATGATGGCCAACCGCGTCCGATCCGGCCTGAACCTGCCCATCAAGAAGCTGCCCGGGCACAAGTACGCGGCAAAGCTCGCCAACGACATCATTCGTTCCGGAGGGGAATGATCCGGGGCTCCCGGCGCCCGGTCTCACCGTTCGGCAATACAGTCTGCAATACCCGCTTGCGGACCCGTGCATCCTGTTTAAGCAAAGGCAAAATGTCCTACTAACTGCAACGCGAAAATGTCCTATTGGCTAAGGCACTGGATTTGGTGCCGAAGCAGCATAGACCCAGT
>JANQFG010000263.1 GCA_028277985.1 bacterium | reverse complement strand
TCGAGCATCGCCGCTTGGTCCTGCCACAACTGGGCGCGCCCGGCGTCTCGGCACAGGAAGTGAAGCGACAGACCGGGTTCAAGGCGGACTTCGGGCCTGTCAGGGCAACGGATCTGCCCGAATACATGAAGACCGGGGAAGCGACGCCGGAAATGCGTCAAGTAAGGTTCCCTTTGAGGGATCGGGTCGTGTTGATTCCGGTGGAGCTGGTCCAGGCGTCACTGCCCATACTGGCCGCGGCCGTCGTCCTGTTCTTCCTGGCCGGCCCGCTGGCAGCAGGTGCGGCAGTCACCGCGCTCCTGGCCGGCGCCGTCCTCTTCCCTGTGCTGCTTCCGTGGATTCCAACATCCGCGTTCAGCACGAAAGGCTTCCTCCTCGGTGGGTTGGCCGCCCTGCCCTTTGCGGCTACCGCTTTCCAGACGAATCCTTCCGCCCTGTGGTGGGACAAGGTCGGTTGGTCGCTCGTCTATCTTCTCGTCATACCGCCCATCGCGGCCTTCTTGGCGCTGAACTTCACCGGAGCCAGCACGTTCACATCGAGGAGCTGGGTGAAGAGAGAGATATTTACATACGTGCCGGTCATGGCGATAATGATGGGGACAGGCATCCTGGCCATCATCGCGCTTTCACTCGCCCGTTACATGGGAGGATAGGGATGGGCCATCCTTTGAGAATCAACACGCTTCGATACGACCCGGACCATTGCGTGGGCTGCGGCGTTTGCTCCGCCGTCTGCCCCCACGGAGTTTTCGCACAGAACGGCAGGGTTGCCGAGCTTTCACAGCCCGGGTCCTGCATGGAATGCGGAGCCTGTCAGCTCAACTGCCCGAGCGGAGCCATCACCGTCGACAGCGGTGTGGGATGCGCCTACCTGATGATGAAGCGGGCCCTGCTCGGAGAAAAGCAAACAGCCGAATGCAGTTGCTAGCGTTCCGTCCTGGAAGCCGTCACCCACAGATCTAGCCCTCGGTCAGGAACATCTCTATGATTGCAGGTTTCTTCGGAACCTCCTCCGGCAAAGTCAGATACTCACAGATCGTCATCCTTTGCCTCCTCGCCCTCGGCATCGGAATCTCCGTGCTCGTCCACTACTCCGGTAAAAGAAGCGCCCGTTGGGATGTGGACTCGATGGAGTCTCTGGGAGAGCACATGGGAATCGAGCAGAAGTTGCTGCGTGACCTGGCAAAGAGCGAGAACAGGACTTTCTCTGACGAACAGGTCACCACCCTGAAGAAAGAGCTAACCCCCCACGAAGGCGAACGGGTGGCCATCGAGTGCACCATGGGCGACCTCGAGTCGTGCTACCTCGCTCTGGAGCTGAACCTCGTCTTTGAAGGATCCGGCTGGATCGTGGAGGAGTTTCTGTTCGCCTCCCAGGCCACGCCGGGCAAATCTGTGATTCTCCTCGTCAAGGACCTGTCGGCTATGCCGAGAGCCGAAGATCTCTCCCGGCTTTTCGATTCTGTCGGCCTGGCAGTGAAGACACAGGTCGACCATGAACAGATGTTCGACCTGAAGATCCTCGTGCCTTCCGAACAGGCCCTGACCGCCGGAGAGACCCCAGCCTAGTGTCCCCTTCCCGGTCATCCCTTTGTCAGCGTGGAAGTCACCCATCATCCTCATTCCATTCTTGATCCATCCCTTTCGCCTTCTACCTTTACCCTTTCACCTTTCTTTCTCTTCCCTTCGAACCAAAGTCCTGACCCGTGCGTATTACCTTATGAACGAAACAGGCGATACGAATCGACCACCCGAGACGAACCGAGGGAAAGAAAATGGACGAACGAACATCGGATTCCAGGCAAGGTGAAACAAGGAAATGCCCTTACTGCTACGAGTCGATCCACCTGGACGCGGTCAAGTGCCGGTATTGCAGGTCCGCTCTCGACCCCGCCCAGGAAGGCACACACCCGGAGAATGCGCCTTCGGGCAAGATGTTCCTGGGGGTCTGTACGAGGCTCGCGGCACGGTATCAGATTCCGGTCACACTGGTGCGTCTCGCCTTCGTGCTGATCACGCTGTTTCACGGTTTCGGGATTCTTCTCTACCTGATCCTCTGGGCGATCCTGCCCGGACTCAGCGACGGCGAAGAGCCGAAGGCAAGTGACTGGATACGGTCCGTTCGCAGATTCTTCTGGGCCGTGAAGAAGGCCTTCACCGAGGAGGTCCTCGGTGCGAAGGACCGGGAGACAGACGAGACCACCGTGGACAAGGCCGTTGACATGAACGCGGCTGAATCCCGTTGAGATCGAGCCGGTGATCCACTACCATACGGGCCATGGGGCCCTACACGGATCAGAGCGATGAGACCCTGGCTGTCCAGGCGGCACGAGGAAACCAAGAGGCGGTTTCCGCACTCGTGCGGAGGCTCAGCCCGCGGCTGTACGGCTTCCTCCAGAGGTACCACCCGGATCGTGACGACTGCGACGATCTCCTGCAGGAGACCTGGATCAGGGCTGTATCGAATCTCGACCGATTCGACCCGAAGCGCCGGTTCTCCACGTGGCTCTTTCAGATCGCCCTGAACCTGTGCCGGGACCTGGCCCGGAAGGACCGTGTTCGAGCCGAGTATCGGAAGGACTTGCAGGAGATGCGGCAAGGATTCACCGACACGAAGGCGGAAGAGAAGGTAGATGCGATGAAGGCAATGCAGGCGATCGAGACGTTGCCGCTCGAGCAGAAAGAAGCACTCCTGCTGCGCTATTACCACGGGGTCCCTGAAGCAGAGGCGGCCGAAATCCTGGGCTGTCCCAGGGGCACGGTAAAGAGCCGGCTCCATCAGGCGGTCAAGGCCGTCCGAAGCGAGCTTGCACCCGGGGAGGGTAAGCCTTGAATACGAGCCGGGGCACTCTGGACTGTTCGGTTTGCGAGCAGAAGATCCTGAATGCTGCGACTCCAGGGGATGCGCTGCATGATGCATCCGTGTCGGCTCACCTCGCCGCCTGTCCGGAATGCACCGAGTTCTTCGAGTCCATCCGAGACGTCAAGCCTGTCCTGGATCAATACCAAGTGCGTGAGCCCACCGAAGCGTTGATCGAGACCGTGCTCGTCCGGACCCATAGGGTGCAACCCGCAATGCGGATCCCGGAGAGAGAACCGAACCGAGCGGGAATGTTCCGTATCGTCCTGGCAGGACTCGTTTCCCTGCCTCTCGTGATACTGGTCAATGCCCTGATGGGCTGGGCCTTGTACGAGGCGGCCCTTTCGCTCCTTCCCAGAACGGTCGCGGTGTATTTCGTCGGGCTCTTCGTGGTTTGGGCCTCCATGGCCGTCTCGCTCGGTTACGCGAGCCTGCCCCTTCTGGATGCCATCGTAAGGAAACCGGCCGGAGGACGCCCGGTCATGGCCGACCTCTGACCGTGAAAACACGCAATGCGAATCAGATAGAGATAAAGACCATAGAGGAAACAGAGGAGAAGAAATGGCAGCCCACGCGACGAAAAAATGCCCCTACTGTGCAGAGGAAATACGGGCGGAGGCGATCAAGTGCAGGTACTGCGCCAGCCTGATCAGCGCAAGCCCGCTCCCCGGGGCCGTCACCCAGTCCTGGTACCGGTCCCGCGAGGACAAAGCCGTTGCAGGCGTCTGCATGGGATTGGCCAGACAGTTCAACGTCTCGGTGACGATCATAAGACTCGCCTTCATCCTGGGCACCATTTTCGGCGGATGGGGGATCATCATCTACATCACACTCTGGTTCATCATGCCGAAGGAGCCGGTCATGCTGCTCGAGGAGAACGCACTGCACAAGGGTGAGGGGTCAGGGCCCCACCCGTAGTGGGGCGCCCTATGTGCGTCTAGCTTGTAGGGGTCAGGGCTACACTCTTGACAGAACCTCCGGCAATCCAGAACCCGGAGCCGGGGGATCGGACGAAAGGGAAGGCTTTGTCAAGAGTGTAGCCCTGACCCCTCTTGGTTCCTTCCCTTGAACCCTTCGCCTTTGCCCTTTCGCCGACCTTTCCTTTGTCCGCTAAATCCAGCCGAGAATCCCGGCGAAGAGGATCAGGGCCGCCACATTGATCACCGCCAAGGTAACGAGGAAGCGCTTCTGGGTAGCAGGCTTCCAGTCGTAGCAGTAGAAGGCCGCCAGGAAGAAGGGGATATAGACCGTGATGAAGACGGGCACCGATCCCCACCAGGGGTACACCCAGACGAACGCAGGAGTCTTGGCAAGGAAGATCTCGATGAACGAGATGAGGGCCGCGTTGATCAGGGCAAAGAGGAGTCGGTTGTTGATCCCTCCGATCTTCTGGTGCCGATCCTCCGGAAGCAACTTGCACATGGTCAGCGCGATGACAGGAAACATGAAACTGATCTCGATCCCCACGCCGACCAGAATCAAGAAAGCGGTGCCCGTGGGCACGGTCCACAGCGCGTGGCCCGAGAAGTGTTGAATCAGCGCGTTGATGATCTCCACGGACCAGTGCACCATGTACAGGGCAAGCCCTCCGGCCACGACCTTCCAGTTCTTCTTGCTGATCTCGTTGATGTAGGCATACAGCGAGAGCGCCAGCAGGGTAACCACGTACCACTGAAAGGGCTCTCCACTTCTCAGAATCGATAGGGCGGCCTGGGTCGCATCCGGGTTGTGCAAAGTCATCTTCCCCTCCTCTCTGTGGGGGTCAAATGTGTAGGTTTGACCCCTCTTGGGTCGTATTCCCACGGTATACGGAATGTGCAAGTTTCTATTGAATTCAGGGCAAAAGTCAACGATATTACAAACGAGTTTGGAAGGAACTTCCGAACTTGGCAAGACACAGACGAGTTTGGTGATCTTCACCAAACTCGGCAAGACACAAACGAGTTCGGAAGGAACTTCCGAACTCGGTAAACACAATTGTACACACGGAAGGAGAGAAAAATGCGCAGACTTTCTCACTCCTGGAAGCTGACCGGTCTGTTTCTGATCGTGACCGCATGCTGCGTCTTCACGGGCCTGCGTTGCCCTGACCTCTGTCTCGACAACAACCACTGCCGCGCCTACCTGTTTTGCGCGAAACGTGTCGGTGATTGCGACGGAATAGGAAAGTGCGTTTTGCGACCTCAGGGCTGTCCGGACGTCTGGGAGCCCGTTTGCGGCTGCGATGGCCTGACCCACAGCAACGCCTGCGATGCGGCCGCTGCGGGCGTCACCATCGCATACGAAGGCGAGTGCGGTTCACCGGCCTGCCGCACGAATGGAGATTGCCCCTCGGTCGATCCCGCAGTGAACGGCGGGACCTATTGCAGCAAGGACATCGGTGATTGCGATGGAACAGGCATCTGCCTGCCGCGCCCTCAGGGCTGCTACGAGATCTACGACCCGGTCTGTGGATGTGATGGCGTGACCTACAGCAACGATTGTTTTGCTGCTGCTGCAGGTGTCAGCATTGCATACATGGGGCCTTGCAGGCCGGTCCCGTGCATTTCCAACGAACACTGCTCGCCCTACGACCCGGCCGGCGCCCCGGCCCAATATTGCGCAAAGGAAGTTGGAGACTGCGAGGGATTGGGCATGTGCGAGGAACGTCCCGAGGCCTGCATCGACATCTATCTGCCGGTCTGCGGCTGTGACGGAACCACCTACGGCAACGCCTGTGTTGCGGCCAGCGAGGGGATGAGTCTCTTCGCCGAAGGCCCCTGTGAAGATGTTCTTTGTGACGTTGTGGACTGCGGACCACAGCTGGGTAGGCCCAACTATTTGTGCGAAGACGGAACGTTGGGAGGCCCGACGGGCCGCTGCCTGCGAACCGCGGATGGGCTGTGCGGATGGGAAATCCGGGACTGCCCGTGACCTCCCGCCCCACCCGATCCGGCAAAAGGGCAAAGGCGAAGGGGTCAAGGGCTGGATGGCGTAATGAAGAGGTATTCCTGAAGACGGCAAAAGGGTTAGCCCATCGCGGAGTCTTCATGGATCCCCTCTTCAGTTATTGATCCACCCCCTTCGCCATCTCCAGCCTGACCCCCGATTTCTCACCCCTTCTTTCTCCTTCTCTTCCAAATAGTTGCGGTCGATCGCTTGACAAAACTGCTTCGATCGAGTACATTTAGAAAGGCTAATTATTAGACGAATAAATGTTTCGTCTGTCTAAACGTATTGCAGCGTGTCACGTTCGGAAGGCTTCGACCGTCTAACTGTACTGGAGCACACCTGTATGGCCAAGAAAGAGACCCTGGAAAATGCCCGGTTCATCTTTACGACCGGCAAGCTGATTCGAGACCGGATCTTCAGCATTCAAGCGAGTCAGATAGGGGCAGGAGGCAAGAACGGCCTTGGAGAGGAGATGTCCGTAGCTCAGCTTCACGCGGTGGCCATCATTCACGACCACGGACCCTTGACCGTGAGCGATCTTGCTGCCGCCCTGGGCGTTTCCCCGCCCTCCGCCTCAACTATGGTGGATAGGCTCGTCGAGAAGGGCCTACTTTTGCGAGAGCCGAGTCGCGAGGATCGCAGGAAAGTGCTTGTCAGCGTTTCGCCGAAGGCGATGAAGAAAATCGACACAATAGAAGAAACCATCCTGGGTTCTTTTGTCGACCTAGTAGAGAAGATCGGGCCGAAGACTGCGCGGATGTGGTGCCAGGTTCTCAAGAAGGTACGAGAGGTGCAGGAAAAGGGGCACTGCGTGAATCGTTTGAAACCGACCTCGAAAAGGCAAGAATAAAATGGAACTGGAGAATCTGACGACAGGGAACGGAAAAGTCGTCCGTCGAATCGTGATCTGCTCCGTGGTGCTTGCCATCGGCATGATCGGCATGCTGGCCCTGGCCAGCCTCAGGAAACCGCCGGCCGAAGTCACGAGACAGGAGCGAGCCCTGCGCGTCGAGGGACTGCGCATCGAAAAGGAGGACATCCCGGTCCTGATCACGGGATACGGAGAGGTGAAGGCCCTGGATGTGGTCTCCATCGCCCCGGAGGTTTCCGGAAAGATCGTGGAGATCCATCCGCGTCTCGAGGTGGGAGAGATTATCCACGGAGAGGAACTCCTGTTCAAGATCGACCCGCGAGACTATATGGCTGCGCGCGATTCCGCCAGAGCCACGGTCAGGCAATGGGAGAGCTCGATCGCACGCCTCAAGAAGCAGTATACGATCGACCGGGATCGGTTGAAGACGATCGAGCGCAACCGAGACCTGGCACTGGCCGAGTTCGAGCGTGTACGCGAATTGTTCGAAAAGGACAGTGTCGGAACCCGGTCCGGGGTCGATGCTGCGGAGCGTGCCGCCAACAACGCTGCTGACCTGGCTCGCCAGCTCGAGGAGTCCGTGCTGCTCTATCCGATCCAGATTCGGGAGGCGGAAAGCAACCTTGCCGCGGCCCAGGCGGCACGCGAGACGGCGGTGACGAACCTCGAGCGGTGTGAAGTGACCTCGCCCTTCGACGGCCGGGTGAAGCTCGTCTCTCTCGAGAAGGGCCAGTACGTCGTACCGGGACAGAGCGTCCTGACGCTTGCGAACGATGCGACCCTGGAGATCCAGGTTCCTCTGGACAGCCGCGACGCCCGTCAGTGGCTTCGATTCCACAGAGGGGAAGGAAACGGCACAACCGCATGGTTCAATGATCTCGAGCCCGTGTCGTGCACGATCCGCTGGACAGAGGATCGCGAGGATCATGTCTGGTACGGACAGCTGCATCGTATCGTGAAGTTCGACCAGCAGACCCGGACGCTCACCGTCGCCATCCGGGTCGAGGCTCAGCAGGCCCTCTCGGACGATCCGGAGAGGCTCCCTCTGGTGGAAGGCATGTTCTGCTCGGTAGAGATCCCGGGTCGGACGATGAAGGGGGTCTTTCGTCTGCCCCGTTGGGCCGTGAGCTTTGAAAACACCGTATACATCTCGACGGAAGACCGTCTGAGGACGATACCGGTGGCCGTCGCCCGGGTCCAGGGCGAAGAGGCCTTTGTTGCCGAAGGCCTGAATCCCGGGGACATCGTCGTTGTAACGAGGCTGATCGATCCCCTCGAGAACAGCCTGCTCGAGGTCACCCTTGAGGTGAATGATGAGGACAACGACTCATGAAGCGGCTGATCGCCACGGTTGCGAATAATACGGTCTTCGCCAACATCGTGCTCATCATCATCTTGCTGGCAGGCGTGATCGCTGCCGGGACCATGGTGCGGGAGACCTTCCCCCAGTTTTCGCTGGACATGATCCAGGTTTCGGTGCCTTACCCGGGCGCGGACCCGGAAGAGGTAGAAGAAGGGATCTCGCGCAAGATCGAAGAGGCCATCGAGAGTCTGGAGGGCATCAAGCAGTACACCACCACCTCCGCGGAGGATGTGGGGATAGCCCATTTCGAGGTGAAGGAGGGCTATGACCTGGACGAGGTCCTGAATCGTGTCCGCAGCAAGATCGATTCGATCTCTACCTTCCCTGTGGACGCGGAAAAACCGATCGTCTCCGAGATGCTGATCAGGCACGAAGTGGTCTTTCTCGCCCTGTCCGGCAGGCTGGACGAGCGACGTCTCAAGGAATGGGCCGAGAAGGTCAAGGACGAAATCCAGCAGCTTCCCGAAGTCTCCCAAGTGGAGGTTTACGGACTGCGTGAATACGAGATCGGCATCGAGGTCTCCGAAGAACGGTTGCGCGAATACGGGCTGACCTTCTCTCAGGTTTCAGCCGCCGTCCGGCAGAGCAATCTGAACCTTGCGGGCGGAACCATCCGCACGCGGGGAGAGGAGATCCGGGTCCGAACGATGGGTCGCAAGTACACCGGCAAGGAACTCTCCTCGATCGTTGTCCTGGCCCGCCCCGAGGGCGAGATCATCACCCTGGATCGACTGGCCACCATAAGGGACGGCTTCTCCGAAGACCCGATCTATCTATCTCTCGATGACGAGCGGGCGGCCATGCTGGTGGTCTACAAAACTGAGGAGGAAGACTCGCTGGCCATTTCCAAGGCCGTGGGCGAATACGTTGCAGAGAAGCAGGAAAAGCTGCCCGAAGGGGCGAACATGAAGATCCTGATCGATCTGTCCGACATGCTTCGTGCCAGGATCGATCTCCTCACCAAGAACGGGGCCATCGGGCTTGCTCTCGTATTCTTCCTTCTCTGGGTCTTCCTCGATTTTCGGGTCTGCTTCTGGGCCGGCATGGGGATGCCGATCTCGGTCGCCGGCGCCCTGGCGATCATGTGGGGCATCGGCGCGACGATCAACATGATCTCCCTCTTCGGCCTGATCATGGTCATCGGGATCGTGGTCGACGACGCGATCGTGGTCGGTGAGGCGATCTACTTTCATCGCAAGAGAGGAGCACCGCCCCTCAAGGCCGTGGTGGAGGGGGTCATGGAAGTCGGCCTCCCGGTGCTTGCGGCCGTTACGACGACCATCATCGCCTTCCTGCCGCTCGCTTACGTGGGGGGCATCATGGGCAAGTTCATCCAGATCCTCCCGGTGGTGGTCATTGCATGTCTTCTGATATCACTCGTGGAGTGCCTGATACTCCTGCCGGCCCACCTGCACAATCTGCCGGACCCGAATGCGAAGAATCGCGTGCGCAACCCGATCGCCCGGAGAATCGACCGGTTCCATCACTGGACGAGCCGGGGCCTTGAATGGTTCGTAGCGAAGGTCTACGCCCCGTTTCTGAGGAAGACGTTGACCTGGCGATACATTTCGCTCTCCGTGGCGGTCAGTTTACTGCTGATCACCTTCGGACTCCTTCGAGGCGGCATATTGAAGTTTGAAGTCTTCCCGGATATCGACGGGTTCATCATGACCGCAACGGTCGAGTTCCCTGGGGGCACACCGCCGGAGGTAACCCGTCAGGCCCTGCTGCATATGCAGGACGCGGCCAAACGATTGAACGATACGATGCCGACGTCCTCGGGAGAGCCCTTGGTCAAGAATCTCTTCTACCTCGTGGGATCGAGCCTTCAGGAGATCCCGGTCTTCGGGCCCCATGTGGGCTCGGTCCAGTGTGTTCTGCTCGAGTCGGAGAAGCGAGGGATTCACACGGACGATCTGATGGTCCTCTGGGAGGAGGAAATCGGCCCCATACCGGGGATCGCGTCCCTGACGATCGAGGGAATCGGCGGCGGACCGCCGGGAGCACCGATCGAGATCTGGCTGCAGGGACAGGAGATGCCCCGGATCCTGGCCGCGGCCAAAGAGATGAAGGATCGCCTGCGGCACTTCGAAGGCATCTATCAGGTCCGTTCCGATTTCGTCCCGGGAAAAAACGAGATGCGTCTCGAGTTGAAGCCCGAGGCCAGGGCCATGGGGATCACGGTTGACGGCCTCGCCAGACAGGTCTACGCAGGGTACTACGGCGAAGAGGCCCTTCGACTTCAGAGGGGACGTGACGATATTCGAGTCAAGGTTCGCTACACCGAGGATGAGCGCAGCCGGGTCTCCGAGCTGGAACGTGTTCGCATACGCACTCCACGGGGTCACGAGGCCCCTCTGCTCTCCGTGGCGAATGTTCGCTTCACGCCCGGATACTCCACGATCACCCGCACGGACGGGTACCGCCGTGTCGCGGTCAGCGCAGAGATCGATTCGAACAAAGCGAACACGAACGAGATCATCGCTGAGCTTTCTCGAGGGTATTTCGCCGAACTGGAAGAACGCTACCCGGGATTGAGGGTCTCGGTTCAAGGAGAGAAGAAGAAGCAGAGGGAGTCTTTCGGCTCCCTGCTCATAGGTTTTCCCCTGGCCATGTGCGGCATGTTCATGATCATCGCCACCATGTTCCGTTCCTATGCTCAACCCTTTGTCATCATGTTCACTGTGCCCTTCGGGTTCATCGGGGCCACATGGGGACACCTGTTGCTTGGGAAGGATCTCTCCATGATGAGCATCTTCGGCATGGTAGCCCTGGCAGGCGTGGTGGTGAACGACGCCATCGTCATGATCGAACGGATCAACGAGAACCATGCGGAGGGCATGTCGTTCTTCCAGGCAATACAGCAGGGCGGAGCCCGCCGTTTCCGGGCCGTCTTCCTGACCACCATCAGCACGGTCGGAGGGCTTACGCCTCTGATCATGGAAACGGACTTTCAGGCACAGATCGTGATTCCCATGGCCATCTCACTCGCAGCGGGTGTCGCTTTTGCCACGATGCTCACCCTTGTTCTCATCCCGAGCATGCTGGTGATCCTCAACGATCTCCGAAGGCTCGCCTACCGGGTCAGACGAGGCGTGTGGCCCTCGCGGGAAGCAGTCGAGCCGGCGCGACTCCGAAAGATAGATCCGCTCGACGAGCCGCAGGCGTTGCCGAGCCCGGCAACGCCCTGGCACTGAAGGTGGCATGCATCAGCAAAGGGTACTTCGTTGGCTCTCAGCCGTTAGCAACAAGCTGTCAGCCCACCCCTCTCCCTTTGGCGCACATTTTGGAGGCGGGGCAGCGGACGGGAGCTGATACCTGAAAGCGAATGGCTGATAGCCGAGTTTGAAGAAAGGCTTTTTCCTTCTGCCTTGTAGCAAGGAGATGAAACTCCATGAGGAAGATGCTCCTCCCTATCTGGCTCTTGATCAGCGGCCTCCTCTGTCTCGGCGACGCGTTCGCGGGCGAGGAATCTCCTTCGGACGGCGCAGGCTCGCCGGACTGGCAATCGATTCGAGTGCTCGACCTCGACACTTCACAAAGGATCGCACTTGCAGAGAATCCCTCGATCGCCGCGGCCCAGGATCGGGTTCGTCAGGCGATGCAGCGCGTCAAGCAGGCTCGCGCAGCCTACTGGCCGACATTGGACGCAACCGCTTCCTATTCGCGCATCAGCCTGCCGCAGAGTTCTCAGCTCGGATTCCAGCCTGGAACCGGAATCCCCGGGGCGACCACGGGTATCGACGACCCGGAGGACTACTTCAACCTCGGTCTCGAGGCGAACTGGCTTCTCTTCAAGGGGCTCGAGCGCAAGTACGCGAATGCAAGTGCCCGCGCCGCGGAGAGAGGAAGCCGGGAGGCGGAGAAGGACGCACGCCGTCTGCTCCTCTCTTCGGTGGCAAACAGCTTCTACCGGGCCCAGCTCGCCCGTGAAGAGATCGCCATCGTCGAGGCTAACGAGGAGTTCAACCAGGGACAGGCAGAGGACGCAAGGGCTCGCCAGAGGGTCGGCACCGGTTCGCTCAGCGATGTGCTCAACTTCGAGGTGCAGGTAAACGCCGCCAAGTCGGACCTGATCGACGCGAAAAGATCCTACGAGGTGGCCATGTTCGGCCTGGCCGCACTCCTGGGAATTCCCGAGAGCGCCTTCCCTCCCGGCCTGGACCTGGTGCGGCTCGAGCCGGAGACTGCCATGGAGCTCGAGCCGCCCATGCCGGAGACCCAGATCGCCTATGCGAGAGCAAACCGGGCAGACCTGCTTCAAGCCCGGCACGAAGTCGAGAGCGCCCAGCAGCAGATCGGTGTTGCCAGAGCCCCCTTCTTTCCCGCCTTCAATTTCTCTGCCTCTCTTGACGGTCAACGAGTGGGCGACGCGAGCTTCGAGGAAGACGACCTGGGGGACACCATCGCCTTGGGCTTCTCCTACAACCTCTTCTCAGGGGGCTTGGACGCTGCCCGTTACCGTGAGGCGAAGGCCAGACGCGACGAGGAGAAGAAGAAGCTGGCCAATCTGACCAACAACATCGTCTCCGAGGTCCGGACAGCCATCGCGCAGGTTACCTCCGCCCAACAGGAGCTGATTCTTCAGAGATCGAACGCGGCCCTGGTGCGGCAGAACCGGGACCTCGTGGAAAAAGAGTACGCTGCCGGCCAGGGTTCTCTGGTTCGCCTGAACGAGGCCCAGAGGGATCTGGTCACCGCACAAGCCCGTCTCGTGCTCGCCCTCGTTTCCCTGCGTCTCACCTGGCACAACCTGCGGACGAGCACCGGTGAAATCCTTGCGACCGTCCCGGAGTGATCTCCATCCCGACGACCTCCGCCAAGGCAGGAAAATAGCCGGTAATATTATCATTCCGTAAACGCCCTCATACCCAATTCAATCCGTCGGAATCGCGGAAAAACTTTGTTGACAGGCCGTCGAGAAGTCTGCTATATCATTTGAAAGACGGCACGCCGGATAAACAAACGTTTTAATTTTTTCCGGTCGGCCGTCGTTGCATTCCGACCGGATGCGCACCTCATTCTTGGTTTTTGCCGGCTGTGCGTAGCGTACCTTTTCCTTGGAAAGAGGGAACGACTCGGCCTTGCATACACAGGGTATCAAGCACCCCGGAAGAGAGGGGCCAATCTCTGTTGGCACGGCCAGCCTGTTGTCACGCCCACCACCCGTTCATCCCTCCACAGGACACCCTGAAGCACCCGTTCCCCTGCTTTCCTTGAGCTACAGCGGCATCTTTTCTTCGCAACCCGAAACGGACGAAAGGAGAGGTTCAAGGTTTTCTCGAGGGTGAGACTCTGAGAGACGAATAGTTGTTGAACTCCGAAATTCGAAGGGGGGAAAGATGGAGATCAAGACTGCCACGAGATCTCGGCAACGATGGTTTTTGGCAAACAAGCCGCTCTTCCTGACCGCGATGGCGATGCTCATCGCCCTTGGCGTGGCCGGACCGCCCGTCACACCACCGGCCTCGGCCGTCCAGGCCAACATCGGACCGTTTGAGGGGTCGCTCGATACGACCATCTCCACCGGTGTCTCGATACGAGTCGAGGAGCGGGACCCGGCCCTGGTCGCTCAGACCAACGGCGGCCAGCAAGCGAGCGCGAACGGGGACAACGGAAACCTGAACTTCGACCAGTGGGACGTCTACTCCCTCAACGTGAAGGTCCTGCACGAGGGAAGCTGGGCCTACAAGAACTACAGCTTCTTCGGCCGGTTCTACTACTTCTACGACTGGGCCATCATGAAGTTCAACCCGAGGTTCATCGGTTTCACGGACCAGGCCCAGCGACGAGCAGGGCTGAACATCAAGCTGCTCGACGCATACATCGTGGGGGACTACGAGGTCTTCGACCGGCCGTTGACGATCCGGCTCGGAAACCAGGTGCTGAGCTGGGGTGAGAGTACCTTCATCCAGAGCGGAATCAACAGCATCAACCCGATCGACGTGCAGGCCCTGCGCGTGGCCGGAGCGGAGCTCAAAGAGGCGCTCCTTCCCGTGCCGATGATCAGCTTCAGCACCGACCTCACCGGAAGCCTCTCCTTCGAGGGCTTCTACCAGTTCTACTGGGAAAACACCGAGATCGAGCCGATGGGCACCTATTTCTCCACGGCCGACCACGTAGGCCCCGGGGCCTACAAGGTGATGCTCGGGTTCGGACTGGCGCCTCCCTACGGCCCGACCGATAATCCCGATTTCCCGCTTGGGGGCAGGCCTCCCTTCGGTGGTCAGATCTTCAAGCAGGCGGACCAAGAGGCGCAGAACATGGGCCAGGGTGGATTGGCTCTCCGGTACTTCGCCGATTGGCTGAACGGCGGCACCGAGATCGGCCTCTATTGGGAGCACATCCACAGCCGCAGACCGGTCTTGAGCGGTGTAACGGGCGATCCTCCTCCCGAGGACATTATCGCTCTGGCCCTCTGGGGACTGATCAACGGCGACTATGCAAGCACCGGCGGCTACTTCCGGGAATTCCCGGAGGACATCGACATCGTGGGCGTGAGCATGAACACACAGGCGCCTTACGGGATCGCCTTCCAGGGCGAGGTTTCCGGCCGGCTGGGCCAGCCGATCCAGGTCGACGACGCGGAATTGCTCTTTGGGGCCTTTTCGCCCCTGGATCCGACACTGGTCGCCTTGAGAGGTCTGCCGGAAGGAACGGTAATCTTCGGCCAGAGCCAGCTCATCCAGGACCAGGGCCCAGTGGGCTTCAACGAATACCTGAGGGGCTGGAAGCGCAAAGACATGCTTCAGGCCCAGGCCACCATCACGAAAGTATGGGGCCCCACATTCGGCACGGACCAGATCGTGTTCCTCTGCGAGGTAGGAGCCACCTGGTTCTTCGACATGGAGGAGAAGCAGAAGCTCCGGTACGAGGGTCCGGGCACCTTTACGAGTGCGAACACTTTCTTCAGCAATTCAGGGGTTCAGCCTTACACCACGGACGGCGGATTCGCAGACCCCTTCTCCTGGGGCTACCGGATCGTGACCCGCCTGGACTTCTTCAATGTTATCGGCCCGATCACGGTCATGCCCCTGTTCGTCTGGTTCCACGACGTGGAGGGCACCACACCGGCGCCGATCAGCAACTTCGTCGAAGGAAGGAAGCAAGCGGCGTTTGCCCTTCGGTTCGACTACCTGAACTTCATAAGAGGTTCCATCTCGTATCAGATGTTCATGGGCGCGGGGCAGCACAACCAGATCCACGACCGAGACTTCCTGTCCGTGAGCGCCAGCGTGTCCTTCTAGAGAACCGAGCAAACAGGGCAACACAACGAGAGGAGATAGAAACATGAACAAGGTCATAACCTGGATTGCCACTTGTATGTTCATCCTGGCCGCGCTTTTTGCAGCCGGCCCCGTCGAGGCGAAGGTCTCGGCAGAGGAAGCACAGAAGCTGAAGGATGGGACGCTCACGCCCCTGGGGGCGAATCCAAAGGGCAACGAGGCCGGGACGATCCCCCCGTGGGAAGGGGGTATCACGGAATATCCGGATGGTTACGAAAAGGGTATGCGGCAGATCGATCCCTTCCCGGGCGACAAGGTCCAGTTCACGATCACCGCAGCGAACGCATCGGAGTATGCGGACAAATTGTCTCCGGGCCAGCTCTCCATGTTCCAGCGGTACCCGAACACCTACAAGATGAACGTTTACCCGACCCGGCGCAGCGCCTCCTACCCGCAGCGGTACTACGACTACGCGTTCAAGAACGCGACCACCGCGGTGATGGGTGAAGGAGGCAACGGGGTGCTCAACTCGGCCGAATCAGTCCCGTTCCCGATCCCGAAGCACGGGCTGGAGTGCATGTGGAACCATCTGACACGCTACCGTGGAGCTACGCTCTTCAGGACCTACGCCTCGGTCGCCCCCACCCCGGGCGGGCAGTACACGATCATCACGGTGCGGGAACAGATCATGATCCCTTATTCGGCTGAGGGGGCCACCATAGACACCATCGAAAACAAGTTGCTCCTCTTCCTTCAGGAGGTGATCGCCCCGGCCCGGCTAGCGGGCCAGATCCTACTCGTCCACGAAACGCTGGACCAGGTCAAGGAGCCCCGAAAGGCATGGACCTACAACCCGGGGCAGCGGCGGGTCCGCTTGGCGCCGAACATCGCATACGACAATCCGGGAACCGCTTCGGACGGTCAGAGGACATCCGACCAGCTCGACATGTATAACGGCGCACCGGACCGCTACGACTGGAAGCTCGTCGGCAAGAAGGAACACTACATTCCGTACAACTCGTACAAGCTCCACAGCGATCGAAACAAGATCTCCGACATCATTCAGCCCGGCCACATCAACCAGGACCTCGCGAGGTACGAATTGCACCGCGTCTGGGTCGTGGAGGCGAATCTGAAGGAAGGAACGAGGCACGTCTACAAGAAGCGGGTCTTCCACATCGACGAGGACAGCTGGACGATCGGGGTGGCGGACAACTACGACGCCAGGCTCGAGATCTGGCGGATCCAGGAAGCACACCTGATGAACTACTACGATATGCCCCTGGTCGGCCAGACCGCAGAGGTCGTCTATGATATTCAGAACGGCCGCTACGTGGCCCTCGGCATGACCAACGAGGGTCTGGATTGGCGCTTCAATGAAGACTACAAGGCAGAAATGTTTACGCCTGCACAGGTCCGCAGGATGGGACGCCGCTAGACCTACGCAGACAGGGGTGCTGGATTGGTAGAGGAGCCTTTTATGAAGCCACACGAAGGAATTTCGTTTGACCGCCCGGCCTCGCACCGGGCGGTTCTGGCTGTTGCCATGCTCGCAGCCGCCTTTCTCGCATTGTCGGTCTTTGCCCCCGTCTCGCAGGCGGAGCAAGAGAAAGACGACATGGAATGGGCCGAGATGGCCCGTCTCGCACCCGAGTCTCTGCTCCTGGACGTTGCAGAAGCTGGAGGCCGGATCTTTGCGGTTGGAGACCGTGGACACATCCTCATCTCAGAAGACGAAGGGGCCACCTGGCTGCAGCCCCGTGTTCCTACACGGAGCATGCTCAACGCCGTTACCACACTCGACGGAAAGAAGGCCTGGGCGGTAGGCCACGACTCTGTGATCCTCCACACGAGCGACGCAGGAAAGACGTGGGAGCGTCAATACTGGGCCCCGGACGACGCTTGTCCGCTCTTCGACGTCTGGTTCGAAAACGCGAACCACGGCTTCGCGGTCGGTGCCTATGCGTATGTACTGGAGACAAACGACGGGGGAAAGACCTGGAAGCGACGCAACCTCGACGAGGAGGAGCGACACTGGTACAAGCTCGTGGAGGCCCCGGACGGCACCCTGTTCGTGGCGGCAGAGTTTGGCACGGTCTTCCGGTCTCGAGACAAGGGAAAAACCTGGGAGGCCCTGGCGACGCCTTACGGGGGGACCTATTTCGGAGCTGCTACCCTGAAGGACGGCACGCTTATGATCTTCGGGATGAGCGGGAAGATTTTTCGCTCCGTCGACTCGGGCGACTCCTGGGAGGCGATCGTTATAGATAGGACCGCAGGCCTTCAGGCCGGTCTCCAACTGGGTGACGGCACATTGATTATCGCCGGCCTGAGTGGAACGATCCTCGTGAGCAAGGACGGTGGAAAATCCTTCACCATGGCCAACCGCCCCGACCGGCTGGGAATCGCATCGCTGATCGAAATCGGCTCCAACGGGCTGCTCCTGGTCGGTGAGGGGGGCATTCACAAGGTTGACAATCTCCAGTAGCAGGGTCCATTCACTCTTTCCTATCCACTCTTTAGAGATATCTTGGGCGGGGAGCCATGAGGGAAAAAGCAGTCTCTGCAATCGAAGGTTTCGTATTTGCTCACAGAAAACTGGTGCTCCTTGTGTTCGGCCTGATCACCCTGGTCATGTGCTACCAGGTGACACAGATCAAGATCGACGCCGGGTTCGAAAAGCAATTGCCTCTCAAGCATCCGTACATGCAGACCTTCCTCGAGTACCGAGAGCAGTTCGGAGGCGCCAACCGCATCCTTATCGCGGCCCGGACCAAGGAAGGGGACATCTTCACGCCCGAGTTCTTCAAGATCTTCGAAGAAGTCACCGCCGCGGTCTTCTTCCTGCCGGGGGTGAACAAGAGCACCGTGCAATCCATCTATACGCCGAACGTTCGCTTCACGGAGATCGTGGAAGGAGGGTTTGCCGGCGGCAATGTGATTCCCGCGGAGTTTCGCCCCACCCCTGAGTGGTTGGTGGTCGTCCGCGAGAACATCCTCAAGGCAGGTATCGTGGGACGACTCGTGGCGAACGATTTCACGGCAGCCATGGTGACCGCCCAGCTCGTCGAGATCGACCCGAAGACGGGCCAGAAGCTCGACTACATGCAGGTGGCGCGCGAGATGGAGACGACCATCCGCGACAAGTTCCAGAACGAAGACGTGGACATCCACATCATCGGCTTTGCCAAGGCGATCGGGGACATCGCAGACGGGGCAGCCGGCGTGGTCATGTTCTTCGGCGTGGCCTTTCTGGTGACGTGGGCGCTGGTTTACGTGTTCACACGCTCGCAACGGCTCACCCTTCTGGCCCTCACCTGCTCCGTGATCGCGGTCATCTGGGATCTGGGCATTCTGAGGCTCCTTGGATTCGGCATCGACCCCATGTCCATCCTGGTGCCATTCCTCGTCTTTGCCATCGGGGTGTCCCACGGCGTTCAGATGGTCAACGGCGTGTCCTCGGAAATCCAGCGAGGTTCAGATGCGCAGGATGCTGCCCGCGGTGCCTTTCGACGCCTGGTTATCCCCGGAGGCGTCGCGTTGATCACGGACACGATCGGGTTCCTGACGATCCTGCTGATCGAGATCCGGATGATCCAGGAGCTGGCCCTTACAGCGAGTCTCGGGGTGCTGGTGATTATCCTGACCAACCTGATCCTGCTTCCGATCCTGCTTTCCTTTATGAACCTGAAGGAGGGGTACCGGGAACGAATGATCCGGGCCGCAGAGGGAAGGGAGAAGCTCTGGAGTGTTATGGCCCGGGTTACGGGAACGAAGCCAGCCCTGACCATCATCATCGTTGCGGCGCTGTTGCTCGCCTGGGGGATGTACAAGTCCCCGAACATGCAGATCGGGGACTTGCACGCGGGCGTGCCCGAGCTGCGTGCGGACTCCCGCTACAACCGGGACGCTGCGATGATCGTCGACAAATTCTCCATCGGGGTGGATATCCTGACGACCATTGCCGAGACCGTTCCGAACGGCTGCATCGAATATGACGTCATGTCCGAGATCGATCGCTTCCAGTGGCGGGTCGCCAATGTGCCGGGTGTGCAGTCAACGATTTCCATGCCCCAGGTCGTCAAGCGCATCAACACGGGTTGGAACGAAGGCAACCTGCAGTGGCGCGTCCTGCCGCGAAAATCGGTCACCATGGTCCAGTCCGTCACGCCCATAGAAACATCCACGGGGCTCTTGAACGGTGACTGCAGCGCCATGCCGGTCATGAGCTTCACGGAGGATCACAAGGCGGGCACGATCAACCGGGTGATTGCGGCTATCGAGGAATTTGCAGAGAAGAATGACTCCGAGCGGCACAGGTTCCGGCTTGCAACCGGCAATGTGGGTGTCATGGCGGCCACCAACCAGGTGGTAGAGGCCACGCAGGTTCCGATTCTCCTCTATGTCTATGCTGCCGTTGTGTTGCTCTGCCTGATCACGTTCCGCTCGGTGCGGGTCACCCTGTGCATCATCGTTCCCTTGAGCATCGTCTCGGTGCTCTGCTACGCCCTGATGGTCGTACTCGGCATCGGCCTGAAGGTCAACACGCTGCCCGTTGCGGCCCTGGGCGTGGGTGTGGGGGTCGACTACGGCATCTACATCTTCAGCCGGGTGGTCACATCCATGAGAGAGGGAATGAATCTGCAAGAGGCATATCTCGAGACCCTGCGCACCACGGGCGCCGCCGTGCTCGTGACGGGCCTCACGCTGGCCATCGGGGTAAGCACGTGGGTCTTCTCGGCCCTGAAGTTCCAGGTGGACATGGGACTTCTGCTCTCCTTCATGTTCCTTGCGAACATGCTGGGCGCCCTGCTCCTGCTGCCGTCGCTGGCCTACTTCATCATCCCGAAGCAAAAGAGCTGACAGGAGGTATTCCTCCACACACATCGAATGCAGCCAAAGGTGTCAGGGAAGAAGGTTCCTGACACCTTTTTTTCCGCCTGGTTTCGGGTATCCGACACGGACGATTTGACGAAGACGGAGGTATTCTGCCATGAAGCCGAATCTACTCTCCGACGACAGGGTCATCATCACGGCCGCCATCACGGGCGGTCTCCACGGAAAGGAATCGAACCCGAACATCCCGACGACCCCAGAGGAACAGGCCCAGACGGCGCTCGACTGCTACAATGCGGGCGCATCCATCCTACATCTCCACGTCCGAGGGGAGGATGGAATGAACACGCCCGATCTGGCCTACTACAACAAGGCGGTGGGCCTAATCGGTGAGAAGTGCCCCATCATACGCCAAATAGGCAACGGCATCGGCGCGCGGCTGGATGAGAACTGGAACATCGTCCAGCCAACGGAAGAGGAGAGGCTCAACCTGCTTTCTATCGAACCGAAGCCGGAGATGCATACGATCAACGCGGGGACCTTCGAGTTCAGAACCCCTCTGGGTGGATCCATCTTCGACAACCGGATGGCTTTCAACGAGCAATACGTCACACGCTGCAAGGCGAAAGGGTTCGGGATCGAGATCGAAGTCTATGATTCCAGCCACATCGCCAACGCGATGGAACTCGTGGATCAAGGTGTGCTCACCCCTCCCCTGCATTTCAGCATCGTCCTCGGGATCAAGGGAGGAGCACCGGCCACACCCTCGAGCCTGCTCCACATGCTGGATCAGATACCGGAAGGGTCTACCTGGCAGGTCGTCACCGTGGGGAGGTACCACCTACGCACCACTGTTCTTGCGATGACCATGGGCGGAAACGTCCGGACCGGAATGGAAGACACCATCTACTACGCCAAAGGGGAGCTCGTGCAGAGCAACGCGCAGCTCGTCGAGCGCATGGTCCGACTGGCCAGGGAAATCGGCAGAGAGCCGGCCACCGTCGAGGAAGCGAAAGAGAAGCTCGACCTGTTGAAGTGAGGCAACAAAATGGCAACGGAAAATGCAGAGCAACACCTCAGGCAGAATGTCAGCTTTCTTGGCCTCCTGGCCATGTGCGTGGGCCTGAACATCGGCGGAGCCCTGTTTGCCTTGACCGCCATGGCTGCAGGACTCAGCGGTCCCTCCCTGCCGATCGCCATGATGATTTCCGCAATTCCTGTTTTGCTTGCCGTCGTTCCATACGTAACGCTTACCTCTGTAATGCCCACGACGAGCGCCACATACAGGTACTCGCAGTTGTTCAGTCCGTCCGTGGCGATCGTCAGCTTGCTCACCCTGCTCGTCTGCATGCTCATAGGTGGACAACCTCTGTATGCGATGGCATTCGGAAAGTACCTGGAGGCCCTGCTTCCGGTCGATCCGGCCTGGACAGGCATCGGGGTTCTCACCCTCTTCTACCTCATCAACCTCGTGGGCGTGAAACTGACGGCCAGGATCCAGACCGTCCTGTTCTTCCTGCTTCTTTCCGCCCTGATTCTCTACATCGTTTTGGGCCTCCCATCGGTGAAGGCGGAGAATTTCTCGGATCTCCTGCCAAACGGCGTGGGGAAGTTTCTCGCAGCCTCGGGACTTCTGTACACCTTCTGCGCCGGGGGCATCTTCGTCATCGACCTCGGCGGGGAGGTCATGCGGGCGAAGAAGACTTTCGCCAGGGCCCTGCCCTCGGGTATCGGCATTGCCGTGGTCATATACGCCCTGATCGGTGCCGTCACGGTCGGCGTGGTGGATGTGTCCACACTTCCGGACAGGACGTCCCTGATCGAGGTGGCCAAGCGGTTCATGTCGGGCCCGGCCTTGGCCTATTTCATCATCGGAGGAGCCCTCGTCGCCTGTGCAACCACGATCAACATCGTCTTCACCATCATATCCAGAGGGCTTCTGGTGGTGTCGGCAGAGGGCCTACTGCCCGAATTCCTGGGAAGAGTGAACTCGCGATTCGGAACACCCCACTGGGGGCTCACGACAGCCTACCTGGTCTGCGTCGCAGCGCTGGTCATCATACCGACGATCAAATTCCTGCCGCCCCTGATGTTCTTCGGGTCCATGCTCAACCTCGGACTGATCTTCTCCATCTCGGTGGTCACTCTGTGCGGTTTCGTGTTTCCGAAACGGCATCCGGAATTGTTCGAGAAAGCATCGATGCCCTTTTCCGGTCGAAGCCTGAAGAGGATCTGCGGCACCATCCTTCTGCTGAACACACTGATCTTCGGATTCTTCATGGTCGCCATCGGGAAGGCGGCGTTGGTCTTCCTGGGCATCGTTCTGGCAAGCAGCCTGTATGCAGTCTCGCGAAGCCGGGCGCTGGCTGAAATCAAGGAGCGGCTGGCCCTGTCGCGAGGTCCCAATCCTGAGCCTATATTCTGGATGAGAAAGGAAGAAAGGGGTCAGGGATCAGGGATCAGGGATCAGGAAGGAGAATGAAAATGGTGAAAGGCTCTGGCTTAAATGCCTGGAATCGACAGCTCATTGTGGAACAGATGGAGTATCAGTTATGAAGAGCGCGGGACATTTCAAAGACAAAGTCGTATGGATCACGGGTGCCTCGTCAGGGATTGGAGAAGCACTCGCAACCATGCTCAGCAAGGCGGGCTCCAAGCTCGTCCTGTCCTCGAACGAGCCGGAGCGGCTCGAAGAGGTCAGGGAGGCCTGTGCAAACAAGGTAGAGATCATGGTCCTTCCTCTCGACCTGGCCGAGTGGGACGCCCTCGCACCGAAAGCGGAGGCCGCGCTCGGGCGCTTCGGTCGCGTGGACATCCTGGTCAACAACGGGGGGATCAGCCACCGATCCCTTGCAAAGGACACTTCCCTCGAAGTCGACCGGCGCGTGATGGACATCGACTACTTCGGGCACATGGCTCTCACAAAGGCGGTCCTGCCGTCCATGCTCGAGAGAAAGTCGGGGCACATCGTCGTCACCACGAGCCTGGCAGGGCTGCTTCAGGTTCCCTATCGGACCGCCTATTGCGCGGCCAAACACGCCCTCCACGGCTTTTTCGACACCCTGCGGGTCGAGCTCTGGGACGACAACATCAAGGTTACGCTGGTGTGTCCGGCCCAGGTGCGCACGAACATCTCCTACCAGGCCCTGGCAGGAGACGGGGACAAGTACGGGATAATGGATCCTTTGATCGAAGCCGGCATGACCCCTGAAGCGTGCGCCGAAGCGATCATGGAGGCCGTTGCAAAGGGAAAACACCAGGTCCTGGTCGGGACCGGGAAGCCGATCATCGGGACCTATGTGAAGCGCCTGTCGCCTACGCTGTTTACAAGGCTCGTCAGAAAGGCACAGGTAATCTAGTAGAAACCATGGACCCTAGCCTACTGTTCCTCACGGTCATCGTCCTTATCGCCTACATCACCCAGGCCATGACAGGGTTCGGCAGCATCATCATCGCAGTCACCCTCGGGTCCCATCTCTATCCGATCGAATTCCTCCTGCCCACCCTCGTTCCGGCGGACCTGCTCGTGAACATCTACATCGTGGGCAAGTACCGACAAGACGTGGACCAAGGGCTTCTGTTCCGACGGATCCTTCCGCTGATGGGGGCCGGACTCGTGGTCGGCATCGGTGTCTTCCAGTTCGTTCACGGCACGGTGCTCAAGAAGACCTTCGGCCTCCTCGTCACAATGCTCTGCAGTCGTGAGCTCTATGGCCTCTTGCGAAGTCCGGGAACGGCGAAGGCGCTCACAAGGCTTCAGTACGCGATTTCGGTCTTTGCGGCAGGGATCACACAGGGCCTTTTCGCCTCGGGCGGACCTCTCGTGGTTTACGCGGTGAGCAGGTTGAATCTTCCGAAAGGCAGCTTCAGGAGCACTCTCTCCGCCCTCTGGCTGCTGACGAACGGCATCCTCACCCTCTCTTATCTCGCAACCGGCCTGCTCACCTGGAACAATTTCAGATTCTGGGCATGGCTGGCCCCGGCCGTCGTCATCGGTACGGTGATAGGAGAGAGGCTTCACGACCGGGTGAACGAACACCATTTCCGGGTTGTCGTGTTCGCGATCCTGCTCGTCGCAGGCGTCTCGGTGGTTGTGCTCTAGCAGTGCACCTCTCTCGTTCGCCCTACTCCACGTCGGCAAACCAGCACCAACATGGGGTCAGGCCTCGGCACCTGGCAACTCTCGGTTTGCTCTAACGCAGTTTGAGGTATTGTGAAGGTACATTCTGTGTGTGCAATCAGGGGTAGCCAATACATGAATAAGAGCTACACGTAACAAACTCTGATTTTCTAAATGGCCTTAGGCTGTTGGTGCGATCAATTTCGTAACCTTATATGAAGTCGCTTGTTCTCCTGTCAGGAAACTAGGTAGGGGACGTTATCATCTCCACAAACGCCTCGACGCGGTTTTTGAGGATTTCAGCGTCTTCGTTGCTGTAGTCGGTCTCGATCTTCAGCACCGGTATCCCGGCCTCCTTGAGGGCCCGTTCCAATCGGAAGGACTCGATGCCGTAGGGATGGCAGAATTGGAGTGCGTAGTGGATCACCCCGTCCACCTCGAGATCTTTGGCCATCTTGACCACGTGTTCCAGTCGTTCGTTGTTGGGCGTGAAGCAGGCGCAATCGATCTTCATGTACCGGTCCACCAGGTGTTCCAGCATCTCTTCCACGGTCTTTCCGTCTTCCCGAACCAGATCCCGCGTGTTTCGTGTCCCGATGCAGGACTCTTCCCCTACCATGACCGCCCCGCTCGATTCCACCACAAAGGGAAGCTTCCAGTTCGGCACCGCCATGGGGCATCCGGAGACCATGACGCGAGGGGTGCCCTGCGGGACCACACCGCCCCCCTGCTCGATCCGTGCCTCCAGCTCATCGCACAATTGACCGATCTTCTCGTTGAACCGCGGCGGGTCGTCGTAGAAGGAGATCTGGTTCACGAGCAGGGCATCCCGGCCGGATATCGGGGTGGGTACGGCCTTGCGGAGCCGGTTCAGGCGCTGCAGAACCCGCCGCCGGTCGTTGATCAGTCGGATGGCCTCGGAGAGCCTCTCCGTGGTGATCGTCACGCCGGTCAGTTCCTGTATCCGCTCCATGAAACGCACGACCTCCAGCCTCCACAGCTCCCGATCCCTCGCCTCTTTCATCTGCGGAATCTCCATCACATAGACCGGCGTGTGCTCCTGGAGGATCTCAAAGGCCTTCTTCTTGCCGTCGCAGGTGGTCTCCCCGATCACCAGGTCGCAGGACTCGAAGAAAGGGCAGATACGGGCAATCTTGAACCCCATGAACGACTTGATCAGGGCGCACGTGCTCCTAGGCAGAACCCGTTCCGCCTCTTC
>JANQFG010000256.1 GCA_028277985.1 bacterium | reverse complement strand
ATCATGGAGCTGGCGATGGGATTCGAACCCGCAACCTGCTGATTACAAATCAGCTGCTCTACCGTTGAGCTACGCCAGCCGAAGCGCGAACCCGCGGACAAAAAAATCTTCTCTTTTACTTTGGGTAAATACCCCTAAATACTAAATCTGTAAGGAATTGTCAAGCGCTATCAAAACGAAAGGGCATTTCGGTCGATTTCCGGTCTCCGGGCATCTCCATTAGGCCCCGAATCCTTGTGTAAGGCCTTGAAAAACAAAGATAAAGCGAGCGTAGGGCCTCGACGGATTCCTTCCAAAGACGTCCCGATTCATGAAAGTATACGAAAAATAAGGAGAATTTTCAAAGCCAGAAATTCGAAGCGGACAGAGGGTCCGTGCCGGTTATCCTGCTGTCCCGGGCGTTCACCCGGGGGAACCCTCTTCCTCTACGATCTTCATTTTACAGACGCGAATCCCCCGATCCGTCCATCCCACGTCAAAACCGACCATTTTTCCGGGTCGGATGTCCGCTTTTCGGGTCTGATTCCCCTCCAGGCGGATCTGGTCCGCGTAGAAGAAGATGTGACTCCCTTCTCCTGTCTCGACGAATCCGTATCCGGTCTTCGGGTTGAATTTTGCGATGCGGCCTCTGTAATACTTGCCCTCGATCTTGACCGGGTCCGCGTATACGAACTTGACCCGCACCCGGTTCTGCTTGGATTCGCTCATTTGGAAGCCGCCCCGCTGTTTGAAAGGTGTGTTGCCGAGGGTTGCCCCCCCTCTCAACTCCATTAGATAAGGTTGGCGCGGGAAAGGATCCGGATCCTAGAAATCTCTTTACAAAGCACCGGGCGTTCAGTATAAGCTTTAGCCCTAGGCGAACCCCGCTTGCCGCTATGCCGGGGGGAGAGTCCTCCCGCGGTTTCTACAGGGAACGCATCTGAGGTGCGTGTATTGGGGTAAGAAAGAGGAAAGGAGAGAGGATGGAGTTCCCAGAAGATCTCAAGTATTCAAAGGAACATGAATGGGCGAGGCAGGAAAAGGACGGCCTCGTGGTGGGCATAACCGACTATGCGCAGGAAAGCCTGGGCGAGATCGTCTATGTGGAGCTCCCGGAAGAGGGCTCCAAGGTCTCCCGATCCGAGGCTTTCGGCGTCGTGGAATCGACCAAGGCGGTTTCCGACCTCTATGCCCCGGTTTCAGGAACCGTGGCAGAAATCAACGACACGCTCCTCGATAACCCCGAGCTGATCAACGAGGATCCCTACGAGGACGGCTGGATGATTCGAATCGTCATGTCGGACCAGGGTGAACTCGACAAGCTCATGGGGCCGGCCGAGTATGCGACCTTCATCGAGGAGGAGAAGAACCAGGACGAAGACTAGCCGGTCCTAGCCCTGCGGGGCGAGAAGATAGTGAAAGTAGAGCCGGATAGATAGCTTCCGGTTTTCGTCGAGAAGGGACTCCGGGGGTGAGCGAAGCGGGAAGGACTGCTTGGACGCCTCCAGGGCCTCATAGTCGTGAAGGACCTTTCCGCAGGACTTCACGAGATCGAGCGAGGCGAGGGATCCGTCAGGGTTGATCGACATCCGCAGTACCGTCGGTCGAATCTTGGATTCCCCGTCCCAGGACACCTTCCAGTTCTTCTTGACGGCCTCCTTGATATCCCGAAGATACGCCTCGTATTCTGGTCCTCGGTGAATCCCGTCGGCCATACCCTCCAGCGGTTCGATATTCAATGGATTGTCACGGCCACGCCGAGGGCTCAGGAGGCTGTTCATGCTCGGAATCAACTCGTTCGCAGCAGGGAGGGGGCGAAGGTCCGGGGCAGACAATGCACCGAGATCCGGTTGCCGGGGTGAGGCTTCTTCTTGCCTGGATAGAACGGCCTGCGGGTCGGGTCTCTTCCTTTGCGCCTCCGGAGGATCCTCGGGAGCGGATGCCGGCGTGGCAGGTTTCGTGAGCAGGTGGTCCGGCTCCTTCAACTCCACCAGATCGACCCAGAGGGGCCGTTTGAGAGAGGAGGGGGAGCGGGAGAGTAAAGGAGGGACAAAGGCCAGGAAGGCCGTGTGCAGGGTGAAAGAAACGAGCAAACCGGTCAGGAGTCTCTGTTCCCTCACGCATACCTTCCTTGGTCAGGGGCGGGCCTCGGGGTGAGAGGTGGGATTCCGTTCCGAGGGCCCGCGCCGGTTCTAGTTTATTTGGTGGGCGGTTTCTGCCCGTGCTTCTTCATCGCCTTTTTCGCGTCGGCTCCGACCTTCTTCTGCTTTCCAACGGCTTCCCCTCTGATGGACTCCTGGCACGCCTGACAGATGGTCCCGTCGGTTTCGAGCACCTTTGCGCATACCGTGCATCTGGCCTGTTTCTCGGTCATTCGCTATCTCCTCGGGGTGGGTGAACAGGGAATTGCTTCAATGACTTTGAAAAAAAACCTCCATACACCTAAAATTACCCAAGCACGGCAGTTGGTGTCAACGAGGCCGGCAACTTACTTCCGTCTATGGGGGTGGATGGGGCACTGGTGGCCCCCCTGGACTTCAAATCCAGTGGCAGGTAGTGATCCTGCCTGCGGTGGGTTCGATTCCCACGCGCCCTCGC
>JANQFG010000210.1 GCA_028277985.1 bacterium | reverse complement strand
GGGTCGTGACCAACATTTGCCGGATGCAGTTAGATGAGGCGCCTCCTGGTATGGATTCGGGGGGTGGTCGGCGTCGGGCTATCCCTTGGCGACCACCGGAATCTCTAGCGGGCGCGTGCCCAGGGCCAGGACGCGTTCCACTTCGCCGGGCACATCGGGTGCGCCCTCGGCGTATCCGTCCGCGCCGATGGCCCTGGCAAGCCTATCGTCCAGCGGGGCCCCGCCGACCAGGATCTTCACATCCGGGTGAAGCTTGCGCACCCACTCGATCACATCGCGCATGTTATCGATCGGAGTCGACATCATCGTCGAAAGGGCCAGAAGCGAAGCCTTGGTCTCCTTGAGCGTTTCCAGGAACCTGTCTCTGGGCACATCCTTGCCTAGATCGTGCACGCGGTAGCCCCTAGCCTCCAACAGTCCGGCAACGATGTTCTTCCCCATATCGTGCACGTCGCCCTCCACTACGCCGATGACCACGGTGCTCTCCTTTTGAGGCACTCTTGCGTTCATGCCCTTCAGCAGGACCACCCCCTGTCGGAAAGCATCTATGCAAAGCAGGAATTCGGGGATGGAGCATCTTCCTTCCTTGAGTTCCCTTCTCGCCTTCTCCATCCCGGCTGCCATCGCCCCCAGGATCGCATCGGGGGCAAGCGAATCCGGCTCGATCGTTGAGAAGATTTCCTCCACGCGAGCGGGATTTCGAGACAAGATGACCTCTTCAATCTGCTTCAACATCTTTGGTTTCGGCACCGTTCCGCCTCCTCAAGAGAAAGATGTTCCCAACAGTAAGTCAATGCCGCGGGCTTTCCAGCGGCCATCGCCTGAGTGGTGGCTAACCGTAGACCTCGGCAGCTTTCATGAGAGAAAACGCGTTGGTCAGAGGGATGTTCGGCGGGTACTCGCATCCCGGCGCCAGGATGAAGCCGCCGTCCCTGGCGAGCACGTCGATCTGCTCGCGGCAGGCGTCCATGACCTGACGAGGGGTGCCCTCCGCCAACAGCGGAGTCGGAATGTGCCCCACCAAAGTCACCTGGTCGCCGTACCGCTCTTTCAACTCCTTGGGGGTCTTGCAGTCATCCGGCAGATGGGCAAAGCTGATCGATTCCGGTTCCATGGACCGGATCTGTGCATCGAAGTACACACCGTGGCCGCAGTTGTGAATGGATACGGAAAGACCGTTCTTCTTGATTGTCCGGCTGATCTCCCGGGCAAAGGGCCCCTCGATCTCCTCCCAGAGTTCCTTTGTAAGGCCGTTGCGAGAGGCGTAGAGGGTATCGATCGCCACCGTGGACAAGCCAGTATCACACTGGGCCTGGGCGAACTCGAGCAGTGTCGGGGTAATGGCTTCACAGGCCCGCATGACCTTCTTCGGATAGAGCACGCAATCCCTGAACATCCGCTCGGCCCCGCGCATCATGCCCAGGACCCCAAGGGGACCAAACAGGAAACCGGTCACCACGGACCGGAATCCGACGCGTTTCACCATGATCCTGCAGAGCTTGACGAACTCCTGCATGCGGCTTGAGGTGGAGAAGTCGATCGGCTTCAGCTTCCCGTAGCCATCCACATCCTTGATCATGGGATCGTCGTAGTCGGGCCGCGGGGTCGAGTTCACGGGGAAGACGACCTTCTGGCCGAAATCCGCGGCCTCCACCGACAGGTCCCAGAGCAGCACGACCATGTCGCCGCCCACGAGCTCGTACCCGGAAGCATAGACATCCGCAGCCTTCTCGGCATTCGTTGCGAACTCAGGGAAGGAGATTCCCTTGATCTGCCTGGCGCCCGCACACAGGATCGGAGTGACCGGCACCCGGTCCGGCTCCTTGTGGCGCGTGCATGTAAGGACCCGCTCGATAGAGCTCAGGTCGGTCCATCGGCCCCTCAGGCTCGAAAAGGAAGCAAAGGCCTCGAGCAGAGGCTCTGGAATGTCTCCCATATTGGGCCTGCGGCCCTCCCGAAGGATCTGGATTATCTTCATGAGGCGTTTCATCACGACCGGACTCCCTTTCTTTTCAGACACACTCCAAGGCCTTTTCTCCGATCTGCCGGGCCCGCACTTCGGCACCGGGTATTGTGGCCGTGATGTAGGCCGCCTTTTCGGCAATCTTCGCTGCCGCGCCCGGCTCGTGCCGCTCCATGGCCGAGGCCACGGCTGCGGGCACCACAATGTTCAGGATGTTGATGCTCGCGTAGGTCAGTTCCTGGCCGGCGATGCAGGCTACGGACAGGGGAATGTCGAGCATCAGGGGAACCATCCACTCCTGGCCCTCCTTGACGTTCGGAACGAGTCCCTTCTTGGCCATCTGAAAGGCCATCCACCCCTTGAGTCGCTGCTTCAACCGGAAGAGTCCTCTGCGCGCCGCCCGCGGCAGGGCCGTGCCGTAGACATCCCGTACCCTGTGGAGCCTCCCGTTCACGGTCACGTCGGCGTCGTAGTAGGCATCGAAGCCGAGGTATTTCTTGGTGAAAGGATCTGTCCGGCGCGCCTGAGGCCTGATCGCGGTGAACTCGAGCGTGATATCCATACCGGTTGCGTGCTTGAAAAACCCTGTTGCGTTCTGCTCAACAACCGCCTTCCGCTCGTCGTCGAGCTTCTTCACGATCTGGGCCAGGTCCTGCCCCTCTTCCAGGCCCTCTTTGGAGAGCCTCACGCGCCTGACAATTGCCTCCATGGCACCCTTTTCCGATGCTGCAAGGAAGGCGTCTGTGACCGGACCGGAGGTGTACTCGGCCGCCTTTCGTACGACGATGTACATGGCCACGAGCGCGGTTTCCGGGTCGTGGGAATCGGAGGTTCTGAGTTGGGTAATCCTTTCCCCGACTTTCTTGACATCCCCGCCGCTGTCGATGAGCAGGGCCATGGCAGCGAGCACGAAGGACAAGGGAGTATGGCTCAAAGGAGGATTGATGGCGCCGATGGCGTTCGGCATGATGTAGCCCGACTCCTCGAACCCGGACAGCAGATCATAGATGCCGTTCATGGCAACAACCGTCGGTGCCCCTACGTCTTTTAGGATGAGGCCCAGGTCGCCAACCATCCTTGCCATGTCCAGCTTGTGATCCGTTCCGTGGATCGTGACTTCACTGAGAAGGCCGGCCTCGCGGGCAGCGCCCTTGCCGGTCAGGTAGATGGAATCGATTTCCCCGTACTTCCCGTACTTCTCCGCCACGGCTGCATCCGGATGGATGACCTCCGTCACGGCCGCTGCGCCGAAGATCGCCGCGATGATAGGGTTCGCAGGTGCACCCAGTCCCGCATAGGCGCGATTCATTCCTCGCGTGGCAGCGGCGGCGCCGTTCAGGGCGATCTGGGGGATGATCAGGTCCTCACCCAGTGCGCTGTGTCCCATGCCTGTGCCGCAAGCCCCGCCCAGGGGGATGATTCGTCCGTCCGCGCTGGTGATCCGGCCCTTGTCGATCGCCTGGTAGAGGGCCATCACCGCGGGGAATCCGGAGATCTTGTTGCCCATCTTGGGGGTGGGGATGTTGGAGACGCCACACCTCTCGGCCCCGGCGTGCATGCGAGCCAT
>JANQFG010000185.1 GCA_028277985.1 bacterium | reverse complement strand
TGGCCTCGTTTCCCTGTTTGTCTAGTCTGGGTCGTGCTAGATTGGTAGCTGGGGCGGCATCCGACTGGCTATCGCCCCTTTTCATCAGCCCCCGAATTGAAATATCCACGACAGATTTTCTGTGGGATGCTGCTCCGCCAAACCAAATAGTTCACGCACAAATCGAGCCGGGCCGACGGGCGACCTGGCCGAATCTCATCTTCGACCTGGGAGGTCGGACTTCCGGGATCAACGTTCAAGATGAAGACTCGTCGCGCTCGCGTGCACTAGCACAGAGCGAGTTCCATATCTCATCTCGAACTCGTAGCAAGATGTACCTCCCGGTATTCCCAGAAGCACTTCCCATGAGTTTCCGGACTACCCCTTTTCCCTTTTCATATTTCGGAATCCGCCTTCACTCTGCGCGAATGCATTAAGATGTCCTTTTCAAATAGCGAGAAGATGCCGCGTGAGAGCCACCCGTGTTACTTCGAGATGTCAAATGTGAAGAGGTCGGCAGTGGTTTCCAGAGTTTGCTATATAAGCCTGAAACTCCCTTGCTCCGACCCCGGATCTGACCCACTAGGCTGCTTCTAGCGGGGCTGAACTCTCGATCTCCGTGGCCCCGATCAGCTCCCTGACTACACCCAGCTGTTCCGCCCGATCATCGGTTTGCGCCTCCATTCAAGAGCGGCGTAACGCGAGGCGTTCCCCTTTGCGGGTTTCGGTCCACGATCACGGATCGGCCATAGACGGCCATGATGTTGGAGGCAGTGAGCACTTCGAGAGGGCTTCCCTGCGCAAAGATCTTCCCGGCCTTCATGAGTAGCAGCCTCTGGCAGACCATGGATGCCAGGTTGAGATCATGTGAGACCCAGACGACGGTAATGCTCTCTTGTTCATGGAGCCGGATCAGCAGATCGGCGAACTCCAATTGATGCCGGAGGTCCAGATGAACGGTCGGCTCATCCATGAGCAGAATTTCCGGCTCCTGAGCCAGAGCTCTGGCGATGTACACTCGCTGACGCTCGCCGCCGCTGAGCTCGTTCACGTTCTTGTCGGCCACGTGGGCGCAGTCGGTCCTCGCCAGGCTCCGGTAGGCGATCTCAAGGTCCCTAGGACCCTCGAATCGAAGAGGGCGAAGGTGAGGGTTTCGGCCTGTGAGAACGACTTCAAGGGCCGTGAACGCATACGGCATGGGCGTCTCCTGTGGGACCACGGCCAATCGCCTTGCCATCTCCCTCCTTTTCAGGCCGCGGACGTCCTTGCCCCTCAAAAGGACCCTCCCCTCTTGGGGATGGAGAACACCGTTGAGGAGACCGACGAGCGTCGTCTTCCCCGATGCGTTCGGGCCCAGGATCCCCACAATCTCACCAGGAACCACCTCGAACGTGAGGTTTAGTAGGACCCACGTAGAACCGTAGCGGAAGGAGACTCTCTCGACGCTCAGGTCCGAGTCCATTGGGCGTTTCTCCTGCGAAGGAGGGTGATAAAGAAGGGAGCTCCGAGGGCCGCTGTCACAACGCCGATCGGGACCTCGCTGGGGGCGAGGGCGAGTCGCGCAACCGCATCGGCAATAACCAGAAACACTCCTCCCCAGAGGGCCGAAAGGGGCAGAAGCAGACGGTGGTCCGCACCGAAGACCATGCGCACCAGGTGGGGGATGATCAGGCCCACGAAACCTATGATCCCGCTCACGGAAACGGCCGCCCCGGTCAATATGGAACTGACCCCGATCAAGGTCCACTTGTAGCGCTCAACCGGGATACCCAGCTGGAGGGCCGTCTCCTCACCGGCTACCATTATGTTTAATCCCCTGGCATGAGCAAAGATGATGCCGAGGGACAGGCACGCCAGGGGGGCCAGCAGCAGAACCTCTCCGTACTGGGCTGAGCTCAGATCACCATACAGCCAGAAGAGCATGTGATGGGTCTTCTGTTCCGTGCTCAAAGTGAGGATGAGCATGATGATCGAAGTGAAAAAGGCGTTGACGATCACACCCGTGAGCAGGATGGTCGTCGTATGGAGTCTCCCGCTCGAGCCGGCAAGGACAATGACCAACAGGATCGTGAGGGATGCCCCACAGAACGAGGCCAGAGGGGTCATGAAGGGGACCGCGGCCACGCCTAGAGCTATGGACAGAAGGGCGCCCACGGCAGCCCCGCTCGACAGCCCGAGGACGAACGGCTCTGCCAGCGGATTACGAAGCAATGCCTGGAACACCACGCCTGCGACGGCAAGAGCCATCCCGACAACGCCGGTCAGAAGAATCCGGGGAAGCCTCAGGTCGAAGAGAATCGCATACTGCAAGGGGTCCAGCCCCGGACTTCGGCCGAACCATTCGCTGAGGAGGCCGGTGAATGCCTTTCCCCATTCGATGGGAACGGTTCCTACCCCCAACGCCAGCCCCATAGCAAGCAGCAGCGCAAACGCGCTGAATGAACTCCAGAGCCAGACCTTCGTGGCAGTGACCACGTGATTCCTCACCGATGGGCTCAGGTTCGAATCCCGTTCGTTCCGTTGTGGCGAATTTGCGTTCACTCCCCCCTGCATTTTTGTCCTGATGCGATCCCCGGGTGGATGCAGGAGAACATCTCCTCAAGGCCGTCCAGGATTCTTGGGCAAGGCCTGTTGATGAGGTCTCCATCGATCCCGTACAGTCTCCCGTTCGCTACTGCGGGAAGTTCCTTCCATCGCGACCATTGTCGGATCTGCTCTGCGACGTGGGTCAGCCCCGTCATGGTGGAGATAAGAATGATGTCGGGCTGCGCCTCCAACACCCACTCTGTGCTCATTGCGGGATAGGGAATCTTAGCCCTCTCAGCGATGTTCTCTCCCCCGGCAAGATGAACGAGCTGTCCCTGGAGGGTGCCGTTCCCGACCGTCACCAGTGGATTCATTCCGATTTGAAGAAAGACCCGTGGGCGGGGCCTCCCCTCCAGGAGCTGCTGAATCCTCTTCAACCTCTGCCTGAGTTGCCCTACGAGAGCCTCTGCCTTGGGGGTCCGATTCAAGATCCTTCCCAATCCTTCCAAGGTCCGGAACAGGCCTTCCAGATCGCGCGGGTCCACCACGTAGACCGGTAGACCCAGATCGTCCAGCCGCTCCACGGTCTTCAATGGGTTCCCATCCCGGATGGCGATCACGAGGTCGGGTCGCAGCGCCAGGACACTCTCCATGGAGATGTGGATGTAGGATCCCACCTTGGGGAGGTCGGTCGCCTTGCCCGGGTAGTTGCTGAACTGGGTGACCCCCACGACTTCGTTGTCCAGGCCCAGGGCAAAGAGGCACTCCGTAATGCTGGGTGCCAATGAGACGACTCGGCTCGGCTCTACGGGTATGTTCACGATCCGCCCGGTCTCATCCCGGAACACTTCACCCTGTGCAATGGCGGTCGAACCGAGGGCAATGGCCATGACCCACAGGGTGATCGACGGCAGGGTCCTCTTGTGTCTCTTGAGTCTTTCGAGCTGCAAGTTATCTCCTTACTTCCTCGAACCAAAAAGGGGAATCAACATCCGGCCAGCACGATCAATATCACCGTCTCCACGGTCTCTCCCAGGGCCCCCAGCATGTCCCCGGTGACACATCCCAAAAGGGACCTGTATCGCAGCAAAATCAGAGCGACGGTCCCAACAAAGACTCCGTTGGCCGTCCACGAGCCTGCTCCATCCAGGAGAATGATGGTCCCTAGTCCGAGTAAGAGCACGCCGGGTGCCAGCACCCCTGCCTTTCTTCCCGATTGGAAGAGGAGATGACCGATTCCCTCTTCCCCTCTCCCGTACGGGAGGACAACGATCCCCATCAACATGGCCATCCTCCCGTAGATAGGAATCAGGATCAGCAGCTGCGCATCACCTTTGAACAGAATCTCGTAAAGGGCCACGACTTTCAGACCGAGGACAGCCAACAGGGCCAACACGCCCCAGGTCCCGGTGCGGCTGTCCTGCATGATTCTCATGGTCTCGTCTCGACCCCTGTGACTGAACAACCCATCCGCCGTATCGGCCAGCCCATCCAAATGGAGGCCCCCGGTGATCACCACCAGGAACATCACGTCGAGGGCTGCCCGAAGGGTCAGTGGCAAATCCCTGCTGATCACATGGTCAAATCCCATCCAGAGCCCGCCAATGAGCAGCCCCACGGCCGGAAACCAGGGCAGCATGGTCGCATCCGGCTGCCCGACTCCGCGGCCGACGGGAAGGATGGTCAGGAACCGAATCGCCTCGAGTGACCCCTTCATCATGATCCTTTTCCGGAGATACCGGCTTGTTGAAATGTGAGTACGTCTCGGTGGACGTGCACGGCAGCCTGCACGATGCCCATGGCCAGGGCCGCGCCGCTTCCTTCGCCCAGCCGCATGTCCAACTGGAGGATCGGCTCGAGCCCCAGGTGGGCCAGCATGGCCCGGTGACCCGGCTCGGCCGATCTGTGGCCTGCGAACAGGTAGTCCGTTGCGTGTAGGCAGAGGGAATGGGCGACCAGGGCCCCGGCCGTCGAGATCAGCCCATCGATGACCACGGGAACCCGGTGATACGCGCCGGCAAGCACGCAACCCGCGATGCCTCCAATCTCGAATCCCCCGAGCTTGGACAGCACATCAAGACCATCTTGCGCGTTCGGCCGGTTGCGCTGAATCCCCTTCTGGATGATTGCCCGTTTCCTTCGAAGCCCTTCGTCGTCGATGCCTGTGCCTCGGCCAACCATCTGGTCCAGATCCTTCCTGGTGAGCACGGTGCCGATCGCGGCCGAAGAGGTGGTGTTCCCGATCCCCATGTCCCCTGTGCCGAGCAGTTCAGCCCCCGCCTGGATGCATTCCGTGGCCTGTTGAAATCCGGTCAACACGGCCTCAGTGGCCTGCTTTCGGGTCATCGCGGGCCCACGCACGAAATTGGCCGTACCCCGGGCCACCTTGTGCACCCTGAGCCGATCTCCTCCCTGCAACAAAGCCGGGTCGAGGTCGGGGACAACCCCCATGTCGACCACGCAGACCCGGGCGTCCACCCTGTCGGCCAAGACATTGATCCCGGCCCCTCCTCGCAGAAACGTCCGAACCATCTCGCCCGTTACCTCCTGCGGAAACGCGCTAACGCCCTCGTCCACCACCCCATGATCTCCAGCCATAATCAGAACAACCTTGCGATCCACCGAGGGTGTCAGGGTCTGCTGGATCCCACAGAGCCTCTCGGCGATGTCGTGAAGCCTTCCGAGTGCCCGGTGGGGCATGACGAGCCGAGAGGTGTATTCCCGCGCCTTTTGCACCCATGGCTCACCCATCGGTCGAATGCCGCCCAATAGCTCATCGAGGTCCATTTGCCCTGCCTCCCGACTTGATGGTGATAGGAATCCCGGAGACGAGAAGGACGACCCGATCTGCAGACCGGGCGAGGCTCTGGTTCACCATTCCCGCAATGTCCCGAAACCTTCTCCCCAAGGGATGAGCAGGATGGACGCCCCACCCCACCTCGTTGGTCACGAGCGCCGCCGAGCAGGGCAGTTGACCGAGGGTCTCCACCAGTTGTTCCGTTCTCTGCAAGATTCTCTCATCGGACCGCATCTCCAGAAGCAAGTTGCTCGTCCAGATGGTGATGCAGTCGATCAGAATCACACCGGCCTGGTGTCCATGTGTTTGAAGTGCCTGCTCCACATCGAGGGGCTCTTCAACGGTAAGCCATTCCTTGCCGCGTTCCCTACGATGTCGTCGGATCCGTTCAGCCATCTCTTTGTCTGTAGCACGGGCCGTGGCCAGAAACAGCCTCTGCCCGGAACAAGCTTCCGCCCACTGCAGGGCGAACCGGCTCTTGCCGCTTCGGCATCCTCCCGTTACCAGAAGAAACTCATTCATGTGCGCCACCTGCTTAGTTTCTCGAATCTGCGAAGCGAAGAAATCAAGTCCTCTATCGAGAAGACCTCCACGGATACCCCACCTCTGAAGGCCTTAAGGGTTTGATTGATTACTTGCCAGTCCCTGTCTGAGATGACATCCAAGCTGCAGTGGTCCACCCCATTTCGAACACCGTGCAAGTGAACCATGGAGGTCCTGCCAAGGTAAGCCTCGAAATAGCTGCGTAGATTGAAGCCGTATCGGATCAGATGTCCCACGTCCAGACAACATCTCATCCCTGTCTCCTCTATCAGAGGCATTACCCATTCCAACGGATAGTCCAGGTTCTCGATCGCCACACGACCAGGCTCCAGACCCTCTGCCACGAGAAGGTCCACCGAGGCATTCAATCGATCCAACCAGCCTCTGCGTTCGACCGACGTCATGGCATCTTTCCTGGCCCGGTCCAGATGAAGTACATAGACGGTCGGCTCCAATGGCCCTGTACGATGATAGAACCGAAGGATGGTGTCGCACGCCTTTCGTCGAACCCCGATGTCAGGGTCCCCCAGGAAGACATCCGTCGGCAGGTGCACGTTGAATCGTATGCCCAATCTTCGGGCTACGCGGACCATGCTTTGAATCTCTCCGGGCGAAGGCAGGTTCTCCTCCCGACCGCTCTCGAACAGAACAAGCTCCACCTCGTCCAAGTAGGGTCCCAGGAAGTGGAGATTTGGCAGAACACCGGCGTGCAAGATATAGGACGTCGTCGCCAGTCGGAAAGAGAAAGCCCCTTTCAATCGTGGCAGGACGACCTCGCCCCCGGAAGGGCTGCCACACCTGTCGGCATGTGATCCCCTCTCGCTTCCTTTGAGCATGCTTCACTGTCCGATCGAAGTGACTCGGCATAGCCCGATCATGCCGGTCGGTCAGGGGTTGTCTACTCCTTCAGAATGCGATCTCGACACCTCCCATGGCACGAATGCCCGGAGAGGAGAATCCCAGGATCTCTTCATAATCCTCGTCCAGGATATTATGACCCTTGGCGAAAATTTTCAGCGACTTCAGAGGAGACCGGTCCAGGTCGGTTAAGGCATATGATACGGCCAGGTCCAAGACGAAATAGTCATCATTCTCCAGCCGTTGTGTGTCAAAGATGAACAACCCGCCCTCGGGGTCTTCGGTCACGGTAAAGAGTGTGTCGTCCCTTCTCCCCACATACGTACCTGCGAGGTGGACGGTCAGCGCCTTCCTCTGCCAATCCAAAAAGAAGGAGCCCGAGTGCTTGGGCCTCCTGAGCAGTTCCATCCCTTTGGCGAAGAACAAATTGCCGATGCCACCGTCTTCTGTAACCTCGGTCTCCAGAAAAGTGTAGTTTCCGCCAAAGGTGAGACCGAAACCGGATGCGAATCGTGCCGTAACTTCCACCCCTCGACTCTCGGCCCGCTGGATGTTCTCGAACGTAGAGGTCGCTGTAGCCGGAAGGAAGATGAATGCAATCATATTGTCGAACCGGTTTTCAAAATAGGTGAGTCCAAGCAGGATCCTGCCCTCCCGGAAATGCTGGTCCACTCCTGCTTCCCAGGAGAAGGATTTCTCCGGCGAGAGATCAGGATTTCCCACGGTTCCGAATCCACCGAAGTTCTCAAGGAACGTCGGCTCTTTGATGCCGGTCCCAATGTTCCCATACACTTTGGTTCCGGTTTCCCTGAGATCGCATGCGATGGAACCCCTGGGATTCACATCTGTGCCGAATTCACTGTTGTCCTCCACTCGGAAGCCGCCTACGATGTGAAAAAGAGAAAAAAGAGAAATCTGTTCCTGCAAATAATAGGCGTGATTGTGTCGGGCTTGATCCACGGTTGTCGTGGACGAAAAGGAATGGCCCAGCCCCGGATCACCAAATACGATCGTTGCAAGGCTGTCCAGCTTCAGATCTTCCCGGTCGAATTCGTATCCCAGGGTGAGGGTGCTTTCAACCTCGCTCCCCCGGTTGATGCACACATGGGTGTGGTAGTCCACGGTCACGCGGGTTTCCAGAGAGTCTGTTCTGCTCCCGGGGAGGGCATCCAGAGCGGTCGCCATCGGATTGGGAGGGTCGTCGAAGCCCCGATCCAGACGATGGAACCCGACGTGCAGGACGTGCTCCCACCAGGGATAGAGGTCGAATCGCACCTGACCGCTCACCGAAGCATCATTCGTTTTCGTGTCTTGATCGGGGTCGAGGCCAGGGAACACCTCGTCCACCCGGTCCCCTCCATTCTCTGTTGGGAAATTGAACTCGGCCAGGTTGAGTCGACCCGTAAAGGAGAGTAGCAGGCCCGCGTTTGGGCGGAGATCCGCACGAGCGCTGACTGTATTGTTGGAGAAGCCGCTGTTCAGAGCCAGAATTCCCTGGTCGTCCACCCGCCCGTACGCAAGAGACACACCCATCGACTCGTTCCCACCGGAGACACAGAATCCCTGCTCCCCCATGTAGTTCCCGTTCTCCGAGTGCGCACCATGGGCAGTGGAGATACTTACGGTCGGCTTTCCCATCCCCTTTTTCGTGATGATGTGGATGACCCCACCTATCGCATCTGACCCATAGAGGGCACTCTGCGGGCCCCGGATGATTTCAATCCGCTCAATGTTGTCTGTGGTAATACTGGAGAAATCATACGACCCTCCCGCTTCATTCACATGCACACCATCAATCAGGACCATCGTGTAGTTGTCTTCCCCGCCTCTTGCATAGAGGGCGGTCGATCCACCGCGGGAACCGCCCTGGGATACGCTGAATCCGGCCACATCGCGTAGGAGATCAAGGACATCGGTTGCCTGACGCCTGTCGATCTCATCGGCGGTGATCACAGTGGTCGAGACACCGAGTTCTCTCGCCGGCTCCTCGGTGCGGGTGGCCGTCACTAGCACGGGCTCAATACGGTATGCTTCCTGCGATGCCGCGGCGCTGACCGCAATGAATGAAGAGCCGAATACCAAAGCACAGAACAAGACGTCTTCCAGCTTTGTCTTTGTACACATCTGGTGGCCGCACCTTTCCCGAGAGGAATGCCAAACGGTCTTCATCGGGATGCGACGGGAGGGATCGAACTTGCCCGGAGAGGCGAGAAGGCAGGCAACAAGAAAACCCAGCCTTCTCGGAAAAGACTGGGCCGCACTCAGGCTTCCTTCACCGTCTCAACCGCGAAGACGTCCATGAAGCATGCCCGGGCAGGTCTTCTGACTCGCGGATCGTTCTACTCGCCGTGCCTTCCCATCTCGTCTCTGACGAGACAGTGGCTTGTTGCGGCTTTCGTCCCCGCTTACAGCGGCGGGCCCGTGACGGAATCTAACCGTCTTCCCTATTAAACCGGGTCGGTACCCGAGCACGTTTCTTATGTATGTCTGCCACCTCCTCTAGCACAAGCATCCGGGGGAGTCAAGGCAATTGTGGCAATTGTGTGGTAGCAACGGGAAAATGTCCTAGTTAACGGCAAAGGTAAAATGTCCTCCATTATGAGAGAGACAATTGCCTTGAGCCAGAGACAGTTGAGACGA
>JANQFG010000180.1 GCA_028277985.1 bacterium | reverse complement strand
TTGTGTGCCATGCATGCTCAGTGGCTATAGGGTGCAAGTCCCGAATGAGCCGAGTTAGCAGGAATCATTAGCTGAAGGCAAGGTGCTGCCCGCGAGGGTAGGGCTGAAGGAAGCCGGAGGCAAACAAACGTTCGGACGAACAGAAACAGGGTAGAAGGCCGCCCAAGGAGGGTCATCCTGCAAGGGAAGGAGACGCCCAAAGGCTAACCGTAACCGAGGGCGGTAAACCCTGCCGGACGTTTGGAAAGTCCCTGAGCTTACCATGGGAGATCTCAAGGCCGAGAGGCCGCGAGAAGTCAGCAGAGGTCATAGTATCGCGATAGGGCACCGCCCCATCGGGAGAAGGGCCGAATCTTTAAAGCAAGGAGCAGTTACTGCTCACCTGTATGAGCCATGACCAAGGCAGGAAAATACCACACTGCTCCGAGGCAGCCCTCTCTGTGGGCAGAAGGGGACGAGGGTAGCCCGGTCGTGCGGGGCGATGACGTATTCATCAAGCCAAACGGACGGGTAAGCCAGCAGTGGCTCACAGCGTGTGCAGAAGAACGAGCCTTGACCCAGGATCTGATGAGCCGCGTGGCGGACTTATCAAATCTTGCTGCTGCGTTGCAGCAGGTAGTTCAAAACGGAGGCAGCCCCGGCGTAGACGGCATGACGGTGAGCGAACTCAAAGACTGGTTCAACCAGCACTACCGTTCGCTGCAATCAAGCCTACGCCAGGGGAGCTACCAACCCGAAGGCGTCAGAGGGGTCGAGATCCCCAAGTCGGACGGAGGCTTCCGTCAGTTGGGCATTCCCACGTGCAAAGACCGACTCGTTCAGCAGGCCATCAGCCAGGTCCTCGGCAAACGCTACGAGCCTGTATTCTCTGCCTTCAGCTATGGGTTTAGACCGGGCCGCAGCGCCCACCAGGCCCTGGCACAGGCAGCAGAGTACGTTCGGCAAGGCTACTGCCAAGTGATCGATCTGGATCTTGAGAAGTTCTTCGATACGGTGTGTCAGGATCGCCTGATGTGGCTTTTGGGCACGCGCGTCGGCGACAAGAGGCTGCTCCGGCTGATCGGAAAGTTTCTGCGGGCGGGGATGATGCAGGAGGGCCTGATGAGCCAACGCACCAAGGGCACGCCGCAGGGCAGTCCGCTCTCGCCCCTGTTGTCGAACATCGTCCTCGACGAGTTGGACAAGGAACTCGAAGCGCGGGGTCACCGCTTCGTTCGCTACGCGGACGACCTGATCATCTTGGTCAAAAGTAAAGCGGCAGCGCTACGGGTACAGGCAAGCATAACGGTCTACATCGAAGGCCGTTTGCGCCTGAAGGTAAACCGGCACAAGAGCCGGGTATGCCGTCCTTACGCGCTGAACTTCCTGGGCCACAGCATCCTCTACGGAGGGCGTCTCGGATTAAGCCGAGCCAGTGAGAAGCGGTTCAAGGCGAAGCTACGCTGCCTGACCCGCCGCAACCGAGGCATCAGCCTTGACAGGCTCGTCAAGGAGATCAATCCGGTTCTACGGGGCTGGCTAAGGTACTTCCGAGGTGCCAGCATGCGCAAGCGGCTGGCGGCCTTGGAGAGTTGGCTACGTCACCGGATCCGATGCTTCCGACTCAAGCAATGCAAACGAGTCTTCGGCATTGTCCGGTTTTTGAGCGGCTTGGGTGTGCCGAGGTGGCGGGCCTGGAGACTGGGCCTTTCCGGAAAGGGCTGGTACCGGCTTGCGGCCTCGCCTCCGTCGCACGAGGCGATGAACCTGAAATGGTTCGCCGAGATAGGACTGTTCAGCCTTACCCAGAACTATGGTTGACACTTTAAAGAAACCGCCCAGTACGCAAGTACGCTGGGTGGTGTGAGAGGGACGTGAGGACAGGGACACCCCCTGCCCTCACTCCCTACTCGA
>JANQFG010000162.1 GCA_028277985.1 bacterium | reverse complement strand
CGGCAACACCGCGCAGGGCAATGCGCTCGGCATGATCGCCTCTTCATGCTCAAAGACCATTGCCATGACCGGAACGCTGAGTTCCGGGTACGCGGACGATCTCTTCTACCTGATCTACAGGCTGTCACCTCGCATCATGCGGGATGAGGGCCTGAACTGGTCCAGCACCCAGGAATGGCTGAGCCGGTATGGCGTCCTGGAGCGGGTGACCAGGCATCCGGCAGACTCGGTCGACAACTTCTGCTCGCGTGGGAAACGCTCCTACACGAGCGTCAGGAGAAGACCCGGTGTCTCGCCCGCCGTGTTCGCGCGCCACCTCATGCACCAGTCCGTATACCTGCACCTCGACGACATCGCCGCGGACCTGCCTCCCTTCAACGAACAGGTCATCCGGCCCGAGTTGGGTGTGCTGGGCGAAGCATACGCCGAACTCGAGGCAGACCTCGCGGCAGCACTGAAGCAGGAGTTAGCCATGGGAAGCAAGCGGCTGCTTGGCACCTACCTCAATGCGCTGTTGGCGTATCCGGACAGGCCCTTTGGCTGGGGCAAGCTTCTCAAGCCCGGCACCAGGGATGTCGTGGCTTCGCCAAGGCAGATTCTATGCAAGGATGCTTTGCCGAAGGAGGAGGAACTCCTGGCGCTGGTCGGACGGGAACTGCGGAAACGCAGGAAGGTGTACGTGTTCTGCACGTACACCGGAACACGGGATGTCTCCGCGCGCCTGCGCGATGTCCTGGTCAAGGCCGGCTTCAAGGCCGACATCCTCAGAAGCCAAGTAAAGCCCGAAGCTCGTGAGGATTGGATCCAGGCAAGTGTTCGAAGTGGAGTCGAAGTGATCGTCTCCAACATGAAGCTCGTGCAGACCGGGCTGGACCTGATCGACTTCCCTGTGCTCGTCTTTTATCAGACCGGGTTCTCGGTCTTTTCACTCCGGCAGGCCTCTCGCAGGAGCTGGCGGATCGGCCAGACGGAGCCGGTCTCCGTCTACTACCTCGCCTATCGAGGCACGCTGCAGGAAAAGGCCATGGTCTTGATGGGGCAGAAACTGCAGGCTTCTCTTGCGCTTGAGGGGAAGTTCTCGGATCAGGGCCTCTTGTCCCTCACGCGGGGAGAGGACATGGCCACGGCTCTTGCCAAGGCGCTTGTTGAGAAGACGGAGATGCAAAGCGTGGAGAATGTCTGGGGCGGCATGCGTGCTGATCCCGCCGTGATCGCGCAGCCTGCGACCGCTGACCGGGCACTGACGCCAGACCAATCCCGCACCAGCGCTCTGTTGACAGACTTGTTCGGATTCGATTCTGTGGCAGAGCCTACACAGCCGAAGACAGAACTGATCCACAAGGAAGACCCATCGCTGCAAGCTCTGCTCACGGCCTGAGCCATATCCCTGTGCTGGTGGCTGCTCACGAATGAGGCGGAAGCTGATTTCGTGGGTGGCTGCCAGCACCGCTTGGCGGAAGCGGGGCGGACCGTTTTGATTCCGAAGCTCATGCCGTCATTCCTGGACGACAGATTCCAGATTATGATGATCCTGCTGCAAGTGCGCTCTAAGGGCTCTTTGTAGCTTCTTGCCGTATTTGTCGGTGACCTCCTCTGATTGGAATCTCTTCCAGTCAAGGCAGATCACCTCCCGCAAGTGAATCACTGCTTCCTCGGGAGTCAGGCCT
>JANQFG010000158.1 GCA_028277985.1 bacterium | reverse complement strand
GGCACTCATCAAGAACCGCGTTGCCATGGCCCCGATGAATTGTCTCTACGCCACTCCTGATGGCCACATGACGGAGCAGGAAATGGCTCATTATGCGGCCAGGGCCAAAGGGGGAACGGGGTTGATCATCACGGGGGCTGTGCTGGGCACGAGGATGGCGGCGAAATTTCCATTTGGCCGGAATCTAAATCTCTGGCATGTCTCTCATCTCGCCGGGATGGCTGAACTGACCCAGACCGTCCACTATTTCGGGGCGAAGATATTCATTCAGCTCAGCATCGGCTTTGGAAACAAGGGTCATACAACGATCGATGGAGAACAGCCTTACGCTCCTTCCCCAATTCCTTATGCAGTCCCTCCTGAGAATTTTCCGAAGGGCTTCAAAGAGCACCAAGACATTCTGGGACATGTCTTCTTCGGGGAGGTTCCCAGGGAGATGACCATTGAAGAGATCAAGTCCGAGCAGAAAGAGTATGCCGACTCTGCCAGATTGGCGGTGTCGGCCGGTTTTGATGGGATAGAGATCCATGCCCCTCATGGTTATCTGGAACATCAATTCCTCTCGCCCAAATTCAACAAACGTACAGATGAATATGGTGGCAGCCTGGAGAATCGAATGAGGTTTCTTCTGGAAACATGTCAGGCAGTAAAGGACTCTGTGGGCAACTCCGTCGCTGTTGGAGTAAGAGTCAGCGCTGATGAACATAGGCCAGGGGGATTTACCTATGAGGACGTGAAGGTCCTGGTCAAGAGGCTCGAGGATTTGGGGATGGACTTCCTGCACTTGTCCGATGGGTCGTATGAGGCGGCAGACCATTTTATTCCAGGCAAGGATAGCACCCACATGCTGGAAGAGGCGAAAGGATTCAAAGAGCTTGTTGACATGCCTGTCATAACACCTTCCATCCATAGCCCGGATTTGGCAGAGAGTGCCATCAACGAAGGAATGACAGACATGATATCCATGGGCAGACAGAGCCTTGCAGATCCTGAATGGGCGAATAAAGCTCAGGCGGGAAGAACCGATGAGATTACCAAATGTGTCCGGTGCAACGCATGCTTCCTCTCAGTCAACACGGTTAAGTTTGTGAGATGTGCAGTGAATCCTAATGTGGGTAGAGAGAGGTATATGCCGGAGTATTGGCGGGGGCAAGGACCGAGGGGTAAGAAGACTTTCCCGCCTGAACAAATCAGGACGATGATCAAAGAAAAAGGGGGGTTGATGTTCTTCAAGGAACCGCCGGTCCATTAACAAGAGGAGAGTAATCAGACCGCTCAATAGACTCTTAACATGAAAGGAGTAAGAGATGGCCGAGGAAAAGGATGCCTTAAAGGTTGTCTTAGGACATATCGCTTGCTGGAACAAGAGGGATCTGGAAGGCTTTGTTTCGTACGTCGCCGAGGATGTGGTGAATGAGTTCAAGGGTCCCAAGGGTTTCTCGATTGAAGGGAAGGCAAAGCTAAAGGAAGTCGTGACTCCTCTTTTTGATGATCCAAAGAGCTGTATTACTTTCAAGCGGGTCGTCATGGACGGGAATGAGGTAGCTATGGCGCTCGTACGAGAGCAAACCGATCCGAAGACGAAGGAAATCAAGATCGTCGAGGAGGCGGATATCTTCGAGGTAAGAGATGGAAAGATACAAAGAGTTACTGTTTACGCATTCGATGAAATGTTCTTTTTCTAGAAACGCAAGGAGGAAAAAATGAACGTCGAAAATGATGCCCTAAACGCGGTGTTAGATCATTTCTACTGGTGGAACAGGAAGGATGCGGAAAGGAGCGGGGCCCCTTATCATGAGGACGTAGTATACGATTTGCGCGGACCTAATGGGGGGTTTCAGGCCAAGGGCAAGGATGTAGTCATGAAAGCTACTGCCCCTTGGTTTGATGCTATGCCTGAAAACAGGGTGACCTACAAGAATCTCCTGTGCATGGGTAACCAGGTAGTAATGGAGCTTGAGAGTCCGGAGGTCGACCCGGCAACGGGTGAGCCCATACTCATCCAGGAGGTCTGTTTCTGGGAGATGAAGGACGGGAAGATCCACAGGCTTATGGCCTACAGGTTGGATCCGAATCTCTTTTCAGACGGATTTCGTGAGATGTTAGAGGCAATTATCAAAGGAAGTTGAGGCTAGCTACGAGAGAGGTTGAGGCATTACCAGCAACTCTTCTGGTGGTGATGCCTTTGGAGATCTAGGAGACCGAGAACCCACGCGGATTGCACAAAACACTATTCGTGTAAACATCAAAACTTCGTGTGAATCGGACGGGGAAATAAGAAGCCCGAAAACCGTTACTCCCTGGAGACTGGTTTGCCGCCCGACTCCAGCGGGTAACCCACGGCTTAACGGCGCAGGCGTCTACGGCTTCCGGGCTAGTTCTTACGGTTCGGAAACATACCAGGGATTGCCTCCGCCTGCAAAGCACTCGGAAAGGAGGTGGACAGACCAGAAGAATGAATGCAAAAGGATATGTGTTCAGAACGAACCATCCACGAGAGAAGGAGGCAAAACATCATGAAAGGACCAGCTATTCCATTTCTTGCCCTCGTGCTCATCCTGGGCATGAGTTCTATGGCGACGGCGCAGCTCCAAGATGGAAAAATCTATGACTTCTTCGGCACAGTGTCTATGGAAGTGCGCGATGCAAGGCCCGGCACGCCATGTTCCTTGCCGCCCCCCGCCACTTGCCCTCAGACAACGAATTTCTGCATAACGGGCCTGGTCGCTGGCGGAGGCGGCACCTCGCTCACGGGTCCTGCCACTGCTCCGTATGGAATAAACGTCGGGGATATTGTTCCAGGAGGGATAGCACCAACCGTAACCCACACTGGAATTGGTCAGGTTCAGTTGACGGTGGGGAGCGCTACCTCCAATGCGGATGTTCTAACCAGCCTCAATGTGGGCGAGTGTGATGCAGGTGGGGGATCGTGTGCCACGGCGGCGACCACGCGTTGTCTCAACAGTTGGACTTCGAATTCGCCCAGCACTAGCGGTGGTGCCGGGTCGGTTGTCACCGGGGTAATACCCATACAATCATCGGAAAGACCAAATCCTCCAACGGGTTGTGGAAGCTGTGGTCTTTTCTCACCTTTTCCCCTGACAGAATGGACAACAGAGACAGCTGGAACGAGTTTAACCAATGCTGAATACGGAACCACCTCGTATTCAACAGTAGATGCAGGGGTTTCAGGCGGGCTGACCGGTTTGGACTTAATCATTAGCACCGCTGAAGGCGCCCCGAAGCCTTTGCCATTCTTGCTTACGGATCCTATCCTCGTTCTCACTCTTGATGGCACCCTTTGCGACGCCTCCGGCGGGACTTGCGCGACGGGTTGTCCGTAGGAACACATTGTATCTTCCTGGCTGGGAGTGCGCCGCCCCCCCTTGGTGTATCGCTCGGCCAGGAAGACTCACCATTTCCAGACCTAAATGCCCTCCCAATCCCGCCAAACAGTCATCCACCACTGCATCGATTTCAGCACCCCTGGCACGCACGCGCCGTGCTGCGATCTGCTGAACGAGATCTGCGCTCCACATACATTCCGGACTGTGTTCGGTTTGATCGGGCCTTGTTCGGTCGATATGTCAACCGAAATGGTCGACCAGACGACCTGTATGGTCTATTTCTCGGCCGAAACAACGAAGTCCTTCTGTGATTCGGTCAGACCTGCTGGACAAAAATCTTTCTATGACAACCGGTTAGGAGAAATCGACCTGTAACCACATCCTGTGGCCCGCACAGTGCAATGCTGCTCATATCATGGAGACCAGCGTGGGCCCAAGGCCTTTGAAGACGTGCAGATTCCTTTATTGACTAGGCAAATCAAAAGAAAGCCCAAACCCATTATTGCTGGAGGCGGACAAGATGAAACGAGTAAAACCCCTCATCGTATCCATAACCATTCTCGGGGTTCTGGTGTTGGCAAGCTCTGACCTCAAAGCCGACGACGCAGTTGTAGAGATCATCGACAAGACCAACTGGGAAAGGGCGGAGGGGCTCGTGCCGGATTGTCTCCTTGACTGGGTGAAGAAGGGCGAATGGACCCTCCCCCTGATGTCTGAGGTTCGGTTCAACGAGGTTGAGTTCAATGTGGATTATGCATTGGAAAGCCGGACCAAGAACATCGGCAAGTACGACCTGGATGAAAAGGACACAATCGTGCATGCCGAAACAGGCGAGATGGCCTCGAGGATCATAGGATTTCCCTTCCCGAAGATCGACCCGGACGACCCGAAAGCTGCGGTCAAGATCATGTACAACAAACAATACGTGCCGTACATTTCCGGGTGTAAGCGCTTTACGGTCGGGATTACTTGGGTTGGCGGACATGGAGGCTATGAACGGGATATCGAGGCCTTTTTTCGTGACGCGTACTTCGAGGGGTATCCTGGTGCGAGAGACAGGTACAAAGTTCCAGAGGAGGCAGAGCGATACATGATCATCTCGGTGCGCAAGCCCTACGATCTGGCCGGCACCTCAGTGATGATGTGGCGATACCTTACAAACAAGGCGGACGTAAACTTCGCCTACGTACCTGCCATCCGCAGGGTACGGCGTACCTCGCCGGCGAATCGGTCTGACGGATTCGTGGGATCCGATTTTGCACTTGACGACATTCTCGCCTACGACGGGAAGATCGCTGCTTTTGACTTCAAGCTGGTCGCGAAGAAGGAGGCCCTGGTTCCCTACGCAAGTCCTAACACGGTACCGCTGGTGAAAGCCGAGAAGCCTGGCGAATGGAGGATGGGAGACGACCGTCCGAGCATGCGTTATGGCTATATGGACAAGGAGTGGCAGGGGGCTGCGTGGGCACCCATGAATATCCTGTATGCGAGAAGGCCGGTTTGGGTGATCGAGGCGAAGTCCAAGGATCCGTATTACAACTACGGGATACAGTATATGTGGATTTGGGCCGACACCTGGGGCCCTGCGTACAAAATGGTCCATGACCGCTCGGGAAAGTTCTGGAAATTCATGTCCGTCGGTACAGCGGGCTACCTGGGCGATGAGGGAAAGCTGAAGGTCTTGAACTGGCTGGATCACGTGATCGTAGATCCACGCAGGAATCATGCCTCGGTCATTACGATTATGCGTCCAGAAACGCTGATGGTGTTCTTTGCAGATCTCGACGTGAACGATTTCTCTCTGGGTGGTTTTCAGAAATACTGCAAGTAATGGCGGTGAACCCAAGGGGGTGTGCGGGAGGGAACTAGATTGATTGATTATCCATTTACCAGCGAGCAACTCTCTTTCCGAAAGACGGCCAGTGACTTTGCCAAGAAAGAGATCAAGCCGATTATCAAGGATTTGGACCGCGTTGCTTCAGAGGAGGAGGGGTTTCCCTGGGAAGTAGTGAAGAAAGGGATTGGCCTTGGATTTACTAGAATGTTGATCTCGGAAGAGTACGGCGGTCTCGGCCTGAAACTGATTGACACTTGCCTCGTTGCAGAGGAGCTCGCGGCCGCTGATCTAGGCCTTGCTATTGTCCTTTTGACACCTGCGGCGCTTGCCAAAGTTATTGTCGATTTTGGGACGGAGGAACAAAAGGAAAGATGGCTTCGTCCCATGTGTGAAGATAAGACGAACACTTATCTGTTGGCAATAGGGGTGAACGAACCCGACGCAGGAGGCAGTGAATCCGTATGTCCCATACCGGATCCTGAGTTTGGTCTTCGCGCTCGTGCTAGGCGCGAAGGAGATGATTATATCCTCAATGGTGTCAAGAATTGGTGCACAGGGTCTGGTGTGGCCAGGTTGTATGGCACCCTGGTAAGAACAGATCCAACGAAGCCGGCCGGCGAATCGTTGTCTATCTTCTTCTTTCCTGCTGACACTCCAGGTCTCTCTTTCGGCAAGATTCAAGACAAGATGGGGCTCAAGGCCGCCCGCACGGGAGAGATCATATTCGAGGATATGCGAGTTCCCAAGGAAAACCTGGTTGGAGAAGTAGGAAGGGGGGTTGTACCTTTTTCTTCGCTCTTGTCAATCATTTCGGTGCTGACCGGTGCGTGTGCTGTAGGAGTAGCTCGAGGTGCCTTTGAAGCGGCCTCAAAGTACGCGAAAGAGAGGATTACCTGGGGCAAGGAGATCATTGAACACCAGAGTGTGGCTGAGAGACTAGCGGACATATGTGTTCACATTGAGGCAGCTCGAGCCCTCGCCTGGAAGGCGGCGTGGACAAACGACGAGATAGGGTTTGATCTGAAACTATCGCTTCAGACAAAGATCTTCTGTACAGAAATGGCTGTGAATGCAGCAAAGGATGCCATGCTCCTCTTTGGTGGGTATGGGTACACGCGAGAATACCCGGCGGAGAAGTTTGTCCGGGATGCACTCGTGGGGCCGGTATACGCGATTCCAAACCCAATACTCAGATTGTTATCAAACGGGGCAATCCCAATGGGATTCTATTAGGCTAGGGAAGGAGTGGAATCATGGATGAATCCTGTTACAGGAAGCTTGCTGAGAAGATCGACCAGACCATGCAGGGAATGCCGAAGGTGGACGGAGATTTCTCCCCGAAGTTCATGAAATACCTGCGAATGCTATTCACTCCCGAGGAAGCGGCTCTGGTTTCGTGTGTCTCCATTGAGCCCGCGTTTATCACGGGGGAGCAGGTGGCCGAGCGGGCCGGTCGTCCGGTCACTGAAGTTGTGCCCATCCTCGACCGGCTGGCCGGACGCAATCTGTTGATTGGCATTGGCGGTCAGTATGGGATGCCATTCTGGTATCTGCCTATCCTATTGAATACGGCGTCCTTCTGGGGCAAGGGGCAAGAGGAGACCAGCAGGGCAGACAACCTGTATCAGGAGTATTTCATAAAGGAGGGCTTCCACCACCCTTACACCATCTCTGCATCGGGGACGCCGGTCCGGAGGACCGTGCCGGTCAATCAGGCGATTGCCGCAGAGCAGCAGGTACTTTCCTATGAAGAGATCACCGACTTTGTTGACAACGCCAACATGGGTGCCCTGACTCTGTTGCCGTGCCCTTGCCGTCTCAGGACCGAAAGGCTGGATATCCGCGAGTGCAAGGACAAGCATCCAATCGGCTCATGCCTGCTGGTCGGCACAATGGCCCTCGGCGTGGCAGCATCGGGTTGGGGAACGCAGATATCGCGCGAGGAGGCGGAACGACACATTGCTGAGATGCGGGAGGCCGGACTGGTCATAATGACCGACAATGCCAAAGAAATGAAAGACGGTGTCATCTGCTTCTGTTGCGGTTGCTGCTGCTCGACCACCCGCGGGATCACAAGGTGGGACAACTCGAAGTCCTTTGCCAGGTCAAATTTCGTGGCCAAGGTGAACGACGATTGTGCGGCCTGTGAAACCTGCATCGATCAATGCGCCTTCGACGCCATCTCCCTGCCCGAGGGGGCCGACAAGGCCCAGGTTGACGAAGATCGCTGTATGGGATGCGGCGCCTGCACGGTGACCTGTCCGACCGAGGCCATCCGGCTCGAGCGGCTGGAGAGAGAACGCATATACGATCACAGCAACGAGTTGACGATGAAGGTTGCTGCGGAGAACGAGTCAGGCGGCTGGAAGCGGCCTATCGATTAGCGTCGACTGATGGAGTGATGATTGTGAGAACAAAAGAGGAATATGTTGCCGGTTTAAGAAGAATGAAGAGAAATCTCTATCATAATGGAGAACTTGTGGATAGAGACGATGAATTGCACGAGCCGAGCCTCAATGTAATGGGGATAACCTTTGATGCGGCGATGGATCCTGACACGGAGACATTGTGCACGGCCATCTCACATCTTTCCGGCAAGAGAATAAATCGGTTCTGCCATGTCCATCAGAGTCCAGAGGATTTGCATCACAAGCAGGACATGACCCGCATGCTATGCCGCAAGGTCGGCTACTGTATTCAACGGTGCATGGGGGTAGATGCGGTGAATGCCTTGAATGCCGTGTCGTATGAAGCGGATAAATCCAACAATAATGGCACTGAGTACTACAAGAACTTTCTGAGGTGGCTGGCACGGTTTCAGGAAGAGGACCTAGTCGGCGCGTGTGCTCAGACCGATGTGAAGGGTGAACGACTCAAGAGGCCGTCTCAGCAAAACGATCCGGATGCATATCTTCGTGTCGTAGAAAAGAGAAGTGACGGCATCATTGTCAATGGGTGCAAAACGCATATTTCGGAAGCCTCCATTGCTGACGAGATACTGGTGGTCCCTACACGAGCTCTGAGTGAAGGCGAAAAAGAGTATGCCGTTGCGTTCGCTGTTCCTGCCGATTGTGATGGGCTGAAGCAGGTGGTCACATTTCATAATTTTAGAAAGAGAGGTCATATAAAAAAGGGCATCCATGCCGGATATACGGATTCTTATCTGATTCTTGATAATGTCTTCGTTCCTTGGGAGCGAGTCTTTCTGTGCGAAGAACATGATCATGGCGGCATATGCGCGATGCTCTTCGCTCTTTTTCACCGCCACAGCTATTCAGGATGTAAGCCCGCGGTAGGTGACATTCTGATGGGCCTTGCGGCGAATGCGGCTGAGATAAACGGAATCGAAAAGACGTCTCATGTGAGAGAGATCATCTCAGAATTCATCAAGATTGCTGAACTCGGTTACGCAGCTGGCTATACCGCATCCGACCTGGGAAAGCCTGAGGTCACCATCCCGGGCCTCGGTTCCATTCCTTACGGCCCCGGCAGTTATATTCCGGACTCCATCTATGCAAATGTGGGCCGATGTCTATCCGGTGAGGCTGTTTTTCACGAACAGGAAATGCTGTGCAACATTTCAGGCGGCATGCCGGCGACGTTCCCGTATGAGAAAGATCTCTTGAATCCGGAGTTGAGGCCTTTTCTGGAGAAGTATTTGAAACGGAATCCGAAAATCCCGATTGAGGATCAGATCAAGTTCTGGCTGTACTACGCTGACATGATCGTCTCCGGGTTGGGGGCAATCTTGAATTACGGGGCATACCATGGCGGTGGATCGCCGATCATGGAGCAGATCGCCATTACAGGTCAGTATGACATCGAGCTTAGAAAGAGAATCGTGAAGAACCTCGCAGGTATTTCAGAGGACGAATAGCGACTATGGAACCCGAAAGAGACTGGATACCGGATAAGGGCCCTTCCATGTTGAGGGCTGCAAATCAACTATTCTCTATGCAGGGGAAAGTAGCTCTCGTTACGGGAGCCAGCCGAGGGATTGGATTCGAAATTGCGCGAGCATTTGCCGTCGCAGGCGCCAGAGTGGTCATTTGCAGCAGAAAGCATCGTGACGTGAAGGATGCGGCTCATAGAATGGAACGGCCAGAGGGACAAGTGCTGCCCCTGACCGCCGATGTGTCCGTTCCCGAAGAGAGGAAGGCGCTTGTGGATGAGGCTCTCTCGTGGGCGGGAATGATTGACGTATTGGTGAACAATGCAGGCGCTAACCCCAGATTCTGCCCATTATCGGATGTAACAGAGGATGGGTTCGATAGAGTCATCAATGTGAATCTGAAGCCCGCTCTGTTTCTTTCTCAAACTGTCTTCAAGAGGTGGATGCAGCAGAATGGAGGGGCCGTAATAAATATGTCTTCTGTCGGGGCGGAGCAGTGCGTTGAGGGAATCAACCTTTACAACGTGGTAAAAGCAGGTCTGAATCATTTGACCCGATGCCTTGCCAGCGAGTGGGGCACCTACGGGGTTCGAGTGAATGCATTGGCTCCGGGTCTCGTCAAGACGGATTTCAGCAAGGCATTATGGCAAAATCCTGAATTCCAAGAAACAATCTCAAGGCAGCCCGTGGCTCGCATCGGTACCGTAGATGATATGGTGGGTGCTGCTCTGCTATTGGCCACGGATGCATCCGAGTTCATAACGGGCATTACCCTGGCAGCGGACGGCGGCCAGCTTGTAAAGGGTCTAATCTAAAGGGTGCCGTCGATCAAATGAACTCTTGGCTTCTTGGAGAATCTTCACGTGAAGAACAAGACGGAGCATGTGGAGAAAGGTATCATCATGGATGACGGCCCAAATCACTCCCGGGAATCGATGACGGACGGCGCCCAGCATGAAGGCTGCGCCCCACCCGTGAATGACTACTTGTCCAAAGTGGTGAGGCTCTGTCTGAAGGTCCAGTGCATAATGGACCAACGCGAATTGACGAGCGACGACTGGGCCGATCTCTACGCCTCGGTGTTCGAGGAGTCGGAATGATTCTCCTCGAGCGGGGGTTCTCGCTCACGAGCCCGCGCAGGATTGTCCTTTCCCTGGTCTACTCCACAGCGTCTCCTGACCGTACATTGACGCCCCTGGCAATCCTGTCCACTTTGGCGTAACGAACGGGACAGGCTCCTGAAGCTCAGGGCTGACTTTGCTGGAAAGAGGAGGAAAGGGACATGAAGAGAAACCCGGAATCACTGAATACGGATACCCGCGAGAACCCGTCTGCCATGAAAATTGTCGGCCTGAGTTGCGGAAGGCGGAACGGCAATTCCGAGATGCTCCTCAAGGAGGCGTGTCGTGGGGCTCAGGAGGCTGGGGCCGAGACGGAGATTCTACGTCTGCATGAACACTACATCAAGCCTTGCACGGGATGCCAGAATTGTACGTTGAGCATGTCAAAGGGAGAAAAGGAAGTAGAATGTGTAATAAAGGATGATGACGTCCCCGGCCTTCTCCGAAAGATCCTATGTGAGGATTGTGCATTGATTCTGAGCTCCCCGGCATATTTTCTGACTGTCCCTGGCCTTTTGAAGATGCTAAATGACCGGTTTACCCCATATATGGTGCATGCGATGGAGCGTTTCAAGGCTAAGAGAAGGGTCGGCGCGAACATAGCCGTTGGCGGGGGGGAGCCGTGGTGGACCCCTCTGGGGCTCTTTTTTCAGAGCCTGTTCATGGCACCTCACCGCTTCCTTGTTGATCAGATACAGGTAAACTACGCAGGTCGTCGGGGAATGGTGGTGCTGCACGAGGAGGCGCTTCCAAGGGCAAGAAAGCTGGGGAGAAACGTGGCCGAAGCAATGAAGATGGCCGATGAAGACGTCAAATTCATGGGAGACGAAGCGGATGTATCCTGTCCCCTGTGTCATACAAACGTGTTGCAGGTGACCGGGCAACTGCCAAAGGTCGTCTGTCCTATTTGCAGCATAGAAGGCACTATTGCTGTCGAAGCGGAGAAGATGGTCGTCACGTGGGATGGAGAAGGAAACGAGCCCACTCGGTGGGGTGCACAAGGTATGGCTGAACATTTCGAAACGTTGACCGAGAGAATAGCAGAGTATGAGAAACAAAAGGACAAAGTCGGGGCCGGCATCGAGAAACACAAGAATTTGGACATCCGCATACTGCGTCCGGGACACTAGGCAACGCTGAATATGGCCAAGCCTGTGAGAAGAGCCTGACAGAAGTAGCGACCCCAACTTTGTGGAGGACATGAATAATGAAGAAAGAAGCCGGCAGGGCTAACGAAGAGGGTGAAGAGAAGGCCAGCCCGTTAAAGGTCCTCGGCCTGAGCTGTGGAAGGCGGAACAGCAATTCTGAGATACTTCTCAAGGAGGCGTGTCTGGGTGCTGAGGAACTCGGAGCGGTAACGGAAATCATCCGCCTGCACGATCTCAACCTTAAGCCGTGTACAGGATGCGAGAATTGCACGCGGAATATGCCCAGTGGGGGAGAAGCACAATGCGTGATAAAGGACGATGACATGGCCTTCGTTCAGGAAAAGGTGTGGTGGGAGGACAACGCACTGATTCTGAGCGCCCCCATATATTATCTGACAGCCCCCGGACTTCTTAAAGTGGTTCATGACAGGTTTATCCCATATTTGCTGCACGGGCCCGAGCGGTCTGCAGAAAGAGCGCGGATCGGTGCTTCCCTATCCGTCGGGAGTGGTGGCCCGAAGTGGACGCCTATGGGACTTCCCTTCCTGAACATGTTTCTGCTCTTCTCGCAACGCATCGTGGTCGATCAGCTGCAGGCAAACGGCTCCGGGCAGCCGGGGGCAGTGGTCCTGTATGAAGATGTTCTGGTCAGGGCCAGAAGGTTGGGCAGAAACGTAGCTGAAGCAATGAAGATGCCCGAGCGACAAGTGACATTCGTGGGTGAGGCCAGTCCCGTCTCCTGTCCGCAGTGTCACTCGAACCTGATACAGGTGACCAGCAAGTTGCCCGCAGTGGTCTGCCCCATTTGTGACATAAAAGGCACAATCGCCGATGAAGAGGGGAAGATGGTCGTTAGCTGGGATCAAGAAAGCGTGGAGTTCCCTCGCTGGTCGGCAGCGGTTATGACGGAGCATTTGGAGGTCATAAACAAGCATAATGCAAGGGCTGATGAGGAAAAGGAAAGAATCAAAGCAGGCATAGAAAAATACAGAAACCTATAACCACTGAGTAAGTTACTGAGCAGCAGGGGAGGTTCAATTCCATGGCCCATGAAGTCCTCTTCAAGCCGATCAAGGTCGGTCCTGTGGAGATAAAGAACCGTTTGGCACTTGCACCGACAAATACAAACTACTCCGACAATCATCTTGTTGGTGATCAGACGCTTTCATGGTACACCACGCTGGCGAAAGGGGGACTCGGGCTTCTGGTTTTTGAAGCAACCCCGGTCAGCTCTGAGGCAGCAGAGACTTCGATTTACAACATTCACCACTTCTGGGGCCCCGAGCATGTTCCCGGAATGCGTCGCCTTGTTGAATCGGTCCACTCCCATGGAGCGAAGATATTCATTCAGCTCTCACCCGGACTGGGGATTCAGGCGGCAAAGAGAGGCTCAGGTGTCATCCCGAAAGCCCCGTCAAGGGTGAACTTCAGGATGCAGGCGGAAAACATGCCGGAGAGTATCCTGAAGTGGTTTGCCGGAAATCCGAATATGGTAATGGAACTCGAAGGGGAGATGGCCGAGGAATTGACGGAAGAGGAGATAGAGAGAAGGATTTCTGCCTACGCGCAAGCCTGCATATTGGCTGTCAATACGGGCTTCGACGGCGTCGAGATCCATTCCCCTCACGGCTACCTTGTCCATGATTTCCTATCTCCTCGCTACAACAAACGGACGGATGCTTATGGCGGAAGCCTCGAGAACCGCATGCGCTTTCTCCTACGGATCATAAGTGCAGCCAAGGAAGTGATCGAGAGCCGCATCGCTCTGGGCGCTCGCCTTTCCATTGATGAGCGCAACGAGGATGGCATTCACTTCGATGAGATGCGACAGGTAGCCATGGCCTCCGCGAAGGCCGGCTTGGACTATCTCAGCGTGTCGGACGGATGTTACGAGCAGGCGAAGTATTTTGCGCCTGATGAGGATGGGACCATGCTCGAGGGGGCAATGGGTTTCAAGGATGTTATCGATGTTCCTGTCATGACCCCAGGCTTGCATAATCCGGATCATGCAGCGGCGGCCATCGAAGACGGAAAGACGGATATTGTCGGATTATCCCGTCCGGTCATAGCTGACCCCGAATGGGCCAATAAGGTGCAGAATGGAGAAGCTGACAGGATCAGGAGGTGCGTGCGTTGCAATCACTGCATCTTCTGTTTGTTCAATTCTCGCGCAGTGCGTTGTACGGTCAACAGACAGAATGGACAGGAAAGATTCAATCTGAATAGACTCCTCAAGTGAAACGGTCTCTCCGAATTGTCTCATTTCCTTCAGAAAGGGAACACTCGTTTCCACAGCAGAGATTCGTAACTATGGACGATCTTCAACGCCAGTGCCCTTTGGATCTTCAGGTCCACAAGCCGACAATACACATGCATGGGATTGAACATGTGCTGAACCGCTGCCTTGAGAGAGGCTCGACGATCACGACTCGTTGGATCTTGCTGAATCGGCATCTTATCCGACCCTCCGGTCGTGGCCTTCCCAGAACTTGCTCTTCACATCCTTTCTCAGGATCTTGCCGATAGGGGTTTTCGGCAGAGCGACCCAGAAGTCAATTGCTTTCGGACACTTGTAGCCGGCCAACCTCTTCTTGCAGTGTGCGATGAGCTCTTCGGAGGTCGCCTCCTGCCCCTCTTTCAGAACCACAGCTGCCTGCACCGTCTCCCCCCACCTCTTGTCCGGGGCTGAAACGACGGCGCACTCCATGACCGCAGGGTGCTCATAGAGCACATCTTCTGTCTCCTTGGGGTACACATTCTCCCCGCCGGTGACGATCATGTCTGCCTTCCGGTCCACTAGGAAGAGATAGCCGTCCTCATCCAGGTACCCCATGTCACCCGTGTGAAGCCAGCCATTTCGGAGGGTCCTCTCGGTGAGCTCCGGATTCTTCCAATAGCTCACCATCACATGTTTGCCCCGCAGCGCAATTTCGCCCACTTCTCCTGCCGGGAGGGAAACAGCGTCTTCATCCACCACACGGATATCGGCACACAGGGACCCTACGCCTGCACTTACAAGGCGTCCCGACGTCTCTCCTTCGAGGCGATGATCCCATGGCTGGAGAATGGTTCCGCCCAGCGCTTCGGTCATGCCATAGCCCTGAGAGAATCGGTCGCCGAATTTCTCGATGCAGCTCTTCAGCACCTCGGGAGGAAAAGGGCTGCCCGCGTAGGACATGAGCCTCAGGCTCGAAAGGTCGTACCGGTCGATATCCGGGTGCACCAGGAGCCAAGTGTAGAGGGTGGGTACCATATTGAGGTGGGTGCACTTCTCATCCTGAATCAACCGCAGAATCTCTTCCAGTTCCGGCTTTCTGTTGATAACCACCTTTCCGCCCACGAGCAGGGCAGCTAGAGCCGGCCAGAAGGACACATGGAACAAGGGCAGGACGAAGCAGGTGGTGTCGTCGTGTCGAAAACCTAGCCCCAGGGCAGCCGCAATCGTTGCAGTCATGATGTTCCGGTGTGTGAGAAGTACCCCCTTGGGAAGACCCGAGGTCCCACCGGTGTACATCAGAACCGCAGGATCGTTCTCATCCACATACACGTCCGGCTCCTGGCTGGAAGCATCCTCGAGCATCTCTTCATACGGAACGGCACCCTCGGTCCGGTTGTCCAAGGAAATCCAATCCCGGATGTGCTTCAACTCTCCCTTGAGGCCGAGCGCCAGGCCTTCGTATTCGTCCCCGATCAGAAAGCAACTTGATTCGCTGTCGTTCAGTACATAGGCAATCTCCGGGGCGGAGAGCCGAAAATTTAGGGGCGTTACACTGATGCCGAGCTTGCCTGCGGCAAGGTAGATTTCCAGATACTTGTGCGAGTTTGCAGCCAGAACGGCCACGCGGTCTCCCTCCCGGTAACCCATCTCCACAAAGCCGTTGGCAAGCCGGTTTACTCGGCTATTGAGTTCTCGGTGGGTTAGCCGGGTGCCTTCAAAAACCGTGGCCTCGAAATCGGGCCAGAGCCTCGCGCTCTTCCTAGGGATGTCTCCAAGCGTATACATCAACCGTCTCCCCGTGCGTCATGACCACGATTTCGGATACCCCATGAACTGCATGATCATGTTCTTGGCCATCTCGTCCGAGATGGGAGAAAAGACCATTTGCTTGTAGTCCCGAAAGTGTCTCTGCATGTCGTATTCCATTGCATAACCCCACCCCCCCAAGATCTCCATGCCCCAGATCGCAGCCTTCTCCGAGGCCCTGGCTGCCACGATCTTGGCCATGCAGGCCTCGATGTGATAGGGCTTTCCCTGATCACACAACCAGGCGCATTTGTAGATCAGGTTCGTGGCGTTCTCGATCTCGATGGCGATGTCGGCAAGATAGTGCTGGAGGCTCTGAAACCGTGCGATGGGCCCGCCGAAGGCATGCCGCTCCTGAGCATATTCAAAGGCATCTCGGAACGCAGCCTTGGCAACTCCCAGGCTCAGCATGGCCGTGCCGATTCTCTCCGGGTTCAGCGTATCAAGCAGTTCGTACCAGCCATTGTGGAGGGTACCCACAAGGTTCTCCTTGGGTATGCGCACGTCTTCATAGACCACCTCGTTGCAGCCGGCGGCGTGGCATCCGAGCTTGGGTATGAGCCGGGTCTCAAGACCTTCCGTGGGCCGGGGGACCAAAAAGACCGAGAGGCCCTTCGTACGTTTCGCCTCCGGATCCGTGATGGCCACGGTCGTAATGTAGTCGGCAACATGGGCGCATGTGATGAAGACCTTGGAACCGTTCAGCCTCCAGTGGTCCCCTTCGTCTACTGCCTTGGTCTGTATGGCTCCGAGGATGTCCGTACCGCCCCCCGGCTCTGTCAGTCCCAAGGCAAATTTGAGCTCTCCCTCTGCAAGCTTCGGCAGGTATTTCTCTTTTTGCTCTGGTGTTCCCAGGTTCAGAATCACAGACGAACCAAGGCCCGTTGCTCCAATGCCTAACAGTACCGCGACCGAGGCAGTGCCCAGCTCCTCGTTCATGATCATCGCATCGACGGTCCCCAGCCCCTGACCGCCGTATTCCTCCGGCACATTCACACCGAAGTAGCCGATCTCTTTGATCTTGTTCCAGAGTTCCTCAGGGACGAAATCGCAATTCTCGTCGATCCACCGGACATACTGGCGCGTGAGCTCCTTCTTGCAGAAGCGCTGCATTTCGTTCCGCAGCATCTCCTGTTCTTCTGTGAAATCGAAATCCATCTTTCTTTCTCCCCTACTTTTTCACGTCGGACTGGATGTTGCTCTTCTTCTGTTGCTGTGTGAGCTGGTCCGGCTTCTCTCGGTAGGCAGCCATGGCAGCCTGTATGGCAGGGCTGTTCTGCAGCCACTGAATGCCGTTACGCTCCACGGCCAAGGCCGTCTCGATGCTGCCCCCTTCCGCAGACCGCTCCATGACCTCTTTGCCCATGCGAAGGGCAATCGGGCTCTTGCCTCCTACGAGCTGGACCATCTGCTCGAATTTCTCCTCGAACGTATCCTCCGGGAATACGCGAGTAAGCAGACCCATTTCGAACATTTCCACTGCGCTGTAGTCCTTTCGGCCGCTGTAAACCATCTCTCTGGCGCGGAAGACCGGCATGCTCCTTGGCAGCCTGGCCGTCCCGCCCCAGCCCGGCAGGATCCCCATGTTGATCTCCGTGGTGCCGATCTTGGCCGATTCCGTGGCGTAAAGGAGGTCGCAGCACAGGGCAAGCTCCAGCCCCCCTGCCAAACAATACCCGTGGAGCTTTCCGATCACGACCTTTTCGCATCCCGTGATCGCCTTCTGCACGTCCAGGCCCTCGTGGGCAAGCCAGTCCATGGCACTCTGATGCTCGGCAAGGGAGGGAAAGACGGAAAGATCGCCTCCGGTACAGAAGGATTTTCCTGATCCTGACAACACCACGACACCCACCGAAGATACATTCCGGACCCTTCGAAAGGCGTCCACAAGCTCTTTGGCCATCTGCCGGTCAATGGCGTTGTACTTGTCCGGACGGTTCAGGGTGATTCTGCAAATCGCGCTGTTCTTTCCTCCGATTTCGTAGGCGATCGTCTTGTACGTTTCCGGACTCATGGCCTCAGCCATGCCCTGCCCACCCTCCTCCGCCTCTTCTTCGTCCGGCACAGCCTTCCTCAACGCGGGATCCACGGGCCGAAACATGGGTAGCGAGATGTCGTCGGTCACGTCATCAAAGCTCACCTCCACATCCATGCCGATGTGAAGGTCTTCCGGGTCGCAGTCCACGATACGGGTCATCATCCTCACACCTTCTTCCAGATCTACCAAGGCGAGGACATAGGGGAGGTCTTCCATGAATTTCGGCTCTACCATGTCCATGGTGACCGAATAGCTGAACACCGTTGCCCTTCCGGTCGCTTCGGACCAGCCCAGGTTGGATGACCAGCATTCCGGGCAGACCTTTCTCGGGTAGAAGATCTTTTCGTTGCATTCGTTACACTCCTGGACGAGAAGCGTGTGCTGTTTTGTGGCCCTCCAGAATTCCTCTGTCCAGGGCTGTATCGCCGGCAAGGGTTTGCTGTAACCGCTCATGACACTTCCCTCCCCCATACGGTTGCTATGTTGTTCATCCCGGAACCGCCCGATGTGTTCTGAAAAACGTATTTGGCACCCGGGACCTGTCTCTCCCCCGCCTTGCCCATTACCTGCCGGGCTGTCTCCACATAGGTCGCCATGCTGACCCCGGAACCGGTGTGGCCCCTACCCACGGCGTCACCCATCGTGGCAACCGGGCATTTACCGCCCGGCGATGTGTGGCCATCCATGATGAATTGCCCGGCCGTGCCTCTCTCGCACACACCGATCGCTTCGAGCATCAGGGGGATGGCAAAAGGATAGGCGATGTAGAGATTCCAGACGTCGATATCCTCTATGGTGAGCCCCGCCTCGTTCAAGGCTGCATGGGCAGAGTCGCCATAGCCCTTGTCCACCGCCTTCATGTCCCGCAGGATCGGACAGGCGGAAAAATACACGGCCCCCTCACCCAGCTTGTAAGCAGCCGTATCGGTTATCTCCTTCGCCAACTCCGCCGAGGTCACCACCATGGCCGCACCGCCGTCGCCGAGCACGTTGCATTCCCTCTTCCGGAGAGGCGTTGAGATCATCCGGGACGAGACGACATCGTCGAGTGTCACCGGCTTCTTGTAGAACATGGAATTCGGATCCAGGGCGGCCCACTTCCGCAAGGCCACGACCACGGATGCCATCTGTTCGGGAGTCGTGCCTGTCTCATACATGTACCTCTGGGCCACCAGGCCCATGACACCGTTGTAGGTGGTCCCAAAGGGATACTCCCACTGCAGATCCATGCCCGCTGTGGCAAAGAAGCTGATCAACTCGGGTGCGGGAATTGTGGAATGCACCGTCACGTGAGGGATCAGGACGATCTTGGCCAGCCCGCTATGGATCCAGTGCTCGGCCATGCGTAAACAATTCGAGGTCGAGGCACCGCCTGCATTGCATATGCAGACGTCCTTGACTCCTTTCAAACCGAGTTCCTCCGGGATCTTCCCGAAGGAGATCTCGGCCGTGAGCCTTGGTTGTGCCTGGGGAGCAACCGTGACCACACCCTCTATGTCATTCTTGTCGATTCCCGCATCCCGCACAGCCTGAATACAGACTTCATAGAGGATGTCCCACCGGGACCTCGCCGGGTAGACCCCCGTGGGGACCTCGCCGACACCAACAATTGCAAGCCTTCCTTTACTCATGCCCGGCTCCTTCCCATCTTTTCGCGTTCATTTCGGACCTTCCCCTCCTCGCCAAAAGCCTTCAGGGGCAGAATTCCGCTGGAATCTGTTTGGGCCTTCACTCTTCGCTTGCTCGTATCGATCCCAAGGAGTCTCCCCAGGTTCTCGCCAAAGATCTTTCTTCGATCTTCATCTGTGATAGGTGGATAGCCATAGCCCTCTTGCAGGTCCTCCGGGATCTGGAACTCGCGCATACCCAGGATCGCGGTTCCGATTTGAACCGCGAAGCCCGCGTAGTCGCTGCCCCAGATAATCCTGTCCGGGCCTACAAACCGCATCGATTCACCTAGGATCTTTGCGAACTTACGCGGTGCCGTCAGGGCCCAGGGAACCAAGAGACTCAGTGAAAGGTATACATTCGGGTGCCCCATGGCGACCATGTTTAGGTCGTCGCAGTACGGATATCCCATGTGAAATGCCACGATCTTCAGTTCGGGAAAGTCCCGTGCCACATCGTCGAGTTGAATGGGCAGGGCATGCTTGCTCTTACCGGGTGGAACCCAGGAAAACCCTGTATGGATGGTGAGTACGATTCCCAGTTCCTCAGCCTTCTTGTAGAAAGGCCAAAGATCGGGATCGTTGATGTAGGTGTCTTCCGGGGGGTAGTATTTGAAGAGCTTGGCCGCCTTCTCTTCCACCCAGTATTCCAGTTCCCAGATCGTGTTCTCCACACCCTTGTGCTTGATGGGGGACAGGTTTGGCTCATACATGAACCGGTCCGGATTGGATTCCACGATTCTTGCCATCTCCCCGTTCGTTACCCAACGGGTCGTGTAGCCCGTCGAATCCATCATCGACTCGGGCAGCAGACAGGCGATGTCCATTCCGTACTTGTCCATGGCCTGGATGATGTTCTCCGGATTCGCGGTCTTCTGCATTTCCCATTCTTCCATGCCGAGAGCCTTGGCCATCCTGTCAAACATCTTTGGAGGACATCCGGTCACCAGAGCCCTCGATGTATTGTCGATGGCTCTCCACCACATCTGCACTCCGGGGAAGTGGCTGATGGGCCCCATGTCTCCGATCAGATGACACTCGGGGTCTATCTTGAAGTATTCGTCCTGCGGGAACTCCTTGCTCATGATCAGCCTCCCTTATGGTTCTTGGTCGCTCCTCTCGCTCGTTGGTCCGATGGCCTGACACAGCCTCGGCCCCCGGAGGAATCTCCAGCATTCTTCGATATCAACATTTAAATGAACAGCGTTGCACTGTTCGGGCCACGGGAAGCAGCTACACATTGGTCGTCCCTAACTTGTTGTTATAGAAGTATTTTTTCGCTTGTATCTGGGAATATCAGAGGAGAATTCTGCACATTCGGCCGAAAAATAGACCATGTTGGTCGAATAAGCGACCACCAAGGTTTTTATTTCGACCGAAGGCGTAAAAGATATGCGTTGGAGCAATACGATGGCCGAGCAAACCAGCCACATCCCGAACGTGTGCGCTGCGATCGTCTCGTCTAAGAGGTCACAGCTCGGCTCGCGGGTGCCCAGGGTGCTGAAATCGACGCGGCGGCGGATGTCGGCCCGGCGAGGTTAGGTGGGCATTTCGGTGTGCATGCCGTTGCGTTGGGGTCTTCGGTATATGAGCCGTCCTGGTGTTTCAGATAACAACGAGCATCTAATCTAGGATCTGCATTCAGTGCTGTCCATGTCTCTCTGACTTATGCTCAAACTCCTCCTACGAGGAGACAGCAAGTATTGCTCTTATCCCGAAATTCTTGCGACCCGAAATCGTAGGCATGTCGTTTTGATAGATTGTCCGTAGCATGAAAAGCAGCCCTTGCCTCGGGTGAGAGCTCTATGTCGATTTCTGACCACCGAGAAACTCGATGATAAGTTCCGTCGCACGCGCGGGCTGATCCTCCTGAATGAAGTGCCCGCAATCCGGGAGTCTCTCCATTCTGGAGCCCTTGATATCCTTGTGAATCAGATCTCCCAGGTAGAGAGGAAGGAACGCGTCGCTCTCCGCCCACAGAATGAGCGTGGGCTTCTCAATGGTGTGAAGGTTCTGCTCGATGAATTCCAGATCCTCCATGTAATCGACTCGCAGGGTCCCCAGCATCGTCCTGTTCAGCTTGCCCGGGGTTCCATCCGGCATGTAGTAGCGCCGCACGACCTCCTCCGTGATCCTGGACTTTTCCATGACGCCCTGTTCCAGGCCGGACCGCGCTACGGACTCCCCTCCCATCCACATGAACAGCTCGCCGATGGGCCGAATCTTCGCAATCTTCATCGAAAGAGGCCATGGGGGGAGCTGCCTGTGCAGGAAGGTGTCGAGGATGATCAGCCGTTCATATCTCTTCGGATTCCGCAGGGCACACATGACCGCAATCGGTCCACCGTAGTCGTGACAGACGAGGGTCGCACTTTCGATCGACAGGGCTTCCAGAAAGGCCTCGAGAAGGCGGGCGTAGCTCGAGATCGTATAGTCTCCATTGGGCGGAGGGTCTGACAACCCGAATCCGGGCAGGTCCAGGGCAATCACCCTGCCATGAGCCGAGAGGTCCTCGATCATGTCTCTCCACAGAAAGGAAGAGGTTGGGATCCCATGGACGAGTACGAGGGGATTTCCTTCCCCCTTCTCAACATAGCGGATATGGATTCCTTCGACAGACACCTGTTTCATAGAGATTTTCTCCACTGGAGGTTCCCCCACCTCCTTCTGCGTGCTGCAGCCCGCAATCCCCAGAAGTATCAAGGCGACCGAGCAGGCCATAGCGCGGAATCCGATACCGTCAAGCCCCTGCGGGAATCCTGCTTTCATCACTACCTCCCTACTCAATGAAGTCCCTCGAAAAAGCTGACCCGCCCCGAATCAATCAGTTCCTTCAGGCTCTCGAGGAAGGTGTCCGGGGCCGCGTAGTCAGGATGGTTTCGAAAGAGCACGGCAATGCGTTGGAGGGAGTCCAGTTCTTCGAGGTGCTCCAACGAGACCGCGCCCCCTTTGGTGCGGCAGCGATGACCTGCATAAAGCAGGTTCTTCGGATCGATCTCCTGGGCCTGGACTGCAAGCGGCGCTACCCGGTCACAGTGGCAGGGGTTGTCCGGATTCACCACACCGCAATTCTTGAGCATGAAGGTGTGAATCCGTTCTCGGGCCCTGGAGAGCCTCTTCCGGTAGGCTGCCGGGGAGATATCCAGGATCACGGCCCCCTGCCGGCTGGAGATGTCCAGTACCTCACTCAAGACGAAGGTGATTCGATGGGCTCGATCCAGACAGAGCAGCATGCCGTGGGTACAGCCGAGCATCACCTCATGTACGATCAGGCTCCTCTCCGCCTCCGGTATGGATTCCTGCCATTCGGCTGAGAATCCTGCTTCGAGCTGGGATTCGTAATCCTCGAAAGAGGTCGTCAGGTTCTCGGCCAGGCGCTTCCGTGTGGTCAGAAGATGGTTTGACGCCACACGGTAGACCCAGGTAGTGAACTCGCTCTCGTGCCTGAAGCTGTCAAGACGCGTAACCACCTTCACCAGGATCTCCTGTGCGGCATCTTCCGCATCGGCAGGATATCCGAGCATGCGAAGGGCAAGCCCGTAAACGCGGTCCTGAATCCTCCGAACGAGCGACTCGAGCGCCTCCTTCTTACCGTCTTTTGCCTGCTGAACCAGTTCTTCGAGCGTTGTTTCCATGCCTCAACCTCTCCACGGTCTTTTCCTAGCCTACTATTGATTTAGACTTCTATCGGGGCAGGTGTGTGACTCGCATCCTCTCGTTCTGGACACCCGCCCACCCCTTTCGTATGCTGTCCTCATCCGGGGCGGCAGGCCCGTTTCCAGAACCGTGGAGCGAGGGATCTCTCATGAAGCTCTTGCAGAATGTAATTATACACAAAATGGACGGGGCGTTCAGCGTGGCCGATGGGATGGTCTGGGAAGACGAGAGAATCGTCGCCATCGGCAGCGTGGACGAGCTGGCAACCCGGTATCCCGGCGCAGAACGAGTCGATGGACAGGGTTTCACGGCATTGCCCGGGTTCATCGACCCCCACATTCATCTGCTCGACGGTGTGATCTACCAGAAATCCCTGGATTGCTCGCATGAGAAGGCACGCACCATCTCGGCGTTGAAGGACCTGTTGCGGGAGTCGGCGAGTGAGCGCGCTCCGGGCCAGTGGGTCGTGGGCCAGGGTTACGACCCCTGGGAATACCCGGAAAAACGAACGCCGACCCGGAAGGACCTGGACGAAGCTTGCCCGGATCATCCGGTGGTCGTCTTTCACTACTCCTTTCACGAATGTGCTGCCAACTCCAGGGCGCTCGACCTGGCCGGGGTCAACAGCCGGACACCCCAACCCTTTGCCGGCGAAATCGTGAAGGACGAAGACGGTGAACCCACGGGCCACCTGATCGAGACAGCCATGGCCGCTGTCCAGCCGGTGTCCCGCGACAGCCTGATCCAGCAGAGCAAGGGGCAGATACTGAACCAGCTTGCCCTCGCCCAGACCGACCTGTTCGCGTCGGGGATTACCCGTATCGGCGATCCCGCGGTGCCGTATGCCCTCGAGGCTCTGTACACGGAAGCGTTCGAAAGAGACCTCTTGCAGATACCTATCGTCCTGCATTACAGCTCGAGGGAACACGCCCTTCTTCTGCCCTGGGATCTGATAGACGATCCTCGTGCCGCCCCCGAGGTTCCCCAGATGATTGCCGGTCCCATGAAGGTCTTCTTGGATGGGGCCGACCGGGCAGCCATGGAGCTTTCCTTCGGCCAATTCATTCAGACGTCGATTGCCACCCTCTTCCGCTGTCTGGCAGAGCGGTCCCTGGATCCCCTCCGCACGGCATCCAGGAGCCCGGTGGAATTCACCCACGGACTGAGGGCCAGGTTCGGCACGATGATGGCCGGAACCGACGATTGCATCCGGTTGGTCTCACAGGCCGCCGGGCAGGGCATGTCTCCGGCGTTTCATGCTCTCGGCAATGCCGCGATCCGACAGGCCATAGAGATCGTAGAGGGGGCGCAGGAGGCCCTGGAGGGCCTTCACCCTGCGCGCATCGAACACGGAGTCTTCCTCGACGACGAGCTGATCATGAAGATGAAGAAGCTCGGCATGATCCTGGTTACCCAACCCTACTTTCTGACCCACATGAGCCGCGACAATGTCCCGTACCTGCCGGGAATAAGACAGCTGCCCCTGCGATCCGTTCTCGATGCGGGCATTCGTGTCGCAGGGAGCTCCGACTGGCCGGTCGCATCCCATGAGCCCCTCGAGGCGATCGAGCGGGCCGTCAGCCGTAAGACGGCGGGCGAAGAGGTTCTGCAGCCAGAGGAAGCCATTTCGGTGAAAGAAGCCTTTGCCATGTACACCAACGGCGGTGCTTACGCCCTGAATTGCGAGAGAGATGTGGGCAGCCTGGAAGCCGGAAAGCGGGCCGACTTCGTCCTGCTCTCGAACGACCCGCTGGGGCCCAAGGAGAGTTCAACGAATTCTCCGCTATGGCCCGTGGAGAATTCGTTGAATCCTCCGCGGGTCGAGCAGACCTGGCTGGGAGGGAAGAGAGTCTACTGCCGGTCGGAATGAGCCGAAAACGGATCAGAGAAGACCCCGCTCCTTCAAGACCGAGTCATACATCTGCGTCTCGTCCGCGAACGGCAGGCTTGCCGTGGGCACTTCCTCGAGGGCAACCGCCTCCTCGGGGCAAGGCGAGACACAGAGCCCGCAACCAATACATTTGTCCGCTGACACTGACATCGTGTCGTCGAGCTCGATGATCGCCTCCACCGGGCAACGCTCCACACAATCTCCGCAGAGCATGCAAAGCTCGGGATCGATCCTGGCGTTGTAGCAGACATTCGCCAGCATGGAGGCCTGGGGGAGCAGCGGGAGTCCCTGGAGAATCCCGCAGCAGCAGGGGCAGCAACAACATGCGATCGAAAGCTCCTCCGAGTTGCTCGTACAGAGGACCAGGCCCTCTTCCTCTGCGGCCCCCAGAAGCTGCATCAGCTCGTCCTTGCCGACCTTCTTTGAGATTCGGTTGTCGATGAAATACTGGGCGTGCTCGCCAAAGGACAGACACGTCTCAAACGTATGGGAACACTTGTCTCCCTTCACCTCTGTCATCTGTCGGCAGGTGCAGGGCCCCACCGCGATCAGGTCTTCGTCCTTGACCATTTCACGCATCCGGTTGTAGGAGGAGACCGTCGTCTTGCCCTCGACGGCCGTGGCCGCCGGAATGAACCGTGTAATGTTCGTGTCCACGGTCAGGCCCATGGCTCCCAGATGGGGACGGAACTCATCCATGAGCTGGGCCAGCTCCAAGTCGATCCGGTTGGTCTGCGCCTCGATCATTCCCACGAAGAAGGGGAGCGCCTTGTAGAGAACCTTTCCGCCTTCCCTGTTTCTGAAGACGATCCCCCTCTGCGCCATGTCCTCGAGCTTGATGCCTAACTCGCCCGCCTCCCGTCCGAGTCTCTTGGCGATGTCGGAAAGGGCTTCGGGTTCCTTCTTCAGGCTCAGGCATAGCTCGGCATCTTCCGGCGAGAAGAGTTTCTTCAGGATCTTGATTTCGACCCCGGTCGGCGTGGAGGGATAGCCGTTCGGAAAGGTGTGCATGAATTCCCTGAGCCTGGCATAGACGTCCTTCATGGTATTCTCCTTGTCTTCGAGCAATGGTTTGACCTCCGAAGCCCTTCTTCAGCGTCTATCCTTTAGACTTCACCCGGGACAGCGCTGTGACGGATCGATTTCCTTGACATCCTACGACTCTCTTGAATAGGCTCTGGGTGCTCGCCGGACGCTTGCGCGGCGAGAGCACCCGGAAGAGGTTCCGAAGAAGGGAGCACTCGGCATGAATGGACCCGATCATCAAGGCACAGCCTGTCTGGACCGTTTCTTCGGGGAGTTGAGGGGCGCCCATGCCGATCCTATTCGCTCCCTGCTGTCGGACGATGTGAGATTTCACGTCATTGGAAGGCGGGGTGTAGTTCCCTTTGCAGGCCTCTATCAGGGACCGGATGAAGTCATCAAGTATCTCAATGCCTTCCTGGAAGCGAATACCCTGGTCGATCTGATCGTACAGTTCCATCTCTGCGACTCCAGGGATCGCGGCATGGCTTCTTCACACGTGAACATCATTTCTGACGTACAATCTACAGGAAAGAGATACGACCTGGAGTTCCTCTACAAATGGAAGCTCTCCGAAGGCCTGGACAGGATCGAGAGACTGGCCCTGTACTATTCTACCTGGCACATGACAGAAGCATTCAGCGAAGGTGGAGATGCGGAGGTGAAGGATCAGAGGGGAACGAGCGACACCGGCACGATTCCGGTTGTCTTCGACACCGCAGAAGTAGCTGCACGACTATACAACAAGTTCTACGTGGCAGGCGATGTGTCCGGGGCCCTGGCATCGATGAGTGATGAGGTCGTCGTCGTGGAGAAGGGAAATCCCGCCCTCCCAAGCAACGGGTCCGTCAAGGGCAAAGAGGAAGTCTTGCAGCTGATCAACGGGGTGTTCAGCTATCAGATCTACATAGCGCCACCCGTCTTCAGCAGATATGTGACCTGCGACAACAGAACGGATGTGACCCTTGATGTTCATTTCGGCGACGCGGTGACCGACAAGGAGTTCTTCATCACCTTGAATCAATCCCTGATCTTTGACAGGGACGGACTCCTTCTGGAACTCAAGAGCTACCATGATTCCCAGGAGATCTGGATGAATCACCTTCCGGACTCTGAAGGGGACTCCTAGCTGTTGAACCGTACTCGCTTCCGGAACAGATTCACCAGCTTGCGCTGCCACCAGAAGTTCCCGGACGGGAAGAGTCGGAACATCCACCAGAAGACCAGATCGTAGAAAGGAAATGCGATCAGGCCCTTGTTCTTTCTCACACCTTGCAGAATCTTCAACGCCGTTTCGTTCGGGTTCATCTCCTTCATGATCATCGCATTGAAGGCTTCCCGATCTCCGTTCAGGATCTTGTAGGTCTTTCGGACTTCCGTTTTGACCGAGCCCGGACAGGCCACACTTACGTTCACTCCGAGATCGGCTGCCTCGGGTCTCAAGGCCATGGTAAGACCGACCACCGCCTGCTTCACAGCCGTGTAGCCGGTCGCCAGGGCAAAGGGAAACAGCCCGAAGACGGAAGATACATTCACGATGTGGCCGTGCCCTTGCCGGATCATGAGCTTGTAGGCGGAAGAGGTCCCATGGACCACGGTCATGACGTCACTGTCGATGAAATGCCGCCAGTCTTCATAGCTCATGTCCCTGAACTCGCCGAACATGATGACGCCCGCGTTGTTGAACATGTAGTCCAGAGATCCGCCTGACGCCGCCTTCCGGACCAGCTCTTCCACCGCATCCGGGTCCCGCATGTCGGCAACCACCGCTTCTGCCTTGCCCCCGGATCCTGTGATCGCGGCTACGGTTTTCTCGGCTCCTTCCTCATTGATGTCGGCCACAACGACGCTGGCCCCGAGCTTCGCAAGCTCGAGGCAGAGCTCCCGGCCGATACCGGAAGCTCCGCCCGTGACGAGGGCCGTCTTCCCGGAAAAAGGATTCATGCGCTCTCTCCTGTCTACTTCCCGGGGGGATAGTCCTTCGGATATCCGTAGTGAGCCTTGTACACCTCGCTCGCGTTGAAGGTCTCCACGAGCCAGTTGGAGTCATGATAGCTCTTGAACCGGTGCATCTTGCCGTTCTCATCCATCAGCCAGCTTTGAACGATGTAGCAATCCAGGTATCGCTGGGTGCCGTCCGGGTTGTCGTAGTAGTGCAGCTCGTGGATCTCGAAATCCGCCATGTTCCCTTCGGCAACGATGCGCGTGAAATTGAAAGCGCAGAGCCGCCACAGGGAAAACAGATTGGCGAACCACTGCTTGAACCCTTCCTTCCCGGAATATTGCCCTGCGTAGGGAATGACATCCACGTCCGACTTGAAGCAGACTTCCACGTCCTCGTTCATGTGGCTGTAGAGCTTGTCGTAGGATTCCAGCCCCATGTAACACTGCCCGAAGAGGTCGTAGAAGTCGGACATCAACTTGCCCGCGTACGGCTTCCCGTTCGGGTCGAAGGGCGGGTGTGGATCCTTCTCCCTCACATCGGTGAAAGTCTGATTCTTGTTGTTCACGGCTTTGAGAAAGGTGGCCGTATCAAAGAACAGCTTCAGGGTCCGAAACCTGCCGTCCGAGTCCATGTCGGCTAGGGCCACGAACTCGAGCTCGAACACGGAGCCCGACTCCTTGATCTTGAACTCCGCCTCATAGTGGATATCCGCGCAGAAGCCGTCCACCAGGGTGAACTGCTCTTTCAGGTGCTGGACTTCGATCGTTTCGTAGAAGCTCTGGTAGTGGGCGTTCAGGTTGCCGTGTCCCTGATGGCAGCCGAACAGGATGTGCTGCTGGGGCATACCGGGAAACATGACGACCGGGCTGGGGCCGAAGTGGGTATCGATCATCCCCTTCACATCCTCGGCGGACGGGTTCTTCAGCCCGTAGATCGCGTTGACCCGCTCGGCGGCTTTCTGTCTGATTTCTTCCTTGTCCATTGAAACTTCCTCCTGCGTTGAGAAACGGTTGATGGGTCACGAAGGCTTCTTGCCCCTCATTCCGCTGATCAGGATATCAGCCTCGAGACTGGCCGGGGCAGCATGGAAGATGATTATATGCCTGTTATTATTAAAGAAAGATACACATTGTTTATAAATTTATAATCTTATAATTTTATGCGTTATACAAAAGTACCCGGTCCCGGCTGCCTTGTCAAGTGATTCGCGGGCAACCGCGATGTTTCGCGGGATGTGCGCAAGGGAGGCCCTGTCCCTCCCTCTCGGACGAAATCCCTGCAATTCTCCATTCTTTGACAGAGCATTACGCTTTTCATATAATTATGTTTCTGCATCTACACTGTGGAGAAAAAGGAGAGTCCATGTCGAAATGCAGTGAGGGAACCCGGTCCTCGTCGAGCATCGTCGCCGCGTGGGCCGTCCGCATCATTCTTCCGGCGCTTGCTTCCTGCCTCTTCCTCGCCACGAGCCCCGCCCATGCGGACAACCCGGCCCAGGGCGTGCTTCTGGCCTCGAAGGATGCCTACGTTTTCGAGGAAAACCCGACAACGAACTACGGGGACGGCCCCCACCTCTTCGTTGGACCCGCGCTGGAGTTTGGCTATCACGAGAGGATCTTCGTTGCCTTCGATCCGGCCTGGCTTCCCGAGGACGCGGTTATCCAGACCGCCGAGATGAACCTCTACATGTATCACCTCAGCGGCGAGGGGGGCTCCAGGGGACTGCATCTCCGGATCGTTGGAGAGGACTGGCTGGAGTGGGCAGGTGCCTCTGCCATCAACTGGGACAACCAGCCCCCTGTCACGCCGTTCGACTACCATTTGATCGGTCCGGAAACTGGATGGAAGACCTTCGACGTCACCGACCTCGTGAGAGGCTGGGTCGATGGAAGCATACCCAACTTCGGCGTCATGCTGACCGCCTCGTCCAGTGCCGAAGGATTGTGGTCCAGAGGCTTTTACAGCCGAGAGGCCCCCCTGTGCGTTCCCCACATACGGGTGACCTACACGACCGAGGGCGTTCCGCCCGAATCTCCCGAGCTGCCTGCATGCTCACCGCATACCGACGAGACAGCCCCTGAGATCGAGATGTGGGCCGATCCGAATCCGGCCGTCGCCGGCGAGACCTTCCAGGTCCACCTGGAGGTAACCGACGATCAGGGACTGTATCGCGTACAGTTCATGGAGGGCAGCAGCCTGATCGCCGACGAGTATGTAAGCGGGGGACACACGAGCTTCTCCATCAGCCAGCTGGCCAACCGGGACGCAGGAATGGCCCGGTACTCGGCCATGGCCTGGGACCTTCAGATGAACGGGAAGTCCGCCTCTCTCCGCGTACCCGTGCTGGAGGACGGTCTGCCGCCCCTCATACGGGTGAGCCATGCGCCCCTCAACCCCTCCGCAGGGGACAGGGTCTCCTTCACCGTGGAGGCGGAAGATCCCTCCGAGATTGGCACGGTTTCGATCTTTGTGAACAACATAGCCCACGACTTCATCCTCCCCCACCCCGAACCCAACCCTGTCATTTCCATGGAATACGACACAGCGGCCGACGCCCGCGTTGTGCGCTACTGGGCTTACGCCATCGACCAGGAGGGCTTCTACACCTCGACGGGCACCAAGTTCGTCGTCCTGGACAATACGGGACCGGACGCCGACGGGGACCACCTGTCGGACCCCGTGGAGGAGGCGCTAGGTCTCGACCCGTACAGTAACGACACGGACTTCGACGGCCTGTACGACCACTGGGAGGTTCTGGGTGTGGACGTGGACGACGACGGAACCATCGACCTGGATCTCCCGGGGATGGGCGCCAACCCGCATCAGAAGGATGCTTTCGTAGAGGTGGACTGGATGGAGGACGGCTCTCACAGTCACCGCCTCCATCCCTCCGCTGCTCAGGCCGTGATAAACGCCTACCGGGACTACTCTGTACGTCTCCACGTGGACCTGGGGCAGCTCGGTGGGGGAAACGCGTTCCCGCACCAGGATTCCATCATGGGGTGCGACTCGGAGTGCGACAACTGCACGGTGGACGAGTGGGACGCCATAGAGGCGATCAAGCTCGACAACTTCGACCCGATCCGGCGCGGTATCTTCTATTACATACCGGTCCTCCACTACAAGTGTAACGGGCCCAAGACTCACTGCCGTAGCGGCATCTGCAGCGGCGAAATCATCCTTGCCTCGAACGACCCTGGAGGAAACGTGGGAAGTGCAGAGACGGTTGCACGGCAGGCGACCTTCTTCTTCCACGAGCTCGGGCACGCTATGGGGCTGGGACACGGGGGCCAGGTGGAAAGGGACACGCCGCGCACGGTGAGGACTCTGGGTCCCGAGGGCGACATCATAGACATCGACGTCGACTGGCGCATGGACGACGAAAACAGCAAACCGAATTACCTGAGCAACATGAGCTACCGTTACCAGTGGTACCTGAGATTTCTTCCCGAGGGCGGCGACCCGGACCCGGATTCGGGCGATTCGATTTACGTCTACTCCTATTCGCTCTTCGACAACAGCCTGAACGAGAACTTACTCCAGGAGGAAGGAGGCCTGGATGCCTCGGGCGTGGTGGGCATGTTCGTGTGGCGCCGGGGAGAAGACGTCCGCTTCGAGTACCAGCTCTTCCACGAGAGCATGCGTGGGACCTTCTACATGTGGCTCAACCACCAAGATCTCTGTCCGGCCTATGAGCTCGACTGGTGGCTCGCCGACGGGGGCTGGGTGGACTGGGATCTGGACGGCGTCTACGAAACCGATCCCTACTCGTACGATGTGAACACCAGGTGCAGAACGAACGATGTGGGTGTCTGCGAATGCACCAACACGCTCAGCACAGAGCTCGTCTCCACCAGGGAGATCGGGCTCTTGAGGACAAAGATCTACGGGGCTGCCGACCAGGACATCAACTTCGGGATCGAGGGTCTCAGCCTGGCGGCCCTGGACCCTGACGGGACCTGCGAGGAGGTGTCCGTGGCTTCCGGGCCGGATGAGGATTCCCCCATGCCGCCGTTGAGGGACGACGCGGAGTACTGCGACGGCATGGACAACGACGGAGACGGACTCATCGACGAGGGCTTCCCGGACCACGACGAGGACGGGATCGCGGATCCCGTGGACAACTGCCCGTTCGACTACAACCGAAGCCAGAGGGACTCGGACCGGGACGGGATCGGGAACGCCTGTGACTATCTGCCCGGGCCGCCGTCGAACCTGGGCGTGGTCCACACCAAGGGCTTCTGGCTCACCTGGACGCCCAGCGGCGTGGATGACGTGGTCGGGCACAACGTTTACCGCAAGGCCCCGGGAGAGACGGGCTTTACCCGACTCGGCCCCGCCTACCCCACGACCCTCGCCTCGGTCTACTCCATCGAGTGCGAGCATGACACGGTCTACGCGGTGAGCGGCGTCGACGTCCTCATGCAGGAGAGCCCTCTTTCCCAGCGTGTCCGACTCATAGAGACGGGAATCCCCGAGTTCCCGTGTCAGGTCAAGCCCCTGGACCCGGACCCGGTGATATGCGACGACGGCAACGCCTGCACGACGGATGCCCTGGACCCGAAGACCGGCGGCTGCACCCACACGCTCAAGGATTGTGACGACGGCGTCTTCTGCAACGGGGCCGAGACCTGCAATCCCTCATCCGGGGCGTGCATCTCCCCGGGAACCCCCTGCCCCGACGACGGGCTCTTCTGCAACGGTGAGGAGGGCTGCGAAGAGGGCGGCGGAAAGTGCTATCACACCGGGGACCCGTGCACGGGCCCCGATGAAGTCTGCGACGAGCAGCAGGATACCTGCGAGGACTTGTCGGGCATCGAGCTGGTCAAGCCCCCGAACGGCACAACCCTTACGAGCGCACCCAACCTCGTGTGGAAGCCGGGCAAGTACGACGTGTTTCGTCTGTACCTGATTCTCTCCTTCAAGGGCAACTATGTCGGCTTCTGGACGGGCTGGACGCTCGACACGAACCTCGACCTGTCCCCCTACGTCCCGCTCTGGACGTCCGTCGATGCGGGATCCTGGGGAGGATGGCTCGTGCTCGGTCTGGACACGGACAGCCTCGACTGGGAGTTGGAAGGCCCGTGGTGGTTCAGGAAGGCCCCCTGACCACGGGGCCTGAGAAATGAAGAGCCAGGCTCAAAGGATGTAGGGGATCCGGAAGTTGTAGTCCTTGTACACGACGAATGTCTCCACGCTCTGCACGCCTTTGATGCGGGACATCTGCTCCGTGTAGAACTCGAGGAGGGTGAACCCTTCCTTGAGCAGCACCACCAGGATGAGATCGTACTGACCCGTCACGACGCTCACGGACACCACGCCCTTGAGCTTGCTGATCTCCTTGCCCTTCTTGACCAGGTCCATGCTCTGGAGCTTGACCCCGATGAACACCACGCTGTGGCCCGGGATGGATCCTGGGACCACACTGCCTGTGATCTGAAGGACATCGTTTTCGATCAGCTTGGTGACCCGAGACCTCACCGTGTTCTCGGCGAGCGACAGATCCTCCGCGATTCGCTTGAAGGATTTCCTGCCGTCCTGAAGATGCCGAATGATCTCGATGTCGGTCTCGTCTATCTTGAGCTTCTTCTCTTCGTTCTTTGCCATTGCGTTTCGCTCCCCCCTTATGCCTTTAAGTCCGCATATTGCACGAAGCCTTCCAATACGGGGTTCTGGTGCAATACGCGTTCGGACTACGGCTTGAAGATCAGGTCCAGGTTCATCTCACCTGCCAGCCGGGTAAGCTGCTCCTTGATCATTCCGATCGAACCCTCTGCCGGCACCTTTGCCTCGAGCCTCAGGTCGAACAGAGGGGCTCCGGAATGGGGCGCCCGGGTGACTTCGGTTTCCAGGGATTCGATGTTCACGTTGAACTCCCGAAGCAGATGGACCACACGCTGTACGATCCCGGGATGATCCATGGAGATGATCTCGAACTTCAGGGGCAACCCGGCCTGGACCGGGCTGAGGGTGGGGTCCTCGGCCGGATGAAGGTGGGTCTCGAGGCCGCGTTCCTTCAGGCCGGCCAGTCCTTTCTCGATCGCCTCGACCTGATCCGCTTTGCAGGAGAAAAGGGTCATGGAGGAGAAGCACCCGCCCATGACCGCCATCCGGCTGTCCTCGATGTTTGCCCCCTTGTCGAACAACAGGCTGGAGATGTCATCCACGATTCCGGGCCTGTCCTTTCCGGATGACAGGAGAATGAAGTACTTCGTCATCTTCGTGCTCCTTGAGATTCGCAGGGCCTATTCAGGCGACGTTCCCAGGGCCTGGAAGAAGGCTTCCGCACGATAGGAGCTTCGCACAAAGGGGCCGCTGGCCACCTCATCGAAGCCCAGATCCAGGGCAATCCTTTTCCTCTCCTCGAATTCGTCGGGATGAAGGTAGCGCTCGACCGGCAGATGTCTCCGGGTCGGTTGCAGGTACTGCCCCAGCGTGAGAAGGCTGCATCCCGCCCGGCGCAGGTCCCGGAGGGTCTCTTCGATTTCCTCGGACGACTCTCCCAGCCCGAGCATCAGGCCGGACTTGGTGGGAATCGTCTTGTCGTAGATCTTGACGCGCTCCAGCAGCTCGAGGGAGCGCTCGTACACCGCTTCCGGCCTGACCGTGGGATAGAGACGGGGCACGGTCTCCAGATTGTGGTTGAGCACGTCCGGCCGGGCCTTCAGGACCGTATGGAGTGCATCCAGGTCACCCTGGAAGTCCGGAATCAGAACCTCCACGAGAGTTCTCGGATTCCGGCTTCGGATTTCCTCGATCGTGCGGGCAAAGAGTCCCGCTCCACCGTCCTCCAAATCGTCGCGGGTCACGGACGTGATCACAACATAGTGGAGTCCCATCTCCTGGACCGCCTCGGCCACGCGAACAGGCTCCTCCGGATCGGGCGGACCGGAAGGCCCCTGGGCAACGGAACAAAACCGGCAGTCCCGGGTGCATCGATCCCCAAGGATCAGGAAAGTGGCCGTACCGCGGGCAAAGCACTCGCCCTGGTTCGGGCACAGGGCCTCTTCACACACCGTGTGCAGCTCGCCCTTTCTGAGGAGCTCCGGGACCTTGCCTGCCCCGGCCGGAATCCTGCGCTTCAACCAGGGAGGTTTCTTGAGGGGTCGATCCTTTGCATTTCCGTCTTCAAACTTCACGTGACCTGACTCCTACCTATGTTCAACCGCAGAGACACGGGCTCCGGGCTGCTCCGGTCTCGTCCATTCTCTTCACCTTGCAACGGCTCGGGGCATTCCAGAGAAGGTCCGGGTCCTTCTCAGCCTCGTCGGCGATTGCCTTGAACGCCTCGATCAGACGATCGATGCTGTCCTTGGACTCGGTCTCGGTCGGCTCGATCATGATCGCGCCGTTCACCACCAGCGGGAAATAGACGGTGGGTGGATGAAACCCGTAGTCCATCAAACGCTTGACCATGTCCAGGGTGGTGACTTTCCGCTCCTTCTGGAATTTATCAGAAAAGACACATTCATGCATGCAGGGCCGATCGTACGGAAGATGCAGCACTCCCTTTAGCTTCGATTGAATGTAGTTGGCGTTCAGCACGGCCAGCTGGCTCGCTTTCTTCAAGTTGTCGGCGCCCATGCTCAGAATGTAGCCGTACGCCCTGACCAGAATCCCGAAGTTTCCGTAGAAGGAATGCACCTTGCCGATGCATTCGGGGAAGTCCTCGGAAAGGGTGTATTCCCCTCTTGCCTCTACCACACGGGGAACAGGCAGGAAGGGCACGAGGTGCTTCTTCACACAGACCGGGCCCGCGCCCGGCCCGCCTCCTCCGTGGGGTGTGGAGAAGGTCTTGTGCAGGTTCAGGTGCAGTACGTCGAAGCCCATCCTGCCCATGTCCACGATCCCCATGACCGCGTTCATGTTCGCTCCGTCGCCGTAGACGAGCCCGCCCTTGTCGTGGACGATCCGGGCAATCTCCCGGATGTTCTCTTCGAAGAGTCCAAGGGTGTTCGGATTGGTGACCATGATCCCGGCCGTCTCCTCGTCCATCACCTCGGCGACCGCCTCTGCCGATAGGATGCCGTGGGCATTCGATTTCACGGGTACGGGCCGATAGCCGCACAGGGCGGCGCTGGCAGGGTTTGTGCCGTGGGCCGTGTCCGGGACAATGATCTTCGAACGTGGAGTCCCCTTGCTCTTGTGATAGGCGTACATGAGAAGCATGCCGGTCAGCTCGCCCTGGGCGCCGGCAGCCGGTTGCAGGGTCGTAGCGTCCATCCCGGTGATCTCCGCGAGGAGGCTTTCGAGCTCGGCTATGAGACGGAGGGCGCCCTGCGCCAGTTGAGGGGGCAGCAATGGGTGCGAGCCCGCGAAGCCTTCGAGCCCTGCCAGCTTCTCGTGGAGCTTCGGATTGTACTTCATGGTGCACGAGCCGAGAGAATACATGCCCGTGTCCACTCCGAAATTCCACTGGGAGAGCCGGGTGTAGTGGCGCACCACGTCGACCTCGCTCAGATCGGGAAGGTCCGGCCCGTCACCCGCCAGTTCCTCGTCCAGGGGGGCGGGATCCACGTCACGCCTGGGAAGAGAAAAGCCGCACCTCCCCTTCTTTCCGCTCTCCCAGAGAAGGGGTTCGTTCAGGATCAGTCCCGTGGTCCCTAGTGTCTCTTTCATGCCTTCATCTCCGTGACTTGCCCGCATATGGTGCGAAGCCCTTCTTGCTGCGACGAAGCCTCATACAATATGCGGGCGGCCCGCATGTTGTGCGAAGCCTTCTACTCCGACGAGGTTTCGCACATCATACGGACGAGTTCGTCCAGGTCTTCCCTTCTCTTGGTTTCCGTAACGCAAAGGAGGTAATGGTTCTGCAATTCCGGGTAGTACGGGGCAAGAGGCAGTCCCGCCACGATCTTCTTCTCGAGCAGCCGATCGTATGTCTCGCCAAAGGCTGGCGGACCTTCCACCACGAACTCGTTGAACGTTGGGGTTTCGAAGACCGCCCGGAAGCCGGCCTTGTGCAACTCCCCCTTGAGATACTCGGCCTTGTCCCGGTTCAAGCTCGCAAGCTCACGCATGCCGGTACCGCCCACCGTGGCCATGTACATGGCAGCGGCCAGTGCGCAGAGGCTCTGGTTGGTGCAGATGTTGGAGGTAGCCTTCTCCCGTCGGATGTGCTGCTCCCGGGTCGCCAGGGTGAGCACGAAGCCCCTCTTGTCCTCTGCGTCCTTGCCCTGCCCAACGAGCCGGCCAGGGATGCTGCGCATGAAGGCCGTCTTGGTGGCGAACATGCCCAATCCCGGCCCGCCGAAGGATGGGGGTATGCCGAAGCTCTGCCCTTCGCCGCAGACGATGTCCGCGCCCAGCTTTCCAGGTGCCTCGAGCAGTCCGTAGGCAAGGGCCTCGGTGAAGGAGGTCACGAAGAGTGCTTCCTTCCCTTGTGCCGCGGCCCCGACGGCCTTCAGGTCCTCGACACATCCAAAGAAATTCGGCGACTGCACGGCAACGGCCGCAAGGTCCTCTGTGCCGTCGAGCATGGCGAGATCGGTCCGGCCGTTCTCCAGGTAGGGAAGCTCGACGATCTCCAGGCCCGTAGGCTGCAGATAGGTTCGAACCACCTGACGGTACAAGGGATGGATCAGCCTTGAGATTGCGACCCTGTTCCGCTTCTTGATGCGAACCGCCATCAGCAGGGCCTCCGCCAGGGCGGATGCCCCGTCATACAGCGAGGCGTTCGCCACTTCCATTCCGAGCAGGCGTGCGACAAGGGTCTGGTACTCATAGATCGCCTGGAGGGTCCCCTGGCTCATCTCCGGTTGGTAGGGAGTGTAGGAAGTTGCGAATTCCGACCGGCTGAGCAGGTACGGCACTGCCGCAGGGATGTGATGCTCGTAGCTCCCGGCTCCCAGAAACACCTTGTACCGCGGAGGAGCCGCCATGGTTGAAGAAAGGGAACGGGCAAGGTCGGTCAGCTCCCACTCCGTCATGGGCTCCGGCAGGTCTAGGGGCTTCTCAGGACGGCAATCCTCGGGCACCGTCGGGTAGAGATCATCGAGGCTCTTCAGGCCCACCGCCTCGAGCATGGAGGCGATCTCTTCCTTTGTATGAGGGAGGTAACGCATGAAAGCGGCTCCTTTGCTGGGTTTCTCTTTAGATTCCTACCATAATCTGATGGTTTCGTCAATAATTTAAATGAAAATCACGAAAATATTCAATATTCTTCCTTTTCTGCTTTACATCTTCATTCCCTTGAGATAGACTGTTTTCTCCGTCAAAGAGAACCAGGTGGGGCCTGCGGGTGGCATACCATGGGCTTTTTCCCGGGCGAACCACACCAAGACGTATATTAATATGACTAAAAGAAAGAGGCTCATTCGAGCTGAGCCGCTGATTTTTGACTTCTCATTTTGCTTTCTTTAGGCTCTTTTTGCGCTTTTTCCTTCACAGAAGACTGCCTTTCACAGGCAATCTCAACTCGAGATCGGAGGGCTGATCCATGGCAACCAAGAGGCCGATCGTCTACCCCTACATACCGAATTCCGTACCGGAAACACGGTCGCAGATGCTGGAGAAGACAGGGGTGAAGGACGTGGAAGAACTGTACGTGGGGATCCCGAAGAAGCTTCGCTTCAAGAGGGCCCTCAAGCTCCCGAAGCCCTTCCACTCCGAGCTCGAGCTCAAGAGGCACGTGAGCGGAATCCTGAACAAGAACAAGTCCTGTGAAGAGTACCTGAGCTTCCTCGGCGCCGGGTGCTACCAGCACCACGTTCCGGCCGTGGTCGATACGATCATCAGCCGCGGGGAATTCCTGACCGCTTACGCCGGCACCAACTACTCGGACATGGGAAGATTACAGGTCATTTTCGAGTACGTGAGCATGCTCACCGACCTGGTCGGCATGGAGGTGGCCGGGTACCCCATGTACGACGGTTCCTCCACCGGAGGCACTGCCCTGCGCATGTCTGCCAGGGTCACGGGCCGGCCGGAGGTCCTCGTGCCGGAAACGGTCAGTCCTCTCCGGATGAAGGTAATCGAGAACTACTGCAGGAACTCGGAGATCAAGACCATTCAAAGGGTATCCTGCCATCCGGATACGGGCCTGCTGGATCTGAGCGATCTGAAGGCGAAGATCACAGCGAATACGGCCGGTGTCTACATGCAAAATCCATCCTACTTGGGCATCATCGAGACCCAGGGTCAGGAGGTTGCGGACCTGGCTCATGCGAACGGGTCGCTCTTCGTGGTGGGGGTGAATCCCATGTCCCTCGGCGTGCTGGCCCCGCCCGGAGACTACGGTGCCGACATCGTCTGCGGGGACACTCAGCCCCTGGGCGTGCACATGAACTATGGCGGCGGCGCATGTGGCTTCGTGGCGGTCAGGGACGTAGAAGAGCACATCGCAGAACTCCCCCCTCTGATGTGCTCAATTGCTGACCTCGAAGAGGGCGAAGGCTTCGGCTTCACCCTGTTCGCCTGGGCGGAAAGACTTTCCTATGCGGCCCGGGAGAACGCCAAGGAATACACCGGCACGGGCACGGCCCTGTGGAGCACGGCGAACGCTGTGTACCTGGCCCTCATGGGACCCCAGGGCATGAAGGATATCGGTGAGGCGATCCTTCAGAAGAGCCACTATGCAAAGAAGCTCCTTTCCGAGATCCCGGGCGTGAAGATGCCCTTCCCTTCGGCCCATTTCAACGAGTTCGTGGTCAACTTCGACGACACGGGCAAGACCGTCAGCCAGATCAACGCGGCCCTGCTGAAACGCAAGATCTTCGGGGGCAAGGACCTTTCTGAAGAGTTCCCCCGTCTGGGCCAGAGCGCTCTGTACTGCGTATCCGAGATCCACACCGCAAAGGACCTGAAGAAGCTTGCCAAGGCCGTGAAGGAGGTGACCCAATGAGTGAAGAAACAAAACTCCGGAACTACCACGCCCAGGTCTGGGACGAACCCCTGCTCATGGACCTCTCGGTCGAGGGACAGCGCGGCATCCTGATTCCGGAGACGGAAAAGGAAATCAAGGCAGCCGTCGGCGAGGCGGAAGATCTGCTCCCCTCGAACATGCAACGGACGAGGCCCCCGGATCTGCCCGAGGTTGCCCAGCCGCAGGTGCTACGACATTTCACGCGCCTCTCCCAGATGACCATGGGAAACGATGTGAGCAACGACATCGGGGTGGGCACCTGCACCATGAAATACAGCCCCAAGGTGAACGAAGCCCTGTGCTGCCTCCCCGGGATGTCGGAGATCCATCCCTATCAGGACGAGTCGACCGTTCAGGGAATGCTCGAGATCATGTACAAGACCCGTGATTTCCTGCGGGAGATCTCGGGTATGGATGAAATCTGCTTTCAGCCCACGAGCGGCGGCCAGGCGGTCTACACGGCTTGCGCCATCATCCGGGCCTATCACAAGGCAAGGGGCGAGGGAGAGAAGAGAGACCAGGTGATCACCACCATGTTCTCCCACCCGGTGGATGCGGCCTGCCCTGCCACGGTGGGCTATGAGGTCATCACCCTCATGCCGGACCAGGACGGCTATCCCGATTTCGAGGCCTTGAAGGCTTCCTTGTCCGAGCGTACAGCGGCGCTTCTCATCACGAACCCGGAGGACATCGGTCTGTACAACCCGAGGATCGAGGAGTTCGTGAGGCTCGTTCACGAAGCGGGTGGGCTCTGCTTCACGGACCAGGCGAACGCGAACGGCGTTCTCGGCAAGGCCCGGGCCGCGGACGTGGGGTTCGACATGTGCCACTTCAACCTGCACAAGACCTTCTCTTCGCCCCACGGCGGCATGGGCCCGGGGTGCGGTGCTCTTGCAGTAAGGGAACATCTGGCCAAGCACCTTCCCGTGCCGGTCGTGGAAAAAGACGGAAAGCGCTACGAACTGGATTACGACCGGCCGGACAGTATCGGAAAGGTCCGGGACTTCTACGGAAACGTCCAGGTGGTCCTCAGGACGTACGCCTGGATCATGAGCCTCGGAGCCAAGGGCCTCAATGAGGTCGCCGAGATCGCGGTCCTGAACAACAACTATCTCGAAAAGCTTCTGCTTGCCGTTCCAGGGATTTCCGAGTCCTACGGTGAGGGAAAGAGAAGGCTCGACCAGATCCGGTACAGCTGGGAGAAGATGACCGAAGAGACCGGCGTAACATCCGAAGACGTGGAACGCCGCATGACCGATTTCGGGATTCAGTCCTACTGGCTGAGTCACCACCCCTTCGTGGTGCCCGAGCCCTTCACCCCGGAGCCGAGCGACTCCCATTCCAAGGAAGACATCGATGAATGGGCGGCCGTGATGAAGCAGATCTCCAAGGAGGCGTACGAGGACCCGGACAAGGTCAAGAGCGCCCCGCACCGCGGAATCACCAGCGCGATCGATGAGAGCGCAGCACTCCTGCACGAGAAGTGCATGTTCACCTACAAGAAGTACAAGAAGGTGAAGGCGGAGGAGAAATAGACCGCCCGCGCCTCGGGGCATGAATACCCACCATGAAGAAGAAAGTAGGGCTCATCGTAAACCCGATCGCCGGGATGGGAGGCAAGGTCGGCCTCAAGGGAACCGACGGCGCTGAAATCCTGGAGAGGGCGATCCTGATCGGCGCCGCGCCCGAATCCCCAGACAGGGCGATCCGGGCGCTTCAGGCTATGGCCGGGCTGGAGGAGGAGCTCCATTTTCTGACCTACCCGGGCGAGATGGGCGAAAGCGAGCTCATACCCTCCGGCTTCGAGCACACCGTCATCGGAGACATCCCGCCGGGGAACACGACAGCGGAGGATACCGAGCGGGCCGCACGAGAAATGCACGCGGCAGGTGTGGACCTTCTTCTCTTCGTGGGCGGGGACGGGACGGCCCGGAACATCTACAACGCCGTCGGCGACCAGGTTCCCGTACTCGGAATCCCGGCCGGGGTGAAGATGCACTCGGCGGTCTTCGGGACCACCCCGCGCAACGCGGCCGAGCTCATCAGACTGTTCCTCAAGGGAAAGACGGTCGGCACCCGGGAAGCCGAGGTCATGGACATCGACGAGGATGCCTTCCGGGAGCAGAGGGTCAGCGCGAGACTGTACGGCTATCTTCGGGTTCCTTTCGTGCGGAGGCTGGTGCAATCCGTCAAGGCCGGCAGATCGGCACAAGAGGACGCCGCCCTCAGGTCCATCGCACTGGATGTGATCAGCAACATGGAGCCTGATTGCGCATACATCATAGGACCAGGAACCACCACGCGGGAGATCATGCGGGTACTCGATCTGGAGAATACCCTCATAGGCGTGGATATCGTCTCGAATAAATCGCTCGTAGACAAGGACGTGAACGAGGGCCAAATCCTGGAGCTGGTCGCGGACAGGCCGGCCAAGATCGTGGTGACCATCATCGGCGGACAGGGCTACCTCTTCGGCCGGGGGAACCAGCAGATCAGCGATCGGGTCATCGAGAGGGTCGGGCGGGACAACCTGATCGTCATCGCGACCCGGGCCAAGCTGTTCGCCCTGAATGGAGAGCCCATGCTGGTGGACACCGGAAACGACAGGATCAACGAGATGCTCTCCGGCTATGTGAACGTGACCACAGGGGTCAAGGAGAAACTGGTATACAAGGTTTGCAGCTAGAAGGCGAAAGGGAAGATATATTGAGGGGTCGGGGATCAGGGGTCAGGGGTCAGGCCAAGCCACCTCTCCCCGTAACCGTCCTCGAGAAAAGCATATCGGAAGCGGCCGCATGAAACCTGATGCCTTCTGCAAAAAACGGGAGTCCCTAAACCGGGCACGAGGGAGTGGAGAATGAGCAGAGTGATAGCAGTTACCGGAGCCACATCAGGGATGGGCAAGTCATGTGCCGAGAAGCTCAGTGCCCTTGGACACAAGGTATACGGCACGGTCTTCGGGATCGACGTGGATCCGGAATGGAAGAACCTTCCGTACACGCTCATCCCTTGCGACATCACGGACCAGGCATCCGTAGAGGCCTTCATTGGGCAGGTCCGGGACGAGGCGAAACGGATCGATGTGCTGGTCAACTGCGCCGGGTTCGCCTTCGAGGGGGGCGTGGAAGACTCGACCGTGGAGGAGGCAAAGCTCCAGTTCGAGGTGAACTTCTTCGGCACGCACCGAATCACCCGCGAGGTCATGCCCATCATGCGAGAACAGGGTGGCGGCAAGATCATCACCATCAGCTCCCTTGCAGCCCAGGTCCCGGGCATCCCCTATCAGGGATTCTACAGCATGAGCAAGAAGGCGGTGGACGGGCTGGTCGAAACCCTCCGGTACGAAGGCAAGCCCTTTGGGATCCAGGCGACCGGTATCAATCCGGGAGACATGAAGACCGACTTCACGGCGAACCGAGTTCGGGCGGCGGCGTTCAAGCCCGGATCCGCCTATTATGATCAATCCATGAAGAGCGTGGAGATCATGAAGAAGAGTGAGCTCGGCTCCCAGGGGCCGGACGCGATCGGTGAGCTGGTCTGCAAGCTGGTGGATGCGAAAAAGCTGAAACCGAAATACTTCATCGAGCCGAAATACAAGGTGCTCCTGTTCCTGATGCGCTTCATGTCGAACAGCCAGGTCGAGAAGATGATGGAGTCTTTGTATACCTAGACAAGAGGGGGAAAGGACATGGGACGACTGGAAGATAAGGTGGCGGTGGTCACCGGGGCGGCCATGGGAAACGGCTGGGGCATCACCAAGGTGTTTGGGCGTGAAGGCGCACACGTGGCCATGCTGGACGTGAGTGACGAGGTCTCAGGGGCTGCAAAGGAATTCGAGGGGCAGGGGTACAAGGTATCCGTCTGCAAGGTGGACATCACCGATTTCAATGCCGTGAAGAAGGCGGTCGACGAGGTCGCCCGGAAACTCGGGAAGATCGACATCCTGGTGAACAATGCCGGCATCGCCAAACTGGTCCCCTTCCTCGAGATGACCGACGAGATTCGGGACCTGCACTTCGACGTAAACATCAACGGCGCCTGGAATTGTACCAAGGCGGCCCTGCCCTTCATGGTGGAGAAGAACTACGGCAGGATCGTAAACATCTCTTCGGTGACCGGCCCGATTGTCACGGACACAGGGCAAACGGCTTACGCCATCACCAAGTCCGCTCTCTGGGGCTTCACCAAGGCCCTGGCCATGGAGGTGGTGCGAAACAACATCACGGTGAACGCGATCTGTCCCGGGATGATCGACACGCCGATGGTTCGCAACGGTATCGCGGAATTCATGCCGGACGACCCGCAATCCGTCATCGACATTCTCGCGTCGGGCATCCCGATGAAGAAGCTGGGAACCCCGGAAGACATCGGCGAAATGGCCGCCTTTCTGGCCTCGGACGCTGCCGGCTACATCACCGGACAGCCCTTTGTGGTCGACGGAGGCAGCACTCTGCCGGAATCCGCTCTCTCGGTAATGGACTAGGTAAGCCCGACTCCTTGACACCCGATTCCGTCTTCCTATACGCTTATTTTTTTGCCAAATAGAATCGTTGATGATGTCGGCCGGCCTTCATGTGCAACGAAGAAAAGCGAGCTCCGGGGGAATGCAAATGAAGATCTTTGACCAGGCAAAGTCGTTGGAACTGCTCGATCGGGCGAAGAAGGTGATCCCGGGCTCTATGTTCTGTCCGGAGGGGGGAGTGTACGGCCATTACAGTGTTTCCGCGCTGGCTCCCGGAAATCCGATCTATTTCTCCAAGTCCGAGGGATCGAAGTTCTGGGACGTGGATGGGAATGAGTACATCGACTACGTGTGCGCCTACGGCCCCATGATCCTCGGCTACAACCACCCGGTCGTGGAGGAGGCGGCCAAAGAGCAATACGCGAAAGGCAACACGGTCTCGCTCTCCGCGCCCGTGATGGTCGAATTAGCCGAAGAGCTGGTCGATATGGTGTCGATCGCCGACTGGGCCTTCTTCGCGAAGAACGGCGCCGACCCGACCAACCTGTCCGTGATGGTTGCGAGGGCCGCGACGGGCCGGAAGAAGGTCATCGTCTTCGAAGGCTTCTATCACGGGGCCGCCCCGTGGATGCAGGCCTCCGGCAGTGCGGGCACCATCGAGGAGGACCAGGCCCACGTCATCCAGGTCACCTGGAACGATTACGCACAGGTGGAAAGGGCCGTGGAAGAGAACGACGGGGACGTGGCCTGCATCATTTCCTCCCCTTATCACCACCCGATCGTCGTGGACAACGAGATGCCTGCAGAGGGGTTCTGGCAGAAGATCGAGGCCCTCTGCAAGAAGAAGGGCATCGTTCTGATCGTTGACGACGTGCGGGCCGGCTTCCGGGCCGACCTTGCAGGTTCCCACGAGTACTTCGGCTTCAAGCCCGACCTGGTCTGCTTCGGAAAGGCCCTTGGAAACGGCTATCCGATCTCGGCCCTCGTCGGGACCGATGCATTCAGGGAGACCATCACGAACGTGTTCTTTACGGGCACTCAGTTCTTCAACGCGGCGCCCATGGCCGCCGCCCTCGCGACGCTCCGGGAAATGAAGAAGATCAATGCGCCGAAGATCATGCTCGAGATCGGCCGGAAGATCATGGACGGGCTCGTGGCGCTCGCCAAGGACTACGGATACGACCTGAAGATTTCAGGCCTTGCCTCGATGCCGTACTTGCGCATCACGAACCAGGACGCGCCCGTCCTGACCGAGGGCCCGGCCGCGATCCACAAGGGGCTTCATGCGGATTGGATCTCGGAGTGTGTACAGCGCGGGGCATTCATCCTCGACTATCACAACAACTTCATCTCTTCCGCCCACACCGACGAAGATGCCCAGCGGACCTGGGACATTGCGGATGACGCCTTCAAGGCGGTGAAGAAGAAGTACGGGGATCAGTATTAGGAACAGGTCTAGTTGCCGAACGGAATGAAGTTGAACTTCTGACCGCCCACGCTGGCTTCATACATGAGCCCGCCCGTGGACATGGTGAACACGGCGACCCCCTGCTTGTACTTTGCGTTCGCAGAGGCACCTGCCGCGGCTGCCGTTGCGCTGGCCTGGGCACTCAGGGCGAAGTCGCCCTGCTTGAAGCTTTCCATGGTCGCCTTGTTTTCCAGAAAGACCACCTCCGAATAGGTCTGCCCCCCAAGCTGCAAACCGATCGTGACCTGGGTGAGCTTGACCTTCCCGATCAGTTTGCCCCCCTCATAGACCAGGCCCTTGCCGCGAGCGCCGCCGATTCCAAAGCCCCCTTTGCCCACGGTCGGTATGACGGCATACCCCCGCGCTTTGCTGAAGAAGCTCTTCATGCCCGGATCCTTCTTCTTGAACTGCTCGATCGCCTGCCTGACTTTCTCCCGGAACTCTTCGTCCTTGTCCCCTCCGAAGGAGGGTAAGGCGGTCAGGAGAACAAGGGCCGCAACAAGAACGCTGAACCGTGGGAGTGCTCCGGCAAATCTCTTCATCGTTCATCACCTCGTCTTTTCAGGGTTACAGTGTCCCTAGGTTTCGGCAAGCTTCGCCTCCGACACCTACGGTTCTGATGCCGACTATAGGAGGCAAGATTCGTTCGTGTCAACGGATTTTAGGGGATCTCCCCTCGGCCCGACTCGAACCGAGAGGAGTGTCTCGTGACAAAATCTCCGGCACCTATTGAATGCGATCCCGATGCGCGATAGAACGTTGGTTATCCTGAGCCGCGGATTCCTGAAAGGAGAAGACCATGCCGCAATTCGTGTATCGAACAGCGAGTCATCTTGCTGGAATCATCCGCTCCGGTGAGGCCTCATCCGCCGAAGTCCTCGAAGAGCATCTGTAACAGATCCACGAGCACAATCCGGCGCTCAATGCCATCGTCACACTCGACGAGGAAGGGGCCCGCAATCGCGCCCTGGAGGCGGATGAGGCGCTGTCCAAGGGCGAGAACTGGGGGCCCCTGCACGGCGTACCCGTTACGATCAAGGACACGTTCGAGACGGCCGGCCTGAGAACGACGAGCAGTTTCAAGCCTTTGGCCGATTACACACCAAAGATAGACGCGACGATCGTGTCGCGCCTGCGTGCCGCGGGAGCGATCATCGTGGCCAAGACGAACATGCCGGAGCTCGCCCTGGACATCCAGAGCGCGAGCCCGCTCTTCGGAAGGGCCAACAATCCGTGGAACCTGGAACGAACGCCCGGCGGGAGCACCGGAGGCGGGGCTGCCGCAGTGGCTGCCGGGCTTTCTCCGCTGGAACTCGGCAGCGACATCGGTGGATCCATCCGCATCCCTTCCCACTTCTGCGGGCTCTTCGGGTTCAAGCCGACGGAGAACAGGGTGCCGGAAAGCGGCCACATCCCGGGCATGCCCGGAGAACCGAGAACCGTTCGGCACATGGGCGTGTTCGGCCCACTGGCACGCTCGGTAGAAGACCTGAAGCTCTGCTTCTCTCTGCTCACAGGACCGGATGGCCGGGATTGGGAGGTGCCGCCGGTGCCGCTGGACGATGCGCCGGACCGGCCATTGAAGGAGGCGCGCTTGGCCTGGACAGATGATTTTGGCGGCGTCCCCGTTACGGCCGATACCCGGTCGGCTCTCGAGAACTTGGCCCAAAAGCTCTCCGACATGGGTTGCCGCGTCGAGCGGGCAACCCCGAATGGACTCGACTTTCAAGCTGCCTGGAGTACGTACGGAGAGATCATCGGAACCGAAGTGGGCGCGACCCTTCCGCTTGCTATGCGAATCGCCGGATCCCTGTCGGCACCTGTCCTGCATCGAAAGGATCCGCTGTACCTTGGCATGATGCGCGGGTTTCGACTCGATGCTAAGAGATACTTCAACGCCCTGGCCCGGCGGGACGACCTGCTTGGCGTCCTGGAGCGATTTCTCGGAGACTGGGATGCCTGGATCTGTCCGGTCTCTGCCACGCCCGCCTTCGAACACCGCCGAGCCGCCACAAAGATGCCTGGACAACCGATCGCGGTGGACGGCCGGAAGTTCCCCTACTGGGTGGCGGGCGTCTCCTATACCTCGCTATTCAACCTGACCGGGAACCCCGTGGCTGTCCTACCGGTCGCCCGCTCCCAGGAAGGGCTGCCCATCGGGGTGCAGATCGTAGGGAAGAAGTGGGAAGACATGCGACTGCTCGGCCTCGCCGAGAGGCTGGCCGAGGTGACCGGACCGTTTCAGCGTCCACCCGGGTATTGAGATGGAAGGAGACCCCCGAAAGTCATCGATGAAAGAGGAAGCGGTTCTGTCCCCTGGAAGTCCGATCGATGTGAACTGTTTTCTGGGACGGGACTCCAGTGCATTGACAGGAACACATGTCTTGGACAAGGCTCGTGTTGTTCAGTGCTGCCCAGGGTTTCCGTCTGAGATTTGTGCAGGGCGACTTTGCTCGCACAATATCTCAGCAGAGGCCTTCGTGCGTTAAACTGGAGAGTAGACACGGGGGGGCGACGTCGCCCAAGAAAATCTCAGACGGAAACCCTGGGCAGTGCTGGAGGCCGGGATCGTCCTAAGACCTAGCCGGTTCTCTGGCAATGAACTAGTCAACTCGATAGAAGGATTCCTGGAACTCGGGCCGCTTCTCATACCTCTTCATGAACATGCCCGGGTAGGTCTCGATCTCTTCCAGGTGGGCCGGGTTCACCTCGATCCCGGCCTGTTGGAGCGCCTTGACGATCGCTTTCGGCGTGGGTGGGCATCCCTTGACCGCAATCATTTCCTGGATGTCCGGATGATCCTTGTTCGCCTGATACATGCACTTGCCGAGAAGGATCGTCTTCTTCCTGCCCGGCGTGGGCTTCATGCTCTTGCCGGTCAGGACCTCCACATCGTCCCAGGCTTTTCCCTTCCATGCCATGGCGATGCTCCACAGGGTCACCCCGTTGACGGGCGTACAATAGGTGCACAGAGAGAGATCGTACTTGTTGTAAGACAGTCCCTGGATGCCCAGCTTCTCCATGGGCAGCGGCAGGGTCCCGTCATCCGTATAAGGGAAAGAGGCCTCGTGGCGATAGGCGAAATCCTCCACGGCTTCTCCCCTCCATTCCACCTCAGACGGATCGAGGGACCTTCCCTGGTCGCGGGCCACGTGAACCAGATGGGGGACCTCCGACGGAAGGTAACCTAGGATCCTGGTTCCTGCCATGTCCGCGGCCAGCATGTCGGATGAAGCGACCAGGGCATCGGTCCTCCTCGCCTTCCCATCGTACAGTGGGCCGCGCTCGATCGTGTAGATTCCGTCCAGGATCGTCAGAGAAGGGGGAAGGGTCTTGGCGAGCTTTCCGACCATGAAGTGAAGGTCTCTCTCCGGATCCTCGCTGTGGCATTCCTTGCGGGACGGGACATTGATCAGGCCCTTCAGGTTCTTGATGCCAAGGCTCACGATCGTCTGCGCGTGGCACTTGAGAACGGGAAGATTCACGAGGAAATCGCTCGCCAGGTAGTCTGCATTGAAGGCAAGGGTCACGTCGTCCCCGAGATCCACCTTCTCAAAGGGCCTTTGATGTAGGTCGAGTACCTTTACGCCGTAACGTTCCTTCAAGGTGTTGTACCCGAGGGACTCAAAGGCGTGGGCGGGGGTCTCCCGGTCCTTCGGACCGAGCGTTACCAGACCTTCCCCGATGGTGATGTCGTCGATGCCCCTTTCCTTGAGCAGAATGACAGCATCCTCCACCAGCCGCGACGTTGTGATCACTCCGTATTTGGGGAAGACCGTTTTGGTGGTCCAATAGATGACGTTCGGCTTGATGAAGACCCTGGCGCGGGCGGGAAGGTGGTCGAGCCCCCCGGCCAGATCCACGGCCTTCCGGACAGATGCAAGCGGTTCTTCGTAACGAACCACCGCGACGATGGGCTTGTGCATGATGCTGATTCCTCCTGTCAGGCATCCAGTGCTTGGATGATGGCAACATTCTCGTCCGGCTCCAGGTCGTTGAGCCCATGAATCGGCAGATCCAGCCCGGCCCGGTCCAGGGCCCTCCTGAGCTCCTCGATAAGAGCACCGTCCGTCTGGTCGAGGCCTTTGTAGTACTTCAGGCCCACTCCGCACGTGGGGCTTGCCAGTATACCCAGCACGCCCAGAACCTTGAAACCGTATTTCCTGTACTCCTTGATCTGGTACATGAGGTTGTCGGCGAGGTCTCTCAGGTATTCACGCCCTTCCGGGACGGACATCTGGTCATATACCTCCCCGCTCTCGTGTTGATAGGTCCCGTCCCAGGAGGCGCAGTCCTGCCCCTGTCTTCCCATTCCCAGGAAACCGAGCTCGGGGCAGGGGTATTGCAGGATTCCGATCTGCCGATCGACCAATGTCTCGAGCACCTTTGGAAACACGGCGGGAGCTGTGGCGCATGTATCGATCCTTGCGTTCTGGTTCAGTACGCAGTGAGCAACAATCATGATCTTCTTCGCGCGGGCATCCTCGAAGGCGGGTCCGTTCCGCTTCCCTTCTTCGCTCATCTCTTACACTCTCCTCTAGAATCTGAGACCGACTGCGCCGTAGAAGCCGTTCAACCTCATCTCGAAATCGAAGAAGGGCGGAACGCCCGACTTCTTCGAGGTCCACTGCCAGCCACCTTCCACCCATAGCCAAGGGCCGAAGAAGGGGGCCAGCGAGCCGGGCCACAACCGCAAGGCCAGCTTGGTCGCCTGTGAATGTCCTCCGGGGGCACTCCCCCACGATGCAACAGTGGGCGCATACGTATACGTGAAAGAGGGGGTCAGCACATGTGCCACCGTTCCCTCCATGTGAAAACCGAGGGGCACGCCCAGCCAGCCGAATTCCGCCCGTTCCGTTTCTGAAGGATTGTCGACATTCGTGAGATCCATCCCCATGTAGTCTCCCTCAAGCCCGATCAGACCGGCAATGAAGAACCTGTCTCCCCCGAAGGCGAATCCCGGCAGGAGGGCAAGCCGGCCCCTGTAGCGCCACCCGTCTCCCTTGACAGGGACCTCCTGCTCCGGGACCTCGAGATCACCCAGAGAGAAAGCCCCAATGGAGAGTGTGCCGTCGGCATCATACCAGGTAAAGCTGTTCAGGAACTGCCCGCGTATCCGGAAGACGGTTCCGGCAGGGCCGCCCTCTCCCTGTTTCCGCTCCGGCGGCGTTGCGGCCCACCCGGACTTCTCCTCCCCGCCACCCCATCGGGCAACGTCGTAGTCCGCTTCGAGGGAGAACTCGAAGGACGGCGCGTTCTTGTCCTCGAGCCTGAGGCTGCACGCCGTCAGGACGACGGCCAACAAGAAAACAGGGGCACAAAAGACCATCCGTCTCACGCTGGACATGACGAGACCCTCCCCTTGTTCAGGATTGTGGTACCCCGCTAGCCATTGGAAGACACGTTCACTTGTGGATCAACGCCGCGCGGCTCCTCGCAATCTTCGGCGTTTCACCCGGCTCGAGACCCACGTTCTTTGCGGCCGCAAGCGTTTCCTTGAACCGATCCTCCGAAACATGCCCCTTCGGTTCGGCGACCAGGCACGTTCCCCCGGGCCGCAGGACCGCGTGGATCTGTCTGAAGAAATCCTCCGCATCCGGCACTTCGTGGACGAGTGCGAAGGCCAGGGCGAAATCGACCTTTCCGCCCAGGTCGTCTATCCCAAGGCCGTTCTTGCCGCACACCCGATGCTCGATGCGGTCGATCACACCCGCCTTGGTCGCGCGCCGAACCAGGACCTCGATCATCTTTTCCTGAAGATCCACGCAGACCACCTTACCTTCCGGCCCTACCATTCGGGCCATGTCAAGGCTGAAGTATCCCATGGCGCAGCCCACATCCAGGGCGATCGAACCCGGCTCGATGTGGGGAGAAAGGATCCTCTGAGGGCTATGCACCAGCTTGCGAAGCGGGCTCAGGAGGAGATAGCCGATCCACCAGGGGCATACATGTTCCGCCATAGCACTACCTCTCAACCAGCTTTTTGAATTCATGTTCGTTCAAGACTTCGATCCCGAGGTCCCGCGCTTTGTCGAGCTTCGATCCAGGCTCCTTCCCCGCAACCACGAAGTCGGTCTTCTTGCTCACCGAGGACGAGACTCTGCCTCCCAGCTTCTCGATGATGCTTCTGGCTTCGTCCCTCGTAAGGGTAGCGAGCCCACCGGTAAGGACAAAGCTCTTTCCGGCCAGAGGGGATTCCCCTGCCGGAGCCTGTTCGACCGGGAACTCCATGCCCCCGTCTTTCAGCTTCTCGAGAATGCGGAGATTCGTCGGATCGTGGAAGAAGCTGTAGAGGCTCCGTGCAACGGTGGGACCGATCTCGTGCACATCCTCCAGCTTCTCGATGTCCTGTGCCGCGAGATTCTCGATGGACCCGAATTCCTTTGCGAGCACGCCCGCCAGATGATAACCCACGTTTCTTATGCCCAGACCGTAGATCAGGTTGGCCAGGGCCGGCTTGCGGCTCTTCGCCACAGCGTCGAGCAGATTGTCGGCAAGCTTGTCGCCCATCCTGTCCATTTTCATCAGGGTTTCTTTGTCGAGGAAATAGAGGTCGGCCGGATCCCGGATGATGCCCTTGTCCACCATCTGTTCCAGAAGCCTGCGCCCGAGCCCGTCCATGTTCATCGCCCCCTTGGACACGAAATGGGCCAGGTTCTCCTTGATCTGGGCCGGGCAGGCAAACCCGGTGCACCGATGGATCGCTTCTCCCTCCGGCCGCTCCACTCTCGAGCCGCACTCCGGACACGTGCCCGGCATGACGAATTCCCGTTCCTCTCCGGTCCGCTTCGATTCCACCACCTTGACCACTTCCGGGATCACATCGCCGGCCCTTTGAATGACAACGGTGTCACCGATACGGACGTCCTTCTTCCTGACCTCGTCATCATTGTGCAGGGAAGCCCGGCTGACCTCCACGCCTCCGACCCGAACCGGTGAAAGGACCGCCACCGGGGTCAGGGACCCGGTTCTTCCGACACTGATGATGATGTCCTCGACCCGCGTGTTTTCCTGCTGGGCCGGGAATTTCCAGGCAACCGCCCAGCGGGGGCTCCGGGACAGCTCCCCGAGCGTCTGCTGCACGGAGAAGGCATTGACCTTGATCACGATGCCGTCGATCTCGTAGGGAAGCCCGTCCCTCTTGCCGAGGATCTCTTGATGATATTCGATCACCTCGTCCACGCTTCGGCAAAGCCGTGCATGTTCACTCATCCTGAACCCGAACCGCTTGAGACGTTGGAGGCTGTCCCAATGATGGGTCAGACCTTCCCCCTCCACTCTTCCGGTCCCATAGGCGAACAGGGTCAGGGGCCGGGTGTTGGTAATCCTCGGGTCGAGTTGCCTGACCGACCCGGCAGCGGCATTGCGCGGGTTGGCGAACAGGGGCTGCTCCGTCCTTTCCCGTTCCCGGTTCAGCCCGGCAAAGTCCTCTTTGGTCATGATCACTTCCCCGCGGACCTCGAGCAGTTCCGGAAACGATCCTCCGAGAAGGCTCAGGGGAATCGATTTCACGGTCCGCAGATTCAGCGTCACATCCTCTCCCACGATACCGTCGCCCCGCGTGCAGCCCAGCCGAAAGATGCCTTCCCTGTAGATCAACTCCACCGCAAGGCCGTCGAACTTCGGCTCGGCCGTATACTGGATCTCGCCATCCGTAAGCCCTGACAGATCCCTCACCCTCCGATGGAAATCCAGGAACTCCTCCTTCGAAGTGGCTTTGTTGAGGCTCAGCATCGGGAGGCTGTGCCTCACCGTTTCGAATTCGTCGAGCGGCGCCGCCCCTACCCTCTGGGTCGGGGACTCGGGTGTGACAAGCTCCGGGTGGGCCGCTTCCAGACCCGAAAGCTCGTCGAAGAGGCGGTCATACTCTGCATCCGACACTTCCGGGCTGTCCTGGATATAGTAGGCGTGGTTGTGACGGTTGATCTCATCCCGCAACCATTGCATCCTGGCCAGCGTTTTCGGATCGTATTCCGGCATTTTCAACCCCGCGGTTCGCCCAGGTATTTCCTCAAACCCATCATCACCCTGTCGGTGGCTCCCCTCTTCTCCTGTATGTATTCCCGGCAGGTCTGCCCCACGGCTTCTCTCGCCTGCACGTCATCGGCAAAGCGCCGAATGCCCCGGACCAGTTCCTGTTGATCCTTCACGGCAAAGGCGCTTTTCCGCTCCACCAGATCGACCGCCTCCTGGAAATTGTGGTAGTTCGGTCCGAAGAAGATCGGCATGCCGAAGGCGGCAGGCTCCATTACGCTGTGAATCCCTGCGCCGAAGCCGTCTCCGATATAGGTGAGATCCGCCAATCGGTAGAGATAGGTGAGCATTCCGATCGTGTCCACCACCAGCACTTGAAGGTTCTCAAGATCCTGGTCTTCCCCCCGGGTGTAGAGGGCCACCTCGCCCCCAAAGAGACTCACCACCCTCTTGATGTTCTCTTCGTCCACATGATGCGGCACGATTACGAATTTCAGATCCGGGAAGGAGGGGACGATCTCCTTGAGGAGCTGGTCATCGAACGGCCAGGTACTGCCGGCCATCAGGCATGGCCGGCCCGCGAGAAAACGCTCCACCAGGGGGAAGTCCCTGTGCTCCCGGGCAGCGTCCCATACCCTGTCAAATCGCGTGTCGCCACTCAGCTCCATGCTCTCGACCCCAATGGAGTCGAGCAAGGTCAGGCTCTCCTCGTTCTGGACGAAGAAGCGGGAGATCCTTCTCAAGGCCTTCCGGAACCACTCGCCGTATGGCCTGAAGAAGATCTGCTCTTTCCGGAAGATCGACGAAACCATGACGACGGGGATGCCTCGCCGGAACATGGTTTTCAGGAAGTTGTACCAGTACTCGTAGCGAATGAAGACGGCGATCTTCGGTCGCACTGCATCCAGGAAATTGCGTGCGTTCTCCGGTGTGTCGAGAGGCAGGTAATGCACGAAATCGGCCTTGTCGAAGCCCTTCCGTACCTCGTAGCCTGATGGAGAGAAGAAAGTCAGAAGAATAGGGTGGTCCGGGTATTCCTCACGGACCTTCTCTATGATCGGCCGGCCCTGCTCGAACTCACCGAGGGAGGCGGCATGAAACCAGACCACGTTCTCCTCGTTCAGGATGTCCGCTTTCAGCCTCTTGTGCCAATTCCGCCGGCCCTCCACCCACAGCCTGGCGGCTCGTTTGAAAGGGGCAGCCACCCGGATGAGAAGACCGAAAACCCGGATGGCGAGTGTATAGAAGAGACTCACTTTTTCGTTGTCCCGCCGGTTGTCGAAAGCTCTCTCTTGTCGAGAAACTCCTTGATGCGTTCGAGGTCCTCGGGTGTGTCAACGGGAACGCTTTCGTGATCCGTGATCTCGACCTTGATCCTGTACCCGTTCTCCAGCCAGCGGTTCTGCTCCAGCCTCTCCGCTGCTTCCAGGGGGGATACGGGCAACTCGGAAATCTTCCTCAGGACATCGATCTTGTAGGCGTACACGCCTACGTGCTTGTAGAAGGGGTGGCGCTCGTGCCAGTCCTCCTGGTCGACTTCCATCAGATAGGGTACAGGCGACCGGCTGAAATAGAGCGCGTCCCGGTGTTTGTCGAAGACAACCTTCGCTTCGCTCGGATTGAAGATCTCGTCTGACTGCACCACCGGGTTGACCAGGGTCGCGATATCCGCCGTGCCGTCGTCGAAACAGGATTTGAGCTTCGAAAGCATCTCCGGGTGCAGGAAAGGCTCGTCCCCCTGGATGTTGATGACCACATCGAAGGACCGGTCCGTGGCCGCGGCGATCTTCTCGGCCGCCTCTCTGCAACGGTCCGTGCCGCTGGGGCATTCCGCAGAGGTCATCACGACCCTGCCGCCGAACCCTTTCACGGCCGCCTCGATTCGTGCGTCGTCCGTGGCAACCCAGACCTCCTCCAGTGCTTCGGCTGCACGCTCGTAGACCCTCTGGATCATCGTCTTCCCTGCGATATCCACGAGGGGCTTGCCCGGAAACCGGGTGGAAGCATAGCGGGCCGGGATGATGCCAAGAAATCGCATGGCTTCTTCTCGCAAACCTTACCGGTTACATCCTGAGAAACAGTTCCCGGATCCATTCGGGACGGACCTTGTCCCTCCAGGCCTTGCCGAAGGCATGGTCCCACATGTGTTCCAACTTGAAGGCGGTATCTACCATGAGGTCGAGTTGCTCGTCCGAGAGGCCGGCAGTAACGCCCTCCGGCAGCACGACCCCCTGCCTCTCGAGCATGGCGTGGAACTCTTTCACCCCGTCCGGGTAGACGTCTTCGAGACGATTGAAGGCGATGCAGTTCGCAAGGCCGTGCCGGGTGTGGAGCACAAATGAAAGCCCGTACGAAAGTGCGTGACAGACCCCGACCTGGGAATAGGTAACACTCATGCCGCCGAGATAGGACGCAATCATCAGCTTCTCATCCGCCTCGCGTGGATCCTCCCCTTCGCCAAGGAAAACCTCCCGGCAGAGGGCAAGGGACTTCTCGGCAAAGGCATCGCTGTATGCATTCCGCCAGGTGCCGGTCAGGCATTCCATCGCGTGGATGTAGCAGTCCATTCCGGTGTAGAACCTCTGCTCCCGCGGTGCCCCCTCGATCAAATCCGGATCCAGAACAACCTGGTCGGGCATCGTGTAGTCGCACTTGATCCCGAGCTTCTTCTCCGGGCCCAAAAGGACCGTCGTCATGGAGACCTCGGCTCCGGTCCCGGAGAGGGTGGGGATGCAGACCTTGAACACGCCCGGATCCTTGATCAGATCGAGGCCCTGATACTCCGCCGAAGAGCCCGGGTTCGTCAGCATCAGCGCGATTGCCTTGGCATAGTCCATGACGCTTCCCCCGCCGATTCCGACCACGGCATCCGGGAGCGAATCTGCATACGAAAGAATCTCGTCACGGTAGAGATCCACCATGCGGGTCGTCGGTTCTTCCTCGACGCTCACCCAGATCAGTTTGTCCTTTTCATGCAAGGGAATCCTCTCCCGGAGGCCACCCGATTCGAAGACCTGGTCCACCAGGAAGACCACGTACGAATCCGTGCCCTTCCTCCTGGGAGCCAGAATCTCGTCAAGCCGGTCGAAGGTTCCCCTGCCGAAGGCGAAGAAGGCGACATTCTTGAAGTTTCGGAAGGTGTAAATCATCAGCCCAAGACCTCTCGCAGAACCTTTTGGGTCATTTCCTTGATTCCATCCAGTTCTTCCTGGGTCCAGCTCAGGCGTATTTCGATCATCTGCATTCGGCTCATGATGTCGTCGGTCCGAGGCAGCTGTATGTCGGCGTAGTCCGGAACGTTATCCAGCAGCTCGACCGGAAGCTTGTATGCGGATTTGAGTCCCTTCAGATGCTCCCAGTTTCTTATGTAGTGGAAGTTGTTGTTGTACCAGTACGCTGTACCCACACCCGCCTTGCCCATTGCCTCGTGTACACGGACCGCTGTCTGTGTGTCCGGCAACAGAAAGCCGAGGGTCGTGGCGGAATCACCGGCCGGATCCGGCACATCACGGAAAGTGATCTGCGGAAATGCCGAGAGGACCTCCTTCAACTGCGCCTGATAATCCCGCTGCCTTGCGAGAATCAGGTCGAGTTTTCGAAACTGGGCAAGGCCGACGGCCGCATGCAGCTCGCTGATCCGGAAATTGAAGCCCAGGATCGGGTGCTGCTCCGCCCCACGGTTGTCCCCAATATGGTCGTGCCCGTGGTCTCCGAACATGTGGGCCGTCTCATACACGTCCCGATCGTTCGTGATGACTGCGCCGCCTTCTCCCGCGGTGATCACCTTGAAGAAATCGAAAGAGAAACATCCCACCTTTCCGAAGGTCCCCAGATGTTTTCCCCTGTAGGTGCCCCCCAGGGCCGGGGCGGCGTCCTCGACGAGAATCAGGTTGTGCTTCTCGCACACCCGGACGATTTCGTCCATCTTGGCCATCGATCCGAAGAGGTGCACCAGGAGGACCGCCTTGGTCCGGGGTGTGATGGCCGCCTCGATCCCCTCCGGTGACAAGCAGAGGGTTTCATCGATTTCGGCAAAGACAGGCACAGCGCCCACGGTGAAGACCGCCTCGATCGGCGCGATAAACGAGTAAGGAGGAACGATCACCTCGTCTCCGGCCCCGATACCGACCGAGGCGAGGGAGATGATGTCGGCGGCCGTTCCGTTCGAACACATGTGGCAATAATCCACGCCATGGTACTTGGAAAACTCCTCTTCAAAGGTCCTGGCCTTCCAGATCCCTTTTCGAGGCCCGTCGAAATTGTAGCGAAACAGGATGCCCGTCTCGAGCACATCCATGACCTCTCTTCGCTCTTCATCTCCAAAGAGTTCCATCCCCGGCATCTTCTTCTCTCCCCTTGCTTGAGAGGGTCTTGATGAATCGCCATCTGTTGAATGGGCCCAGGCTCGCAGGCGTCAAGAAAGGTGCAGAAGGAGGGGGCGTGAGGCTGATCCCCGCAAGGAAGCAGTTGGGCAAGGGGGGATGAATGCAAAACCCCAAGAAGGGTCTTCTCAGACGACCTGCGATACAGTTGGCCCTTCGCGTCCACACGGGGGGTTGGGTTGGGCCTGCCCCCTGATCCCCGACCCCTGACCCCTACTTTCTTTCGCCTTGACCCTTTCGCCTTTCGCCTGCGGCTTCGCCGCCCTAGGTGGTAACCTCTATGATATCCTGGATGTCCAGCATCCCGATCTGCTTCTTGCCCTCCACCACACAGATCGTGTCCACCTGGGTCTCCTTCAGGAGCTTGGAGGCATCGTAGAGCAGTGTATCCCCGGAGATGTGTATCGGCACCTTGAGGTCGAGCTCGGAAAGGGCCTTGTGGAGCGACTTCTCGCCCTCTCGTTCCAGCAACCGACGGAGGTCTCCGTCCGTGAAGACGCCGCAGATCTCCTCATTGTCATCCACGATCGTTACAGCGCCGAACCCCCCCTGGGTCATGACCACCAGGGCATCCACGACCGGCTTGGCCTTGTGAATCGTCGGGTTGAAATCGCTGATCACGTCCTTTACACGTAGGGTCATCAGACGGGTGTGCTCGAAGAACTGCTGTGTTCCAACCGTGGTGAAGGTATTCTCGGTGAGCCCCTTCATGACTTTCCAGGGTACCGTTACCGCGTGAACCCCCAGGTTGATTGCGTTTCGGACATGCTCGGGGTGCCTGACCGAGGAGAACATCACCTTACAGCCGTACCCGTAGTAGTCCACGGCGTGCACACACTGCTCGATCAACCCAAGCGCGTCATGCCCTTCGTCCTGCAAGCGCCCGACCAGCGGGCAGACGTACGCGGCCCCTGCGGCCATGGCCATGTAGGCCTGCTGGAGCGTGTAGACGAGATGCACATTGACCAGGATGCCCTCGTCGGCGAGCCTCTTGCAGGCCTTGACGCCTTCCAGAGAGACCGGGAGCTTGAGGACCGTGGTCTCCTTGCTCAACCCGAGTTCGAGGAGGCGTTGTGCTTCATCGCAGATTTCATCGGCCGTCTCCCCCAGCGCCTCGATCTGGATCTGGGGGACCATCTTCGAAAGCCTTACGATCGTCCCGTCCACGTCCGTGATGCCGTCCCGATGCATGAAAGTCGGCGTGGTGGTCAGCCCGGTCAGGAAACCCAGCTCAAAGGCCTCTTTGATTTCGTCTTCAACAACGGAGTCGAGAAACAGTTCCATGGTCTTATGTTGTCCGTTATGGGTTTGTGGTTGAATTACTGTCTGTACTTGACTTCCAGGTTGTGGAATTCGATCAAGGGCTCGAGGAAATCCTCCAGATCATCCGTGGACACCTGACTCGAGGCATCGCACAGGGCCTTGTCCGGCTCAGGGTGGGTCTCGATGAAGACGCCGTCCACACCGGCCGCCACACCGGCCCTCGACAGGACCGGCAGGAACTCCCTCGATCCTCCTTTCGGATCCGCGCTGGGGATTCCGTATCTTCTCACCGAGTGGGTGATATCGAAAACGACCGGGAAGCCGGTCTCGTTCAAATGATAGAAGCTCCTCGGGTCGACGATGAGGTCGTTGTAGCCGAAAGTGTACCCTCTTTCGGTCAGGATGATCTGATCGTTTCCTGTTTCCAGGGCCTTCTGGGTAGGCTTCATCATGTTTTCCGGAGCGAGGAACTGCCCATGCTTCAGGTTCAGGACCTTCCCGGTCCTGGCCGCCTCCTCGACCAGATGGGTCTGCATGCACAGATAGGCCGGAATCTGCAGGACATCCAGGACCTCGGCGGCAGGCTTCACCTGCAGCGGATAATGAACGTCCGAGATCAGGGGAAACCCGAATTCATTCCTCACCTTTTCGAGGATCCTCAAGCCCTCCTCCAACCCCGGCCCCCGGTAATTCTGAACCGCGCTCCGGTTGTCTTTTTCGTAGGAGGATTTGTAAATAACCGGGATCTCGAGCTTTTCCGACAACCGGCGGAGGCATTCCGCGGCCCTCAGCATGATGCTCTCTCCCTCCACCACGCAGGGGCCGGCGATGAGAAAGAGCTGATCCCCGCCGCATTCGATGTCGCCGACTTTTACGATTCGCTTTTGAATTCCCATATGTTAAGGCCATCCTGTGGGGCTGTTCGACCCCGTCAGGGGAGAGGAAACCCCCATATGTTAAGGCCATCCTGAGGGTTCATTCAACCCTGTCAGGAGAGAGGAAACCCCCATATGTTTAAGCCATCCTCTGATGTTGGTCAACCCTCTTAGGGTAGAGGAAGGGCCTCAGGATGGCAAGATTCCTCTCGGTGGCACCCCGATGCTCGGCCAGGATTCCGAATGCGGCCCGACCCGTGGACCTCCTGTGCTCCGGGTCCTCGATCAACCTTCCGGCCTCCTCCAGAAGCTCGTCTCTGTCTTCCACCCGGATTCCTCCCCCCACTTCGAGAAGCGCGCGCGCTGTGTCAGTGATCTTCTCCGTATGGGGGCCGAAGAGCACAGGCTTCTTGTACAGGATCGGCTCCAGCGGATTGTGTCCTCCGATCGGAACGAAAGTGCCCCCGAGAAAGACCAGGTCCGCGGCTGCATAAACGCCGGCAAGCTCTCCCATCGTATCCAGAAGCAGGACGTCGACCGGTTCCGCACCCGCGCCTTTTCTCTGTGTCCTGCGCCCGATCGCAAAGCTCTCCTTCTCACACACCCGCTGGAGATCTTCACACCGCTCCGGATGGCGTGGCGCCAGGATCATCTTGAACCCCGGCACCTCCTTCTTCAGTGCCGCATAGACATCGATCAGGAGTTTCTCCTCTCCTTCGTGGGTGCTTCCCGCCACCAGGACAGGGCAATCCTCTGTCCAGCCCATTTCCTCTCGAAGCGCCCTTCCCCTCTCCTCCCCATCGTCCGGAACCGGAACGTCGAACTTCATGTTCCCGGTCAGGAAGACCCGACGAGGATCCGCTCCGATGCGAATGATCCGGTGGCAATCGGTCCTGCTCTGCATGGCAAAGACGTGCACGCTCCGGAGCACATGCCGAAGGAAGAACCGAAACCATCCGAAACGTCTGCAGGACGTTTCCGACATGCGACCGTTCAGGATCGCTGCGGGAACCCCCCTCCTGCCGATCATCAGCAGGAAGTAGGGCCAGATTTCGGTCTCTGTGGCCACGAAACAGCGAGGGTGCACGTTTCGAAGGGCAAGCCAGACCGGGAGCGGATAGTCAAAGGGGAAACAGAGGATACGTTCCCCATCTCTGAATTCGGTTTCCGCTGTAGCCCGGCCGGCAGGCGTAATCGAAGAGATCGCGATCGGGAGATCGGGAACGAGCTTCTTGAGCTTACGGACGAAGGGCCCTGTCGAGAGGACTTCCCCCACTGAAACCGTGTGGATCCAGAAGGGCCGCTCCTCCCCCACCGACTGCCATCCCTTGAGTCCCATACGCTCGAGGAAAGCTGTCCGACGGTTCTTCACACTGACGATTTTCCACAGAAGCCAGGGAAGGATCAGCACGGAGACGAGGACGATCCCCACGTTGTATCCCCAGAACGCCCAGCCTGCCGCGCGCTCTTCACTCACGTCCGCCTCCATCAGCACCGGGGGTCAGGTCCTCACGGGCTGTTGCCCAAAGCCCATGGGGCGGCAGAGTTCGGGGACAGCCACCGATCTCTGCTGTTTGCGCCGATATTTCGAGGGAGATCGGTGGCTGTCCCCGAACTCAGAAGCGCGTTTTCAACGGGCTTCCTTTTGGGCAACAGCCCGTTCATTCTACATGCTGGAAGCAAAATCTTCCATAAGAACCGACAACAAGATGCCGAACGACGGGCTGGCTTCAACCATTCCTCGATTCCGTCAATTCTCAGCCTTCGCTGGGACGGGCGTCGAGGGAGGTGTCACTCGGAGGGGGCCAGTTGCCGCGAAACCCCCTGCCGAGCAGGAAATAGAAGGCCATCCTGTCGAAAGGCTCGCCCCGAAAGTAAGCGCGATGCCTCCCAAGGACCGTGACCTCCTCGAAGTGGTCGTTTGCCGTCTGCAGGGTCGATTCACTCAGGTCCAGCGACAGGATGATCGCATTCATTCCCTTGAGCCCCTCAACCCCCTGAAGGTAGGTGTACCGATCCGGACGAGTCAGATCCAGTCCTGCATACCGATTACCCGTGTAGAATATGGCTTCGGCCACAGTAGGCGGCCCTTCGCTCACCAGGAAATAGCCCGCTTCGCAGGGGTGTGCCTGGATGTTCTCCTCGATCTTCTCCCCGAGATTCTGCCACCCGTGGAACTGCCAGGTCGGGTCCATCCCTCGGGGCAGAGGAAGCACGGGCCTTGCCAGATGAACGTGAAGAAGCAGGTTCAAGATCAGGGCGAGCCCTATGGAGAGCCGCACGAACCTCCGATGATTTCGGGTCTCTTGGAAATGCATCCGGTAGACGATCCACATCAGAGCGAGGCCGCCCACATAGGCCGGCGCAGGCCAGTTCGGCTCCGCCACCTCACCCCTCACGGTGGAGAGACCGAAGAAGACCAGGACGGGCCACGACACCATGGCCAGGTAGACATACTCCGGCGCATTCCCTCGTCTCGAAGAGGACCACCCCCACAGGGTATAGAAGACAAAGGCAACAAAGAGCAGCGGCGTGATCACACCGATCTGTCCCCCCGCGTATTCCAGCAGCTTGGAGACAGCAGGCTTCCCGACCGGCGAGAATCCCTGCCGGAGCTGGAAGGCAACCGAGGCCCATTCATGCTCCAGATTCCACAGAATGACTGGAGAGAAGATGATCCCACCCAACAGGGCTGCAAGGTAAGGCTCCTTCCGGGCAAGCCAGTGCCGATGGGCAGGAGAAAACAGAAGGAAGGCGAACATGCATGGGACGAGCAGGGCCATGGTGTATTTACTCAACAGTCCCAGCCCCAGGGCGATCCCTGCCACGTACCAGCCCCCGCTGTCTCCCTCGGTAACCACCCGCGTACAGCCGTAGAGAGCCATCGTCCAGAACAACAACAAAGGCGTGTCCGGCGTCTGTATGATGCAGCCACCCGAGAAGAGCAGCGTGAGATTGAAGATGAACAGGAGTTCCCACGGCAGATTCGCATCGTCCCGGCTCAATCGCCTCACCATCGCGTAGAGAAAGACCTGACTCACCAGGGTACACAACAGGCCACCGATGCGCACCCAGAATTCACTGTCCCCGCCGACCCAGGTGAAAAGTGCCATGATGTAGGCGACCATGGGAGGGTGTTCCACGTAGCCAAGGCTCAGATTCTTGGCCCAGTACCAGTAGAAGGCTTCGTCAGGGACAAGTTCAAGGTGGCCGATCAGGTAGAGGCGATACGCATAGAGGATCAGCAGAAAGGTGACGATCGAGAGGGGTCGCCCTCTATCGAACCTGGGGGGCATTCGGAAGGGATCTTATTGGGGGTGATACAGTCGGCCGGGGCCTCCCGAGATATGGCGAGGCCCCGGCGCGTTCAAAGGATTCTGGTCCGGACAACCACTAGGCAGTCTGGAACATCAGTCGGCCCTTACGAGGATCTTCCCGGTCTCTTTTCGGGTTTCGCCGCCGGTCTTCGCCTCTACCGTGTAGACGTACGTACCAGGTTCGTTGAACCGGAGGCTGGAGGTTCCGCCGAAGGTGATCCAGCTCGTCACGTAACATCCGTCCGCCATTTCGAAACCGGTGGGAGCATCCGTCACGTCGTCACACTTCTTGCCGTCTTCAAAGGACACCTGGACACATTCGACGCTTCGCGCCCAGTTCATCCAGACCACGACACCGCCCTTGGAAATGGTCATGGTGGGCGGCTCCAGCCGGATCGGCTTCTTCAATTCTCCCGACCCAGTAGCGACACCACCGAAAATCCTCACGAGCTGGCTCTCCTCTGCGTCGGTCGGCTGGCGATCGACCAGGACCAGCATGGTGGACAACAGGAAGAACAAGGCTGTTACGACTACGACTCGCTTCTGCATGATCTCTCCCCCTTCGTTAAGATTATTGAAGCTTAAAACAATGTGTCTTCGAGTCACAAGGACCCTATAACATAATTTCCTTTGAGTCAAGGGATCCGCTTCGTTCGGTCCGAACTCCGGCTTGACTCGTGCGTTGCAGCGTGCCTATAGTTGATGGGTATGGTTCAATTTCTATTGCCTTAGACCCTTAGATTCCAAAAGTGGAGAGGGGGTTTCATGAGAACCGCTACGCTTGCAATTCTAACGGCGTTTCTGGGCCTGCTCCTGATCGGTGCCGACGAGACACCGACCACCGTAAAGGCCTCGATTATGACCAAAGAGCAGCTCAAGCCGATGCTGGGCAGTAAAGATCTGGTCGTCATCGATATAAGGCTCGATGAGCAGTGGCGATTCAGCAACCGGAAGATTCCGGGGGCGGCGCACGAGAACCCGACCGTCCCGTCCACATGGATGAACAAGTATCCAAAGGACAAAACAATCGTTTTCTACTGAGCCTGACCGACCGAGTCGACCAGTGCCCGTGTGGCACGGATGTTCATGAAGAATGGTTACCCCAAGGTGTACGCCCTCAAGGGGGGATGGAGAGAGTGGGAGCGAGCCGAGTTCCCGTACGAAGAGAAGGACAGTGAGCTGCCCGATATCGTGCAGGGATGCGTGGACTGCCACGAAAAGGTCACACCCTTTGTCGTTTCCGAATGGAAGCGGAGCAAACACAGCACCAACATGGTGAGCTGTCTGATGTGCCACGGCGTGGAGCACATGTCGGACAAGGATGTGGACAAGGCGGCCACGGTGAAGCCGGAGCTTTGCATCATGTGTCACGAGGCTCAGGGCAAACAGTTCGCAAAAGGAAAGCACTCGAAGGCCTGGAAGGCTGTCCAGGCCCTCCCTTCGGCGCACTGGCAGCCCATGGCCTTTATCGAGGGAATCAAGGGATGCGATAGCTGCCACAAGATCGGGTTCAAGGAACCGAAGGAGATCCGGGAGCTGAGGAAGCGGGGTGCCGGCTTCGGGATCGCCTCGTGCGACATCTGCCATACCCGTCACTCCTTTTCCGTGGAAGAGGCCCTGCAGCCGCAGACCTGCAGGGTCTGCCACCGCGGTTTCGACCAGCCCATGTGGGAGATCTACTCCTCATCGAAGCACGGGATTCGGAATGCTCTGAAGCGGGAGGGCACGCTGCCGGAAGACACACGGGCCCCGACCTGCCAGGATTGTCATATGAAGGGTGGGGACCACGGGGTGCGCACCGCGTGGGGCTTCCTGGCCATTCGGATGCCCATGCCAGAGGACAAGGCCTGGGCCGAGGCCCGGAAGACGATCATGCAGTCCATCGGAATGCTCGACCCTCAAGGCAAGCCAACGGAGAGGTACAAGCTGATCGAGGAACTGGATCTCGCGCGCCTCACGCAGGAGGACTGGCAGAAGGAGCGCGACAAGATGGCGAAGACATGTCTCGATTGTCATCCGGCAGTCTTCGTGGATCAGATGTTCGAGAACGGCGACCGTTTGGTCATGGAAGCCGATCTTCTTCTGGCCGAGGCGATTCGAATCGTCTCCGCTCTCTATGAAGACGGCCTGGTGGCCAAGCCGTGGAACTACCCATACGATTTTCCCGACTTCTTCGCCGTCCACGACGCGCCCACATCGATCGAGCAGAAGCTCTACCTCATGTTCATGAAGCATCGGATGGGCGCGTTCCAGGGAGGCTTCCATTTCAATCCGGACTACGCCCTCTGGTACGGCCTGCTCGAGCTGCAGCACTCGCTCGAGGAGATCCGGGCCCTGGATGGGCAGCTCCGTACCAAGAAGAAGCGGCGGTAGCCGCTCCGAAGCGGAAAAGGGGTCAGGGAGCAGGGACCAGGGGTCAGGCCTCACACCCCTCCCCTTTCTTCGGATCAAGCGGCGGGTGGCTGGGCCTGATCCCTGCTCCCTGACCCCTCTGTCGCTCTACCCCGGCTTGAGTAGTTCCTCGAGCCCCAGGTCGGAAAGTTTCTCTCTGGTTGGGATGCCTTTCTCGACATCCCATCCCCGCTCGTCGTAGTAATCATCCAGCAGGTGCTCGAGATCCTCGGCCGTGATGACGTGCTTTCCGTAGTAATCCGTCAACTGCTGCACCCCGTCCGGGGTCTCCAAGGGTTTCAGCCACACCTCGGGAAAGGCATCATCGGCCCTGTCGAAGCCTTCCCTGACGTTGAGGACCTTGTAGAGATTGAAGATTCTCTCCCCGGCAACTTCCAGCTCACCGGCGCTCATTTCCATCCCTGTCACAATCGAATAGAGCTCCGCGAGACTGTCCAGAGAGTACATGCGCAGCGCGCCCCAGATGAAGCACGTCCCCAGGGAGTTGAGAACGAAATTGAAGTCTTCAACGTGTTTCGTTAGCCTGGCTGCATTGAAATCGCCATAGTAGGGAACTGGCTGAAAGATCCTGTCCATATCGTATCTGGAGGTGGAGTTGCGTTTCGCTGCTTCGGCTATGAGCTCGATCGGAGTGAAGGGGAGAGAGGCGCCCGATGCTCCCTGGGCCGAATGTCCTCCCCTGGGGCTCGTGACGCCCATGGTGAATCGTTGTGGATCCAGTCTGGCGGCTCGAGCCGGATAGATGCAATCCGTTCCCTTGGCAATCCCGGATCCCTCCACATAATCGGCTTCCGCGTCCAGCCCCACCCACTGCGAGGCCTCGAACCAACCTTCCGCAAGCCTGTCGCCGAAATCCCTGCGATTCGCGATCATATCGGTCAATTCAAGGTATGTATCCAGGTCCCGCTCTAGAACCATCCCGCCGGTCTTGTCCTCGGTGATCACCCCCTGGTCGAATCGCCGGGTGATCCAGTCGATGATACTGCTGGTGGTTGCGGTGCAAAGGCCCAATCGGTTCATGTGCCCGAAGAGCTGAACAGAGGCACCTACATCCTCGAGCTCGAGCTTCTGCCCCATGATGGCCACCCAGAGGTACAGACCCGTTCGGGAGCTCGCCCCCTGAAAGGGACCTTCCTTGACCTCGAGAGAACCTCCGCATCCTATCCAGCACGTGGTGCAGGAGAGGTCCTCTTTGATGGGCTTGTATTTCTCCTCACCGTAGAGGGCTTCCCAACGAGCCTTGCTCCACACACCGGGATTCATGTTCTCCTTGGTGATCATGTTCCATTCCATGTCCGAGAAGCCGCCAAGGGGCTTGACCTCCTGCCGGTACTGATCCCGGATCCGCGTGACGAGCTCCTTGAGCCTCTGGCGGTCCGCAACCTTGGCCTCTCCCGTACCTTTGACCACAATGGCCTTCAGGTTCTTGGCGCCCATGACCGCTCCCAGACCCGAACGCCCCAGGGTGCTCTTCTTATCCGTAATCGCCATGCTGAATCTGCACAGGGTCTCCCCTGCCCTGCCAATGGCGATCACGCCACACCTGCCATACGCCTCCTTCAGTGCGTCCGTGGTTTCGTAGATATCCATCTCTCCCCAGAGGAACCGGGCGTCACGGAGCTTCACCTCGTCGTCAACGATCTCCACGTATACAGGTTCCTCGGCTCTTCCCGTGATCACAATGTGGTCATACCCCGCCCGCTTCATCCCATGGCCGAACCCTCGGCTGCCGCTCATGGCGGTGGTGACGTAATGCCGGCCGTCTGCAGCAGCAGGAAGGGCCAGCTTGGTAGTGCAACTGATCTTGGCCGCTCCCGGGGTGTGACCGACAAGAGTCCCTACGCCAAGGATAATGGGGTTGTCCGGGGAGAGGGGGTCTGTTCCCGGGGCAATCCATTCAGAGGCGAGCCGCAGGTTCATCCCACAGCCACCCAGGAACTTCTTGCCCAGGTCCGGGTCAATAGACTCTTTTCTTACGCTCCGGGTCGTTAGATCCACATGGAGGATCTTCCCTGTATAGCCTTTGCGTTCCATGATTGGATCTCCTAGGTGGACCACGACGAGGTCGAAAGCCCCTTTCCCTCTACGCGATAGCCTTGGACATGTCCTCCACCGACACCGGTTTGCCGTGGGACTGATGGATCGTCTTCACGCCTCGATCCAGCAGCGCCTTCCAGCTCGCTTTCAGACCTGGCAGATCCACCGCGAAGGCGGGCAGCCCGGGTCCCAGGCGCATGGGAGGCCCATTCATGCACATGTCACCCACAAAGGCCTCACCCGTGTCCAGCAGCACGGTCACCGAGCCTGCGGAATGGCCGGGCGTTGGGATCACCTTGCCCTGGATGCCGTATTCCTCCAGGGACATCTCGTCGGCCCCAAGGACGATATCCACGGTAGAAGTCGGGAACTTGATCATCGATTCGAACAACGAGAGGATCGCGTGCAGGACCTTGCCCCAAGTCGTCACCCCGGGCGGAATCCGCGCCAACCCCTTCTCCAGGTTCTCCTTGTCCGCTTCGTGCATGGCGAGCTTCGCACCCGTCAGCTTCTTGATCTCGTCGGCCGACCCGATGTGATCGAAGTGCCCGTGGGTAATCAGTATGAGCTGGATGTCCTCCGGCTTGATCGAGGCCTTTTCCAGCTCCGCCTTGAATTTCTTTCCCTGTTTCGGGCCGCCTGCATCGATCAGGATCGTTCCCTTGTCCTGCAGGACAAAGCAGTTCGTGTTTCCCAGGTCCATCGACACGATTCGTGTAGCCATAACCGTCACTCCTTGTTCAGTTTGTGTTCCCAGTGTTTCCGTACACCCTCTATACATTCAATTCTTGTCTCGAATCAACCAACTCATTGCGCGGTAATGCCGCCGTCTATCAGCATCGCGTGTCCCGTGACAAAGGAGGCTGCGTCCGAGCAGAGCCACACCACCGTCTCGGCGACCTCCTGGGCCGTGCCGAACCGCTTCAGAGCATGCCCCTCCTCCAGCATGGGCCGCGCCCCGTCCGGAACGAATCGTTCGGTCATCGGCGTATCGATCATCCCCGGGCACACGCAGTTGACACGAATGCCCTGTCCGCCGAACTCAAGGGCAGCCGATTTCGTGATCCCCACGACCCCGTGCTTGCTGGCCACGTACGCGTAGTGCTGAGGCACACCGATCACGCCGGCGGCGGAGGAAGCGTTCACGATCGCGCCCCCACCCGTTTTGAGCATTTCCGGGATCTCGTATTTCATGCACAACCAGACGCCGGTCAAGTTGACCGAGAGGGTGCGGTCCCACACTTCCTCTGCGTATTGGTCGAGGGGAATGAGTCCAGCCTCCACACCCGCATTGTTGAAGGCATAGTCCAGCCTCCCGAAGGCATCAACGGTCTTCCGGACCATGGCCTGCACCTGATCGGTCGAAGACACATCCGCTTCGATCAGGATCGCCTCGCCCTTGCCGCGCTCGATCTGCTCGACCGTTTCAGCGCCGCCGGCCGGATCCAGGTCCACGACGGCCACGCGAGCCCCCTTCTCGGCAAAGAGAAGGGAGGCGGCCCGTCCAATCCCGCTGCCGGCCCCGGTCACGATTACGACCTTACCTTCCACCGTCTTCACCTCCCTGAGTGCTGTCAGCACCGGGGCACTGTCTTGCGGCGCCCGGCTAGAACTCGAGATCCGGATTGTATGCCCTGGCGATCTCGTAGGTGTCCGGGGAACACATCATCTCGAGCGCTTTCCCCTCTTCATCCAGGATCCAGTTGTTCAGGGTATATACTGAGTACATCCTGCCGTTTTCGATCACTGTCCAGTCTTCGTAGAAGATGATCTCCACAATGTTGCCCTCTACGAGGAAATACCGGTCGATGTACTCCATGGTGGCCGTGGTACCCAGGTTGATCATGAACCGGTCAACCCCCGAGTCCCCATGATACTTGCCCGGATAGGGGATCAGGGGGTGCTCGGTTTCGAGGCCCGGCCCCTTGTAGCTCACCTCGAAACCCGGATTCATGGCCGCCTTTGCCTCTGCAAGCCTGCCTGCGTAGAAATCCTCATAGATCTGCCACACCCGCCTTGCCGTATCGTATCTCGCATTCCGGTTGATCTCGTGATTCTTTCGATTCGTCTTCACGTCGACGATGTGAGCAGGCCCCTCCTCTTTGAAAGGAAGCGTAAACGTGAACGTGTCGTAATACCTCCGGCAGAAGAAGATCTTGCCGATCTCATCCACCTTGAAGTGATCGAAGAACTCCATGTCAAAGGTCTTGCCCGTGGCCGGGGCCTTCGCCACCAAATTGAAGTGCACGACGATCTCACAGCCGTCCACGATCTCGTATTCGTGCTCGAACTCGATGATCTCAACAGCTTGGTGGTACGCCTCGAACAATCCTGCGATCGCCCGCGCCCCCTGGTACGTGCCGGCAAAGGGCACGTGGTCCGTCCACCGTCCGTTCATGACCCACACTGCATAGTCGGTGAAAAGCTCGTCAACCGGCAAGGCTTCCTGTTTCTTGAAATGCTCATAGAACTTCCAGATCTTCGTCAGCTTTCTGGCCCTGAGATGATCCGACCACGTCGCGTCGTCCCTGCTCACGTTCCGGAGATCCATTTCCACCCTCCAAACAAGCCTCGGATTCAAAACCCGTAGGAATCGCTCACGGTCTGTTCTTGAGTTTCCTTTCCCGCTGCCGGAAGAGGTTGTCACTGAAGTCGATCGAGGCAGGGTCGATCTTCCACTCGAACTTTCCCTCTGCCGCGGCGTTCTCCAGATTCCTTATGTAGTGTTTGGCAAACTCAGGGGCCAGGGCCGCCATCAGGTCGATGATGTCGCCCCCGATCGCGCACGTGGGGCAGACAGTGATGCAGTAGGTGCAGTACACGCATGGGTCCTGAAGGCGGCGCGGATTCGACTCGATGTCGATCCCCTGAACCGGGCAGTTCTCCTGGCAGAGGCCGCATTCCGTGCACCTGTCCAGATCGATCTCAAGAGGGGGAAGCAATTGAGACAACACCTCGGGGCTGAATCCCTGGGCGACCCACTTCCAGAGGTCGGGGCAGGAGACGGGCTGCGGAATCAGGCTTCTGTCTCCTTCCGCAATCCTGCGGCTCACCTCCGGGATCTCCCTGCCGAAAGCCCTCGTCTCCTCGATTTCTTTCTCGTCCGGATGGCCGGTCGTCACAAAGGGGTACGGATAGAATTGCAGGAAAGCATCCGCATAGTTGTGGTGATAGCCTACGACCTCGGCTTCCTTGCCTTTGAGGATATCGGCCATGGAGAGAAACATGGTTCCCCACATGGAACCGTGGGTTCCGAAGAGGAACCAGTGTTTTCCCTTCTGGTCGGGCAGGGCCTTCAAGAAATCCCTCACATGGAAGGGCTCCTGGAAATAGAACACCGGGGTCCCGAAACCGATGAGATCGTAATCCTCGAGAGAACCGGCTTCCACATCGCGCATGGCCATGACATCACACCTGCCGGTCCGCTCCACGATCCCGTCGCGGATACGGTCCGCCATCCTCAAGGTGTTGCCGGTCTGAGAGAAATGGATGATCAGGGTCTTCATGTCCTGCCTCGCTCACAGGATTTCGATACTCTTGACCGTGAACCCCTGTCCTTGCAGAAGGTCGGATCCCTTCTCTCCGCATTCCGGACAGCTGAAGTCCATCTCCTTCTTGTCCACCGTGAAGGGCTTCTTGCACGGCCCGCACATGATCACGATCGGCACGTGCTCGATCACGAGCTCCGCCTCCTTGGCGATCGTATCTTCGGTGAGGTGGTTGAAGTAGTGGTGGACCCATTCGTCGACCAGATCCGAGAGGTCTCCTACGGCAAGATGGATCTTCACGATCTTCGCTGCCTGGTTCTGCTCTGCGTGGCGCAGGGCGACCTTCACAACCTCGCCGATGATGGGCAGCTCGTGCACGGGCGCCTCCAGGTTCCCCGGACCGGTACGTGAAAGACTAGAAGTATGCCTCAAAGAACTGGTCGAACTTCGCCTTTATGCCCTCCGATGAGGTTATCCTCGCGTCCCACGGGCTCAGTTCGAAGGTCAAGACCGGTTTGCCCAGCGCATCGGTGAGCCGGTCCTTCACGAGCTTCGCCGTGGTCCAATGGTACTTGCAGCCCACATTCGCCGCGAACACGACGGCATCCGCCTTGTACTCGTTCACGATCTCCACGCATCGATTGATGTATGCGTCCACCTGGACCCTGCCGAACATGGGCATGGGGTAGGTCATGGTCCGAGCGGCCAATCCTTCGAAAATCTCCTCTTCGTCCGCCTCCGGATCGATCGGGTCCGTATTGAGAAGGCTCATACCGCACGCCACGGAGACCGCACCGTGCTCGGTCTCCAGCCAATCGTAGATACTCAGGTCGAAGTCGATGTTGTTGGCGATCCAGGCAAGCCGAACCTTCTCCTCCGGAATCGCTCCTTCACCCTTCTCAACCTTGTCGGTCAGCCAGGCCTCCTGCCGGTCGAACCATTCCACGACCTGAGAAACGCCCGGCACACCCATATTGGTGTAGCCGTGCATGAGGTGGGCCAGGCTGGGGGTCGGGCATGGAACGAGCTTCTGGTACTCGAGCAGCTTCCGGTGAATCTCAAGCCCCCGGTTCGAGAACCGGATCTTTTCCCTGAGCTCGTCCATGTCCATCTTCAGATCCACTTTCTCCTCGATGAAGGAAACCATTTCCCTTAGCTGCTTGCCTACGTACTTTCGGGTCCGGTCGTCCGTATTTGGAGGGATATCCACACAGAAGAAGGGCAGGTCCTTGAAGTGATGCTCCAGGCTCGAATAGGAGATGATCCCCGCGTCGCACGGATTCGCCGCAGGATAGAGCATGATGTCCGGGATCACCGTGTCGCCGGAAAGGGACAGGCCCGCAGGGAAACGGTTCAGCACGCAGATGTGCTCCGGCATCTTGTCCGCCGACAGATCGTAGTACTTGTAGGCAATCCCGAGAATCGCGAAGACCGCAGCCGCATATTCGGGAGAGAAGACGGCCGCATCCATGGAGCGCAAAGGTTCCTGGCTCAGGGTCAGGAAGTGCCAGATCATGGGCCGCTCGCGGCTCATCGCATCGTCGAGAACGTCGAAGTAGTTGAGCATCGGCTCGAGCATCCACGCCCGCTCCGGTTGCGTCTTCTTCAAGTCCTCGTCCACGGCCCGGAGCATCAGATGCGCTTCCTGGATGACTTCCTTTCTTGCCTCCTCCATTTCAGACTCCTTTGATCATCTCGATGAAGGCCTGCAGCCGGGTCCGGAGCTGGCCGACGGCACCGGGGATATACTCCCTGTCGAGCACCAGCAGGGGGATTTCCATCTCCTCGAGCCCTTCTTCCAGGGGCAGGGTTTCCCCTCCCCAGAGGTTGCAGAAGAGCATTCGCTGGAAGACGATGCCGTCCACCTCGAAGGCCTTTGCCATCTCAGCGATGTATGCGAGACGGTCGCCCGATTTCTGGGGCATTCTCGGGCACCCCGGCCGGTTCAGGTAGTAGCTCGCCACGCTCCGCCAGGGACTGCCGGCGGGCTGGATCGAATCCCAGTACGAGTAGGCACCGTAGCAAGTCGCATCGGTGACAATGAGGCCGCCGAATTCCTCGATCGTCTCGGTGAGCCCCGTATCGTCCATGGGACTCCCGATGACCATCAGCCTTGCCTGGTGACCCGTGATACCCTGCCGGGTATCGACCTCTTCCAGGAACGCTTCGAGCAGGGAATTGAAGGCTTCCGGGGGCATAGCCGTCGACAGGATGGCGATCTTCTGTATCTCCGCCCCGGTGAGAGGGGGGGCTTTCTGCTTGCGCAATTCATGGAGCTTGCGGAGGAGGTGTCTCGTCTCGTTGCTCACCTGGATGGAATTCTCCAGGCTCTCGTCCGTGATGCTCACACCGAAGTGTTTCTCTATGCTTTCCTGAAAATGGTGCAACTCCTCTTCATAGAACTCGACGGCCCCCGCGTCCGATTTGTAGGGCACGCTCATGTAGTAGGAGTAGGGCACGCCGACCTCATGAACCCAGTTGTCGCACATCCGGCGCATGCACTCGCAGGTGTTCATCGATATCAATCCGTCCAGGAAGTCGTACTCGCCCTTCAGCGCCATCTCCAGACAGCATCTGGCAAAGGAGCAGGTAATCGGAGCCATCCAGACATCCGCCTCGTCGGTGGAGTCGCATCCCCTGGCACCTACCCGGTACGGGAGGATCCCCGCCGCGTGGATCACCTCCTTCGGAATGTAGGAGCAGATATAGCCGACAGCGGGCCTACCCTGCGCCTTCCACTCCTCCACGTAGGGGTTCATGATCGTTGCAGCAAGTTCCGGAAGATTCGTTGCCACTTTGGTTCCCTCCATGATCCCGATCCTTGACCCCTTCATGCGAGGACGAGGACGAGGACGACGACGAGGAGGAAGGGCTGATGGGCCTGATCCCTGGCCCCTGACCCCTGATCCCTCACTTTGCTTCCTTTCACCCTTGACATTTCACCAGCCGTTTTCTTAGCGCGGTCCGGGCCCGCGGAACGGCCTCCAGCACTTCTCGATCACATCGATCTCATCCTTGTACCAGGGCTTTCCGTGAAGGGGCGGCATCTTCGCGTTCTCCCAGCTCTTCGGGATGAGCCGCTCGTCCTTCTTCCAGATACCCATTTTGTATTCGTCCAGCGTGTATTCCCTGCCCAGCACAGGATTCAGGGGGCAGGCAAGGTACATGCCCCCAAGACAGCGGATCATGCAGGTGTTGCATCGGATGCAGCGCACGATCTCGTCCGCACGCCCTTCTGCGAGCTTGTTCGGATACTCCGGATCCACCAGCAGCGCCCGCCCGAGGGCAGAGATGTCGTACTTGCCCTGGCCGATGTCCGCATCCGCCTTGACCGGATCGTGTTGTGACATGACGAGCACCGGAATCTTCAGCTCCTTCTTGAACTCGATGCCATGATCCGACATGTGCTCGGCCCGATCCGCGTCCGGGATCTGATGGCCGTTCTCTTCGAGGCCCGCACCGTCCGATAGGTGGATGAAATCCGCGCCCCGGGCTTCGAGATCCTTTGCCACATCCACCATTTCCTCGCGGGTGAGGCCGCCTTCCATGTGCTCTTCGGCGCTGAGCCGGACCCCCAGCGGGATTCCCTGGCACGCGTAGCGGACACCCTCGAAGAGCTCCATGAGGTAGCGTTTTCGATTCCTCCACTCCCCGCCGTACATGTCGGTCCGCTTGTTGGAGAAGGGAGAAAGGAACTGATGGGCCGCGAAACCGTGACTCGAATGGATCTCGATCATGTCGAAACCGCTCGAGACGGCAAGCTGGCAGCTGCCCGCAAACTCCTTCACCTCGTTCTGGATCTCGGCGATGGACATCTCATAGGTATTGGGACCTCTCAGGAACGCGCGCCCCCTCGGATCCATGGTGAGGACTTCTTTGATGCCGCCTGCGATCTTCTCCGCGGCCATTTCATAGGGGAGATTCGCGGAGGCGGAAGGCACTAAATCATTCGGGTCGTAGGGCGACGATTGGCGCCCCATGCTCGGGGCCATCTGTGCACACGCCACGGAGCCGAAATAGTGGATGCGCTCGGCGTACAGAGTCGGTCCGAACTGGTGCCCCTGGTGATAGAGGATCATGCTGCGGACGAGGGAGAACTTCGCGGCCAGCCTCGTGCCGAGAATGACACCGCTGATCACGAGCCCCGGCCCCCCTTTGGCGCGCGCGCCGATGTAGGCGAGGGTCTGCTCCGTGATCTCTCCTCCGTGACCGGTCATATGCTCCTGCATCGGCGCAACGGCGATGCGGTTCTTGAGCTCCACGTTCCCGATCTTGATGGGTGACAGCAGGTTCTTGAAAGTCTGCGTGTCTTTGCCCTTCTTTCCACCCGTCTGTTTCTTCTTCTTGGCCATGCAAATCACCTCCTCCGAATGGCAGGACCCAAGATGGCCGAGGCGATCGGATCGGACCGGCGGCTCTCAGGGGCCTTCGACCCGGGAGAGGGCGGATGAAACCCACGATCCCCCGGGCCCGCTTCTCGGGTCAAGAACAATGCGGTTCAGCCCTTGTCCTTTAGGGTTGAATCTCCACTACTGAATCTTGTAGATCACGTTATCGATGTCTCCGGACACGAAGATCGCTCCGTCCGAGCTGACCGCCACATCGTTGTAGAACCAGATCGGTGGGTGGCCCGGGCCCGGCACGTGCTCGAAGCCGATGTTCATCCCGTCCATAACCGTGGTCGTGTCCCCGTCCGCAATGTCCACCCGGAGCAACGAGCCTGTCCCGGTCTCGACGACGAGCAGGGTCTCATCATCTTCGGCCGTCAGACCCTCCGGCTCGTGAAGGTCATCCACGATCACGTCCGGCACTGCAAGGGACTGGCCGTCGTCCACGATCCTCAGCACCGTTCCATCCTCCCAATCCGCCACGTAGAGATCGTCGCCTATGGCCGCCATTCCTACCGGCACGCCCAGATCCGAGGCGAGGACCGTTTGATCGGATAGGTCTCCCTTGTTCACGCTGATGACCTGGCCACCGCTGAGATCCAGAAATACTTCCGCAACGGCAAACCGGCCCTGAAAGGGAATCGTGTTCATCGGCATCGTCGAAAACGGGACCGGGTATCCCAGCATCGCCTCCGAGCTGTCCGACGTCATGTCCCAAACCTGAATCGTCGGCACGAAGCCCATGTATGTGGTGAAAACTAGATCATCCCCATCCACGGAGATCGCGTTCGCATTGATGGGCTCCCCGGGCGCAAAGGGATTCGAGAACATCGTGTTGAGGAGATCGCCGGTGGAAATATCATACTGCCTGATGGTCCACTGGTCGGCCAGGAAGACGGACTCCGTCCCTCCAGGAGGCGTCATAACCGTCAGGCCTCCTACGTAGCTGATTCCCTCCTGGCTCACCGTTCGGATATTCCCGCCGTCCAGAACCTCTATGACCGAGGAATCGGAGAATCGGGACACGAAGATCCTGTCCTGGGAATCTATAGCCAGATTGTCCTGGCCGATGGGCATCCCTGAAGCCAGCACCTCTTTGGTCATCGTGCTCAGATCGACACGAGACACCTGGCCTGCCGCGGCCTCGTTGACCACCAGGCGGCCCTGGGAATCGAATTTTGCCGCAGCAGCAATGGCAACCTGCACCGGGAGGTCCTCAAGCGAGGGTGTGTCCACATCGATGCGAACGAGCTTGCTCTGGAGGATGATCGGGCCGTAGAGCAGCCCGTCCGGACCGAAATCGAATCCGTTCAGGAAGCCGAGCTGCGGAAAGATCACGGTGGGAGGGTCCACGAGTTCGGGATCGAGCTCGTAGAGTCCGTCCCCGAAGAAGTCCAGGGCAACGAACAGACGACCGTCGTCCGAGAAAGTGATCGGATTCACGCCCAGACCCACGAACTGGGTGGTTACCTCACCCGTCGGTTTCATCCGGCCCACGAAACCGGTTTCCAGGGAGGTCCAGTACAGAGAACCATCCGGACCGAAGGTGAGGTCGTCCGGGGTATCGACTCCGTCCGCAGGCCCCAGCGTATCGAGAACCGCACCGGTCTCCGGGTCCATCTTGATGATTTCCCTGCCCTTGACCGAGGCAACGTACAGATTGCCCTCTGAATCGAAGTTCATGCCGTTCAAGCCGTGAAAAGGAGCCCCCTGGACGAATTCCTGCAGCTGGGGCTCTGGAGGCCCGCCTTGGTTGATAATTTCATCGTCATCGTCACCGCATCCGACAAACAGGAACATGGAAACAACCATCAACAGGTAGAGACCTCGACTCAGCTTCATGTGCAATTCCCCCCTTCTTCGTTGGTTTACAGTCTTCCCATTTCCTTCTTCCAGGATCTCAGATTTCCGCAGCTACCTTATATCCGTCATAGATCGCGTTGATCAGGCGACGTGGGGCCAGAGCGTCACCGATCCTGTGGACCTCCTTGACCTTCCCCTTGAGCTGGTCGTAGAGCGTGGTGTCCGCTTTCCGCCAGTAGGAAAGGACCAGCGTGTCCGCTTCGAGCTCCTCCAGTTGCTCGGTAAATGCATCCCGGAGCACGACCTTGCCGGGCATCGCTTCCTTCACTTCGCTGTCCTGGATGCGCTTGACCCCCTTCATCTTGATGTTCATGGTCTGGACCGTAAGGGTGATGAGATCGACGTCGTAGGAGTTGGGCGTCGTGAGCCGCACGGGCACCGGCATGACCAGAGTGACGTCCTTGCCCTGATCGGCGAGAAACTCGGCGGTGACGAGCCCCTTCATGTAGTTCTGCTGGTCCGCGATGACCACCCGCTGGCCGGTATCGACCTTGCCCTCCAAGACATCCTCCGCGGTCACGACATGGCTGCCGGGCTCGATCCGGATGGACGTGCACGGCCCGACCACATCCGGGCTCGGGTCGCTGATCGCGTCTGCGCCAATGGCGATGATGACCGCATCCGGGTCTTCCTGGACCACCTGGTCGGCAGACACCTCGGTGTTCAAGTGAACCGGGATGGCGAGTCGCTCCACCTCGTGCTTGAGAAACCGGGCGGCCTGGCCCAGCTCCTCACGGCTCGGAGCTCTGGCCGGGATCAGAATCGCCCCACCCAGTTCCGACTCCTTCTCGTAAAGGGACACCTCATGGCCTCTCTGTTTGGCGACCACAGCAGCCTCCATACCGGCACATCCGCCGCCGATGACCATCACCTTCTTCCGGGTGGGGGCTGGCGTAACCTGAAACACCCCTTCCCTGCCCACCTCCGGGTTCTGCGTGCAGGTGATCGATTCTCGGCGTTCCCAGTTCCCCCAGCAACCCTGATTGCAGGCGATGCACATACGGATGTCGTCGAGGCGGCCCTCCCGTGCCTTGTTGGGGAGCTCCGGGTCGCAGAGTGTCGCCCGGGTCATGGCCACCATGTCCGCCTCATTGTTCTGGATGATATCGTTGGCCGTTACCGGGTCGTTGATCCGGATGGCGCTGAACACCGGGAGATCCACGATCTGCTTCATCTCGGAGGCGCAGTAAACAAAGGGGCGGGGCGGTACCATCATGGGGGAGATGGCGGCCACGCCGGTGACCGTCACGCTCAGGTAGTCCAGGAAGCCGGTTCCCTCCCAGATCGACATGACCTCCTTCATGTCGTCCAGCGTATAGCCTTCCGGAATGAACTCATCGGCTGAAGCCCGAACCCCCAGAACCATCTCCTCACCCAGGGCCTTGCGGACCGCCTCGATCACCATCATTCCGAAGCGCATCCGGTTCTCCAGAGAACCGCCAAACGCGTCCTTGCGGATGTTCGATGAGGGGGAAAGAAACTGCTGCTGGAGGTATCCGTGGGCAAAATTGAGCTCCACGCCGTCATACCCCGCCTCTTTCCCCTTGAGGGCGAAATCGACAAAGGCCTGGACTTCCTGAAGGATCATCTCCTCGTCGAGAACCAAGGGAACTTCGCCGATGAATTTCATCGGTATGTCCGAGCTGGAAACGCCGGGTCTCGAGGTGTAGTAGGAACAGCTGTAGTTGCCGCCGTGCCAGCACTGCAGGAACATCTTGGTCCCGTGGGCGTGGACGGCTTCCACGATCTTCTTGAGCCAGGGAAAGATCTCATCTTTCCATCCCTGCACGAACGACTTCTCGTGGAACTGGGCATGGGGGGACACGACCGTCCCTTCCTGGACGATGAGCCCTGCGCCCCCTTTTGCACGCGCCTCGTAGTATCGAACGTGCCGGTCCGTGGGCAGGCCCTTTTCGCCGAAGGCCGTCACGTGGGCGGACGAGAAGATGCGGTTGGGAATCGTAAGGTTTCGGATGGTGAGTGGAGAGAATAGATGCGAAAGTTCGGACATGTGGTGACACTCCCTCTCTTATGCGCGTGTTGAACCGATGCGGGGCAACTATTTGCCCGGAGAACAGTAAGTGAACGCACGCATGGCGTCCCTGATTTCCGGAGGGGCGGACTTGTAGGTGCGTCTCTCCGACTTGCCGAGCCCGGCCGTCCTCTTGAGATCAACCAGGGTCTCCGCGAGCTTGACGGCTGCGTGCGTGACATCGACGATGGGCACACCCGTGCCGGGCACCACCCGGTAACCTGCCAGAGAAAGGGCCGGGCTCAGGGCGCAGCAGCAGGGCAGGATGACCTCCGCCCCGTCTGCAATGGTCTGGTGACAAAGCTCTTCGAACTGGGGAAAGAGCACATCCGGGTCGAGGAGCATCTCGAAGAGGGCATTCACCCAGTTCTCACCCATGTCGTGGACCCGGACCGGACGGACGACTCGAGCTTCCATCCCGTAATTCCGGATGTTCCGCTCGCAGAAGGCGACCAGCTCGTCCATCACCGTGATCATCCCGAACTTGCTCCCCAGGGAATTGGCGAGCATCATGGCTGCCTCCGTGGGAACCACCACCGGGATGTCGACGGCCTGGCGTGCTTCCCTGACGGCCGGGTCGTCCGCGCAGCCGATGATGACCGCATCGTAGCCCTGCTTCTCCGCCTCGATGACGCCGTCGATGAGCCATATGTTGTTGAGCATCTCGGTGTAGTAGGACTGAATCATGTAGGCCGAGTGCTTGATGTAGTGGATCTCCACCTCTGTATCGGGGCGAGCAACGGTTTTCAGGTTCTCGAGAACCCTGCCCTTCGCGTCCTCCACCGAGGCGGTCAGGGTCATGCCCGTTTCTTTCTCGATCTGCTCCTGAGGCGGAAAAATGTGTTGCCACCAGATCTTCATACCCATATCAATTCCCCCTTTTTTCTGCTCGGTCACATTCGAACGGCTGCCACGAATGGGTGTTTCTTCTCGAGTGCACCGCTAAATCTCGGTGGCGGCCTTGTACCCTTCGTAGAAAGCGTCGACCAGGCGGCGCGGCGCCAGGGCGTCTCCGATCAGGTGGAGATCCTTCACCTTGCCTTTGAGCTCATCGTGGAGCCGGTGTTCCGCCTTCCGCCAGAATGAAAGGACAAGGGTGTCCGCCTCCAGCTCCTGCTGCTCCTGGGTGAATATGTCCTCGATCGTGACCTTCCCCGCCTGCGCCCGCTTGACCTTGTTGTCACCCACCCGTTTCACGCCCTTCATTTTCAGGTTCAGAATCTGAACCCCGTGGGTGGAAGCATCCATCTCGTAAGGGTTGGCAACCAGATACCGGAAGGGCGGGGGCGTGATGACCGTCACCTCCTTGCCCTGGTCGGCAAGGACCTCTGCGGTGACCAGCCCCTTCATGTAGTTCTGCTGGTCCGCAATGACCACCCGCTGGCCGGTCTGCGCTTTGCCGTCGAGCACGTCCTCGGCTGTGACCACATCCGCGCCCTGTTCGATCTCGATGCTTGCATAGGGCCCGACCACGTCCGGGGCAGGATCCTCGATGGTGGTCGCCCCGGTGGCCACGATGACCGTATCCGGGTTCTCGCCGAGAACCTTTTCCGCAGTGACTTCCGTACCCAGCTGAACCGGAATGCCGAGTCTCTCGACCTCGTGCTTGAGGAAACGAACCGTCTGGCCGAGCTCCTGTCGGCTCGGGGCCTTGGCTGGGATCAGAATCGCACCTCCCAACTCCTCGGCCTTCTCGTACAAGGTCACATCGTGGCCCCGCTGCTTCGCGATGACAGCCGCCTCCATGCCGGCACATCCCCCTCCGATGACGATGACCTTCTTGGGTTGCTGAACCTGCTCGATGCGCCAGACGCCCTCGCGGCCCGCCTCCGGATTCTGCATGCAGGTGATCGGTGCCTGATGGGCCCACCGCTCCCAGCATCCCTCGTTGCAGGCGATACACTGGCGAATGTCGTCGATACGCCCTTCCTTCGCCTTGTTCGGCAGGTCCGGATCGCAGATGGTGGCCCGGGTCATGGTCACCATATCCGCTTCGTTGTTCTTGATGATGTCGTTCGCCGTCACCGGATCGTTGATCCGAACCACGGCGAACACGGGGATGTCCACGAGCTGCTTGATCTCCGCCGCGCAGTAAACAAAGGGGCGTGGGGGAACCATCATCGGGGGAATCGCGTAGGCCATCGTGGTGGAAGCGGCCACCGTGACGTGGAGAAAGTCGATCAGGCCCGAGTCCGCCCAGATCGGCATGAACTCCTTGGCGAGATCCAGGGTGTAGCCGTCGGGAATCAATTCGTCCGCAGACGTGCGAACGCCTATGACGAAGTCCTTGCCGGCCGCCTCCCGGACCGCCTCGATCACTCTCATGCCGAACCGCATCCGATTCGCAAGTTCACCACCATAGGCGTCCTTGCGGATGTTGTAGGCAGGAGAGAGAAACTGCTGCTGCAGGTAGCCGTGGCCGAAGTGGAGCTCGATTCCGTCGTAGCCCGCCTCCTTGGCGCCGAGCGTCGTGTGCACGTGTTGCTGCACCACCTCCTCGATCTGTTCCTCGTCCAGGACACGCGGAATCTCCCCGTTGGCCGGTGTCGGAACCGGGGAGCACCCCTGGGTGTTCAAGAAGTTCCAGTAAGAACTCGCAACGACTCCACCGTGGGCGAGCTGCAGGAAGATCTTGGCGCCGTGGGCGTGCACCGCATCGCTTATCTTGCGCAGCCGGTCGACCATTCCGTCCTTCCAGCCGTGCGACAGGGTATGGTGGAGCCCGGTATGCGGGCCGACCACCGTCGCCTCATGGATGATGAGGCCGATCCCCCCTCTTGCGCGCGCCTCGTAGTAATGCAGATGGCGCTCCGAGGGCAGACCATTGTCGGCAAAATTGGTGATGTGGGCCGACTGGAGAATGCGGTTCCGAATCTCTACGTTTCCGATTTTAATGGGTGAGAACAGGTGTTCGAATTCCGCCATGTCCGCCTCCTACTTCTCCTCGATGGTTACCTTGAACTCCACGCCGCCCAGACCACCCAGATCCAGTCCAGGATCCGTGCACCGGTATCCGGAAACCGGAGCGGTGACATCTCCGTCATGGTAGACCCGGTCCATCATGATATGTGCACGCTCGATGAGCTCCCGAACGGCGCCCAGGCAGATCGGTGCGTCGGTCGCCTCCATGTTGAGCTGCTGTGCATTCTCCACCACGTACTTCTGTCCCGGCTGAAGACCTGCGAAACAGTACTTGGCGCTCACCACTTCCGCCACGAGCCTGTAGTTCCCGACCTTGGCCATTGCGTTGAGGAGCTGCTTTTCGAGTTCGGGCGTCACCTTTTCCATGTCTTCTTCGCTCATCCCGAATACGCCTGAAGCCATCATCTTGAGCCCTTCGTCCTTGATCACTGTCTTCTCCTTTCCTGATGGGTAGGTTGTTCAGCCAGGCTGCTCGATCCGAAGGAGAGCCTACGGACCCTTGAGGAACTCAGTGGGTGAAAAGCTTGCGTCCTGATAGGTCATTGCCAGTTTCAGCCGGAGCACGGCCGACTTCAGAGCGGCACTTGCGTTGTCGCCGGTGACCGCGTCCTTTGTCGCCACATAGGTAACCGGGGCCTCGGAGTGCTGGATGAAGAGGGTGTCATGCCCCACGCACAGCCCGTAGATATAGTTCAGCTGTGTGCCTTCCTGGTTCATGATCTTCGCCTGGGCCAGGGGATTGCAGGCAATGCCTAGCCCGGTTACCAAGTCGTCCGGAATGCCTGTATCCTGTGGTTTTGCAGCCCCGATCATGCATCCCACGGTCACCACCTCGAGTCCCGCGGCCTCGAGAAGACCCGCCATGGCTCTTCCCTCCCGGATGCACGCTATACACACGGCCAGCCCCACCTTGGTTGCGCCAACCTCCCGTGCGAATTCGATGCACTGCTGGACCCGGGTCCACTCGAAACCGCCCTTCTTGTTCACCCTGGCGGTTGCCAGGTGGACCTCGGCGATCTTCGGGTCGGAATACTCCTGGATGCTCTCGTCAATCACTTCCTTGAACTTGCCGGCCCTGCAATACTTGGGCACTCCCTGGGGGTAGCTTTCCATACAGGCGAGGGTCTTGCATCGATGGCAGGAAATCGTTTCGTTGCCTTTTTCAGACATTCTTGCCTCCTGCAAAATGGTTCTCTAGAGATCTTCGAGATCCAGCTCGGCCAGTTTCTCCTTGCCGGGCGTTCCGTCCCCTATGTCCCAGCCCCTCTCCTCGTAGTAGTCGTCGAGGAGCTTCAGGACATCTTCCCGCGTCAACTCCCTTATCCGATGGTAGTCTGTCAGTGCCTCTCTGCGATCCGGCGTGTCGATGGGTGTTAGCCAGACCTCAGGGAAAGCGGCATCCTCGGCCCGCCCGAATCCCTCCCGTACATTGAGAAGCTTGTAGAGGTTATACACCCTCTCGGAGCGTTGCCTCAGTTCCTCCGGGCCCGTCTCGATCCCGGTTGCCGCCGAATAGAGCTCGGCAAAGTCGTTTATGCTGACGAGCCCCGCGATCGCCTGCAATGTGCACGTGCCGAGGCAGCACTGGAGGCTGTAGAAGTCCTCCACGTATCGCGTGAGCCTGCCGCAGTTGAAGGCCCCGTAGTAGGGGGTGGGCTGAAAGATTCTCTCCACCGCCTCTTGCGGGGTGCCCCACGCCAGGGCGTCGTTTCTCAGGGTTTCCAGCGGCAGCATCGGGGTGGAGGAGAGCGAATTCCCCTGTGGGCTGTGGCCGCCCCGGGGATTCGTCACACCCATGGTGAAACGCTGGGGGTCCAGCTTGGACGTCCTGGCCGGAAAGATGCAGTCCGTTCCCTTGGCTATGCCGAACCCCTGCGTGTAGTCGGTTCCAGCGTCCCTGCCCACGTGTTCGGAAATGGCAAACCATCCCTCGGCCATCGCCTTTCCCAACTCCCCTTCCCGGGCGATCATCTTCTCCGTGAGCTCGATATAGTCTTGCAGATTGCGCCCGAGGGGCGCTCCGTCCGTATGCTTGAGGTTGATGGCTCCGTCCTCATGGAGCCGGGTGACCCAGTCTACGAGCGCGCCCGCGGTGATGACGCACATCCCCGCCCGGTTCGCCATGTCGAGCAGCTTGATCGCTTCCCTGTGATCCGAAAGGCCCAGGTACTGGCCCTTGATGGCAGGCCACATATAGTGTCCGGTCTCTGATTCGAGACCGGCGAACTCACCTTCCCGGATCTTGTAGGCCACGTGGCAGCTGATGTGGCAGGCCGAACAGCCCTTGACGTCCTTCCTGACCTCGTACCATTTCTTGACCCCGTACCGCTCGTCCCAGTCGAACACGCTCCAGAGTCCCGGATTCATGTTGATCGAGACAGCCGAGGCCCAGCCGACGTGGTCGCCCAGATCCGCCATCTCATTCGAGAGAAAGGTGTTCAGCGGATAGAGCTCGCGAACCTTCTTGAGGAAGCGCTTCTGATCAGCGATCCGGATCCCCTTTGTGCCCCGGGCCACGATCGCCTTCAGGTTCTTCGAGCCCATCACCGCCCCAAAGCCGCTACGGCCAAGGGTACGGCGCTTGTCGGCCACGGCCATGGCAAAACGGACCAGGTTCTCACCCGCCCGGCCAATGGCGATGACACCGCTGTCCGTATGTCGAGCGCAGAGATTCTCGCTCGTCTCGTAGACGTCCGACCTTGCCCACAGATCCCCCGCGTCGCAGATCTCTACTTCGTCGTCATCGATCCTCAGATAGACCGGGCTCCAGGCTCGTCCCGTGATCACCACATGGTCGTAGCCGGCACATTTCATCATGGGGCCGAACCGGGACGTGCCGCCGATCCCTGACGCGACATAGTGACGGCCGTCTTCGGTGGCAGGCAGGGCAAACTTGGTCGTGCCCGCTATCTTGTTCCCGGTGTGGGCCAGGGTACCGATCAAGGGGCCTGCCCCCAAGACAATCGGATTGTCAGGCGACAGGGGATCGATCCCCGGCTTCAGAAGGTCCCAGGTGAGCCGATAGTTGATTCCCCAGCCTCCGAGGTACTTCTCGGCAAGGGCAGGATCCAGGGCCTCTTTTCTGATCTCTCCCCGGGTGAGGTCTACGTGGAGAACACCGCCTGCATACCCGAAGTAGTCCATGCCTTTCAGGCCCCTTCGAATCGTGAGGAACGGTTCATGAGCGGGTCAGAGCGCCGTAAGCGCAGTAGTTCGTGCAGAGGCTGCACGTTTCCACACATTCGTCTGTGAAGCAGATTTCATCCGGCCGGATCGTGATCCTCGCCCTCAGGGGGTTGAAGGCACCCGTATAGACGAGTGAGCAGATGAGCTGGCAGCTGTAGCATTCCGCGCATGCACTCGCATCCGCCTTCACGTTCGTTTTTTCCATTCCGGCAGGGCCTCCCTCCCGGCCCTCTGTTTGAGAAGGATTCGTTATCCGGCCCCGGGTCACTCCCCGGATTTGTACTTCTCCTCCAACTCGTTGTAGTACGGGACCCCCAGGAACTTGTTGAAGGTGCCGAACACGTGCATCATCTGATTCGGATCCGTGATCGGCGATGTGCCGGTCTCCTTGAAGTGCTTTAGGCCGTCCTGTATGGCGAGCATGGCCGGGCCGATGCAGACCGCCGGGAAGATCGCGATCGCATAGCCTATCTTGATGATCTCTTCCACGGACAGGGGAGGTGTGAGGGGGCCCATGTTGATCAGGGCAGGTTTCTCCGGGCATTGTTTCGGCACTGCCTCGATCTGCTCCATGGTGTGCTGTCCGTCCACGAAGACCACGTCGGCACCCGCCTCAGCGTAGGCGTGGCAACGGTCGATGGCGGCTTCCAGCCCGTCCACGGCCAGTGCATCGGTCCTTGCGATGATCACAAAATCATCGGTGATTCGGCAGTCCGTGGCCGCCCGTATCTTGGCCACCATGTCCGCCTGCGGGATGACCTGCTTCCCTGCCATGTGCCCGCACCGCTTCGGCCACACCTGGTCCTCGATGTGGATCGCCGCGGCACCCGCCTTTTCGTATTCCTTGACCGTGCGCACCACATTGATCGGGTTTCCGTATCCGGTGTCCCCGTCCGCAATCAACGGGATATCGGTCGAATCCGAAAGAGCGCGTACGTTGTTGAGCATCTCGGTCATGGTCAGCAGGCCCAGATCAGGGAGGCCGAGGGTCGCTGCGGCCGTGCAATAGCCGCTCATGTAGATGCTGTTGAAACCCGCTTCCTCGATCAGTTTTGCCGTGAGTGCATTGTAGGCACCCGGGGCACAGACAAGTTCCTTCTTCGCCATCAGTTCTCTGAGCTTCTTGCCAGCCATCCTTGAACCCTTTCTCTTCCCTGGACCCTTTTAGCGTTTTGCCTGTTCGTCTGTAGACCTTGGATCAACTTGCCTGATTCATTCGGCCGACAGCAGTTTCATGATTCCGCCTTTGCGGAGCGAGTCGAGCATGATTTCGTTCAAGGGAACGCCCTCCAGCACCTTCCCCTCTGCCACACGGGTGACGGTCGCCCTGTCCAGGTCCACCTCCACCTCTTCCCCCTGCCGGACCTGCCCGGTGATACCCGGACAAACGAGCACGGGAAGCCCGATGGCGATCGCATTCCGGAAAAAGATCCGGGCAAAGGATTCGGCGATCACCGCGGAAACCCCCAGGTGCTTCAGCACCTCGGGCGCCGACTCCCGGCTGGACCCGCAACCGAAATTCGACCCGGCCACCAGGGCCCCTCCCTTCTTGAACTGCTTCGTGAAGCCGGGCGAGATCGCTTCGAAGACGTGCTCACTCTGCTCCTCCACCGGAGATGTCAGATACTGGCCCGGTACGATCTGGTCGGTGTCCACATCATTGCCGAACACCCAGATTTGCGCCTTGATTCGAAGATCCGCCATCGGTTACACCTCCCTCGGGTCTGCGATCACGCCCTTGAGCGCCGAGGCCGCAACAGTCGCCGGAGAGGCCAGATAGACCTCTGCATCAGGACTGCCCATACGGCCTTTGAAGTTCCGGTTCGTAGAGGAGATGCAGGTTTCGCCCTTGCTCAAGATGCCCACATGCCCGCCGAAGCAGGGGCCGCAACTTGGATTGCAAATGATGCCGCCCGCCTCCGCCAGATCCCGGATGGCACCTTCCTCCATCGCCTGGAGATACACGTCACGCGAGGCCGGATAGACCAGCAGGCGGGTTGCGGGATTCACTCTTTTTCCCTTCAGGATCTCCGCCGCCGCCTTCAGGTCTTCGACCCGTCCGTTCGTGCACGAGCCGAGGACCGCCTGGTTCACCGGCTTCCCCTTCACTTCGCTTACCGGCTTCACGTTGCCTACCGAGTGGGGGCAGGCGACCTGCGGTTCGAGTGCGCTCACGTCGATCTCGTGCGTGGCCAGGTAGGAGGCGTCCTCATCCCCGGCAATCTTCTCCAGGGTGCCCTGTCCTCTCCCCTTCAGATAGGCGAGCGTCTTTTCGTCGGCGTCGAAGATTCCGAACTTCGCACCGATCTCGATGGCCATGTTGCTCATGACCATCCGGCTCTCGATGGTCAGGGCCTCGGCCCCGTCTCCCACGAACTCGATCGATCTGTACTGGGCCACCTCGGTCCCGTAGGTGCCGGCAATGTGAAGCAGGATGTCCTTGGAAGCGACCCGGTCCTGCAGTCCGCCATTCAGCACCATCCGGAGAGACTCGGGAACGAGAAACCAGAGCTCTCCCTTGGCCAGCACGTACGCCATTTCGGTGGGACCGATCCCGGTTGACGCCGCTCCGAGGGCGCCGTAACTGCAGGTATGGGAGTCGGTACCCACGATCAGGTCTCCCGGCCTGGCGTGGCCCTTTTCCATCATGACCTGATGCGCGATCCCCTCGCCCTCACCGTAATAGGAGGGAAGATCCAGGGCCTTTGCAGCACCACGAATCAACGCGTGGATCGAGGCATTCCGCTCGCTGTTGGCCGGAACGAAATGATCGATCACCACAACCACCTTGTTCGGATCCCAGACCTTGCTCAAACCCGCGGCGTTCAGCTGCAGCCAGCTCATGGCGAAGGCCTCGTTCATGAGTGCGCAGTCCACCGGAGCGGTCACATATTCTCCCGGTTTGACGGTACGGCCCACCTTGCTGGAGAAGACTTTTTCGGCAATTGTCTGTCCCATACCTCTCTCCTGTCGGAAGCTCACCTGATCTTGACGATGTCGAGGTTCTTGTTCTGAATGTATCGCACCCGCGGGTCCGTCCCCGCCTCGGGCCGGAGAACGAAGGTCCTCTCTTTTCGAATGACCTGCGCCACTTCGCTTTCAGGATCCTCCATGTCTCCGAAGATGCGACAGGAGGTAGGGCAGACTTCGACACATTTCGGCTGTTCGCCCTTTTTCAACCGGTCCGCGCAGAAGTTGCACTTCTGCACGATCTTCTCGTACCCGCGCAGCTCTTCCACCCCGTACGGAATCGGTGTGTTAGGGAAGTAGTACTCTTCTCTGTCGATGTACCACCGAATGTTGTAGGGGCAGGCGGTCATGCAGGTCTTGCACCCGATGCATTTCTCGTAATCCACCAGGACCGTCCCGTCCGCGTCCCGGTAGGTCGCTCCGGTCGGGCACACCTCTTCACAAGGCGGATTCTCGCAGTGATTGCACAGAACGGGCAGAAACAGCCTCGTCACCCGGGGTGTCTTCCCAAACTCCTTCTGCAGGACGTAGCCCCAGAAGACACCGGGCTGGGTGCCGTGCTCCTGCTTGCAGGCCACCGTGCAAGCGTTGCAGCCGATACACAGGTCCAGGTCTATGATCATCTCGTATCTGGCCATGTTTCTTCTCCATTTCCAGTTCCGGGCGTGGGGCACAGGGCCTGACCCCTGACCCCTGGTCCCTGATCCCTGCTCTTATGCTTTATACACTTTGACTTTCGCACAGTAATCGATCTGGCCACTCAGCGTGTCCACCATGTCCCAGCCGAACCGGATCAGCGAGTTGAAGTGCACGCCCTTGCCGCGCGAGACGTTCTTCTCCCGTGCCCAGCGGCCGCCGATTCCGAAGCCGCCCACGACCTTCGGGTGAACGCACTCGGTGACCCTGCACTTTCCTTTCACGCGGGTCACATCCGATTCCACCCAGACCATGTCCCCGTCCTTGATCCCCTTCTTCTCCGCAACACTGGTGTGGATCATAACGGCATAGTCGAGGGGGTTTCGCTTTACGATGTCATCCGCCCAGGGGTTCTCCATGGTGGTCGTGTGGGCCAGGAGTGGCGCCTTGCTGAAGGCGATGTAGAGGTCATACTCTCCGTCGCCCTGCTCGTGCGCCCGACAGGGATGCCACTCGGGCATCGGGTGGTAATAGGATGTATCCCACCAGTCCATTCCGAGTTCCCCGGTGACCTTCTCGACGTCCTTGCCCACGTCGATGAAGTGCTCGAAATAGATCGGCACCCGGGCCTTCCAGAAACAGGCCGGGAACGCCTCCTCCGGGGTCTTGTCGTAGAAGTGGACGGCTCCGGAATCCTTGAACGTATCCGGATCGAATTCCCCGTCTCCGGTAAGAAGGCAGACCGTTTTCTTGGCGATCTCTTCGGTGGTGTACTTCTTGTCCGGCTCGAGGGCATGACTTTCCGCACCGATCAGGCCGCTCTTCTCGTTGATCAGCCGGTTCACCTCCGGAAGAAGCCCCATGCGCTCCCAGACGTCCATCATGAATTCGGCCCAGTGCCGCAGCCCCTCGGGCGGGTCCACCGTGGGCTGGTGTATCTGGCCGTACCAGGGACCCGGGCCCGGGCTGATGAAACCGGCAGGGAGGTTCGCAGGAAAGGGCCACCATTGTTCGAGGTCGTGCAGATCCGGGATGACGAGGTCGGCGAACTCGTTCGTCTCGTCGATATGCCACGCAAAGGAGAGGATGAACTTCATCTTCTTCAGGGTCTCTCCAACAGTCTTCGGGTCCATCATGCTCATCATCGGGTTGAATCGGAAGATGACGAGAAATTCCGGATCGTAGGGAATGCCGACCTTCGCCGGGTCGTTCAAGCTCATGATGGGCATCGAGTTCCGGAATCCTGAGCAGGGGATGAGCTCCATCAGCTCGAGGCTTTCCGGTGGCTTGACCTCCTCCGGCGGGTGGGGGGTCATGAAGTCCGTAATATCCGCCATGACATCGCACACGTCCGTGACGATCAGTCCGTCCTTGCATTCCGTGATCTTCCACATGCCGAAGGGCCCCTGCGGGTGGGTGCCGAGCAGGCCGCCGGGAACGTTCATGGCTCCTACCAGAATGTTCGGCAGGATGATGGAATAGACGTTCCAGAACCCGTTCTTGTGTTGGGTCCCGCCCCGCTTCGTCTCGATGCAGGCGGGCCGATGGGGCAGCGTATGGCCGTCGTACTGGATCGTCTTGCCGACCTGGGCCGCCTCTGCGAACTCCCTGGCAAACCGTCGAACCGTTTCCTCAGGAATGCCGGTGATCTCGCCGACCCTGTCGGCCGGGTATTTCTTCAGGTGCTCCTTGAACAGCTCGAACGCGGGCCGGCACTGCTTGCCGTCCACCTCGTAGCTGCCCTCCAGGGCATCGTCCTGGATCGTCTCATCGTCGTAGGCCTTGGCCGTGCCCTCTCCCGCGTCCCACACCAGGGGTTTCTCGGTAGCGCCGTCCCGCACGTAGTGTCCGTCCTCGGCAACCAGGTACGGCGCGTTGGTTCCCTTCTTCAGATACTCGGCGTCATAGATTCCCAGCTCGTTCACCATCACGTTCGCAACGCCCAGGCCCAGCGCACCGTCGCTACCCGGGATGATCGGGATCCACTCGTCCGCCTTGGCCGCAGCATGGCTGCAGATGGGATCGACCACCACCAGTTTCGCACCCCGCTTCCGGGCGTTCGCCATCTCCCGGATCCCCACGATCGGGTTGTTGTTTGCGCCCAGCCCGTACTGGGACCCCCACTGGACGAGGTAATCGCAGCGGTCCGCGTCCGGCTCGGAGTTGATCGTCCCCAACGTCACGAAGTAGACCGTGTGAAGGCCGCCGCCGCACATGGTGGCGCTGTACCAGGCGTAGTTCGGCGAACCGAAGGCTTTGGTCAGCGCATACTGATAGTAATGGTTGTTCATATCCATGGAGGCCATCACGAGCTTGCGCGGGTCATCCTTGTGGAGTTTCTCGAGCCTCTCCACCACCATGTCCATCGCCTCTTCCCAGCTGATCTCCTTCCACTTCGGATCCACCCCGATCCCCTTCTCCGGGTTGGTCCGAACCATCGGCTTGGTCACCCGGTTCGGATGATAGAGATCCGCCACCCGCGCAAGGGATTTTCCACAGCACTTCCCGTAAGAGCTATATACCTGGGGATCTCCCCTCGAACCGACCAGCTTGCCGTCTTTCCGGTGCACCTGGATCGCACACGAGGGAAAGCAGCCGTAACAGGTTGTCGGGACCCATGCCTCGTCCGTACGCTGTCCATTCGCCATCTTACTATTCCTCCTCGTTCCCTAACGTTCCTTTCACCAATTGCCAATCGGGGCGGTTGGGCTGGGCCTGACCCCCGAGCCCTGGTCCCTGACCCCTGGAACTAGATGACCGGTGCATACACCCCGGCCCGCAGCACGGCACTCCGAAAGGCCATATCCCCGGCAATTCGCAGAACCAGGGCAACGAACACGAACAGCCCGGAAAGAATACCCATGTCCAGGGAGATCGAGTAAGCGAGCATCACCAGGACGATCGGGGCGGCCAGCCCGACAATGCCTCCCCCCATGAGGAACAACGACTTGAGCCTGCCTTCGGTCAGAAGCCGCACCGATTCCTGCGCCGCCTCGGAGCGAGGGGCCGACTTCGTGTAGACCCAACTCAGCACGAGGGAGAACAGCAGCATGGCAAGGACGGCAGACACCCCTTGCGGGCTGTCCGAAAGCCTCTGTCCGGTCAGGGGCAGCAGCCCGAGGAGCACCACCCCCGCGGATGCGATCGAATGCACCAGGAACAGAATCGGCAGCAGAGAGGTGTTCCAGAACGGAATCGCATTCATGGATGAGAACAGAAAGCCGGTGTAAAGTATCACCACGAGGGCACACATCAACGAGAGTATCTGACAGAGCATACCCAGAGCGTTCGTTGCGGGCAGAATCAGGGATAGAACACCAAAGCCGATCAGCCCGCCGGTGAAGATCGCGCCTCGGCTGATCCACGTCACATGCGTCTTCGAGATGACCCGCCAGAATCGCAGGGGATGCCCGAGGTGAGTGAACAGGGCTGTGGCACCCACGCACACCAGCGCCAACCCCACGAAGGCGGCTCCCATCCAACCGGACAGAAGGGCAAGCACGAAGATGGCGGCGCCCACCCCCTCTGTCGACATGCTCAAGGCGACCATGAAATCCAGTTCCTCCTCGGTCGTCCGGAAGTCCACGGTGAATTCGTTCAGCATGTTTGCCTCCATTCTGTATCTCGATTTTCTGCAAAAAGCGGAACCCGTCTCTTCACGTGAACACACTCCACGTATGCGAAGGGGGAAGAAACCCCTCGCCGGCAAGGCCTGCGCCTCTTGCAGGCTCTCCTGGATGATGGCGAGCGCCTTGATCTCTGCTCAGAGCAAGGCGCCCGCGGTCTGTAAAAAAGAAGGAAGGTTGCGCGCCCCTCAGAGAGTCACTATTTGCAGTACCGCTGGAACCCACCCAGGCTGTAAACGTCGGCATCCTCCGAGACAAAGTACTGGGCCGGGCTCTTGTTGTAGACGCACTCGAAGGCCGAGGCGTGCTCTGCACGTTCATCCACGACGGTGACCACGCGAAAATACGGGATCTGGAAGGCTGTTTCCTCGTCCGAGGCTACGCCCCATATGTTGTGCCACACCTTCCAGTGGTCACCCGAGTGATCGAAAATTTGCTTGTAGTAGCCGCAGAAGTGTTCCTTGTCGATCCACATGTACTGCTTGCCGTAGTTGTAAAAGGGATCCTTGGCGTGGCACTCGATCTTCCAGACCGGGCGTTTGACAAAGAAGATGTCCTTTGTGGCCGGCGCCCAGAGCGCTCCCTGCCATCCGTCCACCTGATAGCCCAGATTGAACTGCCGTCCTGGAGGCTCGGTCGAGGTCATCACGCCTAGCGAGTCACGCTGGCACTTGACCAACTCCGAGCCGTAGAACATGCCGAAAACCTCACCCTCGCCCACGAGCTTGAAGTCGAAGTAGGGTACCTTTCCGTCGTAGCCGAAGTAGCCCGTGTCGTCGGCGGAGAAGTCGGAGCCGAACATGGCATCCGAACGATTTGCGGGGCTCATGCGCCGCACCCTCCGGATTGCAGGCACGTAGCCGAAGGTCATGTCCGGCTTCATCCCCAGGTACCGCCAGGTCAATACAGCGGTGCCGGCGAGGTCGTAAGGAGAGACCACTTTGAGCACGTACTGTTCCTGAAAGCCTTTCGGGTTCTTAATATCTCCAATCCCCGGCCAGCCGAGGAAGTTGGCGGTCCTCATGTCGACCACCACGTCCCGCTCGTGTCGAGTCGTGCTCACATAGTGTCCCATCATGCCCGGCCACCGGCAGTTGCCCTGGAGCATTCGGATCATTTTGCCGTTGTAGACGATCTTGAGCCCTGCCTTCGGATCCTTCGAGTCGATGTTCGGGAACGGCAGGCCCACAACATCCGTAGCCAGCTCTCCGTCCCCGGCATTCACCAGCTCGTTCTTCTCGTTCACATCGTATTTGCCGACATTCGACTCCATCCGGTCGTGTGCATATTTGGGCAGAGCCTTTCCTGCATCATAGTCCAGCTTCCCGACGGGTGTGGTGTATTGGCCGGTCTTGTACCAGTCCAGCACCGGGTCGGGCACCAGCCCCTTGATCTTCTCCCAGTTCGACGTGTCGATCATCGTACCCGGTTCGAGCTCCGCGGAGACCAACGGTGCGAACCCCGGAACGAGTAGAAGACCGATTACCACGATCGCAGTGTACGGTCTGTTCTTCATTGTAAGACCCTCCTATCTGATGACAGAGAATGAAGCTTGCCCTCGCGGGCAAGTATTCTTTCAGGAACGAGCGGTCCTCCCAATGGGCGGGTCGACTTCACTTGCAGTATCTCTGGAACCCGCCCAGACTGTAGACGTCGGCGTCCTCCTTCGAGAAATAGTATGCAGGGCTCTTCTCGTATACGCACTCGAAGGCCGAGGCATGCTCCGCACGTTCGTCCACTACATTGACCATGCGGAAATAGGGAATCGAGAAGCCCGCATGCTCGCCAGCCTCGTTCACGGCTACGCCCCAGATGTCGTACCACATCTTCCACTGCTCCCCGGAATGGTCCAGGATCTGCTTCCACATGCTGCAGTAGGCCTCTTTATCGATCCACATGTACTGTGTACCGTAATTGTAGAAGGGATCCTTGGACACACACTCGATCTTCCAGACCGGGCGTTTAACGAAAAAGACGTCCTTGGTAGCCGGCGCCCAGAGCGCGCCCTGCCAGCCTTCCTTTTCGTATCCGACTTTGAAGTCAAGGCCCGGTGGTTCAGTCGAAATCAAGTTGCCCAGTTGATCACGACTGCACTGAACCACATCCTTGCCGAAGAACATGCCCAGAGCCTCTGCCTCACCTACGAGCTTGAACTCGAAGTAGGGCACCTTGCCGTCATAGCCGATGTAGCCCGTATCGTCCGCGGAGAAGTCGGAGCCGAACATTGCGTCCGACCGATTCGCTGGACTCATCCGCCGGACCCTCCGGATGGCGGGTACATAGCCGAAGGTCATGTCCGGCTTCATTCCGAGGTACCGCCATGTGAGCACCGCCGTCCCTGCCAGGTCATAGGGCGAGACAACCTTGAGCACGTACTGCTCTTGAAAGCCCTGCGGATTCTTCATCTCGGCAATGCCCGGCCATGCGAGGAAGTTCGCGGTCCTCATGTCGACAACCACGTCTCTTTCATGCCGGGTCTTGCTCACATAGTGGCCCACCATGCCGGGCCACCTACCGTTTCCCTGGAACATGCGGATGAATTTTCCGTTGTACACGATCTTGACCCCGGCCTTCGGGTCCTCCGGGTCGATCTCGGGGAAGGGCAGGCCGATCACATCCGTGGCAAGCTCTCCAGACTTGGCGTAGACGAGTTCGTTCTTTTCGTTCACATCGTACTTACCAGTGTTTTCCTCTGTCCTGTCGTACACGTACTTGGGAAGAGACTTCCCGTAGTCGTAGTTCAACTCTCCGACCGGTGTAATATATTTCCCCGTCTTGTACCATTCCAGCACGGGCTCTGGCACCATGCCCTGGATCTTCTCCCAATTCGATTTGTCGATCACATCTCCTGGGGCAACGTCGGCAGAGACCGCCGTCGCTGCGAACAGCAACATGCAAAGGCCGACCAGCGACATGCCTGTCGTGTAGGGTATTCGTGTCATCTCGATTTCTCCCTTTCTTCGTCCTAGGCAACGGATCATTTGCTGCCCATTCACCTCCTACCGCCGGTTGCTGTCATGCCCGCGCAGGCGGGGACAGGGATGACGGCTCCACTTCGTGTCCTGGCGAAAAAAGGTGTGAGAAAGCGCTTTCTTCATTCTTCTTGTTCTCCTTGCATCGGGAAGAAGGCCTTGGTCACCATTTTTCGCAACTCATTGAGCCGAGGGATCCCCGTTTTCACGGGGATGACGGCTCCACTTCGTGTCGCCGTCAATTAAGTAGATAACTTATGACAAAGCTAATCTGATCTCTGTCCCGGAAGAACCCGAAGTTCGTAAAGGACCCGTAGATCCCGCTGTACTGGATCAGGAACCGGAAGGGCTCCCTCAAGAACATGACCTGGGGCTGGAAC
>JANQFG010000154.1 GCA_028277985.1 bacterium | reverse complement strand
TGAGGACGGCTCCTACTGGTGCGGGTTCACCTTCCCGGACATGGTCATCTGGCCGGAAGACAAGCTGACCTGGACGAACGCCGTGGTGCTCATGGCGGCCGACGCCCTGTATCACATGACACCTGCCAGCCGGCTCTTCAGCCATCAAGCCTGGAACGGCTCCGGCCTCTCGGCATCCGCAAGTGTCACCCGGGATGCGGGGGGGATCGGCTCTGCCGAGCCTTTTGAAGGGGAACAGGAATGTCTGCCCCTTACCTCCGAGGTCGCCCCGGATCCTGGCAGGGTGCAAGCTAGGAGCAAGTAGGATCCCATGCTTCGAGATCATCGCCCGTACCGAGTCAAGAAGGCCTACCTCAAGCTTCAGGAGTTTTACGTAGAGCACTTTCTTCGACCCCAGTTCACCTCCCTCGGCAAGGGCCACACCTTCATCCGGCCCTGGAATGTGGAAGTCTTCGGCACCCCGATCGAGATAGGCGATTACGTGAACGTGATCGCTTCACGGGACAGGAAGGTTCGGCTCACCGTCTGGTCCGACCGGGAGGATCCTGCCGGCATCCGTATAGGTAACTACTGCCTGCTCTGCCCGGGCGTGCGGCTGAGCTCGGCCACCGAGATCGTGGTCGGGGACAACGTGATGTTCGCCTACGGAGCATACGTCACAGACTCGGACTGGCACGACATCTACAACCGGGTGGAGATCGTGGGCAAGAGCGGCCCGGTGCGAATCGAGAACAATGCATGGATCGGCGACAGTGCGATCGTCTGCAAGGGAGTGACGATCGGGGAGAACAGCGTCATCGGGGCAGGTTCCGTTGTGACGAGCTCCATCCCTCCTAACACGATCGCCGCGGGCAGCCCTGCCCGGGTCGTCAAGCCCCTGGATTCCGATCGGAAGATCACGACGAGGGCCGAATGGTTTTCAGACCCGGCCGCGCTCTTCGAGGAGATCGACCAGATCGACAAGGAGAAGCTCGGGGGCAACACCTACTTCGATTGGATACGGTCCAGTCTGTTCCCCACGCGAGGCGACTGACAGAGACGCCGACTGGACGAGAGTGGGGGGTCAGGGATCAGGGGGCAGGGGTCAGGCCCCGCCTCCGCCCCAATGCCGTCATTCCCGCGCAGGCGGGAATCCAGGGGAGGGGTTGGAGTCCGGCATTGCAGACGTAATACTTGAGTCGATAAAGGACGGGTCATAGGAAGCAGCAATGCGAGTTGCCATCATAGCGCCGCCGTACCCTTTGGAGGAGGCACCTGCGCCGCCTCTGGGGGTAACCTACGTTGCGGCCGCCTTCGAAGCGGCCGGTGCCGAGGTTCGGGTGCTGGACTATATCGTTTCGCGATACAGCCGGGAAAAGCTCGCGAGGGAGCTCGAGGCCTTTCAGCCGGATCTCGTGGGTTCCACTTCGGTGACGATGAATTTCCCTGCAGCGGCCCGAATCGTCGAGACGGCCAAGGAGCTCCACCCCTCCGCCGTAACGATGATGGGCGGCCCCCACGTGACCTTCGATGCGGAAAACACGCTTCGGACCTACCCGGGGATCGATCTGCTCGTCCTGGGAGAGGGAGAGACCACCGTCGCAGAGCTCCTGACCCGGACCCATGACCGGGGAGCGTGGTCGGAAATCGAAGGGCTCGCCTTTCTGGAAGACGGGCGCTTCGTCAACACAGGCGTCAGGGAGCTGATTCAAGACCTGGAGACCATACCGCTGCCTGCCCGGCACCTGCTGCCCATATCGAGGTATCAGGCCCTCGGCTTTCCGGTGAGCATCATCACGAGCCGTGGATGCCCCTACCAGTGTATCTTCTGCCAGGGGAGGCGCATGGTGGGCCACAGGGTTCGGTACAGGAATCCGATGAGCGTGGTCGACGAGATCCAGGAAGTCCTCTCCTACGGGTTTACCCGGATCAACATTGCAGACGACCTGTTCCTGTCGAACAAGGCGCGGGCCAGGGCGATCTGCGAAGAGATCCTCAAGCGGGATCTCCGCTTCGACTGGAGCGCCTTTGTCAGGGTGAACATCATGGATGCGGACATCATGCGTCTCATGCGTGAGGCAGGATGCGACTCGGTCAGCTTCGGTATCGAGTCCGGCAGCCCTGAGATGCTCAAGCGCATCCGAAAGAGGATTACGCTCGATCAGGGGAGAAGGGCTGTCGAGATCTGCAGGGACGTGGGCATCCAGCCGCATGCCTCATTCATGGTGGGACTCCCCGGCGAGACCCCCGAGACGCTACGTGAAACCCAGGCGTACGCAGAAGAGTTGGATATCATCTACGGATACCACTTTCTTGCGCCCCTTCCTGGAACCACGGTACGGGAGGAAGTCGAAAAGTACGACCTGGAAATCCTGACGAGCGACTGGTCCCTCTATGATGCGAACCGGCCCGTGGTGCAAACTTCACAGGTTTCCGCGGCCGAGATCCAGGCCTTCGTGGATGCTTTCGAAGAGAAGAACGACACTCGCTGGGAAGACATGCAGGAACGCCACCGGCAGGGCAGGGCCACCCCGGATGAGGGATTGAGAGTGGAAGGGCATGTCCGCCTGGAGTTTACCTACCGGCTTCTCTCCGAGGACATTATCGAGGAGCACTGCCGGTTCCCCCTGAACGATCACCCCCTGGATGCTGAATCGGAAAGGGCCCTTCTCACCGCAAAGATCGGTCAGGTGATGGACGCGGATCGGGAACTGGTTGCGCGGGTCATCGGTGACTTCGTTGCCAATGGTCTACTGAAAGCGAGCACGAAGGGTGACGCCGTCGAATGGGCGTGGGCCGAAAACGAGAAGGCCCTGACCCGCCTACCCTCAGCCGGCAAGGCGCCTTAACACACCCAACGTACTCACCATGGGCAGCTCTTCGTACAGCCCTGACTTCAGGGCGAGCTTGTAGATGGTGTAAGGAGCCTGTCCCCCCTTTGTCGGGTCCGGAAAGATGTCGTGGATGGCGAGGATTCCCCCGGGCATCACCTTCGAAGCCCAGGAGGAGTAGTCGGCCATCGCAGCCTCCAGGCTGTGCCCCCCATCGATGAATACCATGGCGAGCGGCGTTTCCCAGCACCTGGCCGCCAGCTCGGATGTCGCCACGATCGGGACGACCGTGTCCTCCAGATCCGCCTCCGTTATGGTCTTGCGGAAGGCCTTGAAAGAGTCCATCAGGCCGATCTCCTCGTCGAAGAGATCCTTGTCGTGGTATTCCTCTCCGGGCTGGTGTTCCTCCGAGCCCCTGTGATGATCCACAGAAAAGAGAATACTGCCGTTTTCCTTGCATGCGGTTCCGAGGTAGACGGCGGACTTGCCGCAGTAGCTCCCGACCTCGAGGCAGGGGCCGTGACGGCTCGCCTCCTTTGCCAGCTCGTACAGATGCAGGCCTTCCTCCTCGGGGAGGAAGCCTTTCAAATCGTCCAGATTCAAATGCGTAATCGTCATCGAATGAGCCTCCGTTGCCCAATGGTATCGCATTCACGGAGCGGTGGAAAGCCCTTGCGCGCAACATGGTGCGCGTGCGGGCGGAACTGTCATTGTTGCCACAAACGTGGTAAAAGGAAAAGGCGCTGCCACCAACGAATGCGCCCTCATCCTCTTTTCCGGGACACACGCCATGGGATCCGATCCGAACCAGGGTCAGGAAGCCGAAACGCGAATCGTATTCATGGGGACCCCTACTTTTGCGTCCATCATCCTTGAGAGACTCTTCGAGGACGGGTGGAACGTGGTGGGCGCGGTCACTCAGCCGGACCGGCCGCGCGGGCGGGGGAGAAAGGTGACCCCCACACCGGTGAGCCAGGTGGCGCAGGCACACGGAATCCTGGTTCTGCAACCGAAGAAGATCCGGGACGGGGTATTCCTCGAAGACCTGACGGACCTGCGGCCGGACATGATGGTCGTGGCCGCTTACGGCCGAATCCTGCCGGCAGACGTTCTCGCCCTGCCACCCCTGGGGTGCTACAACGTGCACGCGTCGCTTCTGCCGGCCTACCGGGGGCCTGCACCCGTGCGGTGGGCGATCATCAACGGCGAGGAGACGACCGGGATCACTTTCTTTCGAATGGACGAGGGGATGGATACGGGCGACATGCTTGCATCCCACCCACTGGCGATCGGGCCGACCGAGACGGCCGGGATGCTCACGGAGCGTCTGGCGAGATTGGCGGCGAGGACCATCACTCCGGCACTGGTCGACATCGTTGCGGGCAACGCCCGGTTCGTTCCCCAGGAGCATGAGAAGGCCACGGTTGTTCCGATCCTGAAGAAGGGAGATGGGCTGATCGATTGGGGCCTGTCCGCCGAGTCGATCCGAAATCGAATCCGGGGCCTCGACCCGTGGCCGGGCGCATTCACTTTCTGGCGCGGAAAGCGGCTGAGGCTCTGGGAGGCAGAAGCGAGCGGCGATGGCACGGGAGGGAAGCCCGGGGAGATCCTCTCCGTTGCCAATGATGGCGTGACCGTCGGGACGTCGGAAGGCACGTTGTGCCTCAAGTCGGTGCAGTTGGAGGGAGGCCGAAGGATGCTGGTCAAGGAGTTCCTCCGAGGGCACAAGATGGAGCCGGGGGAGAGCCTTGGCTAAGAGGGTTTCCGAAGGACCGCGCTCGATCGCCGCATCGTCATTCCCGCGCAGGCGGGAATCTCTCTGCATCCTGCCCCTGACGAACACGGTCCCATTCCGAAACGACGATAGGGGTCTTGAAAGCGGCCACCATGACTGCTCCTAGGAAGCGTGAAGGTGGGCAAACCGATCATCCACGCTCGATCGCCTTCGAAGTTCTCTCAGCCGTCGACGAGAAAGAGGCCTTTGCCGATCGTGCCCTGGACGGCAGGCTTCGAAGAAGCACCGCCCTGCCGGATCGGGACCGGCGTCTTGCCACCGAGCTTGTCTATGGGACCCTCCGTCGGAGAGGAAGCCTGGACGGCTGCCTTCGCCCCTGCCTGCGGAAACCCCTGGAGCGGCTCGACCCGGAGGTCGTGAGGATCCTGCGGCTGGGTGCTTACCAGATCCTGTTTCTCGACCGGGTGCCGGATCACGCAGCTGTAAATGAATCGGTGAATCTCGCGAATCGTTTCGGGCCACGCGGTTGCGGCAGCCTTGTGAACGGGGCTCTTCGGGCCCTGTGCCGGGCCAAGGAGGAAGGGAAGGGGATCTCGTGGCAGGAAATCCGGGCCGGAAAGCAAGACCTCCCTGAATGGCTCGCCCGGATTTGGGAGAGTGAGCAGGGCAAAGACAGGACCGGCGAGCTCCGGGAAGCTCTTCTGCGCCCACCCCAGACCGTGCTGCGAGCAAACACGCTCAAGACCGACCGGAAAAGCCTCATCGATCGGCTTGCCGACGAAGGATACAAAGCAGAACCTGTTGATGAGCTCCCCCAGGCAGTTCGCCTGCTGGAAGGTGGGGACATCCGAAATACCCGCTGCTATCAGCAGGGCTTGTGTGTGCAGCAGGATGGGGCGTCACAGCTGATCGTGGAGATCCTGGATCCCGGGCCGGGCGAGCGCGCGCTCGATCTCTGCGCCGCACCGGGGATCAAGACCACCCACATGGCCGAGAAGATGGCGGATCAGGGCCTGATTGTTGCCCTGGACATCCAGCCGGCGCGACTGCGGGAGCTTGCGAAAGGGTGCCGCAGGATGGGCGTGTCGCGAGTCGTGCCGTCGTGTGCCGACGCCTCCGGATCCGTGAGCCCACTGAGCGACCGCATCCCCTTCGACCGGGTCCTAGTGGATGCGCCCTGCTCCGGTCTCGGCATCCTGAGGAGAAATCCGGAGAAGAAGTGGCGGCCCGCACCGGACTTTGCTACACTGAGCAGCCTCCAGGCAAGCCTGATCCGCACTGCTGCTGCACTTGTAAGACCGGGAGGCATCCTGGTATACAGCACCTGCACGGTCCATCGTGAGGAGAACGAAGCGATCGTAGAGGGATTTGCTGCCGAGCATGAAGATTTCGTTCTGGAAGAGGTGACTCCCTTCCTGCCCGCCGGCCTGAAGGACCTTTCGTCGGAGACCGGCTACTTCATGTCCTGGGCGAGGCCGACCTGGTTCGACCTGTTCTTTGCCGCAAGGCTTCGGCGCGTTTGAGGAGGAAAAAGAAATGAAACCGAAATTGATCGCCCCTTCCATCCTGTCGTCGGATTTCTCCCGCCTCGGGGAAGAGATCAAGGCCGTCGAAGCTGCAGGAGCGGACTGGATTCACGTGGACGTGATGGATGGCCACTTCGTACCGAATATCACGATCGGGCCGATCGTCGTGGAGGCGGCCCGCAAGGTGACCTCGCTCCCCCTCGACGTCCACCTGATGATCGAGAACGCGGACCAGTATGTGGAGGATTTCATCAAGGCTGGAAGCGATTACCTCGTGGTGCATACCGAGGCTTGCGCACACCTGCAGCGAACCCTGACCCACATCCGCGAGCTGGGCTGCAAGGCGGGCGTCTCGTTGAACCCGGCCACCCCGCTGTCGACCCTGGATCACATCCTGCCCGATCTGGACCTGGTCCTGATCATGAGCGTGAACCCCGGCTTCGGAGGACAGTCGTTCATTCCCCAGGTCCTGGACAAGATTCGGGATCTCCGCAATATGCTGGACGGTCTGGACCGTGAGGTCCTGCTAGAGGTCGATGGAGGCATCAAAGTGCAGAACATCGGCCAGGTGGCCAAGGCCGGGGCCGACGCGTTCGTGGCCGGCAGCGCCATATTCGGATCAGAGGACTATGTGGAGACGATCTCCCAAATGCGCTCGGAAATGGAATCCGCCCTCTGATGCCGTCATTCCCGCGCAGGCCCCTTGGCTTCTACCGGATATGCCGAGTCGCCAAAGGCGGCGCCGCAATCCCCCGCAGGGCAAATGAGCGTAAAGCATTGACGTAGAAGCCAATCCACGATAATCTAGAAGCCTCGTGAAAGCCAGCGAATCGGGAAGTGGCGCAGCTTGGTAGCGCGCATGCTTCGGGAGCATGAGGTCCGGGGTTCAAATCCCCGCTTCCCGACCAGCCCACCCGAGATTCCCCAATGAAGCCAGCCCCATAGGAGGCTGGCTTTTGTTCTATGGTGCTTAGATCTTGTTTGATTTCGGCTCTGTGTCACTATTGTGTCAGTCTTCTAGCATCCGAAGGTGCTTCCTGCGCCCTTCCTTGGTAGATCCAACGTCGTTCGAAGGCGAGGTGTCCCTGTAGTCGAAGGGCAGGTTCTCGATCTTTCTTTGGATCTCCGAGCCGATCACACCGCCGTAATGATCACGGTTCACCTCCAGATCATTGCCCATGATCTCACTCGTCTGGTTCTCCGTGAGCAAGGCGATGTCGGTGCCGTAGTGACGGAAGGTGCGCCTAAGATCATGAATGCTGTAGCTTCCTATAGGGATGCCGAATTCCTCCAAAAGGACGCCGTCGTATCTAAGGCCAGCTTTTTCCAACAAGTCGTTCCAGATGTGGCGAACCTCGTCACAGCGAACCCACAGGAGTTTCTGATTGCCCTCACGCTTTCTCCCGATCTTCTTTAGCCGGGGGAAGACGAATTGAGCAGGAACCGAGTCCTTCTGCCCAGGAATAAACCCGAAGGTTTCCCTTCTAGGCTGGCTTTCCAAAATCCAGAGAGCGGTTTCGTTGAGGGGAACATCCCTTTCCACTCCCCATTTGGGTTTCCAGCCTATCCCGAACTGAGTGGGGCAGTAAGGCTTCTCCCTTAGTTCGATCCGACGCTTCTCGATCTTGATTTCCGGCCATTCTAGGTGTAAGACTTCGCCGATTCGCATCCCTGTATTTACGATAAGGATGATTACGGCCCTTAGTGCAAAAGTGACACTGGAAGGGATGGGCGTCTCCAACATCAGGTCGAGATGTTTCTTTGGTACATACACCCGCCGGGCTTTCCGGCTCTTGCCCGCTGGGATCGGCTTGAGGTCCTGAGCAGGGTTCTTGTCTACCTTCTTCTTCTCCATCAATTTGTTGAAGACCTTCTTTATGTAGACAAGATAGTCATTGACGGTAACGATGCTGTAGCCTTCCGCCTCGTAATAATCAATGATGTGTTCGACATCCTCCTCTGTGACCTCATCTATGTACTTCCTCTGTCTCTTTTCTTTGAAGTGCATGAAAATGGAGGAAATCGTGGTCGCCTCGTTCCTTTTCGTATGACCTGATTTGTATTTGGCGGTGATGGAGTTGTAGAAATCAACACCCTCTTCGATGGTCATCCGAATCCTTTTTATGTGGCCGAGCTTCTCCTTTTCCTTCTCATCGAAGATGCCTCGCAGGAGCTGTTGGACCTTGACCTTTCCATTATCCTTCGCGATCTTCTTGTCGTTAGAGGCAGAACGGCGAATCAGTTCTCCGGTCGGAAGGTAGTAACGCCACCAATACCTGACAGGCGAATCATCACGGGCATAGACCTTCAGCCTTGGATCGTAATCGAGCGGGATTTCATATTCCTTACTCACCATTTCTGCTCCTCCTCTACCCTTCAATGCCCATCACTCGCCTTGAAGCGAGGAAGGCATCCAGGTCCTTCTTGGTATAGACCCGGTTCCTCCCCACCGAATGGTAAGCAAGCAAATTCTTTCTTAAGGCATAGTACTGAACAGATTCTACAGAGGTCTTCAAGTACTTCGCAGCCTCCCCTTCACTGAAAACAGCCTGAGGAGGCGCGATTGCGGCTATTAGGTTTTCAAAGAGCGATTGGATTTCCGAATCTACTAACGGGTGGATTCTATCCTTTCGGTTTTCTGTGGGCAAGTTTCTTGGTTTGCACATAGACCTCTCCTTCTCCCGTAGCTCCCTCAAAAGCGGGTACGGTCGGCAGGAGGGCCTCAATGTGTCTACCGTGGGACGAAAACGGGCGGGGATGTGTAAGCTTGCCCAGCAGCCCCCGAAGCTCTACATTTTGGTTCCCTCTGTGAATTTCTATTCAAATATTGTCGAGATATTGCGTTAAACATCCGTGAACTCCTTTCAGCAATCCTCATGCCAGAATGTACCCCATGTCCGTCACCGTAGCTCCTTGAATAGAGCCACAGGGGGAGAAGTTAGCATGGCAAACGATTTCGAAGTGTCAACAAGTGTTGTTGTGAGAAGAAGCATAACATTTGCGTAATCGATCCCCACAAGTTTGGCATGAAGGTTTACCTGATCGGCGATCCCATCGTGCGCGATGAAGCGCCTAAAGGATGGATCTTCTGTGCTTTCGTACAACCTTCTTGCCCCAGTCAGATTGGCATGAAAATCGCATTCCACTACCTACGAAGGTGCGGGTTGCTCGGTATGGAAAACGACAAGCTGCTCTTCCCTCAGTAATGCAGGTGAACAGCAGTGAGTTTTTGGTAATAGACGGCCAGACGCGGATGTTTGGTGGGGCGAGGGTGGATAGCTGGCGCAGGACTTCATCACTGTTGTTCGCCACAGGTCCTCGGTCTTAATCGGGCCGAGGCCCACAAATCCAATTTATAGCAACGGGTGATTTCGAAGCTGGAATCCGTATCGATCGCGGATATTCCAGTTCGTGGGAATCTATGTAGATCATCAGCAAGATGGAGAAACCGAATATGGTGCACGGCCCCTATAGAGATACGACAACTAATCATAGTGAAGCAACTCTGTCATACATTCCTAAGCACATCCTCAAAATCGCTTTCGATACAGTCACTTTCTCCATTCCAATCTCCCTCTACAATGCAAAAAGAGCGTATTCCTTCAGATCGACTTTTGTTTCAGAGATGGTGAATGAGTTTAAGACGATAGACCACATAAAGAGAATGGATAAAAGATTTATCGGAGAGGTGAGAACCCTGATAGACGAAATAAGAATTCAGAATGATGAGTGGAGAAAGGAATATGTTGTTACCCTTCGAGTTCCCATTCCAGCGAATAAGAAGAAGGCGTATACAACAGCAGAGTATAGGGATTCCTTTCGAAGGCCGACTGTGAAGATAGAGCGCTGTGACGGGTGGATGATTGATTCGATGAGTTGTCTTCTTACGCGGATAGGGTTGCCGAGTATTTTGAGCAAGGTGGAGTTTTCATACAACTTCATTCCGAGAGAGGGGAGAGATTGTCGGGCGTTGTTTCGGTATTTGGAAAGCATTGTACACGTTAAGTGGGGGTCGCGTTTTCGGAGTTATTTGGATTATTCGGTTCTTCTGTTTGGTGGACGGAATCGTCGGGTGAAGCTCTATATGCGGGAGAGAGGAAAAAATTCGAGGAGAAAGAGATATATCCGGTTGGAGATGACGTTCAATTCGGGATTCTTGAGGAGGAGGGGCATTCGATATTTGGAAGATTTGAGGGAGATTAAGGGAATGGAGCCGTTGGGTACGCTGTCGTTTGGCGATGATGCGTATTTTTCGGTGTTGCGGAGAAGGTTGCGGGGGCGTTGTTTTGGCAGGCATTTCGAAAAAGGGACGGTGATCGTGGATGGAGAACCGTTTCTTGGAGAGTTGGGGGAGTATTTTGTGACGGATTGGGGAGGATGGGACGTTGTGGAGAATCTATATGAAAGGAATGTGAGCGGATTGGGGAGGGTGGGACATTCTGGAGAGTTTCATGAGACGGAATATGAGTGGATGGAAGAGGATGGGACAACCACCGGGAACGGGAGAAGTTCTTCGACGTACTCAGTGGCTTCCATTCGGAAGAGAAACTGAACAACGCATGGCTGGCCGTAGTGAAACACACTACGAGTCTAGGAGAATCACCCCCCACAAACGCAGTATAGGAGGATCCAAAAAATGGAACAACTAAGAGTAGCTGTACAAGCAGTAGCCGACCTTGAAGAATGGATTGAAGTTTACACGAAGGAAGGACTGCGAGAACACCCCATCATTCTGGAAGCAATAGCGTTGAGTAACAAGTTGAGGCCATATGCTTTCGAAGCCCACAACAAGATTCCAGAAAACATACACGAGTGTTACACCTGTGCGTGTGAACTGGTGATGTTCTTACGGTGGGTGGACGGACCTAGTAGTGTAGGCTTGGAAGGGTTTGGAGTAGCCGAGGACCACACATTACCTGCATAGCAATAGGAGATGCTTGGGAAAGTACTTTGGTGCGGGAAGTAGGCTTAAAGAATGTGTCAATTGAGAGGCATGATATGAGTTCGAATTACAGAAAAAGAATAGGGGGTGACATTTCGTTTATCACCCCCTTTGTTCGTTCATGAGAAGACTGGGCACTGTTGGTGGAGTTGACCCGGTTTCGTGGACACATAAACTCTTGAGAGAGAGGAGGTCCACGATGCCGAGAACACGAAATCCGTACCCGCCAGAGTTCAAGCGACA
>JANQFG010000148.1 GCA_028277985.1 bacterium | reverse complement strand
TCGTCGGGTTCGACCTGACCGAGTTTTCGCCCATCGAGGGAATGCACCATGCGGACTTCACCCTGGCCCGCCTGGTCTACAAGCTGATCGGGTATGTATGGATGAAGGACCGGGCGGAGACGCCCTACTAGCTCAGGCAGCGGGCCTCTTCGCACCCAGTCCGATTCCCCTGTAGGTTTCCACTGCCCCGCGGACGCTCTCATCGAAGACCCTTCGCCCGTCGATGACGAAGGATCGCTTCATGCAGCGGTTGAAGACCTCTGCCGACAGGGCCTTGAACTCCTCCCACTCCGTCAAAATCATGCAGCATTCCGCACCTTCGAGACACGCCTCGATGCTGTCCGCATAATCGATCTTGATCGTGTCGCCGATGAATCGTTCCCGTGCATTCGGGATCGCCTTCGGGTCATAAGCGATGATTTCCGCTTCGTGGGCATAGAGGTGATTTGCGATCTTGATGGAGGGCGCCTCCCGCATGTCATCCGTACCGGGCTTGAAGGAGAGTCCGAGAAGGGCGAACCTCTTGCCCTTGAGCGTTCCTTCCATCTCCTGCCGCGCGATGGCGACCATGTGGGCCGCCTGTTGCTCGTTCACCTCTTCGACTGCCTCCAGAAGCTGAGGCTCTACGCCGCGCGTTCGAGCAAAGGAGATCAATGCCTTCACGTCCTTCGGAAAGCAGGACCCGCCGTAACCGCATCCCGCATTCAGAAAGGCGGGATTGATTCGCCAGTCGGCTCCCACCCCCCTGACGACCTGTGCGACGTCCACCCCCGTGATCGTCTCGGCGAGGCGGGCCAATTCGTTCGCGTAGGAGATGTTCATGGCCAGGAAGGTGTTCCTCCCGTACTTCACCAACTCGGCGCTTTCCAGATTCATTCGAAGAACGGGCACATCCTGTCCTGCATAGACCTGGTTGGAGAAGTCCTCGAGCGTGTCGCCGGAACGCTCGTCCAACTCCCCGATAACCACACTGTCCGGGGACTGGGTGTCCCGCACGGCGGCGCCCTGCCGCAGGAACTCCGGGCTCATGCACACACCGAAGTCCTTGCCCGCCTTCTTTCCGGAATGCTGTTCCAGCAGGGGCAAGACGAGCTGTCGCGTCGTGCTCGGGACAACCGTGCTGCGGGTCACGACAAGGGTGTATTCGTCTTTTTCTTTTAGCGCCGTGCCGATCGCCTCGGCGGTCTCCTTGATCAGCCGCAGGTCTGCCTCTCCGCTCATCAGGCTTGGGGTGCCGACGGCAATGAAGAGAATGTCCGAGGCCAGGACGGCTTCCTCTCTGCCGTGCACCGCCCTCAGCGTGCCCTCCTTGATCGTCTTCTCCACGAGGGGGTCCAGGCCCTCTTCAAAGAAGGGGGCTTTTCCCCGGTTGATCTGGTCCACCTTCTCCTGATCCTGGCTCGAGGTGATGACCTGGAAGCCTCGATCGGCAAACACGGCAGCTGCGACCAGGCCCACATAGCCTGTCCCCAAGATCGCGATTCTGGGCTTTTTCATCGAACAGAGTCTCCTGCAACGTTGTTGTTTTCGCTTTATATTACCAAGAACAAAAGACTTCGTAAAACCGGTTCCCGGCCGGACAGGATTGACATCTCCGGCTCCGTAGCCGTAGATTGGCGGCTCGACGGACAGGATTTCGCCGGCAGAGGTTTGTTTCCACAAGCCCGAATCATCTGCGAATGCATGACGAGGAGGTTTCCGATATGAGACCGGAGGAAGTCTGGTTTCACCCGGGGAGTGGATCGAGTCAGAAGAAGTGTAGGGGCACGAAAAGAAATGTGCCTTGGCTTCTGCTGTGCGTCGCAGCCGTATGGTTCGTTTCTTCATTCTGGTACGGCATTTCTGCGGCAAGCCCCTTGCCGAGCGAGAGGCCGAACATTGTCTTTGTTCTCAGCGACAACCAGAACTACAAATTTATGGGCTGCGCGGGCCACCCGTTCCTCGAAACACCGAGCATGGACCGTCTCGCCCGTGAGGGTGTCCAGTTCACCAATGCCTTTGTCACGACCTCCCTCTGCAGCCCGAGCAGGGCAAGCTTCCTGACGGGGAAATACGCTCACACCCACGGGGTGCAGAACAACTTCACACCCTGGGACGGGAAGAACCGAACCTTTCTCGAGATCCTGGAGGATGCGGGCTACGATACGGCCTTTATCGGGAAGTGGCACATGCCGGGCAAGCTACCGGAGCTCGAGGGCGTGGATCCCTTTATCACCTTCACCATCCAGGGGGGACAGGGCAGATACCTGAACTGCCCGCTCATCGTCAACGGGGAGGAGAGGCCCTCCCGAAAGCCCTACATCACGGAAGAGTTGACCGACTATGCGATCGAATTCATCGAAAAGGAGCGCGACGCCCCTTTCTGCCTCTATCTCTCCCACAAGGCGGTCCATCACCGATGGACGCCTCCCGATCACATGAAGGACCTCTACAAAGACGAGAAGCTCCCTTTTCCCGAAGGGTTTGACCCTTGGATCACGGTGACCCGGGGACATCTCTTCGAGGGAACGAATCAGGGCTTCGCATCCCAGATGTACAGGAACTACTGCCGAACGATTTCCGCACTGGACGAGCAACTCGGTCGTCTGCTGGACCGCCTCGATGCGCTTGGCATGGCGGACAACACCCTGGTGGTCTTCGCCGGGGACAACGGCTTCTTCTGGGGCGAACACAAACTGTTCGGCACGGGCAGGTGGCCCTACGATGATTCGATCCGCGTCCCCTTCATCGCTCGGTTTCCGGGGGTGATCCCGGATGCGGGGAGGCGCGCGGAGCAGATGGTCCTGAACATCGATGTTGCCCCGACCTTTCTGGATGTCGCCGGTGTTCCCGTTCCGGAGGACATGGAAGGAGCGAGCCTGCTACCGATTCTCCGCTCCGGATCCGCACCGGGGAGAGAAGCCTTTCTCTATGAGTATTTCAAGGATTTTCCTTACAGGATTCCCCCCACCAGGGGGGTGAGGACCGAAAAGTACATGTACATAGAGTACGAAGGCCGACGGAAGCCGGAGCTCTATGACATGGAGAAAGATCCCCTTCAGGAAGAAAACCTGATGAGCACGGCCGAGGGATCGGCAAAGGCGACCGAGCTCAGAAGAATGTTCGAATCTCTGTAAAGCGAAAGAGGAGTGTGGGATGCAGAATCGTGATTTCTCTCAGCGGATCGTTGTCCCAACATCGATCGTCCTGGCTGCGATGATCCTTTCGCGGATCGTCTATTTCAACTCCTCTGCGACCGTTGCGACCCTGTCCGGGATCGTGATGTTCCTGGCAATCGGCTTCGGCTCCTTCCTGATCTACCCATTGAGCTATTTCCGGGGCGCCTCCCTTGGAGAGCGTATCGTCGGCTGCGTACTGACCCCCCTGATCTGGAACGGGATCGAGATGTACAACGTGGGTCAGGCCTTCACCCTGGCAGAGTCCCTTTTCTACGGGGTGAACATCATCTCCATAGGAACCGTGGCCGTGCAGTTTCTGATCATGGGCATCTGCGATTTCTTCTGCCGGCTGAAGGAGAGAAGGGACGGACGAGAAGATACAAAGGCGATATCCCCCTTTTCAGTTCTCGCCTCCGTGTCCGGGATCCTGGGGATCTATCTCGTGCTGGTCTGGGGAGAAGGCGTCGGACTGCACTACCTGTTGATCGGCCTCTACAAGAAGATCTTTCTCTAGTCATCTGACAATCAGACTCTTCACCGCACAACCTCGGAACTCCCGGAACGCAAGAGGAGTCTTGACTCATCTGCCCCATCTGTCTGTGGAGGCAGGAGTCTTAACGGGTCCGAGGTGACAAGAGTTCGCCAGCTCTGCATCTCATCCGTCATTGCTCAGGCTTTGCTCCTGTAGAAAAGTCATCATCAGGCGTGCCACCTCTTGAGGATTCTCCTCCTGCAGGAAATGGCCGCAGTCAGGAATGGTCTTCAGTTGGGCTGGTCCGCCGAAATCCTTCTTCAACCGCTCAGCGGCTTCCATGGGAAGAAACGCATCCTGTTCGGCCCAGATAATCAGGCTCGGCACACGGATCGTGGAAAGATCGAGGGAGAGAGTTTCTCGTTCCGTCGGCCCTGCGGCCACTCGTATGAGGGCCCTCTTGCCCTCCCGACCCTGCCACGGGTTCAGGTACTCTCGAATAATGTCGTCTGTGAACACATTCCGATGCCAGGCACCTTGCCGCATGGCCACTGCCAGGAACATATCTAACAGGAAGTCCATCCTGTAGACGATAGAGGCCATCATACCGAGTTTGAGTATTCTGGCCATAGCCTTTACTTCCACCACGGGCCAGTAGTCGTAGCATACTCCATTCATGATGATGAATGCTGAGAGTTTTTCCGGGTAACGACAGGCAAACACCTGCCCCACACCGCCGCCCTGATCGTGGCATGCGATTACAGGCTTTTCCAGGCCCAGTTCATCAATGAAACCAGCAACCACTTCGGCTTGTGTAGAGAGGGTGTAGTCGGATTTTGCAGGCTTGTCCGACTTACCATAACCAAGCAGATCCAGGGCATAGGTCTGGTAGTTCTCGGCTAGAAGCTTCTGGACGTGCCGCCACAAGAAAGAGGAGGTCGGAATGCCGTGAATCAGAACGACCGTCTGGCCGGTCTCGCCATGCTTCTTGTAATAGATTCGATTGCCTCGAACATTGACGTGATTTTCCACTTTCCCCCCTGAACGCTATGTGGCACAAAGAGAAAATCAGAAACCGGTCGAAAATGCCCCATTCTGCAGTCTTCTTCCCAGGATTTCGTCGATGTCCTCCGTAGCGTAGACCTTGCTGACCGCCTGTACGATTCCGCTGACTGCGCCCAATTTGCGCCGGGTCAGGGTTTGTCCGAGCTTGTATGCGTAGAAGGGGAGACCTCTTTCAGGATACTCGACTTCGTAGGGGAAGGAAGTATCGCTCATTTCGCCTTGATTCTTGTCATACCGGTAGAGCTTACAGATCTCGTCACGAGGGTGTCGGTTCTGAGGGTCTTTTTCTTCCCATTTCTTGCCCTTGGCCGCTCTTCTCGCTAGGTAGTTAGCAAGGAGTCTCTGCGATTTTGTAGGTTCGCCCAATGTTTCCCGATAGAACTCTTCGAGTTTGAACATTCTCCTGCGAACCCTTCCGTTAGGGGCAAACCTTTCGCAGGCCCCAATAAAGGGGTAGAGACTGGCAGCGATCTTCTTGTGATATTGAGATTTATGGTCTCTGAGAATCTCGCTCTTCGCGTTTCTGCAAAACCGGTATCCGTTTAGATGGACGAATGTCTTGTTCGTGATGGATGCCCCCCAGGTCTCATACAGTTTCTCATAGCCCCTTTCGATGAAATCGAGAAGTTCGTGGCCCTCGAAGTTGGCTGCCTTGTGCGCGCCGCTCCAAAAATGGACATCTTCCCAAGGCACGTCAAGCAGCCGATTCTCCTCCTTCGCCCTTTTCCAGAAGGGCGTTCCTGGGAACGGGCTGACTCTCGTGAGTTGATAGTACGTCGGGTTGAGTGAAATCATCCACTCCAGATCCTCTTGAATGTTCGTTCGGTCGTGGAAATCCCATCCACACATCCAAGCACCAATCGTTCGTATGCCGATGTTGTGAAGGTTCTTGAAGACCTCTTTTGATTCACCGTCTGCTCGCTTGTCATAGCCGTGTTCGCCCGCGAACTTAGATTCGAGGCCGATAAAGAGGACGCCTACCCCGGTCAAGGCCAACTCCTCCCAGCCGTACTTGTCTGCAAATTTTTGAATGTTGCCTGTGCTGCCAAAGGTCAAGTAGTCAATATCCGCGAGGTATTCAGGTTCCCTTCTCAGTTCTTCTCCAATTTCGAGGAGATGCTCCGGGACTCGGAAATGATCTTCCTCGATAACCATAACCTGCTGGAGATCCGGGTACACCCTCCTGTATCGCTTGATCTCCTCTGCCACTTGCCTGCCGCTGAGGAGTTGATGTCTTTTTTGTCCATAGAGTTGTGTAGTCGAACAGAAATCGCATCCGCCCGCACAGCCAAGCCCGCTTATCAGGAATCCAGCCGAGCCTTTCGGCCGTTTATCAAGCCATGACACGGTACCGCCGCATTTCGGCAAAAGCCGCTCCTCTATGGGAGCATCTGTAGGCTCCCCGAGAAGGTCTCTCAGGAATTGAATCCCCTCACCCAAGCAGACGTAGTCGGCATATTCCTTCGCCTCTTCTTCATCAAAGGTTGAGGCAAAGGACTGGCCGCCATAGCTGCCCAGAATGATCTTCGTAGCAGGGGATTCCTTGCGAATGTACTTGCACATCCTGAGAACGTTATCCATGTGCATTGGAAAGAAAGAGATCCCCACGTAGTCGTATTCTTCTTTGATTTTCGCCGTGAATATCTCCCAGGTGGGGTATTCCAGGACCTCCGACGGAATCGAGATGTTTTGCGCAAGAAGATGGTTCGCGTGGCAGTGGGCGTGTATGTTTATCGTGAATATGTCTTGCCCTTTCGTGAACCTTTGAGCAGTCCCATCGGTCATGGTTTCGTTCCAAGGATCCGTGGGATAGGGTTTCACGGAGTTCGTCAGCAGAATCTTTGTCATCTTCCCATCCTCCTTATGAGGTTTATGGCCGGTTCGGGCCATACTCTCGAATGATCCTGACAACGGCCTGCTTCCTCATCAACCCAATGAGAGTATTGATCAACGGGATGACCGTCTCGGCCATTCTCAAGGCTTCATTCTCAGGGAGTTTTCCGGTGACCTCCATTGCGAATATCCGGAGTTCCTTCTTGACGAGCACGTCGATCAGATCTCTGTACATTTGGAGAAGATTGATTGAGAACCCTCGCTCCTCTGTGAAGCCAGCCTCCCTGATCTTTGACCAAGTCTCTGCTATGCGGATGTCATCTTCTCCAAAAGCCTCCTCACCGGATCTTTCCCCCGGGCTGAGTACTCCGAGAGCTTTCATTTCCTTGACTTCCTCAACGGAAAGTCGAGTACGGCTCACTAGTTCCTGAAGGGTAAGAGGCTTGAACTCAGGACTCGCCTCCATGTTTTGAAAGAGTTTCCCATCAAGCTCGGTTATTGTCTTGATCTCGTCCACATCGATCTTTCCTTCACTTTCGCTAAGGATCTGTTTGATGACACTCAAGGGAAGGAACCGCTTCGTCTGAAGCTCCTTTATGAGCTTGATGCGTTCCACGTAGCTCTCATCGTAGTAAGCCATGTTCTTCTTGGTTTTAAGAGGGGCAGGGAGAAGGCCTTCCCTCACGTAGAAATGGATCGCATCGCGGGCAACCCCGGTGATTTCAGAGAGTTTGCTGATCTTCATGAGGTTCTGCGGGATCGTGGCTGCCGTCATAACAGCGCCTTTCTGTTCTATAATGTATGGAGCTTTACTCTATACTCAGTGTTTATCCCGATCGTTCTGTGTTGTCAAGAACAGAATGACATTTTTGCGGAATCTATCCCAGCCGCAAGGTGAAGAACAACTAACTTGCTGGAAGATATAGATAAAGCGGTTCAGGCGATCTCTTGTTTCACGGCCCGGACGACCCCTCCGGCACGGAAATCTTCGATTTTGCAGTAAGAAGATCTCATGGCCTTCGCGATCCTTTGGGCCATCGACTCAGAAGTGGCCGGAACGTAGAAGATTGAGGATCCTTTTGCCTCGGTATCTATGACGAGCGTTTTGATTCGCTTGTCTTCGCCTATCATCTCTGCAATTTCGAACAACTCGTCCAGGAGCATCGAGTGGCCATGCCCCTCGTAATGTCTATCGCGTCGAACGCCCACGTTAGCTTCCCCGTCAGAGACGAGAACCATCAGCGGCGAGGAATAAGGGTCGCGCCGCATGGTGCTCTGGAGCAGCTCATGGGCTTTTAGCAGGCCGTGTCCGAGAGGGGTCTTGCCTCCCGTGGGCAGGTCTTCGAGTAGCTTCTTTGCGAGCTCTGTGCTGTTCGTGGGGGGCAGCAGCACTTCTGCTGATTCCTCTCTGAAACTCACCAACGCTACCTTGTCACGCTTCTGATACGCATCGAGAAGCAGGCTAATCATGGCTGCCTTTGTTTCGGTCATCAAGCTTGTGCCCATCGAGCCACTCGCATCCACGACAAACAGCACCAGGCAACCGGCCTTCATCTCTCGTACCTTCTCTCGAATGTCGGAGTCTTCTATTGCGATTGCCACGTCACGCTTCGGGCGACTCTTCTGATGGGGAGCGGCAACGCGAATGGTTGCGTCAAATGCCATATCATTGTTGCGTCGTTCGGAAGTAGCGCGCACGTAACGCCCCTTCTTGAGCATCGTGCGTGTCGTCATGCGACGCCCACTCTTTTTCCTTACAGTGCGATCCCGATCGATGGGTAAAGGAGGGACCCGGAATGTTTCGCCAACTCCAAACAAGCGCTTTTTGAGTCTCTGGTCACGAATTCTACTCTCGTTGCTCGGCATTTCATCATCCGTATCAGGTTCCAGTTGCCCGGCGTTTTCGAAGGTCTCCAGCTTTCCGTCATCAGATACCTCCTCTGCGCACCATTCGGCGTCCGCCATCTCCAACAGCAGTTCTTCGTCAAGTTCCGGCTCGTCCGTATCGAGCTCTGTTGGACGGGAACGTCCATCATCGCGGACGTCCACTTTCTCGTCGATGGCCCCCTCTCCCGTCAGTTCTTCGGCCATCATACGATAGAAATCCTCAAGCGCCTTCTTTGGAAGTTCGTCACTGCGTGATCGGTGGGGCAGCACAAATCTCGCCGCCTGTCTCAGATCCGCCGGTGTGAGCGCCAAGCGGTTATCGAATGCTGCAATGGTTTTGGCCGCCTTCTCGACGAATATGTCGGCCCGGTGGCCATCCACCCCGTTGAGCAAGCATATTTGAGAGATCAAGAAGCGAGTTTTCTTAGAGATAGTAACCTGAGGTAGTCGTCTCCTCGCACTTCTTATCTTGTTCCTCAACGCCTCCTGCTTGGGAGCCCATTCCTCGTAAAAAAGGATAGGGTCCCTATCGAACTCTTCACGTCGTTCAACAACATCGACCCGTGACTCAATGTCGGAGATCCCTTCGATTGAAACGCAAAGGCCGAACCTGTCCAGAAGTTGGGGTCTGAGCTCGCCTTCTTCAGGATTCATCGTGCCCACGAGTGCAAACTCGGAGGGATGTGAAAAGGATATTCCCTCGCGTTCTATAATGTTGGTTCCGGTAATGACTGTGTCGAGGAGTAGATTTACGATGTGGTCGTCGAGAAGGTTAACTTCGTCGACATAAAGAATATTCTTGTTCGCCGCTGCGAGTATCCCCGTCTCCACACGTTTCTCACCTTCCTGCAGCGCGTGTTCAAAATCAACGCTGCCGACGACCCTGTCCTCGGTCGAACCTAGAGGCAGACCAATTACCTGCACTCTTCGTCTTTCGGATGGAAGTACGGCGCCTTCCAACACTCGCCGGCGGCACCCTAGGCACATTTTGTTCTTCTCGTGAGGATGGCAGCCGAATGGGCAGTCGCTGACTACCTCTACCTGTGGAAGCAAATCGGCCAGTGCCCTTACGGCGGTTGATTTGGCCGTTCCCTTCTCTCCACGGACCAAGAGCCCTGAAAGTGTTGGATTAATAGCGTTGAGCAGGAGGGCAAGCAGGAGTTGGTCCTGTCCGACGATAGCCGTGAACGGGTAAACAGGTCTCCTCAGGGTTTCCCAACCGTACACGTTCTTCGTTTTCATTTCGTCACGGGTTCGCCCTGTCTGAGAAGGGATGCAATGCGTTCCCGGTCGAGTGCTACTTCTTCGAACGGGCGACGCCTCACCCGATGCTGAAGTGCCATTTCAGCCGAATCCTCCAGATCCTCGTATGTTACCTCGGTCCGTTGACGAAAAGCAGCCACCGTCTTTGCGCTTTTCATCATAATGATATCGGCCCTGTGTCCGTCCACACCTATCTCTACGGATAGGTGTGCGATTCGGTTCAGCATCTCATCTGAAATCCGGACTTGCGGCAGTGTCTTTCGCGCATTGACGATTCGTTCACGTAGGTCCGTTTCTGTATCCTTCCATCTCAGAATGAATGCCTCCGGGTCGTCCTCGAATGCAACCCACCGCTGGACCACTTCCACGCGCTGTTCCGGATCCGAAATCCCCTCGATGTGCACGCACAAACCGAACCTGTCCAGAAGCTGGGGTCTTAGCTCACCCTCCTCAGGGTTCATCGTGCCCACGAGTATGAATTCGGCCGGATGCGTATGGGAGACTCCTTCCCGCTCGATTGAGTTCACGCCCATTGCCGCGGAATCGAGCAACACGTCCACGATGTGGTCATCGAGCAGATTAACTTCATCAACATAGAGAATCCCCCGATTGGCATCTGCCAGGACACCAGGTTCAAATCGCTTTTCGCCTTTTTTGATCGCGTGCTCCAGGTCAAGGGTGCCCACCACTCTGTCTTCCGTAGCATTGACGGGCAGGTTGATTACCTGTGACGGCCTTTCGTCGATGTCTAGTTCCACGTGCTGGTCGAGTCTTTCTCGACATCCGACGCACGCTTTGTGGATCTCCTCTGGGTCGCAGTGGAAAGGGCAATCCTTTACAACCTTCAGATCTGGCAGAAGCACCGCGAGGGAACGTACTGCCGTGGATTTTGCCGTGCCCTTCTCACCGCGTATGAGCACACCCGATAGTCTGGGGTTGATGGCGTTGAGTATAAGGGCCAGCTTCATCTTCTCCTGGCCTACAATCGCCGTAAAGGGAAAGACGAGTCTTTGATTTTCCATTTTATTCATGCTCTCAATGAATCTGTCCTAGTACCACCGCGCGAACGACACGCACCCTGCCAACATGTCGTCCGAATTTCGCCAGTGAACACGCTCGACAGTGCATTCGAATTCTACCGGTTCGGGCAACAAATTGAAAGGAAAGGAGGCTCCACAAGCTCAGAGTTGAACGTCCCGTTTCCTGCTACTTCTGGAGATATATGCAACCAGAATCACTAGTAACGCATGACTTGCTTTTGTGTCTTCAATTGTTGGTCCGCATACAAGCTGACAAGAAGTACAGGTCAAGGCCTTGTCATCTGAAGGTCTGTTATCTAGGCCTATGTACATGTTTCTGATGAACTGGAATTGATGTTGAGCCGCTTTACCACCCTTTTCCAGCGCTTCTACGATCAGATTTCGAACGAAATCATCAATCGTGTCATCTAGTGGAAGAGAAACGCTGCCAAAGGGTGACCATGTCGACGATTCTTTGAATCTGTTCTGGCCCTTCATCCCCGCACAGATAGCAGCGCAAAAGGCATCACTGTTTCGCCTGGCTATCGTCTCCTCGATGCCTGCTACGGTTACAGTCTGTCCTTCATCTCCGGAAGAATACCCGGCCTGGCAGGATCGTTCACACAGCTTGCATCGATATGGCCTCACTGTCCGGGCCGGGTCTCAATTGGGGGCTGCCGGTGACAGAGTCGGTGCCAGCGATTCCTTTCCTGCAATGACGCGGATCAGAAATTTCATCACAGGCCTTGGGTACGATACTGTTGATATGCCCAGCATGAATGATGTGCCATGGGCCGTTGCTGCGGGACTCGGAGAGATGGAAGGAGGATTCAGATGAATCTTGTTTTGGGTATCATACTAGGAATCGCTGTCGTCAGCCTCTGCAATAGAATCAGATCTTCCGGCAGGAAGATACAATGGTATGTATAGGGACTGTATGTTTGTGGTGCCGGTTCGATCTTCATGGCATTTGACACGCTTTTCAGCTCCTATCTGGAGCACGAAGTGCAAGCCGCCTGGATGGGTCTTGGCATGTTCGGCACCGTCGGCATCATCTTGATCATCGTAGGGGAGTGGCAGTACTCCAAAAACATCTAGTAACATGATTTAGATTTTCAGACCATCCCCCGCTTCTCTTGGCGCCTATTTCAACCCATATAGATGCAAGCATTCAAACACACTGCTAAGAAATCCGTAATGCCTTTCACATTTCCTCCATGAATACGATTAATGCATACTCTGGCCCAGGCCAGTAGAAATTTGTCTTGCAAAACCCGGTTCAGAATTCTAGAGTGCCCTGAAGCCCTGGACTCCAACAGGCGAAGGGGGAAAAGACCATGGCAAAGAAGAAGGTAGCGGTCATCGGCAGTGGCATTGCCGGCAGTGGCATTGCCGTGCTTTTGGCACATTCGGGGGACTATGAAGTGGACCTCTATGAGAAGAACAAGCTCATTGGCGGCAGGTTCGCCTCCTATGACCGGGAGGGGTTTCGCCTGGATGTCGGCTGCCATATGGTCGGAAACTGTGACAAAGGGCCCATAGGCGAGATTCTGAAACTCGTGGACCAGCCCGACGCTGTCAGGTGGCAGTATCTGGAAACAGGCGCTTCTCACTTCAATTACAAGGGGACGGATCTCCTGTTTCCCAGAGAAATCGAGAAGCTGGGGTTCACAGATGACGAGATCCAGAAGATCCTGCAGTTCTATGTGGAGACCCTCTCCATACCCGAAGACCAGTATGACGAATACGACAAGGTCAATATGCTCGAGCAAATCGAGAAGTACATCAAGAACGACCGTGCCCGGACCATTTTCGGTTTCATATCCGGCCTTTGCTTTGTCACCCATGATTACGAAACCCCTGTGGGAGAGTGGGCTCGCTGCAACAAGGAGATGAGGGTAAAGGAAGCAGTGGGCTACCCCATAGGAGGCACAGGTGCTATTCCCGAGGCATACGTGAGGATCATGGAGGAGCAAGGCGGCCGGATGCATCTGGTCACGCCCATTAAACGTATTCTCGTCGAGGACAAGGTCGCCAAAGGCGTAGAATTGAAAGATGGGACTACACGGCAGTGCGATATCATTATCTCCAACGCCGGGCTCAAGCCCACCGTAGAATCACTCGTAGGTCGCCGGCATTACAGCAAAGAATTCCTGGAGAAGGTGGATGGTTACGAGTACTCCTTGTGTGCTGCCGCACTCAAGGTAGCCTTGGATGAGCCGTTCATCGAGAACAAGACAATGGTCCTGTACTTCGGCACCGACGATCTTTACACCAGAGAGGAAGAGGTGGAAGGGGGTATGATTCCTGAAACCATGGAAGTCTTGATGGTACCCATTCTCTCAAACATCGATCCCACTTCCTGCCCCGAGGGAAGACAACTTCTCATTGCAGGTGCTGGTGTAGGCAGCAAGGCTGTCGATATTTCACCGGAGGACCGGAAGAAATGGGAACAGGCCTTTATCAACGGCCTTGAAGTCCTCTTCCCTGGCGTCAGCCGGCATATTATGTGGACCAGCTACACTTCGCCCAGCGACATCGAGAACCTTTTTGGAGAGGACGGCAATGTCATCGGCATAGCACAGAAGTTGGGCCAGGTAGGCGAGAATCGCCCCCCCATCAAGGACCCGGAGATCAAGAACCTGTATCATTGCAGCGCCGACTCGGGAATGCACGGCATCGGCGGAGAGCTGGCCGCAGACAGTGCCCTGAGGCTTTTCGAGATGCTCATGTGACATCAGGAACCAAGATACGTCATCCATCCTTCTATACTGCTGCGCCCGCGTTGTTCAACAATCAAGGGAGATCATCGTATGCTCATCAATGTTTGTATTTCCATATTCGTCCTCATGGAATTTGCGAATGTCATGACCCTCTATTTCAATCCGGGCACAAAACAATTCAATGGAATGGGCGTATTCAAAGCCTGGCACAACATAGAGGATGATGAGCAATATGGGGACCTCGCCAGATACTTGGTCAACTGGGTAGCGGGGGTGAAGCTCATCTTCCTCGCCCTGCTGGTTGTCATCTTATGCTTCGGTAGTCATCAGGTAAAAGTCATTTCATGTGCAGTCATGATCCTGTCTATCGCCAGCTTCTTCTGGCGCTTGTTTCCATTGATAAGGAAGATGGATTTGAAAGGCATGATAGACCCTCAGAACTATCACAGAACACTAGCCATCATGATTGCGTCGATCATGGGATTGTTTCTGGCCGCCTTCATCATCGGAATTCTATAGCAGAGAAAAGAACACAGGCCCTCGAGTCACGCATATCCATGTCCTTGCCTGCTCAATGCATGCCCTCTCCAACGCATGACCTGCTGAAAAGAAATGTACACTTCCATAATTGTTTTTTGTACTAATTAAAGGCATGATGTGTTATGCTTTTCGCCAGACATGAACCGAAGAAATGGAATCGTTCCGAAGCATTGCAGAAAACCGAACGGGCCGGATCGACCCAGAACAGGGCATTCGCAAGGAAGAAGGGCTCGAGTTCACGTAACCTCAAGAGAAGGGGGGATCATGGATACAAATGATTTCAGGAGACTTCTGACCGTCTTCTCGGTTGTCCTCTTCTGCCTGTGGACCCTTCTGGGGGATGCGTTCTGTGATGTGGCCGTGGAGACATGGGTGGCCCGATACGACTTCCCTCTGTATTGGGAGGACGGGGATGATCCGTGGGACGTGGCGGTGGACGGTCTTGGCAATGTCTATGCTACGGGTGAGAGTGACGGTGGTGTGTCGAAACACGACTGTGCGACAGTGAAGTATGATCCGGACGGGAACGAGATCTGGGCTGCCAGATATGATGCAGGCTCCTACGAGCACTGCAGGGCCATTGCAGTGGACGCTTCAGGAAATGTCTACGTGGGTGGTCAGGGGGGCGGCTTTGGCTTCGACGGCTATGTCACGATCAAGTACGATACGGACGGAACCGAGCTCTGGGTGGCCATTTACGAGGGGCCGGGGTCGAGTGTGGACGGTCTCAGGGACGTGGCCACGGATGATGCCGGCAACGTTTATGTGACAGGCTGGAGCGTTGGAGACGGTACAGATTTTGACTGTGCCACCGTGAAATATGATTCGTCCGGCAACGAGCTCTGGGTGGCCAGATACAACGGCCCGGCCAATCGTGGTGATGGAGGGGAGGAGCTGGCGGTTGACAGTGAAGGCAATGTCTACGTTGCAGGTTTCAGTGACGGGACGGACAGCATGGAGGATATCCTGGCCGTCAAGTACGATGCGAACGGCAACGAACTGTGGGTGTCCCAGTACAACGGGTCTGACAACGGGACGGACGAAGCCGAAGGGTTGGCCCTGGACGAATTCGGCAATCTCTATGTGACAGGCAGCAGCGACGAAATCGGCACGGGATATGACTACGCAACCATCAAGTACGGTTCCGACGGAACCGAGCTCTGGGTGGCTCACTACGACGGACCTGGGAATTTCACTGATTCCGCATTCGACATCGTCCTGGACAGTGAGGGGAACGTCCTTGTGACGGGGGGGAGTTATGACGGGGCGTCATCGTCCGATGACTTTGCAACCGTGAAGTACGACACGGACGGAACCGAGCTCTGGGTGGCACGCTACGACGGGCCCGATAGTGAGGACGATACGGCCCGTGCCTTGGCCGTGGACGGTGCCGGCAATATCAGCGTCACGGGTAGCAGCTACGGTGCGGGGACACACAGGGACTACGCGACCGTCAGGTACGATACAGACGGGACCGAGCTCTGGGCGGCCCGCTACGACGGACCGGGATCCTGGGCTGATGAACCCGTAGCCATCGCCATGGACGGCACAGGGGCCATCCTTGTTGCTGGGCAGATCAGCAAAGGGCAGGGTTTGATTTATCGCGATTACGCAACCGTGAAGTACGACACGGACGGGGCCGAACTCTGGGTGGCCTTCTACAACCCAACAGTGCGGAGGGATCTGGACGAGAGCCCTGCGGACTTGACACTAGACTCGACCGGCAACGTTTATGTGACGGGCAGCAGTGAAGGGGGCGTGACAAACAGGGAATATGCCACGGCCAAGTACGGTCCGGACGGCACTGAGCTCTGGGTGGCCCGGTATGACGGGCCCGCAGGGGGAGATGACCAGGCTTCGGCCCTGGCGGTAGACAGCGCGGGGAATCTCTATGTCACGGGTAGCAGTGACGGAGGATCTACTGGCAACGACTTCACCACGGTAAAGTACGACGCGAGCGGCACCGAGCTCTGGGTGGTCCGGTATGACGGGCCGGCAGGGGGAAGTGATAGGGCCACGGCCATGGCCATGGATGGTGCGGGGAATCTCTACGTGACAGGGAGGAGCCAGGGAAGCGGCGGGGATTATGACTATGCAACCGTGAAACGGGACGCTGATGGAACCGAGCTCTGGGTGGCACGGTATGACGGGCCTGCGGGAAGTGACGACGAGGCCACGGCCATTGCTCTTGACGGTATGGGCAATGCCTATGTGACCGGGGCGAGCCAGGGAAGCGGGGGAGATCCTGACTATGCTACGGTGAAGTACGACACAGACGGCAACGAGGTCTGGTCGGTCCGCTATGATGCCCATACAGGCAGCGACGATCAGCCAAGCGCCCTGGCAGTGGACGGGGCAGGCAATGCCTGGGTCACGGGAAAGAGCAAGGGGAACGATGATTACTACGACTATGCCACTGTGAAGTACGATCAGGATGGGAACGAGCTCTGGAAACACCGATACGACTCCCTGGGGATCAGTGACGACCAGGCCCGGGCCCTGGTAGTGGACAGCGCAGGCTATGCATATGTGACCGGAAGAAGCCTGCACGAGATCATTCCGTACATCTTTGATGATGAAGATTATTTGACGATCAAGTACGGTCCTGGTGGCGATCCGATTTGGGTGAAACGGTATGACTACCAGTCCTCGGATGGAGCCGAGGACTTGACCCTGGACGACGCAGGCAGTGTGTACGTGACCGGGGAGAGCTCGAGTGCCTATGCAACGGTCAAGTACGGCCCCAACGGCAAGCAGATCTGGGTGGCCCGGTATGGGGAGCTAGGGGAGTACGGTGCTGCAGCGGCTCTTGCCGTAGATGAGACGGGCAATGTGTATGTGACCGGGGAGAATGACAACGACTACGTTACGATCAAGTATGCACAGGTAGAAGACCCTGACCCTGGGTGGGGTGCAGCCCAGGTTGCCGAGGCCTCTCTCTACGGGAATGGTTCTTCACAGGTTCCATCCCGCATTCTGAATGGCCTCAGTATCTTCTTGCTCCCGGTCGGCATGGTCGTTCTCATATGGTACGTGCGAACACGATCCCGTTTGTGAGCCGGACTACTCGGGTTTCGCTTCACTACATTCTGCCATAGGCGCTCTGCTCGGGTTTGCGATGATGTGTATGAACCCAAGACCTTCTCGATTCCGCTCGATCATCCCTTCTCGATGAGGGAACAATCCGGGCACAGAGGTCTATAGGGTAGGGGATGTGATCGGGGACAGGACACTACCCCGGGTTGTCCAGGTACTCGTCGATCCCGACCCCGGTTTCGCCGGTCTCCGCAAGGGTGTAGTCCGAGAAGTTCTCGTATACCACCACATCCTTGCCCTTCTCGCTCAGAGGCAGAACCAGACCTGAAAACCGGTTGGAGGTCAGGGTCCAGGGACGCCCGCTCTCGTCGACCGCCTCGAAGGTCGAGCTCAGAGGGATGCCTTCCTCGTTGCGCGTGCCCGGCACGATCCTGACTTCCCGGATGCCCACGTTTCCGGAAGCCTCCGAGACGAATCCCCGGCTCATCGGTTCCATGCCCCCGACGCGAACCTGGGAGACGTTGATCGTCTTATCCGGAAACTGCACCGCGATCCAGTTCCAACCGGCAATGTTGGTCTCGTCCCGATAGCCCCACGAGTGGTCCCGGTGGCCGAGGCACGAGATGGGTCTTGCCACACCGTCCTTGGTGAGCGTTCCATTGACGGACAAGGCCTGCTCGTAGTGCTGTATCGCGAGACTGCTCTTGTTCCCGGTAAGCGACTTGTCTCCCTTGGCGGCGTAGTCGAACACGTCGAACCGGGCAAGGTAGTTGAGCTCTACGGAATGGTTCGGGCCCTCGAAGGTGAGACGGAACTTCTTGTGAGGCTCGATAAACTCGACCTTCAGCTTTCCATCATTGATCTCCGAGAAGTCCTCGGCGAGGTCGATGTAGTTCAGGTACATCAGGATCTCGCCGTCCACCACGTGGAAGGCGCTGAAGCGCCCCTTCTGCTTGTGACGCTCCAGGGAGATGTGATTGATGCCCCAGGCGTTGTTCTCCCGGTCGATGAAATTGAAGTACCAGTTCTCTTTCCAGGCCTTCTCTTCATTTCGAGGGTAGTCCTGGTGGACGAATTCGTCCTGTGGCGGCACGGTGGACATGTTTTCATTCCTCCTGGGCTCTTTGAGAGATCTTATCGAATCGTTGACGTCGAAAGAGCATCATATCGCGAAGGATGTTCTGGCCGAGCTGTCCCAGCACGGTCTTCTCGATCTTCTCCGCATCCGGGATTGCGGACCGGTTGGCATCCAGAAGATCGAGGGCGCTGCTCACCGCTTCCTCCACCCTGCCTCTCTCCTCCCGAAGGTGCTCGCCGCTCATCCCGAGCAAGTCGACTTCCCGGGTCTCGGCCGAGATCGCTTCGGGCGTCCGGATCCCGGCCTTTGTCAGGGCCTCGAGGAGCGTGGTCAGCATCTGTTTACCGACCTGGATGTCCTGGGCCAGCAGATCGTGCCTGTACTCGTACTTCCCCGGAAGCTGGTTCAGCATCTCCACGACGGCAAAGAGCTGGCCGCGGACGATCGGGGATTCGACCTCTGGGGCGATCACGTTCTCCAGTGCGTGGTTGATTCGCTCCACGATCGTCGTCAGGGGTGCGTCCTTCATACCTTGAATCCCCCATCCAGATGCTGGGTAAGGCCGGCATAGGCCATGTCGAGAAGGCTGCCAAAGATGCCGGGCCGCAGATCCGGGGTCTTGTTTTTCACAAACGCGTTGGTTGCGGTGGTGATGATCCCGACCGCCTTCAGGTCGTTCAGAATCTGGCAGTAATGGAGTTTCTCCGGTTCCACCGTGATTCCCGACTCCTCCTCGTACCTCTTCAGGAACTCCTCCTCCGTGAGAAGATGGCTCACCCAGTTGGTGGGTGGGGGAGACCGCCACAGTTGGCCCAACACATAGGTCAGGTCCTCGTGGGGATCCCCGATGTGCACCATTTCCCAGTCGAGGATTGCGCGGATCCTTTTCTCCCTGTAGAGGTAGTTGCCGCTCCGGTAATCGCCGTGAATGAGCCGGGGCGTATCGTTTTCAGGCGCGTTCTGTCTGAGCCAGTTCACCGCAAGGGTCACGAGAGGCTTCTGCCTGCATCCGGCCCGGTCGATCACGGCTTCCCAATACTCGGTCTGATGAAGAGCGGAGCCCTTTCCGGGTCCCGGGTCGCCCAGGAAATCGAGTCCGAGGGATCGCCAGTCGCAGGTGTGGATGCGAACCAGATTGGTGATGAAATCGGCGGCCAGGCTTTCCCTTTCCTGATCGTCCGGGATCAGCCGATAATCCGGGTCGGTGCTCTGGATCAGGAAGTGGACCTCACCGTCCACCTTCTCCATCGCGTAGAAGGGACGCTCGAAAACAGCAGGGTCAGGCTCGTACCAGAACGTCTCGGGTATGGTAACGCCCGTGTTCTGGAGTGCGGTGAGGACCCGGTACTCGGTGGAAGCGTCGTAGGGCTCGAGCAGTCCGCTCACGGGTTGCCGGCGCAGAATGATGTCCTGTTGAACCTGGGCGCCTTCCTTGGAGTACTCGAGGGACAGGCTGAAGGTCTCCATGGACCAGCCTTCGGTGTTCTGCCACTCGTCGGTGACCTTGAGATCGTCTCCCCCCAGCTTCTCGGCCAGGTAGGAAGTCAGGCCTGGATGCTCTGAAATCGCCATGAGGTTTGCTCCGAGAGGTTTCCTGCGGGAGGGGCGAATGCGGTTATATCACGAGGGGGTGAACTTGACAAATGAGACCCCGGAACAAATCCTGGAACGAAGGTCTCTAACCAGTGGTGAGAAACCGGGGCGACAAGGGCCGCCGGTGAGCCTCGCGGCCCACGTTGGAGGAAGATGAAGACCATGCGAAAGATGATTCTTGCTGCGGCTTTTCTGCTGCTCGCGATAGCGCTCGTTTCCTGCGGCGGATCCGACCCCGCGCCTGAAGAGGCGGTCAGGAATCAGGGCAACACGGAAATGGAGTATGCGGCCCGAGGCCCCCTGGAGACGAGCCGTGCCTCCATTCCGGGTTACGAGCTCTTTTATCCTTCGATCATGCAGGATGGGGCCCACCCGATCATCACCTGGGGGAACGGTACCTTAGCGATTCCGGCCTACTATCAGGCCTTGCTGGACCACTTTGCGTCGTACGGATTCGTCGTGATCGCTTCGACCAGCACCATGACTGGGTCAGGGGACCAGATGCTCGGTGGAGTGGATTGGCTGTTTGATGAGAACACACGGGCGGAGAGCATCTTCTTCAACAAGATCGACACCGACCACGTAGGGGCAACGGGACACTCTCAGGGAGGTGGAGGTACGATCAATGCCGGGACGGATCCGAGGATCACCTGCACCGCTCCGCTGGAACCGATACCGGGACGAGTCCGCGAGTTGCAGGGACCCATGTTCCTGGTTGCCGGCTCCAACGACACCCTCGTTCCCGCATCGTGGGTTACTTCGTCAACCTTCGAACCTGCGCTGGTTCCGACGGTCTACGGGATCGCTCAGGGGGCGGGTCACCTGACACCGTTGGGTGACGCGGGGATGATGCGGGGATATGTAACCGCCTGGTTCTGTGCGCTGCTCCTCGGGCATGAACAGGCCGAAGAAGCGTTCTTCGGGCAGGGCGAGAGTTGCGAAATATGCAACAACCCGAGCTGGGTCGTAATGCGCAAAAACTTCTAGGCATTGACCGCATTCACGGGGGAATCACGCGCAACCCGGATCCTGCGCGGCGTCCGTCAGCCCATCACAGTCGTTGTCCAGGGTATCCGAGCAGGTCGGATCCCCAAGGGGCCCTTCTGTCGCTCCAGGGTTGACGTTCGGGTTGGAATCGACGCAATCGTTCCCACCGGGACAGGAGTCGATCACATAGCCGTCCGAGTCTCCATCCGTAGGAGGGCCGCCCACGCAGCTTCCGTCGAAGCACGTGTCATTCATCGTGCACGGATCCGCATCATCGCACGGCGCGGTATTGCTGGAGTATGAACAATGTGAGTTGATGCAATCATCGTTCGTGCACGGATTGCCGTCGTCGCAGTCCGCGGGCACCGAGCAGGTGGGTGCGACGCAATCCAGGTCCTCGGCATCGTCTGTCAGGCCGTCGCAGTCGTTATCCAGACCGTCCGAGCAGTTCGCATCCCCCGGCGGCCCTTCGGTGGCGCCCGGGTTTACGTTCGGATCGGAATCGAGGCAATCATCCCCGCCCGGGCAGGCGTCGGTCACGTAACCGTCCGTGTCCCCGTCCGGCGCGGGCCCGCCGATACAGGCTCCTCCTGAACACGTATCGTTCGTGGTGCAGGCATTCGCATCGTCGCACGGAAGGGTGTTGTCCGTGTTGGTGCAGCCGAAGCCAACGCAATCATCGTCCGTGCACGGGTTGCTGTCATCGCAATCCGAAGGTTGCGTACACTGCTGGCACTGATTGTCATTGATATCGATCAGGGTGTCACAATCGTTGTCCACACCATCCAGACAGATCGGGGCGCCGTGGGGGGCTTCGATCTCACCCGGATTCCGTGCCGCGTTCGTTTCGTCGCAATCACCCCCGCCCAGGATGCCTGGAATGCTGCCCGCCCACACCGTGCACTCCACGTAGCCGTCTCCGTCCACATCCGTCTCGTCCACCGGAACGACCGAGTCGCAGTCGTCGTCCAGGCCGTTGCATACCTCTAAGGCCCCCGGGTGCACGGTCGGATCGCTGTCGTTGCAGTCGTTCCCTGCGCAGGGCGGAATGCCCGAGAAGTAGCCGTCCCCGTCATCATCGATCACATCGATGAGATCGTCGCAATTGTCATCGATCCCGTTGCAGATCTCGGTTGCCCTCGGGTTGACCGCCGGGTCGAGGTCGTTGCAGTCGAGGAACAGCACAAAGGGGCAGAGAAGGGCCGGCACCTGGCCGTAGCCGTCCCCGTCGAGGTCCGTGCAGTAAATGACGTCGGACGGGGCCCAGCCGGGTTCCTGGCCCATCAGGAACATGGAAGAGAGCAAGATGATTCCGGTCCAAACGGTGAGTGTCTTGCGGGATAGCATGATGCGTGCCTCCTGATCCCATCGGACGGGACCGTTGCAGGCGCAAACCTCCGTACCGCTACGCTCGCCACGCGCCCATGGGCCGGGTTCCGACGGAAAGTTCAATCAAGTGTAATGATATTCTAACACATAATAAAAGTCTCGGGGAAGCCTTTTTTCGGCCCCGGACCCTACCATCCCCCCCCGGTCTCCTCGGCCACCTCCTTTGCGACCCGCTCACCCTCCCGGCTGCTTCCCCAGAAGCTGTAAGGGGTTCTGGGGGAACGATATTTCTGGTAGAGGGCCAGGACGGCCCTCCGGAATGCCTCCTCGCTGTCCGACGTGACCGTGATCACGTCCTGGGTCATTTCCTCGATGGTCTTGTCCAGGGTTTCCTCCTGCATCAATCCATCGCCGAGGACCCGATTCTCGATCCTCTCGCACGAGGCCTGCACGCCGCAATCCTGTGCGATACGGTCCAGATCCTCCTGCCGTATCTCCTCGAGCGGATCGCCCGGGTAATAGCGAAGGTGGGCGGTGAATGCTCCCATCGGATCTTCCCCCTATGCAAGATAGCTCTTGTATTTCTTGACTCTTTCCTTCCGTTCTTCCCGGGTCCGCAGGAAGTAATCCTTGGACGGCTTGATGTGGTAGGTGAAGTGGTTGTAGCCCACCTCCCTGTCGAATCGATACTCGGCCAGCGCTTTCGGGTCGAAAGAAACGTCGATCTCCCCGTTCTCGATCGTGAGTGAGCCGCGAACCCCGCATGTGGGGCATTCGACCGCTTTCCGGTCCTGGAGGATCCGGATGTTCCAGTCCTGGCAGATCGGGCAGATGCCCGGTTCCGATCGATAGGTCGGATCCTGGTCGCGGACTGCCTGCACCAGCTCGCCGCCGATACGGTGGGCCTTTTCGATTCCCGGCTCATCGTGCACCGCTTCACCCAGCCCCTGGACGTTGAAGGCTGCACGGTGAATCACGTGGAACCCAAGGATTCCGAAGAAAATGTTCGGCTGAAGCATCGCGTAGGGGATCCATCCCCGGGTCGCGTAGGGGACGAGCACCGACGCGTACTTGCCCCGAAACGTGCCCCGATGCGCCAGCACCCAGCCTCGATCGAGCAGCTGCTTCAGGATGGCCGTGGATTCGAGGAAATAGCAGGGCACACTCAGGAGCACCGCATCCGACTCGCCGATCTTGGTCCAGATCTCTTTCACTCCGTCCTCGATGTGGCAGCCCTCGGCGCGAAAGAGGCAGAGCCCGAATCCCTGGCAGGCCTGAATCTGGTAGTCTGTCAGCCGAATGATCTCCACTTCGGCGCCCGCCTTCTCGGCCCCCATGAGTGCTTCCTTGAGGAGGATGTCGGAGTTGCCGTTCCTCCTGTAGCTCCCTGTCATTCCCAGTACTTTCATTCGTAGGCCTCCTTCCTGCCCTATTTCGACGGGCAAGGGTGTGCGAGCGGGTGCGGGGCCTGACCCCCGCTCCCTGAACCCTGACCCCTTTTCAGGAGTATGAGCGTTCCGATTCTTCGGTGTCAAACCTTGTCGGCTGTCCCCGAACTCCTAGAGCCTGGGGGCGCAGTGACAATACGACCCGGAAAGTGGTAAGAAGGCAACCATCGATTCCACGGATAAAAGCGGGGGAAACATGAGCGAAGACTTGAGGACCCAAGGGTCGGTTGACACGAGGGCGAAGGGAGTATCCAGAAGGGCCTTTCTGGGAGGTGCCGCCCTGGGGGCCGCAGGAGCCTGGGGCCTTTCCCGAGGTCTGGAACGCTTCGGAGAAGATCCCGCGAGGCCGCCCCAGTTGTACGAATACTACGTGGACAACTTCTGGTTCGAAGGGGCCGGCCTCGAATCGTTGGAACTGACCCCGCCGCTCAAGGGAACCCACAAGGCGGACATCGTCATCATCGGCGGGGGATTCACAGGGCTTTCATCTGCCTATCACTTGAGCCGCAGGTTCGGCGACAAGAAGATCGTTCTGCTCGAAGGGGCCTGTTGCGGGTATGGCGCAAGCGGGAGGAACGGCGGTTTCGTGGATGCGGGCATCCCGGGCCTGATGGACTACGTGAAGGAGCATGGACCCGAGGCGGGTCGAAAGGCCTTCGATGCCAGCCTCTACGGGGTCGGGCAGATCAGGGAACTGGCAAAGGATCATGGGGTCGAATGCGACTTCGAAGAGAACGGCATGCTGGAAGCTGCGATCGGAGAAGAGCACGCAAAAGCTCTCGAGGAACACCAGGAGACCTACAGGTCCATGGGGCTCACGGCGGATCTGATTCAAGGCAAAGACCTGGAGGCGGAAATCAGATCGCCACGCTACACGGCGGGCCTCAAGTTCCCTTACGGGGGAATCGTGAATCCGGCAAAGCTCGCACAAGGGATGAAGGCGCTCGTGGAGAGAAACGGTGTCGAGATCAGAGAACGCACCGTTGTGATGGACGTGAAGCCGGGCAAGCAACACCGCATCGTTACCGAGATGGGAGAGATCAGCGCCCCCGTGCTCGTACTCGGGCTGAACGGCTACTCTCACAAGCTTGGGTTGTTTGTCAATCGGGTGATGCCTTTGTGCAGCTACGTGATTGCCACGGAACCCTTGAGCAAGGCTCAATGGGAAGCGATCGGCTGGCAGAACCGGCAGGGTGTGGCCGATATGCGGGTGCTCTTCGACTATCAGCGGCCCACGTTGGACGGCAGGATCGTGGTCGGCGGATCCGACTATCCCTATTATGCGAACGACGGCCTGAGCTCCGGCAACTACGAGCCGGTGATCGACCTGCTTACGAAGAGCCTCTTCACGACCTTTCCGCAGCTCGAGGGGCTCCGAATCGACCACGCCTGGGGCGGCACGATGGGGTTCACCCTCGATTTCGTTCCTTCCGTGGGCGTCATGGGGGAATACGACAACATCTTCTATGGCGTTGCCTACAACGGTGAGGGGGTCGCTTTCGCACAGACAGCAGGACGGATTATCACAGAACTGATGACCGGGGAGAGGAGCGAGCTTTCGGATCTGTTCGTGGTGAACCACCGAATGCCTTACATGGGCCCCGCCGGCACCCGGATCCTTTTCGCGCGCCTCTACAAGGCCTATCTCGAGCGTTTCGGAGGGAAGACCGTCCGGTAACAGCACCTCGGCTACGGGTTCGGAACCGGCGAGAAGCCCCAGAGCCCCCCAAGGAGCCCCGGTACGTAGACGTGCCCCGCTTCCGACATCGTGGTCCCGACGGTTATGCCCTCGAGCGAGCCGATCGGCTCGTCGTCCAGGGTCGCCCCGGTCCGGGCATCGATTACGAGCAACCGGATCCCGAGGAGCTGGCCTGGGTTGCTGACCACCATGTAGGCCCTGTCGGTCCCGCGCTGAACCGGTATTCCTTTCAAATCCACGTCAGTGCGAGCCCAGAGCAACTGCGCATGGTCCCCTGCATCCTGGATGGCAACGATCCCGGCTCCCAACGCTCCGCTGGGCATGATCACACCTGCACTGGACGACGAAGGGCTGCCGAGTGGACTGAACCCGAGATCATAGCTCCATATCACCTCGCCCGTGTCTGCTTCGAGGGCGAGGAGGTGGTTGGATTGGTCGTTCACGTACAGACGGCTTCCGTCCGCGGATATGTTCGGGCTCGAAGCGCTGCCACCCTCCAGGGCTGCGTTCTCCCAGAGGTGTTCGATCCGCGGCGGATCGCCCGCCATGTAGCGCATGGCCACGAGCCGGGTCGTTGGGTCCTCCGGAAGGGTGAGGGTGAAATAGAACGCTCCTGTGTCGCCGTCGATGGACAGGGTGTTCGAACTGTAACAGCTGCTCTGTGAAGACCCTACCAGGCACCCCTGATAGTCCCGGGGTGCCGGCGTGTAGGAAATCCCCGGCAGAAGGGCGTGCGGCTCGATGACATGCGCGCCCGAGTCGCGCCGGAGCACATAAATTCTGCCGATGTGGGTGATGAAGATCAGATGGCCGTCCGGGGTGAACTGGGAGCTGATGGGGAAACCCTCGATCGGCCGGCTCCAGCGGAGATGTCCCTGCCGGGTGAACGAGTTCATCGCCCGGTTGTCGCCCATGTACACGTGCCCGTTTCGGTCAAGGGTGGGCGATGACGTGACGGCCCGGTCATTCACCTTGTCGCTGCACCAGAGCTGCTCGCCGGTCTTGCCGTCGAACACGAAGAGGTGGCAAGAGCTCTCATCGGGAGCGCTCAACCCCGGGCCGACCCCGACGTAGACATTCCCTTCAGGGTCAACGGTGGCCCCGGCGCCGATCGCAGTGAACGGGAGCACGCGGAAAGCGGGCGACACGTCGTCGGGACCCACGGTGTCACTCGCGTCCGTGTTTCGGTTGTCGTGATGTATCACAGGCCAGCCCGTCGCAGGATAGGCTGGACCGGTCGGTTTCGGTGCGGACTTCCTTCCGTCAGCTTCGCCGCCACACCCTGTGACAAACAGCATGAAGAGGAGAATTGCACGGGAGCATCTCCACGGGTCGGTTCGCCGCATATCAGTCTCCTGCCGGAATCGGGATGTCTTTCTCACTGTGCCGGGGGTTCCGGCGGCGGCGGCGGTGGTGGTGCCGGTGGCGGAGGGGGCTCCAGCAGGCCCGGAGGGGGTGGAGGCCCCCGGCGGTGGCGGCCGTGCCTCCATTTCTTGTGCCGATCCTTCATCTTCTTCCGGAGTTCGTCGAACTGCTCCTGCTGCGCGGGTGAGAGGTGTTTCTTTATCTCCGCGGCGGACCGGTCGAAGATTTCCTCCACTTCACCCCGGTGTCGGGTATGATATTCGTGGAACTCCTCGGCGGTACGGCTCGCGATTTGCTCGACTACCTGCCTCTGCTCATTCGTGAGATCGAGCTCCCGAGTGAGACGTCGCATGAACAGATTTCGGACTGCGGGGCGCTCCCGGGAAAAGACGCCGGAGATCTGGTGCCGCACGTACATCCGGGTGCTGATGCTGCCGATCAGAACCCCGGAGACGAAGAGAACCAGGAGTCCAACCCATATTTTCCATTTGGCCATAGCGATCACCTCGTTTGTCTATAACCCCAGCGCCTCGGTGGCAAGCAAGCCGGAAGGATCCTGCGTGAGCATGGCAAAGAGCTCCTGTTCCATCCCGGGGACCGCCGCGAGCAGGTAGGCCAGAAGAGCGACCGCGACGAGCCCGGTTGCTGTGGCGCACGGAAGGATCATCCGCTGGAACACCAGCGCCATTGTCGGGCTCGCCTCCTTTTCGACTGCTTCCGCGTGCAGGCTTCGGACCCGGCGCATCACTCCCTCGCGCCATTCCGGAGATAGATCCGGTACGTTCTGCTCCCTGTGGGCCTGCGCGAGGGCCCGCTCGATCCTGTCGATTCTATCGACCCGGTCGATTCCATCGACCCGGTCGATTTCATCGACCCGTTCGGTCTTCTTTGCCATGCCTGTCCCCCTATCGGTCCGGAAGGACCTCTTCGAGGGTTTTTCTGAGTTTCTTGCGGGCCCGATGAGCACGTATTTTGACTTTGGGAACGCTCCAACGCAAGAGTTTGGCCGCCTCGGCGGTCGTGTACTCCTCTAGGTGGACCAGCGTCAGGACGGCCCTGTCTTCGGCCGACAGCCCTTCCATTGCCCAACGGAGCACTCCGAGGGCCTCCGGGTTCTGCGACGCGCCGGAATAGGTGTGAGCCGACCCGTCGACGAGAAGGCCCTGAATCCAGTCCCAGCCATCCTCCGAGATCGAGCTGACCGCCGATTCCGGTCGCCGGTAGTGCTGACGCCAGAAGTCCTGGCAGCAGCGTACCGCGATCGTGGCGAGCCAGTGTTTGAAGGGCGTCTTTGCCCGGAAGCTCTCGAGGGATCGGTAAGCCCGCAGAAAGGTCTCCTGGGCGATCTCCTCGATCCGGTCTCGAGGCACGTTTTTGGTAGCGATTGCGGCCACGTAGCCCTGGTATCGTTCCATGAGGGTCTCAAAGGCGTTGACATTGCCATCCAGAATTTCCCGGATGACTTCCGTGTCGCTGCGTCCGTTTTCCACGTCGTTCTTCACCGAAAAGGGCTTCCGAGTCAGGGGCACCGCAGGGAGCGGCCCGGACCTGGTTGCCCGGGCCGCTCCGAGAACTCGATGTACTACTGGGACTCTCCAGCGTGCGTATCGATCCATTCGTCCAGGAACGATGTACGGTTCTCCATCCGGTGCCTGCGCTTCTCGTGCCGGGCGGCTTTGTGCTCGTCGAGGGATGCCTTCTGCTCCGGCGTCAGGATTCCCTTCAATTCTGCAACAAGCCTGGCGCCGTGTACAGCCATCTCCTCGCCTGCCGCCGCCACCCCCTTGAAGGCAGCTCGAACCGCCTGCTCATCGAGCGGGTCTGCTTCTGCGGTCGCCCGCAGATCCTCCATGGCGCCCCTGAGCGTATCGCGCCGCTCCTTGCCCTGGTCCCTGTATTTCGAGAGGATCAGGGCTGCCTCCTGTTTCTGATCCTCGGTGAGGTCGAGCTTGATCAGGGCCCTCAACAGGCCCTCGCCGAAGTGGGCGCCCGGGCCTCCCCCGTGCATCCCGTGTCCCGGCATTGCGTAGGCGGTCCCGGAAAGGACGGCCATCGTTACAGTCGCTATCAGCAGCCTTTTCATTTTTCCTTCCTCCCTTGTGGATTCCTGATGATTCGTGGGGTTGGTTGTCGGGTCCGAGGCCTCAATGGCTAGGTCGCAGGAATCGCCCTTACGGTTGCAGGGTTCCGGGAAAAACAGATGCCGGAGATCCCGGAGGGAATCGTTCGGAAAAGAGGAGACATCCAACGAAAAATAGGCCATTGTTCCGAGAAAACCGGCAGAAAACGAGAATTTGAGGAGGGCAGATCATGAGAGCACTATGGATAGGGCTGATTCTCTTGATGACGACCGGAACCGGCTGGGCAAAGGATATCTCGGGCACTTTCAAGACGGATAACAAGCACTCTTTCACCATCGACTACAAGGACGAGGAGCACATGAAGATGTGGTCCGGGCCGGACAATTACGTCCTTGTCTCCGGGCCCAAGACCTATGCGGTCAACCGGGTCCAGGGCAAATGGAAGGCCTATGACATGGACGAGATGGCCGCGATCACGAAGAAGTACGGAAAGGGCCCGGACCCGGATAAGATCAAGGGGGGCAAGCTCCACTTCGAATACGCAGGTCGGGAGGAGACCATCGCGACCTACACGGGGAAGGTCTACTGGGTCACCTATACGGATGCTTCCGGCAAGTCCGAGAAAGAGGAAATGGTTCTGAGCGATCATCCGGACGTGAGGAAGCTCCATGAGGCCTGGATCAGCCTGGCCACCCGTATGGCGAAGATGTTTGACGAGGATACAGAAGAAGCGATGGAGCAGGTGAGCAGGATGGCCGATGAAAAGGGTTATGGAGGCATTCTTCGAGCGGGGGACGATATGATCCTCGAGAGTCTGGACAAGATAACCAGGAAGGCCTCCTACTACCAACTCCCGAAAGATGTGGAACTGGTGCACGCGGAGGACATGGGGAACTTCGGAGGCGGTGCTCCCTTTGCAGGGGGAGCCGGGTCGTATCAGGGGGGTGCAGCCGGTCAGGCCGGGAACTATATGAAGGACGAGGCGAAAGGCTTCGCTTCGGAGACCGCTGGCGAACTGAAAGACGAGGGAAAGCAGGAGCTGAAGGAGACCACGAAGGATGAAGCGAAGAAGTTCATCAAGAGCCTGTGGTAACCACGCCCTGAGCCCTCCCATGATCCTCACCCGCCTATCGCGCGCCCTTGTTGGTGCGCGATAGGCGGGTCACCACTTTCCTTTCTCCCCCCAAGTCCCATCCTTTCCGGACTCTTGACGGAGCCGGAGCAGGCGCTTAGACTTGCTTATCGCGGCAGATCGGTGCCCAGATCGACTCCTCCCCTATTTCCATCCGCAGCCGAGGAAAAACGCATGAGCACAGAAGAAGAGATCATTCCAGTCAGACCGGCCCATGTCTTCGATGAGCAATCCCTTACAGAGTACCTTACGGACAAGCTGGAAGGCTTCGAGGGCTCGTTGACGGTCAGGCAGTTCGGGCAGGGCCAGTCCAATCCAACCTTTTTGCTGAGTTCCGGTGCCCGGGAATGGGTCCTTAGAAAGAAACCCCCGGGAAAGCTGCTTCCTTCCGCCCATGCGGTTGACCGCGAATATCGGGCGATCAAGGCTCTGCAAGACACGGATGTTCCGGTTCCGGAGGCGTGCCTGCTCTGCGAGGACGACACCGTGATCGGTACGGCCTTCTATGTCATGAAGCGGGCCGAGGGAAGGATCTTCCGGAACGCCGCCGCACCCGAAGTCTCGACCGCCGAGGAGCGGCGGGCCATCTACGACGCGATGAACGAGTCCCTTGTGAAGCTTCATCAGGTGGACCTGAAGGCGGTTGGGCTGGAGGACTTCGGTAAGACCGGAAACTACATGTCGAGACAGGTGGACCGCTGGACCCGGCAATACGAGGCTTCGAAGACGGACGATATCGAAAGCATGGATCAACTGATCCGGTGGCTGAACGAGAACACACCGGATGATGAGACCACCACGATCGTTCACGGGGACTATCGCCTCGAGAACATGGTCATTCATCCCACCGAGCCCCGGGTGGTTGCCATCCTCGACTGGGAGCTCTGCACACTCGGGCATCCCCTGGCAGACCTTGCATACAACTGTATGCTCTACCACTTCCCGGCCGGCACCGGTACGAATCTGGGCCTGGCCGGCCTGGATCTCGATGCCCTGGGGATTCCCTCCGAGGCAGACTATGTGGACGCTTACTGTCGGCGCATGGGCCGCGGCCCGGTACCGAACTACAACTTCTTCCTCGCCTTCAGCATATTCCGGGTCGCCGCGATCGTGCAGGGCGTCTATAAGAGAGGACTGGACGGAATCGCCAGCTCTTCCAAGGCGGAATCTTTCGGCATCTACGTGAGGTTCCTTTCGGATGCAGGCTGGCAGATAGCTTCCGGGGGCTAGAAGGCTCCCCCCTTCATTTCCGTCCGTGCTCATACAAAGCACGGAGAGGAGGTCTCATTGGAAAAGGTTCTCGTGATCGGCGCAGGATTTATGGGCGCAGGCATCGCTCAGGTTTGTGCCCAATCGGGCTACCGGGTCTTCCTGTCGGACAACGACCAGGAAGCCCTGGAAAAGGCGGTCGGCGGAATCAAGTGGTCTGTGGAGAAGCTGGCCAAGAAGGGGTTCGTGAAAGAAGCTCCGGAAGACGTGCTCGCCAGACTCAGTCCTGAACAGGGCTTGGCCAAGGCGGCCGAGTCGGACTGGGTCGTCGAGGCGGTGTTCGAGGATGAGAACCTGAAGAAAGAGATGTTTGAAGAGCTGGATCGCCTCGCCCCTGCCGAGACGCCTCTCGCGAGCAACACTTCGTCGATCCCGATCACTCGACTCGCCTCTGCAACGCGGCGGCCCGACAGGGTGCTCGGGCTCCACTTCTTCGGCCCGGTTCCGTTCATGGCCCTTGTGGAAGTCGTCAAGGGTGAGGAGACTTCGGATCCGGTCTTCGATCGAGGGGTGGCATTTGTCGAGTCTCTCGGGAAATGGCCCCTTCCCGTACGCAGGGACATCCCGGGATTTGTGATCAACCGTATTCTCTTCTCCGCCTTCCGGGAATGCGCGGAGTTGATCGACGAAGGCATCGTCAGCCCTGAGAATGTGGATGTGGGCATGCGGTTGGGGCTGGGCTGGAACATCGGCCCCTTCGAGATCGCCGACAATGCGGGCCTGGACACCTTTCTCCGTGTGGGCAAGGCGATGAAGGCGCTCGGCGAAGATCACCTCGTACCGAAGACCGATCTGGTGGAGCGGATGGTCGAAGAGGGCCGCCTGGGGAGGAAGGTCGGCAAGGGGTTCTATCGGTACACCGAGGATGGAAAACGATTGCCCTGGGACTCTGACTAGTCTTCCACCTCGACGATCATCTCGATCTCCACCGCAATGTTGAAGGGCAGGGAGTTCATCCCGACCGCCGACCGTGCGTGTTTCCCCTTGTCCCCGAACACCTCGACCAGGAGATCCGAAGCGCCGTTGATCACCTGCGGCTGGTCAAAGAAGGACGCATCGCAGTTGACCATTCCAAGGAGCTTCACGACTCGACTCACCTTGTCCAGGCTGCCGATCAGATCCTTCAGGGAGCCGAGAAGCCCGACGGCAACGATCTTTGCCGCCTCATAGCCCTGCTCGACCGTCAAGTCGCTCCCTACCTTTCCCGTAGCAACGGTCCCATCCTTTCCGACCGGTCCGTGACCGGAGAGGAAGACGAGATTGCCGGTACGGACGGCGGGCACATAGTTGCCGACGGGCGCCGCAGAGGCCGGAAGTTCGAGCCCCAGTTCTTTCAATCTTGCCTCAGCACTCATGGGAGACCTCCTTCATTGTATCTTTCGTTGTTCTTCCATCCAGTACTTCTCACGCACCTTTCGGCGCAGGACCTTTCCGACGACCGTGAGCGGCAGCTCGGGAACGAAGGCGACCGATTTGGGCGCCTTGTACTTGGCTTTCTTCTCTTTGCAGAATCGGATCAATTCGGATTCTTCGAGGTGGGCCCCATCCTTCAGCACGACCTCTGCGTGGACCGCCTCCCCCCAATCCGGGTGGGGGATGCCTACCACGGCGGACATCAGAACGGCAGGATGGCCGTTCAGCGCGGCCTCGACCTCCACCGGATAGACGTTGAAGCCGCCGCTGATGATCAGATCCTTCTTCCTGTCCACGATGTACACATAGCCCTTCTCATCCATGGTGCCGAGATCGCCCGACTTCCAGTAGCCGTCCTGGAACTCGGCGGCAGTCTGTTCCGGGTTCTTGTAGTAACCCTTGATCACGCCGGCGGTCCGAATCCAGATTTCGCCTCTCTCGCCCGTGGGTACCTCCCGCCCTTCTTCGTCGACAATCAGAATTTCCACCCCGGCGAGGGGTGAGCCGGCGGATCCCAAACGGATCCGCTCCTCTTCCGAGTGCACGAGATGCTCCGATTTCCCGAGAACGATCACGGGGGGTACGGCTTCGGTTGCGCCGTAGACCTGAACGAAGACGTTGCCGAATTTGGCCTGCAGCCCCTTGAGCTTCTCGACGCTCATCGGCGAGGCACCGTAGAAGACCAAATCCAGGCTCGACAGATCATACTGTTTCTCCACCTCGAATTCGAGGAAGCGATAGAGCAGGGTGGGAACCATGAAGGTGGATGTGACCTTTTCATCCTGGATGGTCGTGCAAAACTGGTTCAGGTCGGGCAGGTTCAGGGTCAGCTGGGTTCCGCCCTTGAAATAGATCGGCAGCATGAACATCCCGCTCGCGTGGCTCAGCGGTGTGATGTGAAGGTGCCGGATCTCCGGTCCCACCAGATTCTCCGGGTGGGAGTGGACCTGATTCATGGCTGCCAGGAAGTTGCCCAGGGTGTACATGGCGCATTTGCCCTTGCCCGTGGTCCCGCCCGTGAACCGGTAGACCAGGATGTCTTCATCCCGGTCGTGCACCACGTTCGTCTCCGCATCCGACACGTCCTCGATCAGCTCCCACAGGCAATGGACACCTTCGATCTTCTCTTCCAGCGGATCCATGCAGATGATCTCGATTCCGCGGGCACGCAGATCATCGTAATAGTGGTCCAGGAGTGCGTTCTCCATGAACATGAGCTTCGGGTTCACGTGCGCGATCTGCCACATGTGCTCCTCATAAGAGTCACGGTAGTTGAGCCATGCACCCGCAGGCTCCGCCTTGTAGATCCCGGGCAGGAGCAATCCCACGTTGTCATTCTCCAGGAGGCCCGCGTAGATGTCTCCTCGGCCCATGCCGTAGCGGCTCATGATCATGTTGCAGATTCGATTCGTCAGGAGGTGCAGTTCCATGAATGTGAACCGCCGACGCCGGTCGATGTTGACCAGCACTTCCTTGTCGGCAAACTGCCTGGCCACCTGCAGGAGAGTCGTACCGAAATTGACCTTCATGACTTGCTCCCCGATCTGAACAGCACGTTTTCTTCATGCCGGGAAAGAGGGTGCATGGGTGTTTCCAGGGCAGATCCTAAAGGCGATGTTTGCCCGACACCAACTCCTGATACAGCGCCTCGGTCAAGGGTTCGTAGGAGGCGGCATCGGTCAGGAGCACGTAGAGCGGATCGGCCACCACCCTTGGATCGAAGCCCTCGTCTCTGAGCACCTTCTTCTTGATCTTGTGGGTGCCGGTAGTCTCGAATTCCTGCTTGAACCGCACGAACTTCGGCACCGCGTAGGAGGGCAGGGCCTTGCGCACCGTTTCCGCCAGGCCTCTCAGGTCGAACTCTTCCACGGGGGTCCTCGGAATGATCGCAACCATTCCGGCACGGCCGTCCGTGCCCGGGATCTGAACCCCGTAGGCGGTCGACTCGTCGATCTGGTCCAGGGTGTTCACGACCTTTTCCACCTCGGAGGTCGAGACGTTTTCTCCCTTCCACCGGAAGGTGTCGCCAAGGCGGTCCACGAACTGGATGTGCCTGCGGCCCTGGTTGAAGACCAGGTCCCCGCTGTTGAACCAGATGTCCTCCTTCTCGAACACGTCCCTGAAGATCTTCTTCTCCGTCTCCCCCTTCTCCGTGTACCCTACAAAGGGCATGCTCTCCGAAATCTGTGCCAGGAGCAGACCGGTCGCCCCGGGAGGCACCTTCTTCATGAACCCGTCTTCGCCCCGAACCGGTTCGTCCGCATCGGTGTCGTATTCCACGATGGCAAAGGGAGTGAGGCAGGTGCCGACCGTGCAGTCCACGTTGAGTATGTTGGAAAAGATCAACGGAGCTTCGGCGGCCCCGTAGAGCTCGAATACACTGGACACACCGAATCTCTTCTTGAAGGCCTTCCATATGTCCGGTCTGAGCCCGTTGCCCACCATCGCCTTAAGGGGGTTGTCCGCGTCGTCCGGACGGGCCGGCTGGTTCATGAGATAGCGGCATACTTCGCCCACATAGATGAAGGAGTTGGCGTTGAACTTGCGCACGTCCGACAGGAACTGGCTTGCCGAAAACCTCTGCCTCATGGCCAGGGCCGTACCGCACCCGGCGGCCGACGACCAGGAGACATTGAGGCCGTTCGTATGGCAGAAGGGCAGGGGGCAGTAGTGTACGTCCGTGGGTTTGAGGTTCATGACGATCTTGCCGAACCAGTACATGGCGCTGAACCAGCGACGGTGGGTCTGAACCGAGGCCTTGGGCAGGCCG
>JANQFG010000102.1 GCA_028277985.1 bacterium | reverse complement strand
TGTCCGCATCAAAGGGGTCGGTACCTGCAATCACTTCCAGGCCGTCGTACAGGCCGTCTCCGTCCGTGTCCAGGATGTGGGTTCGAACCACCCAGACGTTGTGCGGATGTTGTCTCGGCCCGACGATGTCACTGTAGTAGAACAGATCGGTTTCGAAATCCCAATCGTGGTCGTCGTACCAGCAGCTGAAGCGCCAGGCGTCCAGTTCGCCGGAGGCGCCTTCGGGCGTTGTGGAAATCCAGTACATCTTCCCGATGTTTTCAAAGGGATTTGCACCAACCATGTGTAGTGGAATGTTGGAGTCAAAGGGCAGCAGGCTCAAGAACTCCCTTCGGTTGGGCATGCGCCAGTCCGTGTACACGGCCTGTACGTCCGCGGCCTGGTCCAGGTCCAGGCTCTCTGAATTCAGGAGGTCGATGAAATCCAGTGCATCGGCCCAGCCCATCTCGCCGTTGTCATCGTACCCCACGGTCCGGGCCATCCTGGCGTCCTTCATCCACATGAGCCCGGTCAGGTTGTCGGTCACGGTGCCGTCTTCGTTGTCCGTGAACCTCGGATCGGGCCACCCGAGCCCCCGGTCCCAGGGAGAGTACGTGCTGTGGGTGCTCCAGATCTTTGCCGGGTAGGGCAGGTTCTCTGCATAATAGGCCGGGATCGGGTCGGCGTGCCGCACGGGGATCAGGTATCCGCTCCCCGATTCACCGGGGTCCAGAAACATCCGGACCAAGCCGTCGTCCATCCGGATCCTCGCGGCGCGTTCTTCTGTCCACGCCCACAGCACCCTCGAAGTGTTGGTCAGATAGTAGTCTCCCCGCACGTTCTCGAAGCCCGCCTCGGTCTCGAGCCAGGCCGCGGTACTTGCGGCACCCGCGTTGAGCAGGCTTTCCATCTCCACGATTCCGGGAACACGCCAGTCCGTGTAGTCCGCGGTGTATGTGTTTCCGTTCTGGATCACTGCGGACCCCGCGTTGAGATCCGCGATGTAGTCGAGAGCACCGGTCCGGTCGGGCAGGAGCCCTGCGGGATCGGCGTTCCCAAGCCACATGAGACCCGTGAGCAGGTCGGTGATGGTTCCGTCCCCGTTGTCCACGAACCGGGGGTCGGGCCAGGCCACACCTTCCTGAAGATCGCCGTCATCCCCGGGCAGGAGGGAGGTCGTCTTTCCGGTTTGCTGCAGAAAGACCACCGGTGTCACCGGATCCGGCATGACCCACCCGCGCCCCTCAAGGGGCACCTCGGTGACCGGTGTCACCGGATCGTTGCTGGCAATCTCGAGCAACGCGTCCCGAAAACCGCTCGAGCCCGGTGTGAAGGCGAGCACGAGATCGCAGGAATCCCAGGGCGGGAGGGAGACCCCGATGCACGTTTCCGATTGGATGAAGTAATCTTCGGAGGCCTCTCCGGACAGGGCCAGCGCCTCCACGACCAGTGACCTGAGATGGCCCGTGTTGCGGATCTGGAAAGAATGGGTGTACGTGGACCCCACGTTGCCGGCCTTGTAGTAGGAGGCCGGGGAAACCGTGATCACCGGTTTGCCCACGTAGGTGAACTCCGCCGTCACGTCGAGGTCGGAGTCCACGGTGAGCTCACAATCCACTGTTCCGGTGCAACCGCCACCCGACCAGCCGGCGAAGGTGGCGTCCGGGTCGGGCAGGGCCGTGAGGGTTACCTCGGTGGGCACGTAGAACAGGTAGGAGCAGTCCGCTCCGCAATCGATGTAGGAGGGAGCGCTCGTGACGGTTCCGTTTCCGGTCCCTGTCTTGCCCACGGTGAGCAGATACTCGTTCTCTGCCACGAAGGTCGAGGTTTCCGCCGCTGTGTTGTTGTTGCTCACGGGGTCGTAGAAGATCCCGTCCACGAGCACCTGACAGGTGAAATCGCCCGGCACGACCACGTAGACGACGATCGTCAGGGTGACGGTTTCGCCCGTGGCCAGGGTGCCCAGGAAACAGCTCGCCGACCCGTCCGCGAGGTGTATGTATCCCTTGCTGGCCGATGAGGAAACAACCTTGGCATCGGCAGGAAGGTCGATCGATACGTTCACATCGGGGGCGGTGTCCGGGCCGTTGTTGGTCACTACGATGGTGTAGGTGATGTTGTCGCCGGGGGCCCCGTTCTGGGGATCCACGGTCTGGGTGACCGAGATGTCCGATTCGCCGAAGGTCTCGGCCCGTCCCCCGCGCACGGGCCACACGGCATGGCGTGTGTACCAGTGCCCCGGTGTGCCCGGCTTGTCCTGAAGTTCGATGAGCGAGCTGTCGGGCTCCTCGGGTCTGTAATCTACTACCCATGCCTGCTCGAGTGCCGGGTCGGCCGAGGAGGTGGATGTCCAGTATCCGTCCTCGTAGATACCCAGGAACGGGATGGATCGGCTCTGTTCCAGGTACTGAAGCTGGTAGTCCCAGAGGCTCAAGGCTTCGATCCGGTTGGGGAGACGCCAGTCCGTGTAGCCCGTTCCGTTTCCGGCGGAGAAGGTTCCGTCGTTCAGCCCCTGGACAAACTCCAGGGCCTGGTGCCACGTCATCCTTCCCGGCCCCGATCCGGTGGGGTCGTGCCCCAGCGTGCGGCCGACGTTCGGATCCTGAAGCCACATGAGCCCGGTGAGCGTGTCCGTGACGGTGCCGTCCCCGCCCGCGATGAACCGGGGTGCAGGCCAGGAAATGCCCCGCTGCAACTCTCCGTCTTCTCCGTTTGCAGAGGGGATCGCGTCCCTCTGGCCCGTCTTGGGCATATTGGCCGGGTAGCGGGGGTCAGGGGCTCCGTCGGCTCCGCCGCACACGGGCCACATATTCAGCAATGTGGTCTGTGTCCGGCTCTGGACCTCTCCGAAAAGGGTCTGTGACCAGATCGTCGACGCAAAATTGAAGTTCTTCGTGGACGTCCAGTAGGCGATGTCCGGGGCCGGAACTCCCAGGAATCCCTGCGCGGTGAGCCAGGCCTGCGGATCCTCGACCCCGGCAGGAACCAGGCTCTGCATTTCGCTTGCGTTGGGTAGCCTCCAGTCGCTGCAGTCGTAGCTGGCCCCGAACTGGCTGCCCATGTTTCGCGCGTCGTCCAGGGCGTCTTCCCAGGACATGGGGGATCCATAGTCTGCATGTCGATACCAGACGAGCCCGGTGAGATTGTCGGTGAGGGTGGAATCCGCGTTGACCGTGAAGCGGGGCTCGGGCCACGGTACCCCGGCCAGATGATCTCCGTCGTCTCCCGGTGCGTATACCTCGGTCTGGCCGGTCCGGGCCGGGCTCACCCCTGCCGGACCCGCATGCCCCGACAGAACCGCCTCCAGCACAGAAGCGCCTGCATCGTCCACTATGAGCCGCACAACCGCGGTCTGCTCCCCCTTGACCAGGGGGGTGTACAGCACCTCGAAAGAGCACGGCTCTCCCGGCGCGAGTGTGGCATCGCCGCACTCGTCGTTCGCCACCGTGAAGGCGGGCACCTCGGCCGCTTCCACTTCCACCGGGCCGAGCTGGATGTCGGTCTCTCCGTGGTTCTCGACGTTGAAGATCTTGGAGATTGCTGCCGAGCCGATGTCGCGGTAACCGAAATCGTGGGCAGAGGGTGTCAAGTCCGCTGAACAGGTGCACTCGCTTCCGGAGCGTCCCCGAACCGGCCAGACATAGGTGTCCCCGCCGGAGAAGCGGATGTAGGAGCCGTCCGTCATATCGATCCGGAGAGAACCGGTGGACGTCCAGTAGTTGTCTCCACAGCACCCGGAGAACACGTGCGACTGCGGAATCTGGGAGTACCCCCCGTACTCGTTCAGGCTCACGAACTCCCTCACGTTCGGCATCCGCCAGTCGCGGTGCCCGAGGTACTGCTCCTCGTTGAGGCAGTCGACATGCGCCAGGGCCTCCGCCCATTCCATGGGGCCGCTGCCGCACGCGCTCACATCCTGCGTGCCCGCGTGAGGAGACCACACGAGGCCCGTGAAGTTGTCCCGGATCGTCTCGTCCGGCAGGATCGTGAACCTCGGATCCGGAGGGGCCACGCCCATCTGCAGGTCCCCGTCGTCTCCCGGATAATAGCTGTAGGTCCGTCCGGTTCGCTTGACGCCTGCAGGGTAGTCAGGATCCGGCTCTCCCTTTACGCCGCCCCGCACGGGCCATGCACGCATATGGTTGAACCCGGGTTCCACGAACTTGTCCAGGATCCCGTTGCCCAGGTCTGCCGTCCACACGGCGAGGGTCTCACGGGTGGAAGACCAGAAATTCGTGTCTACGTTCTGGAAGCCCTCGGATTCGAGCCAGGGGCCGGAGGCCTCGCCGTAGCGGATCATGCTCTCGAGTTCGAGGATGTTGGGAAGCCGCCAGTCACGGTGGCCGCAGTCCACCTCGGGATAGTCTCCGGCATTGATGTCCGCCACGAAATCAAGTGCGTCCATCCAGTTCAGGTCTCCGACGCAGTCCCCTGAGACAGAGGACGAGCACACGCCTACCGTCATGGCGGGGTTTGCGTTCCGCATCCACACGAGTCCCGTGAGTTCATCGGTCATGGTGCCGTCGCCGTTGTCCGTAAACCTGGGCTCGGGCCAAGCCGTCCCCTTCCTCAAGTCTCCGTCGTCTCCGAGCCGGTACGAGCGGGTCATGCCGGTTCGCGGAACGCCCACGACACACGTATCTACGAGTACGCCCACTCCGGAGAGCAGAACGATGAGGTCCGGCGTGTCGGGGTCGTTGGACGAAACGTGCAACTCCGCATTTCTCTCCCCTTCCTCTGAGGGCAGGAAGACGATTTCCAGCGTGCAGGTCTGTCCTGTCTCTGCAAAGGGCTCCAGCACTTCAGAGGTGCAGGTGTCGCCAAGTATTTCGAAGTCGGAGGCGTTATCCCCCTGCAGGGAAACGGTTCCGATCAAGAGGTCGCCGTCCCCGTCGTTCCGGATGTTGAAGGCCTCCCTGGGCGATGCTCCGCCAACGGCCACGGTCTCAAAGTCGTGGGCGTCCAGATCCACCGCGATGTCCGGCAGCTTCAGGGCGAACAGGGCCTCGATGGTGTGGTCCTCGACTACGTCGAGGAACGTGTGCTGCAATGTTGCGCCCGCAGAAACCCCATCCACCAGCACATCCGCGATCCGGTACGCGTCGGTTGGGGTGATCGTGAAGGATTGGCTGCCGCCGTGATCCACGGTGACGTCGCCGGACGGCTCGATGGTGCCGCCGTCGCCCGCGCTCGAAGTGATCGTATGGGTGTCCAGTTCAAAGACTGCCTCGATCGTGTGATCCGCGGTAACGTTCGTGAACGTGTAGGAGGGCACCGCACCCACCGAAACACCGTCCACCAGCACGTCGACCAGGTGATGGTTCGCATTCGGGGCCATCCCGAAGGCCTGCTCTCCGCCGTGGGGCACCGTTACCGGGCCCAGCGGTATGATCGCGCCTACCCCCGTGACCGATGTGAGGATCGTGTGCGTGTCCGGCTCGAAGAAGGCCTCGATCATGTGGCCTGTGGTGACGCTCGTGAAGGTGTACTCGGGCACCGCACCAACCGACAACCCGTCAACGAGCACGTCGGCGATCCGGTATCCGTCCTCGGGCGTGATGAGGAAGACCCGGTCGCTGCCGTGCTCCACTACCACGTCTCCGGCCGGGTCGATGGCGCCGCCCGTCGTGGCGAGCGTGCCGATCGTATACGTGTTCACGGCGAAGGTCGCCTCGATCGTGTGCTCTTCGGTCACATTCGTGAAGGTGTATTCTGTGACTGCACCCACGGAGACGCCGTCCACCAGAACATCCGCTACATGAAAGCCTTCCTCCGGATTGATCGAGAACGAGAGGCTGTTTCCGTGCTCCACAAAGGTGTCCCCCGGCGGCGTGACCGCCCCTCCGGCACTCGTGATCGCCATGATCCTGTATGTGCGCAGAGAGAACAGGGCTGTCACCGTATCGTCCGCATCGAGCCTGAGCGCGCACTCTCCGTTCCCGGAGCAGCCGCCTCCGGACCACTCCACGAACACCGAACTCGCAGCAGGCGACGCGGTCAGGGTCACCTCCGTGCCGTCCAGGAAGGCATGCTCACAAACGATGCCGCAGTCGATCCCGGCAGGATCGCTCGTCACCGTGCCGTCTCCCTCGCCGGTCCACTCCACCGTCAGGATGTGGTGCACGATTCCTTCCCCGGTGAGCGGTACTTCCACCACCGGTTCGTCCGGGTCGCTAGAGGGCACAGAGAGCGACGCAGAAGCCAGGCCGGCGGCCGAAGGAAGGAACACCAGCTCCACCGTACAGTCGCCTGTTTCCGCGGCGAGCGTTTCTCCGGAACAAGTGTCATGCCTCGCCTGGAACAAACCGGCGTCCGCACCTGTGACGGAAAGGATGCCCAGCACCAGATCCGCATCGCCCTCGTTCGAGACGGTGGCCTCCACGCTCGCGGACTCGGTGCCCGCTTCCACCTGCCCGAAATCCACCTCTGTCGGGCTTATGGAAATCTGCGGCGCGGTAGAGACGAGGTGCTCGTCGGCACCCATGTCGGGTGCAGCACCCATGATCCGTGGGTCGCCCTCGAAGTCGTCTGCCGGAAGGGCGGGTGCGGAGTCCGAGCCCGCATCCAGACATGGCGAGCCGGGCTGTAGATGGAAATCCCGTCCGGCGGGATCCACCAGGAGGGGGTCCTGGGTGATGTTCCCGGTTCCGGAATAGGGGAACACGGTGCCGGTCTCCACGTCGGAGAAGGTCACGTCCGTGCTGCTGTCCGTTCCGTTGTCGATCTGGTCCGGCTCGTTCCCCCACAGGATGCTGTTGGTGATTTCCGGCGAGGAGTAGTTGGTTGCCATTCCACCCCCCTCGGTTCCTGCCTCGTTCTCGAAGAACGTGCAGTTTGTCACGATCGGGTAGGGAGGATAGTAGCGGTGATAGCTGAATACGGCCCCGCCGACTTGCTCTGCAATGTTGTTCGCGAACACGCTGTTCACGATCAGCATGGGTGAGGCGGACGCCTCTATCGGGGCTTCGTGATCGTAGATAGCGCCGCCCGTATAGGCTTCGTTTTCCAGGAACACGCTGCCGGTCACCGCAGGTGCGGCGTACGCGCTGTCCAGGGCTCCGCCGGTGCCCAGGGCTGTGTTCCCCTGGAACAGGCAACGCTCGATCACCGGGTAGGTGGGCGAGAAAGAGCTGTATACCCGCAGGGCCGCCCCGCTGCCGTCCGTGAAGTTCTGTGTGAACCGTGTGTCTGCCACCGTCAATTCGGAAGAGTAGTTGCAGATCGCCCCGCCTTCGATCGCGGCGTAGTTGTCCGTGAACAGGCAGTTGCGAACGACGAGGGCGGCGTCTTCGTTGTACAGCCCGCCGCCGTTCCCGGGCATCCAGTCTTCCCCTTCAACACCTTCGCCTCCCTCACCCCCTTCACCCCCCTCACCGCCTTCTCCGCCTTCGCCCCCTTCGGAATACTCCGTGTACCCGCCGGTCACGGTGAATCCGTCCAGTGTCGTGTCAGCGAGCACGAGAAGGCAGCGCGTCATGTACTGCCCGTGGATAACCGTCTCGTTCATTGTCCAGTCCCGCTCTTCGCGCGCGGACTCTCCCCCGGCGAACCCCCCGTAGAGGCCCACCTGCGAGTAGATCTCGATTGCTGAGTCCAGAAAATAGCTCCCGTGCCTGACCCAGAGTTCGTCCCCATCCATGGCATCGTCGAGCGCCTCCTGAATGGACGAATACGCGGTGTTCCACCCACCACCGCACCCCACCATGCACGTGCTCGCCGAGTCGACGTGGAGAACGTCTCCGCTCGCACCCGTTGCTGCGAAAGGAAACAACACCGTCAGAAGGACTAAGACCAACCATGTTCTGGGAATCACTTCCATCTCAGCCGCCCCCACAAGATGAATGATGTGTCACCACGCTCGACAAGTCGTTCAGTTCTACCATCGGGTTTTCAAAGCCAGCGTCCGATCCGCCACGGTCGAAGCATAGAGAGGCGCCTGTTCTGCCTTCCGTGGCGACTGGCCGCAAGAGAGATTTCCCTAGTCTGGATAAGCTAGGAAACGCGAAAAGGCCGGACCGTTGTCGGTCCTGGGAAGAGACTCTTCCCCGAAGGAGAAAGGATCGGAATCCGCAGTGAGAATTCACGTTGCGCATCGAGTTGTGTCTTCCGAATTCATCGACACCGCCTCAGCGGGATCACGCGAGAAGCTTTCTGAGGACTCCTCCTGATCGTGGGTGTTGCAGAACGACGATCTCTGGTTCATAAAAATTACGATTGTTTACCCACAATAACGCATATCGGGGCAGGGTATCACCCTCCGGAATCCTGTGTCAATTCGCAGACCTTCAGGACAGGCGCCTTGCCGGTTCCCCGGTTCAGCGGCAGACGCACCGAGGGCACGAGCAGAGAAGCACGAGCTTGCGGGCATCCAGCACGGTGATCATTCCGTCTCCGTCCAGATCACACGCCGGAAA
>JANQFG010000094.1 GCA_028277985.1 bacterium | reverse complement strand
GCAAGGACGAGCACAGCGGAAACCAATCCACCAATCTGAACTGTCTGGGCTGTAGAAGTCCCTACTTGCAACACGAATGTAGCCGGATATTAGGTCCCAAGAACCGCTACGCATAACTCGATTCACACCTACTTCCGGGCCAGTCGGATCATTTGTAGGGCTGACAGAGTAGTAATCGGTACTGTGTCTGTCGCTCACCCATTCCATTACGTTCCCGCCCATGTCGAATAAACCGTATCCGTTAGAGGCATAGATGCCTACGGGGTGAGTATCGTTGTCACTCATTCCCCCATGATTGTGATCCCAACACGATCCGGTCACATCTTTTCGTCCATAGTTCGCCTTATCGCAATCAATATCGTCTTCAAGATTAAGAGAATCCCCTCCCCAAGGGAATCTCTTTCCGTCAAGCCCTCCTCTTGCCGCGAATTCCCACTCTGCTTCAGTAGGAAGTCTTTTCTCCGTCCACGCGCAGTATTCGTTTGCTTGATACCAATCAACATAAATGACCGGAAAATCATCATAGAAAGGGTTTCCATAGTAGTCTGGCCGAGAAGCAGTGCCTGGCGATCTTGGTGGAGTGCATGCACCGGCAGCGACGCACTCCGCGTATTCTGCATTGGTCACCTCAAACGTCTCAATCAAGAACGCCGACAGGCATACATTGTGCACTGGGCGTTCGTCCCCAGGACCCTCGTCAAAATGATCCCCCATATCAAAACATCCGGATTGGATCCTCACCATGTCAGAAGCCGATGCCAACCCCGGTAGGATGCAAGGTATTGCCAGAGCCAGTAAGAACCAAAGTCTCTTCATGTTCCCCCCAGAACAGAGCATCCCGGCATTGTTGTCGTTCGAGCACGCAGGATCTGGAAATTATGCTCTCTTTCCTTTGCGGATTCGGTGCAGGATAACAAGAATCGCCGCGGCCGTGACAAGCAGAAGCAGTCCAAGATCCGCGACCGGGCGTGGGTCGATCATGGTCCCCCCAGTCGAGTCGTCCGCCCATGCCGAGGCTGCGCACGAGCTGCCACACGAAGGATCCTGGCCATCGATAAGACTGTCGCAATCGTTGTCTATGGCATCGTTGCAGGTGCCTGCGCTTTCGGTCTCAAACGCGATGGGGTTTACTTCTGGGGCTGTATCATCACAGTCATTTCCGCCGATGATGATGGATGTGGATCCGACCCATGGTGTGCACTCGGCATACCGGTCCCCGTCGTCATCGAATTCATCGATCGGGATCACGTCATCGCAATCATTGTCCAGTCCATCGCAGAGCTCGGGCGCTCCCGGATAGACAGTCTCGTTGAAATCATCGCAGTCGCCGCATGCAGCCGGCGAGCCGTCCCCATCCTCATCCGCCTGGTCCCAGTTCGGCACGGTCGGGCAATTGTCAGAGCTGTCCGGCACGCCGTCACAGTCCTGGTCGTTCGGAGGATCGCAGACCGTGGCGTCGAATCGTAGGGTTTCCGAGGACAGGCCGTCCTGGTAGATTCCCCGCAGACTCACGCCGTAATGTCCGGTCTCGGTCAGGTATCCGGAGACCGTGGCGGAGTATCCGTCGAAGAGCGCTGTGTCCAGCCCCGCATCTCGACTCAGTTCCACCTCTGAAATTCCTCTCACATCCGGATCGGGGGGAACGATGGTCGCATAGACTCTCACGTACGGAGGCGTATCCCCCTGGGGCGTCGGTAGCCGCAGTGTCAGGTCCAGGTTGGCACCGAGGGCGAGTTGTTGATCCGGCGGGGCACCTAATGCCCGGCGGTCCCGGGTGAACAGATGGTTCAGATATACCTGCCTCATCCAACTCAGCAAGCTGGCCGACCCGGTCCGTAATGTGGGATATCCGCTCGGTGACTGATACTCCGGGCATGTTCCCAGGACCGTGCAGAGTTTGCGGGACCTCTTGATGTCCCTGCGGGTTTCTACATAGGCGTCATAGAGGCTGTATTTCCAAAAAAGCAGATCAAAGAGCTCATAGCTGAAGGAATCCCGGCCCATTGCACCCAAGAAATATGCCCTCTGGTCGGGCTCGCCCTTGTCGGTGCTCAGAAGCACCACCCGGTCCGAATGGGTTTCTCCGACAGAGATTTCATCCATGAACGTCCCAGCGTGGCAAGCATCATATACGAGGACCACCTTTGCCCCCTGGGCGCCCGGACAATCCGTGAGGTCGTAGCCCAGGCATTGCGTGAGGCAGCCACCCTGCACCGAGTCTAGGCACGCGTCCAACTGATCACTGCTGATCGTGGTATTGGCCGGATTCGCAGGATCAGAGAAGTCCTGGTTGAGCAGGAACATCTCTTCGCCCCCGTGGTCGAACATTACGAGGTAGAGAGGGATTTCCGGTGTAAGCCCCTGGCTCAGCTCGCCCAGAGCATTGGCGAAATTTTCTTCAGTGGGTGGCAACAGCACGCCTCCCTGATTCACATAGGCATCCTGGATGTACTCGGGTATGGTGTAGGTTCCCGAGGGAAATAACAGCCGGATGTCCTGCACCCGTATCCCACCCGAGAGGAGGGTGTGGAGGGTCTGCCGGGCGATCTCAGCCAGCTTGTCGTCAGCAGCATCAGAGTCGCTCCCGAACGCTCCACCGGTCGATGTGAAGGCCGAGCCCCCACCCACAACCAGGAGAGCCCGGCCGCGGTCGACAACTTCGACAGGGATGCTTGCCGAAGCCGAGGAGGTCGTCTCGGTGACCTTTAAATAATAGTCCCCTGACTGCAGTCCTGCGGTGTAGGTTGCCAGGCTGTTTGTCGGCGCGTCGTGATTCACCAGCCCAGCCCCCCCGTTGACGTCCCATGTGTAGGATTCCCCTTCCCGCGCCTTCAGATAGACCTGGTATCCTAGTGGTATCGTGAGAGATGCAATTTCTTCGCACTTGGAGAAAGTGTCATCTGTACAACGCTGTAGCGAAATCTCGGTCCGGACCTGGACCTCGGCCTGTACCCTGCTTCCGCTCGAATCGCTCACTTCGAGTGTGCAGCTTGTTCCTCCCGCAGCTGCCCCGGCGGTCAGGTCCACCGTTTCTCCTTCGGTATGATTGAGAGTACCGCATGCCATATCGCCCGAGGTAAGATCCCAAGTGTATGGAGGATATCCCCCTACGACGTTGAATGTGGTCGTGTCTGAGGGCTGGAGGAGTGCCGTAGTTGGGTCGATAATCAGAGGCAATGTGCTCGTAACAGTGAAAGGTACGTCATACCTGATACCCTGACTGATTCCCTCCACAGTCAGCAGGTGGCTACCGGTATTCGCGATCGCACCCTGGCAAATGCCCTGGCATTTGGTCCAAGGCTCGAAGCGAACCTCCACCGAAAGGTCAGGATTCTGATAGATGCCGTCACCCAAGCTGAGTGGGAGAAGCTGGTCCGATCTGTCATCAAGATACACTCGAAGATCGTTCGGATCGAGGGGGCAGACTTCGTCTTTTTCCTCCATCGTCACGTGGAACTCTGCGGGCTCCGTAAAGGGAGAGACCCCCATGATGAAGTTGGCCGGTATCTCCTGGCCTTGAGCGGGGAAGGAGCTTACGACTTGAGAGGCAAAACCACAATCATCCAGGTCGACACAGTCAACAAGTCCGTCGCAGTCGTTATCGACCCCGTCGTCACAGCGCCCCGCCTCTGAAGCCAGGCACGTATAGGCGCAGCGGAATCCTGCGCCGCTACCGGCGGCCCCTCCGTCACTCCGATGGGCTACGCGCGAGCTGCTTTCAGGGCCGTAGAAGGAATTGCTTCGCATGAGGCGAATTGTACCGGTTGCAGGACCCTGAGGATCATCGACAATGGATTGATCAACGCAATACTGGTAGTAGGTGTGAGAATGCCAGTCGTTGACCCATTCCTCAACGTTTCCCACCATATCGTATAACCCATAGCCATTCGGCAGGTAGGTTCCCACCGGGTGGGTGTCGTTGTCGGTGATGCCACCATGATTATGATTCCAGCATGAGTACGTGGGATTACGCCTCCCGTAATTCGCATCGTCACAGCTGATGCTGTCGCCGAGAGGATATCGACGGTAGGGATTATCGAGCCCTCCACGTCCCGCATACTCCCATTCAGCCTCGGTTGGCAGGCGCTTGCCTCCTCTCCATGAGCAGTAGTCGATCGCCTGGTTCCAGTCGACATGAATCACAGGATAATCGTTGTACGCGGATTCGCCGTAGTACGAAGATCTCGTACTGCTTGAAGAGTCAGAGGGTTCGGTGCACTGCCCTGCGCTCACGCACTCCGCATACTCGGCGTTGGTTACCTCATGAGTGTCCATCAGGAAGGAAGATGTGATGCACACGTTATGCACCGGCAGCTCCTGGGGTTCCCCCTCTGTGAAATGGTCTCCCATTTCATAACATCCTGCAGGAATGACGGCCGTTTCCGATCCGGCACAGATGCCTTGCCCGACCGTGCACGTCCCTGCGATCAGGATCACCCCAAGGGCGAGGGAATGAAAGGATGCTCTATTCATGGATCCTCCTCCCGTTTCTCGTTCGACCATATTGTCTATTGCCGAGCCTCGCCTACTTGGATCTCAGCCTTGCGATTCTCCGGGATGCGGAAACCACCAGAGATGTGCCCAGAGCCACAGAGAACAGGAACAGCACGAGGTCAGTGACTGTGCTTGGCTGTTTGCTTCTCGCCGTTATCTCTCCTGCCCAGGCAGAGGCTGCGCAACCACCGTTGCAGGGTAGATCTGTTCCGTCGCAATCCTCATCGACCCCGTTGTCACAAGTCTCCTGGGCAAACGGGTGTACTTCCGGCTTCGTATCATCACAGTCATTTCCGCCGATGATGATGGACGTGGATCCGGCCCATGGTGTGCACTCGGCATACCGGTCCCCGTCGTCATCGAATTCACCGATCGGGGTCACGTCATCGCAGTCATTGTCCAGTCCATCGCAGAGCTCGGGCGCTCCCGGATAGACAGTCTCGTTGAAATCATCACAGTCCCCACATGCGGCCGGCGAGCCGTCCCCATCCTCATCCGCCTGGTCCCAGTTCGGCACGGTCGGGCAATTGTCAGAGGCATCCGGGACCCCGTCACAGTCCTGATCGTTCGGAGGATCGCAGACGGTGGCGTCGAACCGCAAGGTTTCCGAAGACAGCCCGTCCTGGTAGATTCCCCGCAGACTCACACCGTAGTGTCCGGTCTCGGTCAGGTACCCGGAGACCGTGGCTGAGTATCCGTCGAAGAGCGCTGTGTCCAGATCCGTATCGCGACTCAGATCAACCTCCGAAATCCCTCTCACATCCGGATCGGGCGGAACGATGGTCGCATAGACCCGCAGGTACGGAGGCGTATCCCCCTGGGGTATAGGTAGCCGCAGTGTCAGGTCCAGGTTAGACCCGAGCGTAAGCTGTTGATCCGGTGGGGCCCCCAATGCCCGGCGGTCCCTGGTGAACAGATGATTCAAATACACCTGTCGCGTCCAACTCAGCAGGCTCGCAGACCCGGTCCGTAATGTGGGGTATCCGCTCGGTGATTGATACTCCAGGCATGTTCCCAGGACTGTGCAGAGTTTGCGGGACCTCTTTACGTCCCTGCGGGTTTCTACATAGGCGTCATAGAGGCTGTACTTCCAGAAAAGCAGATCAAACAGTTCGTAGCTGAAGGAATCCCGGCCCATTGCACCCAGGAAATATGCCCTCTGGTCGGAATCGCTCTTGCTCGTGCTCAGAAGCACCACCCGGTCGGAATGGGTTTCCGAGGCAGAGATTTCATTCATAAAGGTCCCCGCATGGCAGGCATCATATGCGAGGACCACCTTCGCCCCCTGGGCTTCGGGACAATCGGTGAGGTCGTAGCCCAGGCATTGCGTGAGGCAGCCACCCTGCACCGAGTCTAGGCACGCGTCCAACTGATCACTGCTGATCGTGGTATTGGCAGGATTCGCCGGATCAGAGAAGTCCTGGTTGAGCAGGAACATCTCTTCGCCCCCGTGGTCGAACATCACGAGGTAGAGAGGGATTTCCGGTGTAAGCCCCTGGCTCAGCTCGCCCAGAGCATTGGCGAAATTCTCCTCCGTGGGTGGCAGCAGCAAGCCGCCCTGGTTCACATAGGCTTCCTGGATATAGTCCGGCACTGCATACGTTCCCGAGGGAAACAGCAACCGGATATCCTGTACGCGTATCCCACCCGATAGGAGCGTGTGCAGAGCCTGTCGTGCGATCTCGGCCAGCTTGGCCCCTCCGGCGTCCGCATCGCTCCCGAAGGTTCCCCCGGTCGAGGTAAAGGCAGAGCCGCCACCCACTACGATGAGGGCCCGGCCTCGATCGATCATCTCCACCGGCATACTCACCGAGGCTCCGGAGACCGAATCCGTCGCTTTCAAATAATAGCTTCCGGCCTGGGTCCCCGCCGAGTAGAGGATTGTGTCATCGGACACGTTCGAATGACTCGCACCACCATTGTAGTCCCAGGTGTATGATTGTCCCCCGATAGCCCGAACGTAGGCGTCGTACCCCAGGGGCAGACGTAACGCACTCTCTTCCTTGAATTCGGAGCAAGCAGCGTCTTCGCAGATCAGGAACCGCAGGGTGCCGCGAACCTCGATCTCTGCCGTTGCTTGGTTGCCTGAGGAGTCGCTCAATTGCAGTGTGCAATGGCGCCCCGGTTCTGAAGAGGCTGTGAGGGCTACTTCCGGGCCTTCTTGAGTGTCCAGTAACCCGCATTCACTCTCGCCTGAGATCAGCTCCCATGCGTACGGTGGATCTCCTCCTACAGCGCGGAACGTTCGTGTCTCCGAAGGCTCCAGCACAGCCGCCGTCGGATCGGTCATCAATGGATCCGTGTTGGTAACGGTGAAAGGGATGTCGTAGCGGATACCTGGGCTTGTTGCTTCTACAGTCAGCAGGTGGCTGCCTGCGCTCGTGACCGACTCCTGACACAGGCCTACACATTTCTCCCAGGGCCTGAACCGGACTTCCACCGAAGAATCCGGATTTTGGGTGATGCCGTCGCCCAGGCTCAAGGGGAGAAGCTGATCCGACCGGTCGTCAAAGTACACGCGGATCTCGCTCGGTTCGAGAGGGCAGGCCGCGTCCAGTTGTTCCATCTTCACGTGGAATTCGCCTGTCTCGGTGTAGGGGGGAGATCCTGCGATGAATCCGGCCGGGACTTCCTGCCCCCTGCCGGGCATCAGGGCCGTGACTTGAGAGAACTGTTCATCGTCTGCAGTACAAGGGTCGCAGTCGTCATCATGCCCGTTCCAGGCGATCTCGATCTGTCCTGGATTCACGTCGGGATTCGTGTCGTCGCAGTCTCCTTCAGGGTACTGGCAGTGGGTGCAAGCCGGATCTCCGTATCCGTCTCCGTCATCATCGATGCATGGGTCCACGCAGCTCTTGTCCGCAGTGTCTGTATCTCCGTCGCAATCGTTGTCCAGCGTGTCCCCACAAGTCGGATCCCCTACTGGCCCTTCCAAGGCTCCTGGATTGACACCCGGCAAAGAATCGTCACAGTCAATCTCGCCGCAAAGACCTCCCTCAGTGGCGTATCCATCACTGTCCAGGTCATTGCAGATGGGGTAATGAAAACCCATATCCACTATTGGTCCACCGTCAGGCACCTGATCCCTCCGCGTAGGCAAGGCAGACCATCCCCAGGCCGCTGTACCAGGATCTCCTGCGTCTATGCACGGGCTGTCCGTACTGTCACCTGCAGCCAGGTGCTGCAAATAGAAGGAACTCCAAAGACCCGAAGCAGCCCAGATGCCTTTGAACGGTCCATACTCGGGGAGTATGAAGAGGGGATCCAGCGCTAGATTTCCTGTGCCTGGCCACCCTCCCTGAACGGTACAATAGGCGACGTCAGGAGCTCCCTCGGTCATATGGATTTCATTGCCTGCCTGTCCTGCCGTGTTTCCCCACAAGATGCAATTGCGAATGATCGGCACCGTGTTGTTGTGACCCACGATTGCCCCGCCGACCTTGGCTGTGTTGCCCAGGAAGGTGTTGTTCAGTATGGTCGCGGATCCACATAGAATTGCTCCGCCGGCCCCCAGTCCCGATGGAGGCAACCACCCCACGTTTCCGATGAAGAGGTTGTTCAGAACATACGGCTCGTGAGAACCCAGAACCGCGACTCCGCCGCCCCCATAGTCGGACGCCTCATTGTTCAGGAACACGTTGTCAATGATGTCGGGAGAGAAGCTCTCGACACAGACAGCTCCACCTGCATTGGCCGCCGAGTTCTCTTCGAACACATTCCCCGAGACGCTGGCCTGCGAATCGTGGTGTAGGTGTATAGCTCCCCCCCGTTGACAGTCTTGGTTGCTATAGAAGTAGTTGTACTCGATGGTGGGTCGTGCTGTCTCCAGGAGTGTCCCGAGTACATAGATTCCGCCCCCGTACCACGCATTATTGCTCCGGATGGTGTTCCTTCTAATCGTTGGAGACGCACCATACACACAGATGCCACCTCCTGAAAAAGGTCTGTTGGGTTCGTTGTCTTCCACGATGTTCTCTTCTATGGTGCAGGAGGTTGTGCAGCGGATCCCAGCTCCGTCGATATCTCCTCCCCCGTTTCGAATGGTGAACCCCCTCAGTGCCCTGGCGTGTCCACTGGTACCGAAAATCGTGACAACCGGGGCCGAACCGCTACCGTCGATGATCGTCGACTCCGGACCTCCGCTGCTTTCCACTGTAATCGCCTGCGAGAAACTGATGTTCTCCACATAGGTGCCCGGATTGACGAGAACCGTATCGTTATCGGCCGCCACGTCGAGGCATTCCTGGATCGAATAACAATCCCCGACTCCGCACTGGTCCACGATCAGGGTTGTTTGAGAATAGGCTGCTCCTGGGAAGAGCACCACTGAGATCAAGAGTCCGATAAGGATTCTGGCCGGCATGCGCGTTCCCCCCTTCACGGCATTTTGGCGTACCTATAGCGTTTGAGATCGACTGACCGTGTTATACTTGATAAATGAATTGGAGTCAATGGAAAATGCCATGGATAGAGCATTTTATAACATCATTTGCATTTCTTGGGGGGGCCGAGGGGCTACGGGTCTATGGAATGTCAAGTTGACCGAAGGCGCTCGGTGGTTGGTACCCTGGGGGTCGTTGGAGAGGGTCGGAGTGTGGGAGTGGCGGGCTTAGATTACGCAGCCTCGAATACAGAGGAGACAACCTACTCTGTGAGACGAATGGATGCGGTGCCGACTACGTTGCCTTGCTCTCTGATCTCGAGTTCGTACTCGCCACCGTTGAGTCCCGAGAATACGGCTACCCCGTCCCGGACAGGCGCGGATTGAAGCTCTTTGCCCATGGGGAGGTCTTTCAGGGTAACCCGGAGCCCTCCGGGAAGCGGGCCGCCTTCCGTCGTCTTCAGGAAGACCTGGATGTTACAGAGACCCTCTTGTGAGGACCCCAGCTGTAACTCTGCGGATAGCCCGTTGAAAACCTTCTCAATCCACAGGGGTTCTGGAGCTTGTTCCTCATCTGAGCTTCGAAGCGCCGCGTGGGCGGGTTGGTAGACAGGGGGTAATGGTTGAAGGGCAGAATGAATGATCTCGAGCGTCCCGCGGCCGAGACGTACCACAATATCAAACAGAGTCTCGTCCGTGCCGGATCTCACCAGGTTTTTTGCCCGATCAACGGCTCGGGAGGGGACGGTCGCTCCAGCACCCTCGGCTGAGAGTTCACCTTCTGCGGAGGCCTCCATCGCAACGATGTCCAGACAATCCGAGCAGAAGGAAAGGTGCTCCATCACACGGTCCTTCTCCTTTCCTGCAAGACCGCCTTCCATGTACAGGGCCAGGATCTCCTCCGGAGGGCATCCTCCCTTGTCCTGGCTCTTCTTTTCTGCTGCCAGTTCGTCCAAGGCCTTCTTAAGGTGATCTTCCATGAGTTTCATGCGATGGCGTCTCTTCTCGTTTTCGGGTCAGACCGTGCTCCCAGCATCTCTTTCGTAGAGTAGACGTAAAGGGTTCAGGTTTCTTACAGAGATTATATTTCCTCGAGCAGTTCCCGTAACTTCTCATGCAGTCTGGTTTTTCTTGTGTAGACCGCTCCTTTGGATATGTTCAGGACCTTGGCAATCTCGTCCGGGGACGCGTCCCGTTGATATACGAGGTTGGCCAGCAACCTGTCCTCTGGAGTGAGTCGCTGTAATGCATCCTTGAGTTGTTCCACCCGCTCAGAGTCGAGGGTCTCTTCTTCAGCGTTCGGTTTTGTATCTGGCATTCGCTCGTGAAGGGCGATTCCGTCGTGGTCCTCTGCATCGAGGGGAACCGTGGCGCGTCTCTTGCGTAAGGTATCGATAACAATCCGCCGGGTTATGAGCACGACCCAGCTTGCCAGAGAACAGCGACCCTTGAATTGTCGGAGCCGCCTGCGGTCGCGCTCCAGCAGGGCTTCGAATACGGAATGATAGAGGTCTTCAACATCCTCACGCATGGCATGAGCGGTGTGGGCGCCGAGGCATCGGTGTATCTGGTGGTAGATGAGAGAGGAGTATCGATCGACGAATTCGTCCCAGGCATCCTTTTGCCCACGGATGCAACCCGCCAGCAGTGCGGCTTCTTCGTTCATCGCAGAACCTTAAAACACATTTATTTCCAGCGACTCATGCTACAGAGCTTCCCCTGCAAAATCAAGCAATATGCTGCCGATTGAGCCTCCAAGCGCAGGAGCATCCGTTCGGTTCGCGTGACCTACTGTAAGAACCGGCTCGGTTCTGCGTCTTGTCTCGTACGTCAACGGATGCCGGGCGGGAATTAAGGCTGCAACAGGTTAGCAGGGCCTGGCGAAAACAGGAAGTGGAGCAGCTTCCCAATATTGATGTTCCCGGCTACCCGGCGGTCCATGTTGGTGCAATCGACATTCTTGAAAGGGGGGAGATCATGAAAAGAGGAATCACAACCATTGCCCTGGTCCTGGCACTGATCGGACCGACAAGCTGTGCGTCCATTGTGAACGGGAGCAAACAGAAGGTGAAGCTGGAGTCGAGCCCCACAGAGGCGGATTTCGCGATCTATAACAAGCGGGGCGAGAAAGTGGCCGAAGGGCAGACGCCTTCCGAAGTCAAGCTGCGAAGGGGTGCCGGATACTTCAAGAAGGCACAGTACACAGTCTGTTTCGAAGCCGAGGATTGCGAACCTCAGGACGTAGCCATTGAAGCGAAGGCGAGCGGGTGGTATGTGGGGAACCTTTTCTTTGGTGGGCTGATCGGTCTCCTTGCAGTGGATCCGGCGACAGGGGGCATGTGGGCTCTGGCGCCGAACACGATCGACGCCAACATGGAGAATCAAGGCTTGCTGCTGGAATCCGCTGAAGAACCCTCCGCAGGCTTGGAATCTACATCCGAGGCTGGCCTTTCCGGGAATGGTGATGTCGGATCTGGGCAAGGTCAAGAATAGGGTCTCGGCGGATGATGCTTTCAGTAAGAAATCAGCAAATTCCGTGTCTTTTATGACGGGTGAGAACGTGAAGCTTGGTGCTCTTGACAAGGCGAAACAATGAGGAAGAAGGAGGATGACCAATGTGTGCCAAATCTGTACCGATTCTCTGGCTGGGCGTAGTGCTCCTATCGTCGCTGTCTTTGATGACGCAAGGATGTCAACCCTTCGAGCGGACGGCAACCAGCTACCCCTGGGATATGACCGATGCGGAAATGGATTTGGTCTGCCAGGGAGAGTTTGGGCCGGGTTTTCGCCTTGCTGCGTGGGAAGAAGTGGCGAGCTTCGTGCAGGAATACGGTCTGGACGAGTTCTACACGCAAACGGGCATGACAGGATACCGCAGCAACGGGTGGTTGAGGGGTTTCTACTCCTCCAATCGAAGGTATTTTGCTGAGCGCCATGACGGTAACGTTCCATCGGGATGGCTGGTTCACGCTCAAATTGGTAGTCATGATATCGATCTGGGTTCGTACTACAATTCGAGACCGATTCTCTGCTACGCCCCCGAGGCGAGTAACTTCGCTCAGAACCAGGCACCTTGATGGGGGTTAGAGAGTCAATTCTCCGCTTCCGGTTCGGTCCAGCGAGATTCCCAACAAAACCAGCCGCCTAGGCGGCTGGTTTTGTCTTTTCTACGGCCTATGCCCTCCATCCGTCATGTAACCTCCCGACCCTGGTGCTCGAAATTAAATTGCGGAGGAAATGAAGCGAAAAGACCGGGCAGGGGTGCCGCCCGGAAAGGGGGTAGGTTGTGAAGGTTTCATCTGGGATGGTAATGGGCATTCTCGCACCTCTCCTTATCGCCCTTTCGGTGCCGGAGCAGGCCTATGCGTGGAGCAGCCAGCGGGGCAGGTCATCGCACAAGGGGTCGCATGGCATCCGCCATTCCCATACGTCCGTTCATCGCGGATACGCGATCCTACATTCAGGGAAATATCGTATTGGTCGTGGATATCGGTACAAGCCGAAGATCACCTTGAATCATCGGCTCGGAACGCACAACGGTAGGCACCACAAGTATTCCAGAAGGCACCACGGATACGATAGACACAAATACTCTTACCCCTATCGACTCGGACCCAAGCGTCGTCACTACGGTCACCGAAGTTACAGCACTCGCGGTGGAAGGCATAGGTATCTGAGATACGGGTATTCAAGATACTATGATCGCCACTCGAGGCACGGCCACATACGCGGGCACCACTACTACGTGGTTCCGAGCCACGAGGAGAAGCGAGAAGGATACGGCAAACTCTCCCTGGCCATTCAACCGCCCGAGGCCAGAGTGTTTCTTAACGCAACATACCTGGGGAGAGCCGACGAGGTGAGCGGGATGTTGCTCCTCATCCAGGAAGGAAAGCACGAGCTTCTGTTGAGCCTTGACGAACAGGAAGAGACCTATTCCCTGGATGTGGAGACCGACACCGCTACCCGTTTTGAGGTGGATCTTCTGGAGGGCGGATGATGTCTTCGCGGGCACGGATTCACTCGTGCCGTTCAAGATAGGAGGATCGTAATGGATATCCGAAGGAAATTGGTCATCATGGCAGCCGTCTTCGGTTTCTCGCTGGCCCTCTTTTTGACGGGATGCCATCCCATTTCCAAGTCGGTGCGCAAGGAAGCGGACCGGGACCTGGCTTTTGTCGAGCTTCGGCAGGACCCGGAAAAGTATCGAGGGAAAAGGGTGCTTCTCGGCGGTACGATCGTGAAGACGGAAGACCGGCAGGAAGAGACCCTTGTAGAGGTGCATCAGAAGAGGTTGGGCATGTTCTCGGTGCCGCAGAACCGGGGTGAGACCGGCGGGAGGTTTCTGGTCGTCTATCCTGGGCTGCTGGATCCGGGTGTCTATCATGAAGGAAGAAAGATCACCGTGGGCGGAGAGGTCATCGGGCAAGAGGTGAAGAAGAAGGGCGAGACGGAGGAAGAATACCGCTACCCGGTTGTCAGGGCAGAGGAGATTCATGTCTGGACCGACCATGGGCCCGGCTACTACCCCTATTCCACACATTTCTTTTACGGCCACGGAGGGTATCCCCTCTATCGCAGCCGCTATTATTATCCTCGATACTACATCCGGTGCTATTGATCGAACCGACCGGAACGATTCGAACCGTCTCGGCACGGCAGCGAAGAGTCGGTCTGCTCTTCTTCTAGGTTTCGGTTAGAGGGTTTTTGCCCTTGGTTCGTCGGCACGGGTCCCGAGATTTCCGTAGCGGTGGTAGTCGATGCTCACGGACTGTTCCTGGAGGTACCAGAGCAATTCGATACGCCCCGCTGCGAGAACGGGCGTTGCTGCGACGAAGAGCCCTGTCTCGGCTGCTGCAAGACGAATCGATTGCGGCACGCGGTCCGTGGCAGCGTACCGTAGCCGGTCGGTCTGCTTGGCGGTGATAACCCGGGCAAGCTGTGTGTCGCTTTCTTCGATACACTCGATGGCCGTTCCCCATGTGTCGGTCAGATGCCTGAGCAGCTCTACGGCCGCCGATTCGAGGCGCGGAGGAAGGCTCACGGTGATGCCGCATCCTGCAGCCTTTGCGGCACACACACGGGCGAGCAGTTCGAAAGCAGTGTCATCCTCATGGAAGCGAATGCGTAGGCGCCTCACCGGCAGGTAGCGCCGCAGGTTGTCCTGGCCGATCAGACGAAAATGGTCGTGCTCGCGGCCGAACTCCTCTTCCATGTAGAGCGAGTAGGATTCGATCGCAGTGATGATGTTGCGGAGTTCGTCGGCGGGCCACTCGTCATTCTGCTCCGACTTTTCCGAGAGCCGGCGACGGAGCTCGACGAGATGCGGCTCTGTAATTGTCCGCGCCGTACAGGGCGCTCCTTGGGGAGTGAAACCCATCAGCTGCGCAACGTAATTTGGTCCGCCCGCCTTGATGCCCGGGCCGAAGGCGCTCTTCCCCATTCCGCCGAAGGGTTGACGCAGAACCACTGCCCCGGTCGTGGACCGGTTCACGTACAGGTTTCCTGCCCGGATACCTTCGAGCCAGACCGCCTGCTCCCGTTCGTCCAGCGACTCCAGGCCGCTGGTCAGGCCGTAGCCCGTGGCATTGACCAGCGAGATCGCTTCACGCAGGTCTGCTGTCTTCATCACGCCCAGCACAGGTCCGAACAGTTCGGTCGTGTGCGTGAAACTGCCCGGCCGGACACCCCATTTCACGGCAGGTGTTACGAGATGCGGGTTGTCTCGATCCACCCGAGGCTCCACTGCCCACGATTCCCCCTCCTCCAGGCGTCCGATTGCCCGCGCCAGATCGCCCGAGGGGGGGCGGATCAACGGCCCGATCTTGTTTTCGAGTTGCCAGGCCGATCCCACGGCAAGGCTCGTGACCGAGTCGCACAGGGCCTGTTTGAATCCGCCGTCTTCGTATACCTCTTTTTCCAGAACGAGCAGCGAAGTGGCGGAGCACTTCTGGCCGGCATGGCTGAATGCCGAATGAAGCACGTGTTTGATCGCCTGGTCGCGGTCGGACAGGGCCGTGACAATGGTAGCGTTCTTGCCGCCTGTTTCGGCGAGCAGGCGCAGCCCCGGCTTTTCGCGTAGCATTTGGCGGGCCGTATCGGTGCCGCCGGTGAGGATGACCGTATCGACGTCTTCGTGCGAGACCAATCGCTGGCCGTGCGTAGCTCCCGGGCAGGGAATCAGCTGAAGCGTCTTCTTCGAAACGCCGGCGCGCCAGAAACACTCGCACAGCAGGTGAGCGACCAGCACCGTGTCGGACGCCGGCTTTAGAATGACCGTATTGCCTGCCGCCAGCGCGGCTGCAACGCCTCCACAGGGTATTGCGATCGGGAAATTCCAGGGGGAAACGACGACAACCACTCCCCTCCCTGCTGCCCGGACCCCATTGAGCTGGTAATGTGCGCCCGCGGTCATCGCATAGAATTCCACGAAATCGATCGCTTCGGAGACTTCGGGATCGGATTCGGCGATCGTCTTGCCTCCCTCGGCCATGGCTGCTCCGATCAGGTCCGCCCTCGAACGGCGGATTTCGTCCGCTGCCTTTCCAAGGATTTCGGCCCGTGCCTCGTGGCTCATCTCCCTCCATCCGGCCTCGTCCCTTCCGGCGCAAGCAATCGCATCGTTGACGTCGTGCTCGTTCGCCTGGCGGTAGCGACCCACCACGACCCCGGGCCGTGACGGGTCGTGGCACAGATGGACTTCCCTGTCGTCAGCCACCTGCCCGCCGGCAACGTAGAGCGGTACGTTCGTTGCATCATCATCGCACCGACCGAGCCATCCCTCTACGATCTGTAACGCCCAGTCGACGTTCTGTGGCAATGAGAAGTCGGTATCCGGCTCACCCTTGAAGTCCTGCCATGCAGTACCGAACTCTATTCTTCGCGTCTCAGGTTGATTGCGATCCTGTGTTCGGCGTGGTGCGGCCGAAACCTTTTGGATGAGGTCACAGGATGCGAGAAACCGGCGCTCCAATGTCCGCCAGGCAGCGTCCCCAGGCTTCATTTCAAAGGCATGGGAGAGGAAGTTCTCCGGGCCGGTCGTTTCATCCATTCGGCGAATGAGATAACCGATCGAGTGGATGAAGTCCCTCTTGTGGCAGGCCGGGGCATACAGCACCAGGTTGTTCGTCAACTCGAACAGAGCCCTCGCCTGGTGATTGGCTATACCTTCGAGCATCTCGAACTGAATCTTGTCCAGTGCATCGTTCTCGGTGGCCAACCGAATGCCGAAGGCCAACTCGAAGAGGTTGTGCGAAGCGATGCCCAGTCGAACGGCGGAGAGGTTCTCGGGGCGCATGCCCTCGTTCAGCATTCGTTTGAAATTCGCGTCCGTCTCCAATTTCGTCTTGTAAGGGGCCTGGGGCCAGCCACGCTGGGATGCCTCCACCCGCTCCATCTCGAGGTTGGCGCCTTTGACGATCCGCAGAGTCACGGGCGAGCCTCCGTCAGAGACTCGGCGGCGTGCCCACTCGTTGATTCTTCGCTGCATGCGATAAGCGTCGGGCAGGTAAGCCTGAAGTGCGATCCCCGCTCGCGTGTTCTTCAGTCCGGGTCGGTCGAGCGTTTCCATGAAAGCCCGCGCCGTCAATTCCATGTCGCTGTACGCTTCCATGTCCAGGTAGACGAACTTCGGTACAGCCGTCCCGTCCAAACGAGTGAATCGGGACTGCGCCGCTTCGCGGTAGAGCGACTCCAGACGGTCGCTGATCGTGGTTACGGTGTGTTCCCGGGCGAGGGAGGAAACCTGGGAGTAGAGGGTGGAGATCTTGATAGAGACCATTTCGACTTCGGGCATTCGCAGGGCATCGAGATATTCCTGCAGCCGGCGCGCCGCTTCCTGTTCACTGAGAACCGCCTCACCCAGGAAATTGATGCTCATCCGCAGGTCTTCTTTCCTGCGTAGGGCGAGACGACGAGCCAGCCTTTCCTGTTCGGCGGGCAAGACCACGTCCGTGGTTCCCCTGTACATCGTCTCCCTGACCAAAGGGGCCGCGGCAGAGGGCAGGTACCCGCCGGCCCTCTGGAATGCCTTCAGCAATACTCGTTCTGTGGTGGAAAGGAACCGAGGGACTCCGAATCTATCCAAGAGGTGGATCATCTGGTCCACGGCCCGGCGCGGTTCTCCGGCCCGAGAAGCCTGGTCGGTCAGCTGCACGAGCGTGGCCATGCCCGCCGGGTCCTTGATCATGCGGTCGAGCTCGGCTTGCCGACTTTTCTCCCGCCCGGTCTTGAGCTCACACGCCCTCTCCAGCAGCAGGCGCGCCAGGTGTACGGCCTTCTGGATATTCTCGGAATGCAGGGTCACCTTTCTATGCACCTCCATTCTTCAATCTACCAAGGTCCCACAGATCCCCGCAAGGGAGAAACCGGTATCCTGGGCACCCCACCGAAGCATCCAATATTATGAGAAAATCTGGTGCGTCCCAGAGGGGAAGAAGGCCGAGAAGAGAAATGGAAGAGCCCGTCAAGAAGAAAGGCGACAGACATGATAGAAGAAATAGTCCGACCCGTGGTCGTTCCTCCGGGCGAGGGGAATCTTATGCATGTCATGGGTGAGCAGATCACATGCAAGGTGGCCGGTGAGGACAGCGACGGTACGTACTCCATCATCGAAGAGGTGAGCCCGCCCGGCGGCGGTCCGCCTCCGCATGTCCACCATGAGACGGATGAAATCCTCTATGTCCTGGAAGGCGAGTACGAGATCAAGTTGGGCAGATGTGGGGGCGAAAGAATGATCGCCAAGCCGGGGACGTTGGCCACCCTGCCGAAGGGGCTGCCCCATGCGGTCCGGAACATTGGCGATCTACCCGGCAGGGTCCTTGTCATCATGCGGCCCGGGAAACTCGAATATTTCTACCGGGAGATGGATGCCCGCAAGGAGGCCGGTCGGGTCGATTCACCGGCGGCGATGGAGATTGCGAAGAAGCATGATGTCGAGTTCCTCGCCTCACCCAAGGAACCCTGAATTCCTGGACGCAGAAGAGGCAGGTGCTACGCCAAAGGTGAACCCCTCGCGGACCTTCCGGATGAGTTCCGGGAGGACGTCCTGGTAATGGCGGCAGATTCCGAAATCCGCGTGACCGAAGATACCGGCCTGACTGTCGTGATTGATCGCGATAATCTTGCCTGATTCTTTGATCCCCGCGAGATGCTGAATAGCGCCTGAGATCGCGACCGCTATGTAGACCTTCGGCCGGACCGTCTTTCCCGTCTGCCCGATCTGTCTCACGTAGGGAGCGTAGCCCTTGTCAACCGCGTTCCTGCTTGCGCCCCAGTCGGCATTCACTCCCTGCTCCTTCAGTGCCTGTGCCAGTTCTCTGACGAGCCGGAACGCATCGACATCGCCGCACTCACGCCCTCCGGAGACGATGATATCCGCGATGAAGAGGTTCTCCGCGCCGGCTTCCTCTCGCTGCGTCTCCAGAATCTCCGACCGGAAGTCATCCGGACGAAACTCGGGGTGGAACACCGACACGTTCCCCTGTCGCGACGAATCGCGAACCGGTGCGGAAAAGGTCCCCGGCCTGGCGGTGGCCATCTGGGGGCATGTGAAACCGACGATGGTGGCAAGCTTGCTTTCCCCGTAGGTCGGGCGGACGGATTCCATGCAGGGATACATGATGGATTTCCTGCGTCGATACAGGAATTCACCGATATCGAGGCTCGTGCAGTCCGCGGTCACCCCCGTGGTCACTCGACTCGCTATTCTCGGCGCAAGTTCCCGCCCGGACGTGGTAGCTCCGAAGAGGGCGATTTCCGGACGGAGCTTCTCGATGATCTGAGACATGGCGGCCGTTACGGGAAGAATCGAGTATTCCTGGAGCCGGGGATCATCGACGATAACCACCTCATCGGCCCCGGAGGCAATCACCTCGCCGGCCACGTCGCCGACCTCGAAGCCGGTCACGATCGAGGTGACTTTCGTATTCAACCGGTCTGCGAGCGTCCTCGCGGGATTCAGGATCTCGAGGGAGGAACGAACCGGCCGGGTCCCATGAGCCTCTACCCATGTCATGACTCCTCTGGCGCCGCGGCGGAAATCAACCTTCGGGAACTTCGGGTCTGCCTTGTCCGAGACCCGTTCAACCACACCTCGGGCGGCCCCTCCCCGGGTGTCTTCATACGCGGGGAACTCGCGGCCGGAAATCTGTTGAAACACGTCAACGAGATTCGCGACCAGTTCTTCCGCCCCGTGTCCCTCCATCATCGTCACGGCCGGCCGCTGTCTTTGTATCTTCACCACCTTGGAAACGATGGTCGGAGAGCCCACGATACCGACTCGATCGGGCGGAAGCCCGATCTTTTCGAGGTTCCATGTCTCCATCTCGACGGTCTTTGCCCTCATAGCGCCTTTCAGGGAGGGCCTTCGGCAGGCGGTGGCTGTCGGTGCGATGGACAGCAGGCAGGGAACGGGAACCCTTACGACCTGGTATCCCCCTTCGATGATACGCCGGCAAATCAGATGATCCCCTTTGTATTCCATCTCCTCCACGAACGTAGCCTGCGGGATTCCCAGGTTCTCCGCCACCTGAGAAGGGACGTGAGCCGTATCGCCGTCGCTCGTCTGACGACCCGAGAGAACCACGAAAGGCTCCTTGCTCCCCTTGTGAAAGCCCATCTTCTCCAGGGTGGTCGCCAGGGCCAGGCCGGTGGCATAGGTGTCCGATCCGGCTAGTCCCCGGTCCGAGAGCAGGGCAATGCGATCGAAACCGATGGAAACCGTTTTCCGGAGTGACTGCTCGAAGGAAGGCGGCCCCATGGACAGGGCCAGCGATTCAGAATCGCGCGCCTGGTCCTTGAGCTCCAGCGCCTGCTCCAGACCGAAGGTGCAATCCACGTTGATCATGGATTTCGCTTTGGTGCGGTCCATCAAGCCGTCCGGCCCCATCCTCATCTGAGACGGCACCGGGACTTGTTTCATCAGGCTGACGATTCTCAATCCCATGTTGTTCCCTTACATTTCATCGTATTCGGGTCCGTCGCCTCCGTATGGGGGCATCCACTCGAGCTCTCCGAAAGGTGCCTTGATGTCGCAGGTCTTGCAGTGGACGCAATTGGTCGCGTGGATCCGAATCTCCTTGTCCCCGCTCTTCGAGCTGTTGACCAGCTCGTACACACCGGCGGGGCAGAAGAACTGGCAGGGCGCGCCGTATTTTTCGATCGTCCGCTCCAGGGCCTCTTCGTCGAGCACACCACAATGTATGGGTTGATGCTCGTCGTGCCGGGTTCCGGAGAAGAATACGGCGGTCTGCTTGTCAAAGGTCAGCTTCTTGTCAAACACCAGCTCGTCCTTGAACCGCTCTATGAAGGAGTTCCCATCAAGCTCGGAGAGGTCGCGATAACGTTTGGAATCCTCTTCGATCTCGAGGCGACCCTTGAGGGACAACCCATGCCCTCCGGTCATCAGTTGCGCACCGAAATGGACCATGCCGTACCAGAGGTTCTTCTGGAAGCCCTGTCGAAAATTGCGGACCGGATACAGATCCTTGTAAGCCGCGCTCTGCCTGAAGAGCTCTTCGTAGCGAGACAGCTGATCCTCTGAGAAGTCGTCCGCGCAAAGAGCTTCGTAGGCCGTCCTGGCCGCCATCATGCCTGAGGCCACTGCCAGATGAACCCCCTTCAGGCTCGGCATGCTCAAGAAGCCCGCCGAATCTCCAACGACCATCACGCCGTTGTGATAGAGTTGCGGCATGGAAAAGAGGCCGCCTTCCGGGAGGGTCTTGGCCCCGTATTGGACGAGCTTCCCTCTTTCTAGGATCTTTGTGATCAACGGGTGTCTCTTGTAGATCTGCAGGGCATGATGCGGGTCAAAGGTGGGATCTCGGTAATCCAGGCCGACGACCAGCCCCACGGCCACTCTGTTGTTTGAAAACCCGTAGACAAAGCCACCTCCGAACTGCCCGATGGTGAGAGGATAACCCATGGAATGCAGGACACGGCCTGCCTCGAATGTTCCTTCCGGTACTTGCCAGAGTTCTTTCACCCCGATCGAGTAGACCTGTGGGTTTCGGTCCCTGTCCAGTCCGAGCTCTTTCACAAGCTTCTTTGTCAGATGTCCCCGCGATCCTTCCGCCAGCACCGTCAGTCTTGAGTACACTTGTGTCCCGGGCTGATAGTTCTCCTGGGGATTGCCCTGCCGATCCAGACCCGAATCCCCGGTGCGGACGCCCGCCACGCGGCCGTTCTCGCGAAGCAGCTCATAACCGCTGAAACCCGGATGGATCGCAACGCCCTTCTGCTCTGCAATTCCGGCAAGCCAGCGGGTGATTCTGCCGAGGGATGCAACGTAGTTGCCTTTGTTGTTCATGTAGGGCGGATGGAACGGCAGTTTGAAGCTCTTTTTCTTTGTCAGAAACAGGATGTCATCCTCCCCTACCGGGGAGTCAAAGGGGATGTATGCTTCGGGGATGTCCGGCAGGAGGGCTATCAAGGTCGCCGGATTTATGACCGCTCCTGAAAGGATGTGATTGCCGATGGCCGCTCCCTTCTCGACCAGGAGGATGTTCGATGCGAGACGCTGACCCGGCGCCTCACCGCTTTCGACCTCTCGGTTGTGTCGGCTCAGGAGATCGGCCAGGTGTATCGCCGTTGCAAGCCCGGCCGGACCGCCGCCGACAATCAAGGTGTCGGTGTGAAGGGTCTCTCGTTCACGGATCCGCATTTTCTATCTCGATTTCTCCGGTTCTCAAGCGAACGGCTCGAGTCGAAAGTTCTCTTCGCAACCATGTATTTATTGGATGATGTGTCGGATAGGCACGTTCCGGGGTGTTTCGGCCATCCGCAAGGAGCCGGAGTTTCCCGACTCGGTCATGCCGTCCCGCTCGGAACGATTTCGGGAATCAGTAGGATCCTGAAATGTAGTTGGTGAGCTGATCGATGAGGAATTCCTTGTCGGCGATCACCTCCTTGAGCACGTCTCCGATCGAGATCATGCCCACGAGGTCGTCTCCCGCCATGACAGGCAGATGCCGAACCCGGTGTTTCGTCATCAGGGCCATGCAGTCTTCCAGGCGTTGTTCCTGGTTCACGTAGATGACCTTCTTTGTCATGATCTCGTGGACGGGCGTAGTCCGCGATGATTTGTCCTTCAGGATCACTTCACGGGCGTAGTCCCGCTCGCTCATGATCCCGACGACTTTGTCTGCCTCGGTCACAACCAACGCGCCGATCCGTTTCTTGGCCATGCAGCCGATCGCTTCATAGACCGAGGCTTCGGGACCGATCGTCCAGACCTCTCCGCCCTTCGCTCTGATTAGCTCCCTGACGGTTCCTGCCATGATCGCACCCTCCTGCTCCTTTCCGTGCCTGCCCTTATTAGATGCAAAACGACGGCCCGATGCTTCCCTGCTTCGACGTGTCCCTGATCTACGCTAACGGGGATCCTCCGGTGGGTGAAACGCCATCATCCTGATTTCCGGCTTGGTGCTGAGGCCGTGGAGGAATGATTCCAGACTCTCTCTGAGAAGGGTCTGGTCGTGACCGATGGCGATTACGTCCGGCTTGACCTTTTTCACGGTCTCCCAGGATCCGACCTCGAGATCGCTGCCCATCACCTCGTCCACCTCTGCCTCTTGCCTCAAGGATTCACATCGGCGACGGAACTCGATTTTCGGGGACCGGCCCTTGAGTTCGTTGACGGTCTGGTCGCGAGCAACGACCACGGTCAGATGATCGCCCAGGCTTCGTGCCTGTTTCAGAAACGCGTGGTGTCCCGGATGAAGCCCGTCAAAGGTTCCAAAGGCGAGGACCTTTTTCATGAATCGCAGAGCCTGTTTTGAGTGACAGATAATACTAACTGGGATGTATCGGAGGGAGAAATGGTTTCCTCCCGCAAAGGCTTTGCAGAAGGAACTCTCAGCCTTAGGCGGAGTTTTGATTCTGAGGGGCGTCCTTCTTCTCGTCCCAGACGCGGATGAGGTAGTCCTTCTGGTCCTCGAAGAGTTGGGCCTGCTCTTCGACGAGCTGTTCCGCCTGTACGGTGGTCATGTCCCGGGTCCTGTTGATGAACGACGCAACACGGCCGAGGTAGAGGGGGGTCACCAGGCTCACGAGGTTGGCCCGGTTGGTGGTCCAGCTGCGGAAGGTGGCCGCCGTTTCGAAAAGGACCTTGGCCCAGGTTTCTACGGACATGACGAACTTCCTGGGTGAAAGGCCCGCACACTTCTTCAGTTCCTCGAAGCACTCCGGAGAGAACAGGTCGCGGTAGAGCACCTTGAACTGGCGAAATCCGGCTTTGTACTCCTTGACCAGCCTCTCGAAATCCACCTGCACGGGCTCAGGCTCCAGGGACTTCTCGGTCCCGAACATGGGAAGGCTGCTGCTCCCACGAACCGATTTCCACTTGGATTCGAATTGTTCCATCAGAAGGAACAGGGTGTGAACGACCTGGCGGAACATGGGGCCGAGGGCTTCGGCAGGGTCTTTTGCGTCGTGGATCTTCACTCCGAGATTGGACTGACACAGCTTCATGCCGCTCGTGATGGCATGGGTGGTCATCCAGATATCGATGCCGTATCGAGCCACATCCGTTTCCCACACGTCCTGCTCCACGTAGTGGGCTGCGAGCTTGCCCGAAAAGGCGAAATCCCCGCCGATGGGCTGGCGCAACCTCAAGCCGTAGAGGCAGCGGGTCAGGTTGTACACGATATTGTTCGTGATCGTGCCGTCGTACTTGTAGCGTGTGTAAACGGGCGAGACGTACTCGTAGCCGTACCCCAGGACCGGTTCCAGGAGGTGGGACACCCAATCGGAAGAGATCGACCGCAGGTCCGAGTCAACCACCATGCACGCCTTCACCCCCAGCCTGTGGGCCGTCTCGAAGATGGATCGAAAGGCCGAGCCCTTGCCGCCGGGCCCGCGATAGATCGTGACGAGCTTCTCCTGCCACGGCTTGATCTGGAAATCCTTGGCCACTTCACGCGTGTCGTCGGTGGATCCCCCGTCCGCGATCATGATTACGGACCGCTGCTCGCGGTAATGACGGTCCAGGCCGTGGGTGACCATCTGGATGACGTGCTGGATCGTTTCCTGGTTGTTGTAGCATGGAATGCCGGCCAGTATGTCCGCAGACTCGATCTCTTCCACTCGCTTGGATGCATACTGGCGAAGGCCGGAATTGAGTTTCATCGGGCGCTCTCCGTGTCCAAGAGAGACGATTAACCGAAACGAGCCGGAAATGCAATAACTATTGACGGGCGTGCACGGATATGTTCAAGTCGGGCTTCCTGTACCCGGTCTCTTGTTGCGCGAAGGAGGATCGTAATGACCGAAGCCACCATCAGAGCTCTCGACGGGTTGCGCGACCTCGCCACCCTGAAGTGGTATGTCATCCCCCTTCTGGGGGTTGTCGCATACATCTACACGAGGGAGGCAAAGGAAGCGAGGAAGACGAAAGACTGGAACGGGATTCTTTGCGGACTCACGGTCTTCGGCATGGTGCTGTTCAATGAGACCTGGAACGGATGGGTGCTGGTCCTGACCGGCCGCTCCGCTCTGTGGACGGCGCCCGGAGACACTGCCTTGCGGACCATGATCGGAGGGAACATAGAGATCTGGTTCATGTTCACTCTGCTCGGCCTGGTTTACTACCACTCCCTCTCCGAGGGCAGAGACGGTAGGATTCTGGGACTCAACGAACACTGGTTCTGGGCGATCGGCTATTCAGCGTTCTGCGTGTTCGTGGAATGCTTGCTGAACATGGGCGGGCATCTTGTGTGGGAGTACTCGTTCTGGAATCTCTCTTTCAAAGGAATATGGCTGATTTTCCTGATCGGGTATTTCCATTTCTTCTGCGCAGCCATCCTCATGCTCCACATGAAGAGCATGAGAAGCAAGCTCACATGCGTCGGGGTCATCTACTTCGTACCGGCCGCCATGAACATCGTAGGCCTGGGCATCCTGGGGTGGGTATACTAGGGACGGAACATCTTGCGAAGCAGATCCGCTGCTTCAACGATGCCTTTTGACTTCCAGAGTTCCTGCCTCATTCCTCGATGATTTCCTGCCGTGTTCTCCGTGCCTGCCTTCTCGGCGTGACCCAGGGCGAGATCCTCCAGGATGTCGATGACTTCATCCAGGCTGACCTTCTCTCCGGTCTTGCCTCTTGGCCCATCGTTCCATGGGTTCCGCTGAGGGCATTCTCTCCTGTGGAGCCCTGGATTCTGGCAACAGATCCTCTCCCTGATCATCTCGACCAGATACTTCTCCTCCTCGACCCAGGCTTCCATGAGAAATGCACCCCCGAACTCGTGAACCAGGACCTCCGGGTTCTCGTTCAGCAACCTGCAGAGTCGATAAAGAAAGGCGGAGGCGGCAGCGTCCTTCCTGCTCTCGATGGCGGCTCGATAGTAGCGTATGACCTTCTCGGGTTCCTCGACCCGGTTCGCCATCTTGAGCGCCCGGAGAAAGGTCATGTCCGGCTCGTCCTGAACGTCGCACACCTGCACTTCCCGGGTGTCCAGTGCCGTAGGCTGGATCCGGGTCCGGTCGATGTTCTCGAGGCTTGCTGCCATTTCGAACCCCCTTTTGTTTTGCCTTGTAGAACTAGCAAGGGCTGTGCCAGAGGTCCGTGCGTGAAGAGTGAAAAGGGGTGATAGATCTTCCTTTGGTTTCAGTCGGTTGCATCTCCTTATCATGCCGGGCGGCGGGTGAGTCCGCTTCCGGCAGAGGAAGGTGCCGATTTTCGTCTTCCCACTCCGGGCTGGGAGCCGCAAATGGGCGCCCCGAGCCGTCGGATCCGCCCTGAGAAAGGGCCTGGACAAGGCAGCGCCTGGGGCCCCTCAAGCCGAGGGACGGATCTCCTGTTCGTATTGATTCTCTTCCAGGAGTTCCCGGACCGCGGCGACCAGCTCGGAGAGGCTCAGGGGTTTGGAAAAGACCCGGTCCGCACCGAACAGAGTGGCATGACGAAGGAAATCACCGGCTACGGTGTCTCCGCCGCCGGATATGGCTATGATCTTGGTGCCCGGTGAATCCTGACGGATTTCTCGGATCACCTGGAGGCCGTCCTTCTCGGGCATGAAGATGTCCGTGATGACCAGGTCGACGGATTCTTCCCGGCACAACCGGACACCCTGTCTGCCGTCCGAGGCCTCAAGTGCTGCGTAGCCTTCCATCTCGATCACCTGCCTGACCATTTCCCGGATTTGTGCGTCATCGTCCAGGACGAGAATCGCCTTTTCGACCCGCTTCTCGGCCGCATCCTGGTCGCCGGAGTCGAGAACCCTGCGAATGGCCCGGGCCAGATCACCCCCTAGAATCGGCTTCATCAGTAACTCCCTGATGCCCATGCTTCGGGCCTTTTCGTTGTCCACGCTCTCGCTGAATCCCGTGCAGAGAATGACCGGAATATCGGGACGGATCTCGAGGATCTTGCCGGTGAGCTCGACACCGGTCATGTTCGGCATGGCCTGATCGGTGACGACCAGGTCGAAGTCTTCCGGGGCGGCGCGGAACTTCTCCAGCGCCTCCAGGCTGCTCGTGCAGGCAACCACACGAAAGCCGATTCGATCGAGCATCTCTTGGTAAAGGCTCGCAAGCGCAGTCTCATCGTCTACGAACAGAATCCTCGCGTCCCCGGTGACCATCGGCGGGGACGTTTCCTCTTCGGAGCCGGCTTCCTCCTCGAAGCGGGGCAGGAGTACGGAGAAGGTTGTGCCGCTGCCGGGTCGGCTTTCTACGCTGATCGTTCCCTCATGGCTCTTGACGATCCCGTGCACGACCGCGAGACCCATGCCTGTGCCTTCCCCAGGGCCCTTGGTGGTGAAGAAGGGATCAAACACACGTTCCACCACTCCGGGCTCCATGCCGTGTCCCGTATCCTTGACGGTGAGTTTCAGGAAAGGGCCGGGCTCCAGATCGGCGTGTTTCGCCGCAGTCTCCGCGTCGAGTTCCACCTCCGTGAGCTCCACCTCCAGGATCCCTGATTCTCCGCCCATGGCATGCGCCGCGTTGGAAAAGAGGTTGATCATGACCTGGTGCAGCTGCGTAGGGTTCGCCAGGACCATGTCGGAAAATGTTTCGAATCTCCGTCGAATCTCGATGGAGGCGGGCAGAGAGGCCCGGATCATGTTGAGGCAGTCTACCAGGATGGTTCGGAGCCGGACCGGTTTGCGTTCCTCATCGCTCTGTCGGCTGAAGGTCAGGATCTGGGTCACCAGGTCTCTTGCCCGCTTCCCCGCCTTGAGCACTTCTTCGAGTCGGGCCTTCTGGCGTGTGTTCTGGCCGGACTCGAGGAGCGCCAGCTCGGTGAAGCCAGTGATCGCTGCCAGCATATTGTTGAAATCGTGTGCGATTCCACCGGCCAACGTCCCTATCGATTCGAGCCTCTGTTTCTGGAGTACCTGCTCCTCCAGCCTCCTCTGTTCGCTGATGTCGCGGATGAAGCACAGGACGGCGGGCTTGTCTTCCCACGTGATCATCACGGCGTTCAACTCGCCCCAGAGGGTATGGCCTTTCTTGTGGATCATACGAAAGGAGTAGGTGCTGGAGAAATCCTCTCCCTGAAGCCTTCTAATGTGGTTCTGGACGACCATGTCCCGGTCATCAGGATGAATCATTTCGATGAATGACATGCGGCGCAGTTCGTCGCCCTCGCGTCCGATCATCTCCTCCGTCTTCTTGTTGTGATACTTCACCATGCCGTCGACAGCGACGAAGATGGCGTCATTCGCGTTCTCGACGAGTTCGCGGTATCTTAGTTCCGACTCCTTGAGCTCCTGCTCTGCGCGCCTGGCTTCGGTTATGTCGAAGTAGCTGACCTGAACCGCCGGCCTCCCACCGTATTCAACCACCGAAGCGTTGATTTCGACCCAGCACTCCCTGCCGTCCTTTCGGAGAATTCGATATACGTATCTCGAGGGCGTCGGCTTGCCGGCAAGACGGTCCTGCATTCTCTGCCAGACAAGGTCTCTGTCGTCGGGATGAATGACGTCGACGATTTCTTCGGGGGAGGCGGCCATGATCTCTTCCTTGCTGTACCCGATAATGCTCGCAGCCGCCTGGTTCGTGAGGACCACCCTGTTGTCCTGGAAGATGATGAGGCCCTGAATGGAATTCTCGACCAGAGACCGGTAGGCCTCGCTCGCCTGCCTCTGGGCCGTCACGTCGAGGACGATCCCTCTCGCCCCCGCGACCCGGCCGTCCCGCAGGATCGGAGCGGACCGGAGGAGGATCGGGAAGCGGGTGCCGTCTTTCCGGAGCCCGGTATATTCGGACAGGCCGACCTCCTCTCCCTTCAGCAAGCGGTCTATCCGCTCGATCGCTCGGTCCCGGTCCTCGGGGGCGAGCATGTTGGTCACCAGCACGCCCCTCTCTAGGTCCTCAGGACCGTAGCCGAACAGTTCATAGGCTCTGTGATTCACGAACGTGAGTTGTCCGGATGTGTCCACTTCGTAGACGATCTCGGGAAGGAGCTCAGCCAGTTCCCTGAAGCGTCGCTCGCTTTCCCGGAGAGAATCCTCGGCCCGCTTCTGTTCGGTGATGTCCGTGCAAACCCCGATCCATGTCTCCGGGCGTCCTTC
>JANQFG010000066.1 GCA_028277985.1 bacterium | reverse complement strand
CCCCAAGGTCCACATCGCCGCTCAGCACGTCCGGGTGACCGGTCAGGTCGGAGAGGTCGAAGCCGGTCCCCTCACAGGGCTGCTGATTGGCCCCCGGATGCTTGCCCGCCAGGTAATACACGTCTGTTGGCTCCAGGGTGTCGTAGGTGTCCACCTCTCCCGGGGTCAGAGAGATTCCTGGAAAACGGGCGAAGGTAACCCCATCCGTAGAGACCTCCACGAAACTGAGTTCCGCGAAGATCCCCAGGCCCGAGAAGAAGCCGTTCTCAAAAACGACCAGATCGTCGCCCATCCCGTCATAGATCGGCAAGGCAAAGGTCAGGGTCAAGTGGCCGCCGTCACCGAGCGAGATCGTATCCCCCACATCGCATGCTACCGGCCCCAGCACGTTGTCCGGGGAACCTCCACTGGCCTTCTCTCCTCCCGGATTGGCGATGTCAATGGGGCCTCGCACCTCGTTCGTCCAGCCCGTGGCCCATCCGACGATCCTCGGATCGTTGCTCTGGATCCCTGCTTCCGTGTAGGGTCCTGCGCCGACCGGCGGCACGGCCAGGGCCCAGAGCAAGAGGGAGATGAAGAAGCACCTGCGTGCACGATTAGCGTTCATGACTGGAAATCCTCCAAGACTCCATGTTGCCGGCTGTCAGACGCCGAAGACAGCCGGCAGGGGAGCCCGTCAATAGACCAACCCGACCGCCGAGGGCAGGTTGGCGCTCGGTGCGAGGTTGAAGACCCTCTGGAAATTCAGGTTGCTCCCAAGCTGGCACTCCATGAGCCGGGCTTCTGCACCCCAGACGCCCATCGGAATGTAGGCCCATTCCTCGCTCTGACTCACAGCGATCTTGCCCACACTGCACCATCCCGTAGCCGGCCAGAGAATGAAGGGATTCGACCCATCAGCCCACACCGCATTCGTGTCCGTCTTGTAGATGAAAAGATCGCAGCTGTCGGCATCGCCGGCCCCGATGAGGGCAAATCCCCTGCCTATCGAGATGTTTCCGGGGGATCCTCCCAACGGAATGGAGGTCGTCACCGAGAACGTCAGGGGGTCGATCACATCCACAACACCGAAGACGCTGAAATAGTCACCCGTGCAGATCACATGCAGCTCGCCTTCCGCGTCCAAGGCCAGATCCTGTGGATTCAGCCCGGTGGTGAAGATCGGGGTGTCGATTCCGTTGCCCGGGTCGCTGTCCACATCCACGATCGTGTCCGTAGCGGTGTCGATGACCGACACGGAACCCGGTACGTAGCCCCAGGTGGCGGCGTCATAGCCGGAGTTGGCCGTAAACGCGTATCCGCCCACCACTTCAATACCCGCAGGGCCTGCAGGAACGGTCCCGAAGACGGGCAGGGGAATCGTACCGAGAATGGCCGAAGCGCCCGGGAGGGTCGGATCGATGATCGTGACATTGTTCCCGTACAGGGCCGTCACATAGAGCTTGTTGGGGGTCACCACCGCGATGTCCCAGGGGTTGTCACCGGTCGTGAGCGGAATCGTATTCGTGATCGTATTCGTGGTCAGGTCGATGACCTGCACACTCGGATTGTTACCCGAAAAGTCTCCCGAGTTCACGACGTAGGCGACCGTGCCCACCACCTCGATCCGGTTGGGGACCGGGCCGAGCACCATGCCGCCCAGATCGGATGTGACGGTTCCCTCGGAAAGGTCCACCGCCGATGCATTGTCGCTCGATCCGTTCACCACGATGGCTTGTTGTGCGTCCGGGCACCCGGACAACAGGACGGCCATGGCCAGAAAAAAGACAACTCCGAAATGATGCAACGATTTCATGATCTCAAGCCTCCATTCTCTCTATGATGTTCTTCCTTTTTCTTCCTCGTTGCCTCGTGAATCCTGCAAGAACCTGCTCCACCTCCTTTCTACGGGGTCGCAGTGTACAGCGAGGATTCACACGACCACCTTCCGTGCTTCTGAAGAAGCCCCTCGGCGCGTTCCACAAAAAAAAGCCCCTAGACCCGTAACTTCGGATCTAGGGGCTGCACCCAGCTTCTTCGCCCTTTGTCAGGAGCCTCTGCCGTTCCTCGCGACGGCACTTCGCTCCCTTCCTGCGGGCAGGTCTTCTGACTCCCGGATCTTCCTACTCCCTGCGCCTTCCCACCCGCCTCTTATGGCGTGCAGTGGCTCACTGCAGGTTTCGTCCCCGGTTACAGCGGCGGGACCGTGCCGGATTTGCCTAGCTACCGGCTTCCCTTTCAAGCCCGAACGGGCACCCACAGGAAAAATCTTTTGTTTTGTTGAACAGCATGATACCACGGGACCTCCCTCCCGTCAAATAAAAAAGGACACGTCTTGACGGGCGGGCGGGCTTCATATTACGTTCTTCTACCCGCAAGTCGTCAGAACAACCCAAAAGGAGAGAGAAGATGCGAGATGTTTACATCGTGAGCGCGGTCCGCAGCCCGGTTGGTCGCAGGAACGGCTATCTCAGGGAATGGAAGGCACCGGAGTTGCTGGGCGCGGTCCTGGACGAGGTGGTAGCGCGAATCGACCTGGACCCGAACCTGATCGAGGACGTGGTCAACGGGACCGTTTACCAGGTGGGCGAGCAGGGGTTCACCCTTGCACGCTCTGGCGTCTTTGCATCGAAGTTCCCGGATCACGTGTCCGGCACGTCGGTCAACCGTCAGTGCGGCAGCAGCCTCACGGCCATCCAGCTCGCTCATGGAATGGTCGCGTCGAATACGATGGACATCGTCATCGCCAGCGGCTGCGAGCTGATGAGCAAGTACCCGATCGGCTCGGACATGGGGGGCACCCTGCCCGACGGCCGGCCCCAGGGGGACTGCTATGGCCAGTTCTACATCGACCGGGTGAAGGGCAAGATCTACAACCAGGCCCAGGCGGCACAGGCAATCGCCGAGAACTGGGGCGTCACCAAGGAAATGTGTGACGAGTTCGCAGTGGCCAGCCACCAGAACGCACACAAGGCCACGGAGAGCGGCTATTTCAAGAACGAGATCATGCCTGTGAAGGGGCTGGACAAGGAGGGCAACGAGATCGTCATGGAACAGGACGAGACGATCCGGCCCGATACGAGCCTGGAGAAGCTAGCCGGCCTGAATCCGGTCCTGGGCACGGAATGGATTACCGCAGGGATCTCGAGCCCGGTTACGGACGGCGCCTCGGCCGTCGTGCTGATGAGCGGCGAAAAGGTCAAAGAGCTGAACCTGACCCCCCTGGCCCGCATCGTGGCCAACGCAGTGGTCGGCTCGGATCCCGTGCTCATGCTCACGGGCCCGCTCGTAGCCACCCCCAAAGTGCTCGACAAGGCAGGGCTGAAGATGGACGACATCGACATCTTCGAGGTGAACGAGGCCTTTGCACCGATACCGCTGGCCTGGGTCAAAGAGCTGGACGCGCCGATGGACAAGCTCAATGTGAACGGCGGGGCCATGGCGCTCGGCCATCCTGTGGGCAACTCGGGCTGCCGTCTCACCGTCACGGCCATCAACGAGCTCAAGCGAAGAGGAGCGAAGCGCGCGCTGGTCACGCTCTGCACCGGAGGTGCCATGGCGCCCGCGACCATCTTCGAGAGCGTCTAGACCGCACTAGTAAGGGACAATCATGAAGGGCGGCAGCCCCGTGAAGATCGGGGCCGCCGTAACCTCCATATCCGTCGTGGTGTCGAAGATGCGGACACCGGGACTCTGGGCGGTCCGATCGGACACAAGCAGACGATTGGTACCGTCCAGGGCCAGACTGGCGATGTAAGGGGACTGGACGTTCACCGTGCCGGTCTTGGTCCCTGTCGCCACGTCGAAGATGGCGATCGAATTCGATGCGAATCCCCCGGAGACGACATACCCCTTGGTGCCGTTTACGACTACAAAATCGCCGATGTCGCCCCCCATTTCGGTCTCGTCGATGAGAAAGCCCTCTGCTTCCATGCTGAAAGGATCGATGACCTCGATTCCTCCGTCGGTCTGATCGAAGTAGCTGCCGACTTCGGAGGCGAGGATCTTGTCCATGACCTCATCGTAGCGGAGGTAGATCGGATTCCTCCCCGTCAGGAAGATCGGATCGATCACCTCGCCGGTGCCGGGATCGACATCGACGAGGCTGTCCGTGGCTGTATCGATCACGGCGAGACAGGAATCCCGCACAACGCTCCAGTCGGCGTCCAGCCTCTGGAGCCCCACATACAGGATCCCCTCGACGATCACCATCGGACTCGCCTCCACGAGCCCGTTCGTGTCGGAGGGGTCGTTGTAAGGGCTCAGATCGATGGTCCCCGTGATCTCCCGGCCCGCAGTGGCTGTGGGATCGACGATGAGCAGCTCGTTCGACCCGTACAGGGAGATGTACGCCTTTCTCGCCGTCGCGAAGACCATATCATGAGGGTTCGTTCCGTTCCCCGTGCTGAATTGCCTCGCAGCCTTGGTGAGATCAAAAGTATCGACAACGCTCACGTTGTCGAATCCGAAACGGTTGATGATGTAGATCACCCCTTCATGGTGGACAGCGACACTGTCGGCCTCGATGATCCCGACCGTGGAAGGGAGGTCAAGGGTCGCCTTGCCGGTCCCCAGATTGACGGTCGAATAGGAGCCCGTGGAGAAATCGTTGGTCACCACGAATGCCATGTTCGAAGCGCAGGCCCCGGAGGCATGATCCCAGTTGGTATCCCCCTCGCAGACACATTGAAACCCGGAGGAGCCAAAGGCGCTGCAGCTTCCGGAGATCGCAAGATCGATCTCCTGACACGGATCCGCATTGCAGGGGTGAACCTCCGGACCGTCGTCGCCTCCGCAGCCGACGAGAACAGACCCAAGAACCAGGCTTACCGTCAATGGAACAAGAACGACTACCGATTTCATTCCCTTCATTTGACTTACCCCCTTGTCATGTTTCGGAAGCCGGCTCGTTTCTAGAATGTGACGGCGCAGGTCCCAAAATAGGCCCGACCCGGCAACGGAAATCCGAGGGCATCCGAGACCTGATCGCCCGTCAGGTTCTTGACTTCGAAGGTCAGGGCGATGCTCTCGAGCGGATAAACCGACAATCCCAGGTTGTGGATGCTGCGGGACGGCACCCATTCCGTGTTGTATGCGTCCAGGTAATTCCCTTCGATCAGCGTCCATTGGTAGAAGAGCTTCCCGAACCGGTTATAGACTTCCACCTGGTTGAACAGGTCTTTCTCGGGTCGCGCGGGCAACCGCTTGCCCCTGTACTGCGGAAGATGGCTTGTATTCTCCGCGTCCTGGTAGGTGAAGTTGCCGCTCAGGCGCACATGGTCGGCAAGGGTCAGGGACCAAGACGTCTCGACTCCCCGAATCTCCGCATCGGAGAGGTTCCTCGCCATCACCGTTCTCTGGGAGGTCTGTTCATAGACGATCAGGTCATTGGCCACGAGAGAGAAGTAGATCACTTCCAGCGAGAAGCCGCTCACGGGTAGAAAGGATGGAAGATCCGCCGGGGACGGGGAAAAGGAAAGCCCTGCATCCCAATTTACGCCCTCCTCGGGCGTCAGGTTCGGGTTACCGACGATATAACCGCGGTCCCCGAAGAGCTCCGAGAGATTCGGGGCTCGGAAGTACCGCGACGCGTTCCCCTTGAGGACAAGCCCTCCCTGGAGGCACACCTTGACTCCCATCTTCCCGCTCAGGAACCCCCGGTCCGGTTGACCGGCGAATTCGGTACCCCAGAAAGGGATCTTTCTACCGAAGTCATGGACGAGATAGGTGTAGAGGACCTGCGGACAGAGAAGAATCCGGTTTCTCCACAGGGATATTTCGTCCTCTATCCCTGCCTGATAGGTGTCACGCCGCTGCGGGTCCGCCTCGAGCATTTCCAGAGATGCTTCGTCTCGAGCGTCGAACCGCTCCCCCTGATAGGAGAGCAGAAGCGAAAGGAGCTGCCGGTTTCCAAAGAAGTAGCTGAAGTATCCGTCCACCCCCCAGGCCAAGCTCTGGTTCTCGTTGTCCTGGACGCCGATACCGATTTCGCTGTGCGGATCCCGCAAACGAGTGTTCTCTACAACGAAGTACAGACTGCATTCGGCGTTCAGAGAAGGGGCGCCCAGCCCTGTCTTCTCGGCTCTCAGGTGGAACAGATTCTGCAGTGTCTTCAGATTGGAGTTCTCGGCCTGGATGGATCCCAGTCCCGGAACCCCTTCATCTTTGTAGAAGAGGTTATTCACCGCCTCGATTCGAATCGTCTCGGACGGTTCGAAAGAGGCCTTGCCGAGCACATCGAAGGAGTCGAAGGCATTGTTCTTTCGCTCGACGAGCTCGTCATCCTCCGTGTTGATCCGGGTCCCGTTGTCGTCCACGTACGAGAAATTCCCAGCGGACCGGTGGTAGGTTCCCGACACGAGGTACCCTAGTCGTCTCCATGTGGCCGTCCTGCCTCCGTTCACCATCCACGTGTCAAACGATCCATAGGAGAGCTTGCCGTGATTGGATGCTTCCTCGCCGATAGGCCGGGTAACGATGTTGATCACGCCGCCGATCGATGAAGACCGGAATCGCAGGGGCGACACGCCCCGATAGACCTCTATCCGTTCGACGTTCTCCACCGGGATATTGCTCAGATTGACGGAACCGGTCTTGGCACGATTCAGAGGCACCCCGTCGAGCAGGATCGTCACTTGCTCGCTGGAAGACCCCCGGATGGAGACCGTGGTGAACGCCCCCAGGCCGCCGAAGCTGCGAACGTTGACCCCGACCGATTGCTGCAGCAGCTCGGGAACCGTGGTGAGACGATCTCTGAACTCGTCGATCTCGATGACCGTTACGAATGCGGAGCTGTCCTTCAGTTGTGCTTCTGTTTCAGAAGGCTTGTCATCGACTACGAGCGTTTCCGCGAGCTCGTAGTCGTCCGATCCCCACACAAGTGCGGGCGAGAGAAGAACCCCCCACAGATGAATGGGACAGCAGAACAGAAGACATAGCACCGCGCGGCAAAGGCCGGAGCCTATCCTGCCTCCTCTTGGTTTCACGATCCCGACCTGAACCGCTCGTTCGCGGGAGGTGCCGATACGGAGAAATTCCGAGACAAAGCTCAATTCCCCTCTTTCTTCACGTGGATGCCCAGGGCCGACTGCATCTGGGCGCCCAGGCTCCAGGGCTTGGCCCAATCCTGACCGTCCAGAATCGTGTCGTCATCGATGATTCGCACGTAT
>JANQFG010000050.1 GCA_028277985.1 bacterium | reverse complement strand
AACAACAGCGTCACTTCGTTCCGATTACTGTCCACCATCATCCGGAACAGGTGTCCACCTTCCTCTGGAATGCATGTCCATCTTCACCGGAATACGCACTTATTTTTCAGAAGATCAATATGGGTCCAACCTGACCATTTTGAATTACGATTACGGGCTATCCCTTTGTAGGTTTCTCCACCAGGATCGTCAGGATCGTTGACGTATCCACCTTCCGCTTTCAGAGTGGCTTCAATTGCTGTCTTGAAGTCAGCCATAGATCGCCCTCCACAGTATTGTTGACGAAAAGGCTTTGCCGAGCCCTGCCTGCTACTTGTACGGAAAGATCCAGCCGCGACGAAAATTCATAACGGACCTTTGCACAGTAGGCCCGCATTGTCAATAAAGCTGATTCGTCTATGAAAATCGAATGGTTAGGTCAGATTATCCTGGAAAGATCCAGGGGGATGGGCCGTGCAGGAAGGTCTGGATTCTGCTGTCTTTAGGATCTGAGACGAAAAAGAATCTCGATTTCATCCTCCAACTCTATCTTCTCCCTTTTTCGGACTCTGGCATTCAATGGAATGAAGTGTGTGCCATCTCCCATAGGCAACAAAGATGTGTCCCATGATGTTTGTCCGACTGTGGCCTTGATTGCAATGACACCTCTATCTGCCTTATGAGCCAGTGTCTTTGTCATGGCTTTGGGTACTCTTATGTAGTGCCACCCACCTTTCTGGGGGAATATTTCGACTCTGTCGCTAACCTTGAATGTTTCAATCATTGCAGAGCCCTATTCAGCGCAAGTGGCGGGTACTCCCGAACACGGCACCCCGTAGTCACCAGCCTTTGTGGCACCGCAAAAGGTCGACGGTTGCAGAGCCACCACGGACGCGCGCTCGTTGAAGCAGTCTTGTGTCTCGGGGCACCAGCTGCAACCTTCGTCGAATGGATCCATCTGGTTTGTACAAGACGTGCAGCTCGTACCGTCCATCCGGTCACAGAACTCGGGGCAATACCCGTTCCAATGGTCTGCGAGAGGGGATTGGGTCGCCCCGCACTGAGTACCTTTGCTGATGCAGGCTCCTGTGCCGTCCGGGTTTCCACACCATTGGCACATACTTTGTCCCGTTGGTCCCGGCAGGCACTCCACACAGGTGGTGTATTGCCCGCACGGTTCCTCCACATCGAATTCCATCAAGTAGCCTTCGGGCCACCCCGAAACAGCAGGCTCATCAAGCTCCGTGCAGACATCTCTGCAGCCGAAAGCCATTGCCGGGGAAATGAGCGAGCAAACAGAAAGGATGGTTTCTGGCCTGATTCTCATTTCCGCCTCCTCAGGCTCTTCTATGTTTTTGTTGTTTTTTCATATTGGAAAAGAGTGAATTCGCTTTTTTCAATGGGTTTTATTTCACCGACCTTCTTGTAGCCTAATTTCTCGTAGAAATAGTGGTTTCCGTAGTCTCTATATGGGGTTAGCAGAAACCATTTTGTTATTCCCTTATATTCTTTCTCAATGAGAGTCATGACTGTGGCACCAATTTTCTTGCCTTGATATTTCGGACTTATGAACAAATACTCTAATTTCATTTCGTTATTCGGATGCAAAATCATTTGCAGGCCACCAACGATTTCCTTCTCATACCGTATCGTATGGTAAATATCGTTTCTTATTCTTTCTTTGTGCCAATCTACCGATTCCAGTCCTGGTGGATAGTGTCCATACTTTGTAGAGTTTTCTTCGAAAGCACTTATTGAAATAGATTTGAGGATTTCTGCTTCTTCAGATCTAGCTACCGGGATTTCTATTTTGGGCATATGTATTCCCCTCAAATCAATCGTTTGCACACACGGGCCGCGGATCACGCGCGACTATATCCCGTCGCGTGCGTCCGTCTTGTTCGGCACTGTGCAATCATTCCTCGAGCAGCCACCGAATAGCATCTTCTCTGGTCTCGAAAACCCTCATGTTTTGTCCTCGATTGACACCCACATTCTCAATAAAGCTTGCATTCTCCCCTGTTGGATCAGATACACGAAGCACGATAGCGTGCCTAAATTCCCTTGGGAACTCACTCCAGACTTCGAAGCTATCCGCTGTACTGGGCGCCTTCTCAACCTTGGTCGCGTCACCCAGGATCTTGTTGATCCCTTTTTCTCGATAAATCCTTAGTATTTCAACATTCGCTTCCTCCATTTCACTTCTCAGAAGGTCGCCATGCGCATTCACCTCGATGACACCGATTTGTCTGTTCAGAGTTACTCGGATCGGCATCGTTAGTGCTCCTATTGAACGCCCAAGCTCAGCGGCAAAGCAAAGGCGTCGGCGGCTCCATTGCTTTGCCCGATTGCAGCGCTCCGTTATGAAGCACGTTTGTCAGAGGGGTGATTGTCTGCTCCGTCATAGAGATTAACTCCGTCAATAAGGTTAGGATCAACCCCCTCCAGACATCCCAAGTTGATAGCATATTGAGTTGGATTCGATCGTCGTTTGTGATGTGTGTAGATGCCACAGATTGAACAATTACATCTTCGGGGATCAACAATTCCTTCAGGTAGATGAATCTCCAATTCAACCGTGCCGCAATGGCAGGTGGACCTGTGAATTGGCTTTATTGTGACGTCACCGACTTGTTTCAACAGTTTCCTGCTCCGAGTGCTTCATTACGTTCTTTGTCACCTGGCGGTGTCGAGCGGCAGCGGAACACCGATCAGGTGCAGAAGAATGTGATGATAAGATGCTACTCTATTTCCCAGGGCCACTTCTTTTCACCATGGTTAATACATTTCTCTTTCTTGATTTTTCCTTTGCGCTCTTTAGGAAGCTCACCTTTATACGATTTCCATGTAGCATAGCCAGCAATTGGCGTGACAATTATTAGAATTGAGAGCAGGACGAGTGTGCCTACGGGTTGCCCATAATAATTCTTGTAGCCAAACAGATTTCCTTTTAGCAGGTTACTTAAACAAGTGACCCACAGAATTAGTAAAAAGATCCATGCTAAGGACGATCCGATGAGATCTATACGTTTCTCACGTTTTGACTTATATGGTTTTCGTTTTTTCATAAATCATAACGCTAAGGCCCAGGCGTCGCGATACGCGGTCGCTTGTAGCCTGTTGTCAGGGCAGCGCATCAATCGTAGATCTCTGGATCCTTCTACATCCCAGGCCATATCGGTGCCACGACCGCTGCGTGGCATTGTTAACTTGGATTTCGGAACTCTACGACCAATTCCGGGCCCTCGCCATACGGCTCGCCCAGGTAACCTCCCCAGCATTTCAATATATCGAAGCCGTGATTCAGGATGGTCGCCGTGAACTCTTCGGGATAGTAACAGCGCATGAGGACCTTCAGGACCACTTCCTCCGTCAGATGCTCTCTAAAGTAGGTGCGATAGATGATCTCCGGATAGAGAACCATCCTCTCCGGATCCATGCGGGCATTCCTGCCATGGCACGTGATTCGCCCGTCTTCGATCGGGACTTCCCAGCAAGGATACTCTTCTTCCTGCACCCACTCCCGACGCAGAGCTTCCGGGTCGCTATTCGGTTTAAACACATTGAGGACGCACTTCCCCGCCGGTGCCAAGTGTTTTCGGACGGTTTTGAAAAGGGCCTCGCACTCGGAATCTGTTTCGAGATTCTGGAAGACCCGGTACGGCGCAATGATCAGGTCGAAGGGTCTGCCCAAGTCAATGTCCGTGATGTCCCCGGTCTGAACGGTTGCCCTGCTGGAAGAAATGGAGGCACGCGACAGTTTTTCCATACAGATCGAGATCATCGCCTCTGAAGCATCGACACCATGAATATAGCCGCAGTTCCTCAGTAGGGGAAGGAGCACGCGGCCTGTACCACAGCCGAGTTCCAGGATGCTCGCCTCGGGGGAGGGAATTCGATCGCGGTAGAATCCGATATCGTCAAGCATCTCCGGATTCAAGTCATAGTACCGGGCAGCATCCGATCGTATGTCAATGGGCATCGTTTCTGCCTTGACAGTGAATATACCTATACGGATTAATTCCTGTGTGATGGCCGTTTCATAACGCAGCTTTGCACAGTAGGCCTAGTTTGTCAATCGAAGGAAATTCATACAAGAAACTCCCCCGGTTAGGCCGAATGGATCGAGCACAATCTGCAAGGGCATAGGCCGCCAGTAGGGCGGTCTATCTCCTCGCCGGGATAGGCGGCGAAGAACAGGACCGTGATTCTTGGTCAGGTAAATGCGTAGGTGAGATCTGCAGATATGGGGAGCCCGGAGGCTATTTGCGTTCCAGGACGACCGCGAATTCGGTAGACTGGGTGTCGAAGGGGGTTCCGGCCACATCCGAGTAGTGTTCCAGGATCCGGAATCCGTTCTCATCGAGCTCTTGCCCGAGCGATTCAAGACTGTAGCACTGGAGCCAGTTGTAGACCTCGCGGGTGCGGGTTTCCTCGAAGATCGTATGCCGGTCGAGGACCACCTTCTCGTCTTCGTATTTGAATGTGTCGACGAAGGCGTAATAGGGCTCGGCGGTCCAGAAACCGTCGGCCGCCGAGTACTCGTAGGTGCTCTCTTCGCTCACCTGATTAAAGTAGTTGAGAGAAAGGGCATCCAGCAGTATCTTCCCGTCCTTCTCGAGGCATGCTTCGAACACCTCGAGAAGCCTCTTCCTTTGCACCGGGCTCAGCACACAGAAATCCACGAAGATCATGGTGAGAAGATGGAACTTCTTGCGGGGGGAGAACTCGAGGTAGTTCTGCAGGATGTACTCCACGGCGAGCTGCTTCTGCTGTGCCGTTTCGCGGGCATGCCGGATGGAGCGCTCGGAAAAGTCGATGCCGGTTACGTCTGCGCCCATTTCCGCGAACGGAGAGCTGTATAGGCCCGGGCCGCAGCCGAAATCACAGATTCGGGTTTCCGCTCCGATGTTGAACCGTGCAGCAATCCACTCGATCGATCGACGGACAAAGGAACCTCTCCTGGATGCGCGATCCGCCGCGTCATCCAGATGCGATTCGAGCATCTTGCCGGAGACGTAAGCGTCGTTCCATAGCTCTTGTGCGGTGTAGAATTCGAACGGCCGGGGCCGGTGGCGCAGCTTTTCCAGTTCTCCGAACATTCAGGGGTTGCTCGCTGTTTGCATGGATGGTTGGCTCCTGTGCCGGGGGGTTGCTTCCCTGCGTGCGCAAAGTTCGTTCGGAAGGGGGGTGTCGTGGTCAGTTCGCCAGCTTCTTTCCCGATTTTCTGAGCTCTGCCCGCTTGGTCGCGTTCTCCCGTGCCCCATCGACAATGGAAAGGTACTTCGGGTCGTTGAACCCGAGCCGCATGAGCGTACCCTTGCGGGGGATTCCTTCCGGATCCCAGCCCTTCGCATCGTACACGGCATCGCAGAGCTTCTCGTACTGGAGGCGCCGGTACTCCTGGAGCATATCGAGCTTCTCCTCGTCCGATTTGCCCTCGATCACCATGCTCGCTGATTCGGTGAGATACTTCTCGTAGTGGTCCTTCCGGTCGAGGAACTCGTTCATGTAGACGGGCGCCATGGCCCGCAGCGGGATCGCGTCATCCTCCCGGATCCCGAAGCCCTGCCGGAGGTTGATGAGCTTGTGGAGGGTGTAGGACACCTCGGAGTCGAAGATGAGGTCCTCGATGGTCTTGTCCGTGCCGAGCGTGGCATTGACCAGCTCCACATAGTACTCTGCGGTCGGCATGTTCCTGGCCGGTATCTCCGTATACTGGGCATCCGGATGCCTTACGTCGATCCAGGGGAGCTTGCACAGGCCCACGAGGTTGAACCAGGTCCGGAACAGGGGGAACCAGTTCAGGGCCCGGGCCTTTTGCTTGAAGGTGGGCATTTCGTTCTTTACCTGATCCAGGGCGATGAGCCAGGCCTCGTCGTGCTGTGGCCCCTTCAAGGAAAAACCGTAGCCGCCCTGCTGTGCCAGCGACTCCTTGGTGCCGTACATGGAGAACTCGAGCCCTTTGCACTCCATCCCGAATTTGGAGAGCTCTTCAAAGATCTCGTCCGGCTCCCGGCCGGTCCGTTCGGAGGCCCTCTTGGCGATCCAGGCTTTCAAGTAGCGAATGCCACGGCCGGCCACGGCCCCGAACCCATCACCTTCACACATGGCGTGGAATATGGCCGACACATCTTCCTCTTTCCCCCAGCGAAGGGGAATCCCTCCCGTGTCCTCCTCGGTCACGAGGCCCTGCTCGAAGGCCTCGAACAGGAAGGAGAGGGTCACGCCGGCGCTGATGGTGTCCACACCGTATTCGTCGCAGTACCAGGCATAGTCCATGATGTAGTCCGGGTCGAAGATCCCGAGATTGGTCACTGCGGCGGCAGTCTCGTACTCGGGTCCATCCACGGCCACCTGCTTGCCCGCGCAAGGCCCGGTCCCGAGGACGTGGGCGTCGCATCCCTTGGTGCAGGCCAGATTGCAGCCCGGGAAGCAGCCGTCCGGCACGCCCTGCTCGAAGTATTTGTGCTCGAACACGTCGCCGGATATCCTCGACGTCTTTTCGGACTGGTTGTACTGATAGTTGTTGATGGGCAGGATGTGTGCGGCATTCATCATGTCGATGAGCGAGGTCGTTCCCTGCCAGGCCATCCTCAGCGCCTTGGGGTCCACCTCTCGAATCACGCCCCGTAGCTGGTTGCCGACCTTGCGGAGGCGCTCCACGTCCACCGGCAGGTTGGCAAGGCTCTTGGAGCGATTGTTCCGCACCGCAATTCCCCACAGGCCCTTGGCCTGCATCACGGTTCCGGTGCCGCCCCGGCCGGCCTGCTTTGCTCGGCCCCTTTTGCGCTTTGCATCGTAGTATATGCTGTTGAGGCAGCCGAACCAGGTGTGCTCGGCCCCCTTGCCCGTGGTCAGAATGGCCACGTTTCGAACCTGGCCGTCCCCTTTCCAGTCCTCGAGCAGACCATCCGCCTCGAGCAGGGACCCATGGGCGGACGGGGCCTCCCGGAGGCTTATCTCGCCCTTGTCCCCGTCGATCAGCACCATCACATTCTTGTCCGAATTCCCGGTGATGGCAATCGCATCGAACCCGGAGAGCTTTACCAGGGGGAAGAAATGGCCCCCCACGTTCGAGTCACAAAAGCTGTCGGTCAGCGGGGAAATCGTTCCGGCGATGAACTTGCCTGTGCCCACGAAGGCGGTCTCGCCGCAGAAGGGCCCCCCGGCCAGGGCCAGCACGTTCTCCGGGCTGTCGAATCGCGTCTCTGCCGTGGTTCCGTCGAAGACGAGCTGCAGGCAGTAGCCACGCCCGCCCACGAGCCTTTGCTTCATCTCCGCCGGGACTTCCTCGATCGTTATCGTATGGCTCGTCAGATCGATTCTGAGGATGCGATCCGCGTATCCCTTTTCTACCTTGGCGGGTGTGTACCCCAGCTCGCCGTAGACCTTCATGGCGCCCTCGTTTCCTTCCGTTTCGGGTCTGGAAAAAGCGTAATCCCTTATTGTATAATGATAGACTTTGTTCCGCAATGGTTTAGAGACACCTGAGCCACCCCAGGGAGAGGCAGAACGATGACCGTAGGTTTCTTGGGCGCTCTTCGCCAGATCACCGGAGTACCGGAGCAGGAGGACCTCACGGCCCCCACGGTGGAGGCGCTCCTTTCTTCGCTGCTCGAGATCTACGGCAGAAAGTGGAAAGAGCGGGTCTTCGACGGCGAGGATCTCATCTCCGGCGTGGTCGTCATGGTGAACGGCGTCAACATCCACAAGATCCAGGGGTGCTCCACGCCCCTTTCGGCCGAAGATCGTATCGATATCTTCCCCATGATCGAGGGAGGATAATCCCACATACTCCGTCCCGTCGAGTCATCGCTCGCGTCGGGATTGTGCTTCCTCCCCGTAGGGATGTATCCGGGCAGTCCGGAGTATCGGGGATAGCGCCGTTACGGGAGACTTCCGCCAGGGTGGGATCGTAAGCGAGGGAACCTCAAGCCCTCATCCTGGCTGCTTCACTCGATGACGAAGCTGCTGCGGTAAGCGATCACGGACTGGCTTCAGCCGCTCCTTCCTCAACACCTTCGGAGAGCAGGATGACGAGGCCTTGATACTTGTGCTTCTTCGCATAATCCAGGGCTGTCTTGTTCCATTTGTCGGCCAAGCTCTTGTCAGCACCTTTGTCCAGCAAGAATCGGACCGTCTTCTCGAAGTTGTAGTTGGTCGCGACTATCAGAGCACTCTGGCCATTCCGGTCGCGAGCGTCAATTTCCGCTCCCCTTTCGAGCAGGTACTCCAGAGTGCGAACCTGGTTATAATAGGCAGCCCACATGAGCGGGGTCCAGTTGTTCCCGTCCCTCTGGTTGATATCCTCCCCCTTGTCGGTAAACTCCTGGATCTTATTGATCTCTCCCCGCGCCGCAGCATCCATCATCGATGAAGAACTGCAACCGGCAAGGCCCACGCCGACAACTGCCAACAGAGCTACGACTGTTCCAAAGACGGGATTCGCGCACATTGGACCGCTCCTTTCAAGGTATGGTTGTGTTCCCAACAGAGGGCTTCGCTCGATTCCAAGCTGTGCAGAGGTTCACCCAGAGAACAGAGTCCCCTGGAGAGAACCCGGGAATCATATACCAAGAAGGACGACCTCGCTCAACGAATCGAAGCCACTCTACCCTTTATACTCCTCTGGTACCACGAGGCTAACCCCGCGGTCAACCGTTGGAGAACGAAGAATACGAAGTGGCGGAACGAAGGCCGCCAAGTCAGAAAACGGCCTTGACCAGCACCCCCTGACTGGAGGGTTGCATACAGGACACTTTTTCCTGGACAGACGATTATGCTCTGCTGTACGCTCTCCTCACCCGAAAAGAATATCCTTCTCAACTCGAAGAATCACGAATCCTAAGGGAGCCAGAGATCGTGGACAGGACCGCCCTCTCCTGTTTCCCACGACCAAGATGCGCCTGGATAGCTGTTCTTGTGCTTCTGGTCATGGACTTGGCCGGTTGTGCCACAACCTCGAAGAAGGGTAACTTGCACCCCGGCGCCACCCTGGACCGGAAGATGGATATTCGTGCCGGCGGATTCCGCCGAAGCTACCGGGTTCACGTACCCCAAGCCTACACCCCGGACAGGCACTGGCCCCTTGTGGTGATCCTGCACGGCGCCTTCAGCACGGCCCGGGAGATGGAAAAGCATTCCAGGTTCAGCGAACTGGCCGACCGAGAGGGATTCATCGCCCTCTACCCGAATGGCATGGGCATTTTCGGAATTCTCCAGCACTGGAACGCGGGCCACTGCTGCGGTAAGGCCGCCAGGGACCAGGTCGATGACGTGGGTTTTGTGATAGCCGCGTTGGACGAAGTCCGGAAGCTGCTGAACGTGGACCCACGACGCATCTATGCCGTCGGATTCTCCAACGGAGGGATGCTGGTCCACCGCCTGGCCGCCGAAAAGCCCGAGGTGTGGGCCGCCGTTGCACCTCTGGCCGGATCGGTTGGGGGAAGGAAAGACGCGAAGCACCCCCTCTGGCGTATTCCCGACCCAGCCGTTCCTGTTTCGGTCCTCTTGATGCACGGTATGCTGGACGAGCAGATCCCGTACATGGGCGGCAGTGTCGGCGGGAAACCCGGGACCAGAGAATACCTTTCAGCAGAAGAATCGGCCAGGTTCTGGGCACGGAGCGATGGGTGCGAGGCCCCCCCGGAAACCCGGGAAATCATGAAAGGCGCCGTGACCCTGCGCACCTGGAAGAACTGCTGCAACAACACGGAAGTAGTACTCTACACGCTCAAGGAATGGGGACACGTCTGGCCGGGAAGGCCATTCACCACAGAGGCATTGGAACCGGGAGACCCTTTTCTCGAGTTCGACGCAGCGGAAATCACCTGGCAATTCTTCAAGAAACACGCAAGGTAGGTCGGATCAGCCCCTCGCTTCGTTTTTCGACGAAACGCCCTGCATGGGCGGATTCATCTCCGTTTGACACGGTACCCCCCCCCACCTATACTTCGTCCTGATCAGAGTGGTGAGGGGTACCTCGCCTTTTTCTCCCCCACTCGTTTAGGATCCTTCCCGAAATCCGTTACTGGAAAACCGCAAGGGGCCAGGCTGATGACACGGGATGAACACAAGGATTTTCTTCTGAAGATCTTTGAGGACCTTTACGAAATCGAGAACCCGGGGCTGGATGACGACCTGAGAGAACTCCACGGGTTCGACAGCATCGATGCCATCGAGTTGCTCGGTGAAATCGAGATTCTGTTGAACTTCGAACTCACCCAGGAGGAGAAGAAGAGCGCGATGGAAATCCGGACCACCAACCAGATCCTGGATTACATCGAATCCATTTCCCGAGCGCAAGAGTGCTGATCCCGCGTCCCTGAAAAAGAGTTGTCACGCGAAGTTCTGTCCCGAGAGCAACATGGAACGAAGAGTCGTTATCACGGCGGCATCCGCCATCACCCCCATCGGACATTCCGAGAAAGAAATCGTCTCGAGTCTGCTCCAGGGAGTCTCTGGCGTCAAGCCGCTGCGCAAGGATGACCTGCTGGCACGCCATATCCACTGCGGGGTCTTCGGTACCGTCGACTACGATATCCCTTTCGACTTTGAACGCCGATACCGGAAAACGATGGGCCCTGTGTCCTTCTACGCCTGCCAGGTGGCAAAGGAAGTCCTGGAAGTGGCGGACCTGGACCGAGAATTTGTGACATCTGGCCGCCTGGGGATCGCCTTCGGTTCCACTCACGGGAGCCCTACGGTACAGAGGGACATATACAAGGTCTTCTTCAGCGATTCTCCCGGTAACTTCTCCTCCATCGGAGCTGTTGACTACCTGAAATCCATGGTGCACACCACGGCCGTGAACATCGCTAAAATGTTCGGCATCACGGGCCGCATCATTTCCTCATGCACTGCTTGTACCACCAGCAGCCAGTCCATCGGATACGGCTACGAAGCGATCAAGTTCGGCATGCAGGACGCCATGCTTTGCGGCGGCGCGGACGAGTACGACACGACCACTGTGGCGGTTTTTGACAACCTGCTGGCGTGTTCCAACGCCTATAATGAAACCCCGCAACTGACCCCGCGCCCCTTTGACGCGGCCCGGGACGGTCTTGTGGTGGGGGAAGGCGCGGGTGCCGTCCTGCTTGAGGAATTCGAGTCCGCCAAGAAGCGGGGGGCGAATATTCTTGCAGAAATTGTCGGTTTCTCTTGTAACAACAACGGTGGCGACCTGATCCTGCCAAACAAAGACGGGATCATCCAGACCATCAAGCTGGCCCTCGGGAACGCCGGCATCCGCCCCGAGGACGTGGACGTCGTCAGCGCTCACGCCACGGCAACCACGATGGGTGACATCGTCGAAGCCAAAGCCATCCATGCCGTTTATGGTTACGGGCCACATGTGACCGCTCTTAAGAGCTACATGGGGCACACCATGGGCGCCTGCGGAGTCATCGAGACCGTTCTCACCTTGTACATGCTGAAGGAAGGAGTTCTAGCCCCCACGCTGAACCTGGACCATGTGGACGAGCGGTGCGCCATGATCCGGCACGTAAGAAATCTGGAGAGAGTTCCCTTGTCCATTGCCGCCATCCAGAATTTCGCTTTCGGAGGAGTCAACACGATCCTGATTCTCAAACGAGCCTGACGAGGACCTCATGACGGCCTTTCCGACGCCTTTCCGACGCTTCCTCGAGGTCGCCGTTTCGACGATCCTGTACATATACTTCACCGTCGGATTTCTGCTCTTCTTTGTCTGGTTCTACCTGCTCAGTTTTCTCTTTTTGCGTGACAGAGAAACGGCGTTTCAAAAGCTCAACCACTGCTTCTACCGGGGATTCCTGCTCCTGGCCCGCACCGTCATCTTGGGGCTTCGAATCCGGGTCGATGAGGACGTCCTCTCCATTCGGTCATCCGTGATCGTGAGCAACCATCTGTCCTTCCTGGATCCGATTCTGCTCATCTCCCTATTTCCCAGACAAAGGACCATTGTCAAGAGCAAGTTCTTCGACTATCCGTTTTTCTCATGGATTCTGCGCACATCCGGGTATCTCCCGTCTTCCGGTTCCGGAAAGTGCGCACCTATCATGATCCGGAATATGGATTCGATGCAGACGTTCTTCAGTTCCGGGGGAAACTTGTTCATCTTCCCGGAAGGAACCAGGAGCCGTGACGGCACACTTGCCCCTTTTGGGAAGGGCGCGTTCACCCTGGCAAGGAAATTCCACGCACCGATCCACGTGCTTCGCATCCGGAATACACAACGCTTGTTCCCCCCGGGAAAGTTTGCGTTCCGAGCGTTGGAAAAGATCACGCTCCACGTTGAACACCTCGGTGTTATCTCCACGGCATCCACGGAGGGCGTCTCGTCCCGATCCGAATTAATCCGAAACGTGCGTGCTCTCTATTTCCCCGAGGGCCGGACCCCCGAGAACCTCCCATGACCTAGGAGACTCATTCCCGACATGCTTCGTCCCAGAGCTCATCTTTCTTGGCCGGAGCGTGGTTGCCCCCTGGATTCTCGGTACGGTTCTCGAGTCGCTCAACACGCTGAAGTCCATCCACCGGCCCAGAATCGTTCCGAATATCCGTCCACATACGGCCGGTTGCCCGCGGGTGAAGAATCCCCCGCCACGGGCAGAGACTCTTCCCCGCACCTTGTGGGGTCAGTACATCCCCCCGTTGACCGAAACAACCTCGCCGGTGATGTACGAGGCATCCTCGGAACATAGAAATCGCACCACCCGGGCCACTTCTTCCGGTTCTCCGATCCTCGCCATAGGGATCATCTCCTTGATGGTTGCCACCGGAGCCTTCGCTATCATTTCCGTCTCGATCAACCCCGGAGCCACCACGTTGACACGCACCCCCAGCCGGGCTACCTCCCGGGCCACGGCACGGCTGGCGCTGATGAGCCCCGCCTTGGCCGCCGAGTAGTTCGCCTGTCCCCGGTTCCCGATCAATCCGGCCAGCGAAGACAGGGAAACGATCGCTCCCCGCTTCTTCCGCAGCATCTTCCCCAGGACAGGTTTCGTGACGTTGTAGAACCCCTTCAGGGCGGTGGTGATCACTGAGTCCCAATCCTTCTCAGGCATCAAAGCGAACAGACCGTCCGCCGTAATGCCGGCATTGTTCACCAGCACGTCGATCCGGTTGAAGCGTGCGTGCATTTCGTTCACCGCAGATATGGTCTCCTCACCCATCGTTACATCGAATGCCACGGCCTCGCCGTCCCCACCCGCCCTTCGAATGCTCTCCAGGGTTTCCTCCGCAGCCGCGCGGTTGGATTTGTAGTTCACAAAGACGTGATAACCCACTCCGGCGAGTTCCTGGGAGATCGCACGACCGATGCCTCGGCTTCCCCCCGTCACGATGGCTACTTTCCCTTCCTTCTCTTCCATGGACAACCCCTCTCGAATCGATGGCATAGCCTGCCCTTCCTGTGCCCGCAATCTGTGGACCCGACTACGTCGCCGAAAACCATACGGAATCCCTTCGGGGGAAGTCAAGGAACGTTTCGTGTCCCCCACGGTATCTCGGGGGGTACTCTCCCAGAAGATGTCCAGCAATCGATCGTGCTTCGATCTGCCGACGAAGCCGTCGACGAAGCCGTCAGTCTTGACACGAGTTTGCCTCTTTTATATCCTTCTCGAACCATGATGCCGATTTCTTGAGCTGGATGAGATCGTGCCGTCCGTGGCTTTGCCCCCTTCTCTCTCGACCTCGGGGAACAAGATCCATAGATCTTCCGAGAGGCGTCGGGTCCCGACGCGACCGGGACCGAAAAACGAGAGGAACTGCCCGGTGTGAGCGCGAAGAGAAGGGAATGGGCCTCTAGCCAAGAGACGTTGACCCCATCCTCAATAGAAAACCTCAACCAGGAACCGCTCCTTTGCCGCGAGCCTCGAATGAACTCGGTAAAACTCGCGCGCGCGACGGCAGAGACTCCTGACCATCTCCGGCGGCTTTCTGTAAGCAATACTCGCATGGAGGAGCCAACATGCCGAAAGACATCTCGATGGACGACCTCATTCTTCGCGTGGTCGAGATCATGATCAAGGAACTGAAGCTGGAGGATGTAACTCCGGAAACGTTCGATCTGGACCTCGATCTGGTAGACGAACTGGGTATCGACAGCATGGAACTGGCCACGGTGGCCCTCCACCTCCAGGACGAATACGAAATCATAATCGACGAGGACGACTACCCGAAGCTTTCAAGCATCCGTCTCATCGCCGACTACATCCGGGACAGACTCTGACCTGGAGTATGCACTTGAAACGAGAGGAGGAGAGGGCTCCGTTGTCAATGTTGACCATTCGCACTCAATCCTTGGGTCTTCTTACGTTCAAGACTACATTCCTGAACTATCCAGTATTTCAGGTGTGCCCATAGTAAGGAGAAGGCATCGTGTCGCAGGCAGTTCAAATTCAAGCGTGGAGGTTTTCCGATATCCTGGCGGAACCCCGGGTCCGGGAGAGGTGGCAGAAGGTCCGCAACTACTTCTTTCTCCGGGAATCCACCTACGATATGACGAACCGCTGCAACATCCGCTGCGACGGCTGCTATTATTATCAGGGTGACAAGCAGTTCTTGGAGGAAAACCGCGATCCAGAAGCTTGGCGCAGGCTTATGCAAGAAGAGAAAGAAAGAGGCATCACCTACGTAGTGCTCGCCGGGGCCGAGCCCTCCCTTGTCCCCGATTTGCTCGAGGTCTGTCACCAGGAGATGCCCCTGGGCAGTATTGCCACCAACGGGCTGAATCGTATTTCCGAATCCGTCGGCTACAGTATCCACATTTCCGTGTGGGGAAACGACCACACGAGCCAGAAGACCCGGGGCGCTCGGGACATGTTGCGGAGACAGATACACAACTACGAGGGCGACCCTCGCGCCGTTTTCGTGTACACCTTCACCCGGGAGAACATCGATGAAGTGTACGGGGTGATGGAACAGATTTCCCGAAGCGGCTGCAAAGCCACCTTCAACGTCTTTTCCGCCCCGGTAGGCTACCGGGGATCCCTCCGCCATACGCCGGGATCCCTCCGGCGGACAAGGGAGGTGATGCAAGACCTGCTTTCCCGTTTTCCTGAACACACGCTCTTTTCCCGGTACAACGCCGTGGCGCACACGCATCGTCTCGGTCTGCACGATCTGTATGCCTGTTCTTACCCCCGGATGAACCCCTCCCGGGACATCGGTCTGGGTCGATCCTTCCGACAATACCGGGCGGATCTGAGCTGGGACCGTCGTGCAGCCTGCTGCGTACCGGACACGGACTGTGCCGACTGCCGGCACTATGCTTCGGGAAGCGCCGTGGTCACGGCGCGCCTTTACAGACACTCGACAGATCCGGCCACCTTCAAATCCTGGCTCGATTACGTGGATACATATCTGGCCGTGTGGGTTATGGGATACGAAAAGGGCGAAAATCTTTCCGAGGACCTGGTGCCGCCACCCCGCCACGAAATCTACTGAAAGCGGACGATTCCCATCATGACTGCAGTCGGCTGAAGGCTCCAGGCATCACGAACCCTTAGGGTGCTCATGGGTCTGAAAAAAGCGGTTATTGTAGGATACGACATGGTCTCGCCCCTGGGCGTAGACCTGGAAACCCAGTGGGAATGCGCTCTCCGGGGAGACAGTGGCATCGATGGCCTGACCCGCTTTCCCATCCCCGATGATTTTCCCGTCCGAGTCGCCGGCCAAGTGCCGGAGTTCGATGTGAGCCCTTACCCTTTCTTGTCTCCCCGTCAGCTCGCTCACTGGACCTCTCCCATCTTCAAGCACGGCATGGTGGTGGTTCACAGGGCACTTGAGAAGAGCGGCATCCAGATCACGCCGAGTCTTTCCCCCCGGGTCGCCATCACTTTCAGTTCCGCAGTGGGGGGTCAGGATGCGGTGTTGCACGCGGACCGCCGCATGATACGAGAGGGGAAGCTCCCGCATCCATTCACCAATCCCAATAGCTGTATCAACATGATCGGGGGAAAAGTATCCATCCTCACGAATGCCACGGGCCCCATCGCGGCAACGATTACAGCGTGCGCTACGGGCGTCACCTCTCTCATCCTGGGAACCATGTTCCTCGATCGGGGAATGGCCGATCTGGTCCTTTGCGGGGCGGTGGACTTCGCATTGGTTGAGCCAGTCGTTGCCGGTTTCGCCACAATGAACGGCGCCTTCCGCTCTTCTCCGGCCATGCCGGAGGAGCCCCCCTCAAGAGCCAGCCGCCCCTTCTCGATTGACCGCCGGGGTTTTGTGGTTTCCGAGGGGGCCGGTTGCATTCTCCTTGCTACCCGGGACTTCGCCAGGACACACGGACTTGCTTTCTCCGTGGAGGTTGCCGGCTGTGGCATGACGTCGGATGCCCATCACTTCGTTGCCCCCAACCTGAAGACCGTCAGCCGATGCATCGCAGAAAGCCTTGGTGACGCAGGAATCCGGCCGGGGGATATCCAGGCCGTCAATGCCCATGCTGCGTCCACGAAGGTGGGGGATCGGGTAGAGCACGAGGCTCTGCAGGAGATCTTCGACCAAGGAATACCGCCTGTGACCGCCAACAAATCGCTTCTCGGTCACGCCATGGGTGCATCGAGCGCCCTGGAAACCATTTTCGCCGTCCTCGGGATGAGGGACGGGCTGCTGCCCCCCACCATCAACTACACCCCGGACCCGGAACTGGAACTGGATGTGGTCCCGGAAGGGAAAAGGCACGTCCACCAGGATTTCGTGCTGAAGAACGCCTTCGGCTTCGGGGGGTGCAATTCGTGCATCGTTCTTCACCGGGTTTCCTGAAAGCGAGCGAAACTCATGGCCAACGTTGTGTCCTCCCTTCTCCGAAAGATCCTGCCGGGCCTACTGCTCTTCGTCCAAGGCGCATGCTCCCCGGTCTTTGCTGACCACAGCCCCTTACCCCCGGCGGAAACCGGCACCTCCTTCCAACGGATCGAAAATCCCGTTCCTCCGCACTCTCCGGAGATAGTCCCCGACACGGAATGGATCTGGTTCTCTAGTAGAGGCAGGGTTTTCCAGCCTCTGCTGGCGGATCCCATGGAGGCCCTCTTTCGGTTGGGGTTCCTTTATGAGGGGCAAGACCAGAGGTGGGATGCGGACATTACCTTTGGTGGGGACCTGGGCCTTTTGTGGGCGCGCTTCCCGTCAAACAATAGCTTGTCACTCTCCGTGCGCGGGTTGGTCTCATCCCGTTTCGACGTCTTTTCCGAGTCTTTCAACCTGTTGAACATCGATTTTCTGGGCGGGCTGGCCTTGGGATACGACCAAGCGCCAAACAGCTTCGAGCTTCTGGTTTTCCACCAGAGTTCTCACCTGGGCGACGAGAGACTCGATCACCATCTCGATACCCGGATCGATTACGGAAAGGAGGAGGCACGATTCATGTATGCCCGGGCCTGGAGGGGCGGCCGGATCTACGGCGGGCTTTCCTTCACGCTTCACGCCCTGCCCGAGGACATCGAACACTCTTTCACGCTGCAGGGTGGTGTAGAAGACACATTCCAGGTTTGGAAACTCAACATGTTTGCAGCCCTGGACCTGCAATCCCGACAAGAAAACGACTGGACCCCTAACGTTGCGGCCAAGTGGGGGGTGTGGCTAGGCAATCCCCGCAAAGTCAAGAACCGCCAGTGGGCTTTTCTCTCATTCTTTAATGGGTTCTCCAGCATGGGACAATTCTACGACGTCCGGGAAACCTTCGGCATGCTGGGCGTCGGGTACCGTTTCAGGTAGCATGAAACCCTTGACCTTTTTACCTGTTTCGGGAAAATAGATGGCTTGGGGAAAGGGATGCTTTCATGATTACCGTGAGTTCGCTTCTTGACAAGGACTGGCGAGAGCGCTACGACCGCATCTCCCGTCTAAACATCCGGAGCTCGATCTACGACGTAACCAACCAATGTAACCTGCGATGCCGGGGTTGCTTCTTCTTCTCTTCAGGTGAACAGCATGTGACAGAAGAAACCGACATCCGGAAATGGGAAGCGTTTGTGGACCGCGAGAAGGACCGAGGGGTCAACCTCGCTATCCTCATCGGAGGGGAGCCGACCTTGTTTCTGGACCGGGTGGAAGCATTCCACGATCGTATACCCTCCTACTGTGCCACCAACGGCATCATCAAGATCCCCCGGGACCGGTTTCCGGACATGATAGTGGGAATCTCCCTATGGGGAAGTTCCGAGGACGAGATCTCCCTGCGGGGCCGTGACGTTTTCTCCATCTCCCGCAAGAACTACGCCGGGGATCCCAATGCCTATTACCTTTACACCCTAACTCCAAAACAGCTTGGACGCGCCGAAGATGTCGTCATGAAGATTGAGGATTGCGGGCTGAAGGTCCACCTGCAACTCCTGAGCAACGACGAGGGAGCCGCCGGCTTCTCGTGGACCCCCGAGCAGTTGACCCGCGCGCGAGTGGAAATGGACTCTCTTCTAGACAAGTTCCCGAAAACGGTGATCTCGAGTCATTACTATCACGAAGTGATCACCACCGGCATGTTGCTCGGCCGCAGGTGGGGCTTCTCGGAGTGCCCCTCGGTCACCGAACCCTTGGACAAGAGAAACCCGCAGCCCAAGCGTCTCATCCGTTTCATCCGCTGGGGAGCGGATCTGAAGACCATGCACCGGTGCTGCACGTCCGCGACCCGTGACTGCACCACATGCAAGGACGGCGCCGCGCACATGAGCTGGATCATGGTGAACAAGCGCGCTCATATACGGACGGCCAGGGACCTCAAGAACTGGATCGAGGTCTACGAAATGTTCGCCAAGCTCTACAAGTACATACCCTGGTGAAAGGACATCGTTCACCACACGCCCTCCCGCTGCGGACTGCTCGATAATGGGAGCCCATGAAAGCACCGAAAAACAGACGGGTCTACATTGTGGGCTATGCGGCCGCCACTCCCCTGGGAAAAACCCTCGAAGAGACGTGGAGACGGGCGGTGAACGGAGAGGCGGGGTTTGGCCCGATCACGCGCTGCCGTGTGGATACCCCCTGCAGGATCGTGGGCGAGATCTCGGACTGGGATCAGGCAGACCTGGATTTCTTCAACGCCCGGGAGGCATCTTTCTGGAATGCGGGCTTCGTCCCGCTCAGTATGGCTGTCTGCCGGGACGCGATGGCTGATGCGGGAATCCTGAACCTGGAGGAGATCCGGCCCCGCACGGCCTGCCTCATCGGATCGGCCCTCAACGGGTCTGACGCTTACGGGATCGCCGTCCAGAGCTTGGCCCAGAGGGGTCCCAACCTCGTCAGCCCCTATCTGCTTCCCAACCTTTGCTCCAACGTGCCTTCCGGGAAGGCGGGCAGCCTCCTGGGCTTCACCGGTCCCATTTTTTCCCCGGGAGGGGCCTGTGCCTCGGGCAACCATGCCATGGGCATCGGCGCGCGCATGATCCGGGACGGCGACTGTGACTTCGTACTCGCCGGCGGGGTGGACACGCCCATCACCCCGGAGATCGTCCACGGCTTCGCCAACATGAATGCCACCATCAAGATGCGCGGAAAAGATCGTGCCTTCCATGATCCTTCCCAGGCATCGAGGCCGTTCAGCGTGGACCGCAAGGGGTTCGTCTTGTCGGAGGGCGCCGCCGTCTTGGTTCTGGCAGCGGAGGAGATGCTCTCCGCCTACGGCCTTTCCCCCCGGGCCGAGTTTCTGGGCGTAGGCTGGACATCCGACGCTTGCCATGTCACACGACCAAATCCCCCGACCATCATCCGCGCATTGATGGAGGCCCTGGAAGATGCCGGCCTGAAACCCGGGGACATCCAATACATCAATACGCACGGAACCAGCACCCCGCGGGGGGATATCACGGAGGTGCAATGTCTGAAAGAAATTTGGGGTGACAATCTGAAAAACCTACCCATATCCTCCAATAAATCCCAGGTGGGGCACACACTCGGTGCCGCCGCCGCCATTGAAGCGGTGCTCACCATCGAGGGCATGCGGCGGGGCATCCTGCTTCCCACCATCAACTACATTCCTGATCCGGCCCTAGATGGTGTGGACGTGGTGCCCAACGAGGCACGGAAGCGGGCGGTGGAGATCTGCCTCACCAACGCCTTCGGTTTCGGAGGAACCAACTGCTGCGTGGTGCTGAAGGGAGTGTCATAGCATGCGGCCCAAACCCTTCGTCCCGGAGATCTACGACAGTCACCAGCGGCTAGTGCGAGACACTACGACAGGCTCCATCTGGCACCGGTCCTTTCACCGCACCCTGTACGCGGACACGGACCGGTCCACGTGGGTATATCATGCTAACTATCTGCGCTATTTCGAACTGGGCCGGACCACCCTCATGCGGGATTTCGACTATTCCTGCAAGGAGGTGGAGGAGGACGGGTTCACCTACCCGGTCATTGACACCGCCGTCACCTACCACCACCCGCTGGGGTATGATGACCCCATGTGGATACACACCCGGCCGGGAGAAATGGAAAAAGTCCGAATCACCTTTCACTATGTCATCACACATGTGGATACCGGCGACGTCGTGTGCAAGGCACACACCCGGCACTGCGCCTTGCGGGCATCCACGGGCACGGTGACCGCCATCGACCCAAAAACCGCCCGGATCTGGGAAGCTTTTCCCAAGTGAACGATACTGTCCGTATCCCAATCCCGATTCTTGCGTCCCCCCACCTGTATGATCACCGGATCATGGAGAAGCCGGTCCTGTCCGCGGCGCACGCCCTCGGCCTGCTGGCCGAGGCGGTGCAGCAGCGCACGGGCATGCGCGGCTGCCATTCCCGTGACGCGATGTTCGAGAGCTTCCTCCCCCTCCCCGAGGACCCCGGACCTCTCGAGGCTCTTCTGGAGATGCTGGAGGAAAGGGATGGTTCGTTCCTGGTCTCCCTTTTCACGAGAATCTCCTCAAAACGGAGCACCATTAAGCGCCTGAAGCCCCATCTTCACGTTCGCTTCTGCTCCCCCCCGGGCCAGCCCCTCCAACCGCCGTCCGCAAACTCCCTCGCTCTTGCAGAACCCGCATTCCGGGTAGAACCCGGGCCCCTGTACCGGGAGTTGGTCCCTTTCGGCCTTGCGTTCCGGAATCTCAGCGGCGACGTGCAACTAAGCCCGGACGGGGTCACCTCCTTGATCACCGCTCCGCGCGGTCGCCCGAACTGTCATACGTTGGGGTCCCCCTTTGTGTTTGACGCCGCGCTGCATGCGATCAACGTGTGGACACAAAGGTACCGGGGAATAGTCGTCTTTCCCGTGGGGTACGCCCAACGGTACGTGCCGGAACCGACAAAGGAAGGTGAGGAATACGTCTGCAGGGGATTCCCACGCGCCGCCTCAACAGGGACCCAGAGCTTCGACATCTGGATTTTTGACCGACAACACAAGGTCCGGGAAGGGATTTTCGGGGTAACAATGCGCGAACTGTTTCCGGGCCGCCTCCAGCCACCCGCCTGGATCCTCGAAAGAGAATCGGACACATCCGGATCCCGGTGAAGCCGAGAAGAATGTGGCCGGCATTCGGGTGCATACCGGGCTTGAGGGAGCACATAACCGAAGCGTTTTCCGGGACTTCGAGCGGGACGCCGAACGAAACCCTTTTCACTCTTTCGGTGGCAGATCGGAGAAGAACTTCCTTACCCTCTCCCGATCTCTCTTGCCTGCGGGGGTGAGCGGAATCTCCTCGACCCATCTCACCCGCCGAGGCAGGGCGCTGGGTTCCAGCAATAAGCGCAACGATTCCCGAAAGTCCTCCTCGTCGGGCACCTCCCGCTCCGGAACCGCGAGGCACACGATCTCGGCCTCTCGCATGGTGTCCGCCGACAGGGCCAACACGTAGGCATCCCGCACGCTGGGCATAGCCTTGACACGGGCTTCGACCCCGTCCAGGGCCACGCGTTTACCAGCTACCTTCACGATCCCGTCGATCCGACCCAGCAGGGTGAAGGTCCCACCCGGCTCCGGGCGCACCCGGTCCCCGGTGACAAAAAAGCCCTCGACATCCTGCGGAAGACCGGGTGAGAGAAACGGGGATTTCACGCACAACCGCTCCCCGCGGGTTCTCCACCGGATACACGCGAACGGGGTCCAGGTTTGTTCCCCTTGGGCACGTTCCCGGGTGGCGACTCCGCCGGTCTCGGTGCTGCCGTAAACCTCCGTCACACAGACCCCTGTCACCGTGGAAAAACCCAGCGAATCCTCCTCGGGAAGGAAGCCTCCGGAACTGACGGCCAGTTTCAGGCAATGCCCGGGGATCCCTTTTCCCCGCATGGCCCGGTAGTGGGCAGGGGCAGCGGCGAGCACCGTTGCCCTACGTTCCAGCAGCGCTGCCTCGATCTCTCCCTGGAACCGGGGGGTCTCAGGCGCCACAGAAGCACCCGAAACCAGCGGCAACAGCACAGAAAACAGAAGGCCGTAGATGTGCTGCGGTGCGACGGCGGCCACGATGACGTCTTGGGGACCGATCCCGAATTTCCTGGCCAAAAACGCGGCTTCACCCACCAGATTCGTAGCGGTTTTTCGCCACATACGGGCTTGCCCGGTGGACCCACCCGTGAAAAGCCTCACGGTGTTTTCTCCCTCGTCCCGCACCCGGAACTCGACAGGCGCCTCAGGCACCGTTGACTCCTCGAATGGAAACACCTCCAGGCCTTCAGGCAGAGAATCCGCGTCTTCAGCGAGCACGAACCGAACCCGGTGGTTGTCTCGCAGATCCTGGAGGACCGCGGTGGACCTTGCGTGAGGGAGGATGAGTTCGTTGCCACCGCTGAGGGTTGCCAGCACCGCAGCGGCGATCAGGCTCCGGTCCTCAACCGCCACGAGCAGGGGCTCTTCTTCTTCCAGGTTCTTCTTCATGGCCGTGAGGATAACCTGCTGTAGCTTGCACAGATCGCCTGCACACGTCTCCCCCACGACGAACGGCCGGCCGGCTTCCGCGGCGGGCGGGCTCACGAGGCGCTCTAGCAGCGCTTGCAGGGATGGTTCCAACGAGGGGATCAAAAGGAACTCTCCTTTCCCGGTTGCCGGAAAGCACCCGTCTCCATCTTTTTGCTCATCGTCGTCCTAGCGACCAAGGGCAAGTGTGCCGCAGCTGGGCTTCAACCAGGCTACGCTCGGCGACCCCACCCTGCGGATGGGTCGCGAAACCCAAGCAGCCGCAGTGGGAGTCTGCGTGGACGCGAACCGAACCTCCCCTGTTCTTCATCCGACCCGTTGACGTTTCCCTGACCATATGACATTAATGATCTTCCATCAAGATCACAGCAAAACGAAGTCTTCTCCGGTCAGAATGCCTCTAGAAACCCGATACTCAAGATCGGGCCGCGCCGGATTCAGGATGAATACTTGATCCCATGAAACGAAATCAATCCGCACTGCACGTGTCGGACCAACCCGTCACGCTGAACCAGATCACGGAGGTCGCCGAAACGTCTTTGCCGGTGGAGGTGAGCAATGACCCCCGGTACAGGGAGCAGCTCCTGCGCTCCATCGATCTCCTAGACGAGGAGATCGCCTGCGGCCGTCCCGTGTACGGCGTGACCACGGGCTTCGGGAACTCCTGCGGTAACCGGCCCAGCGCCCGGGACATGGAGAAGCTGGGAGAGAACCTCATCCGATTCCATGGCTGCGGCACGGGTATCCCCCTGTCCGTCTCCCAGAGCCGCGCGACCCTGTTCTGCCGCATGATCTCCCTGGCTAAAGGCCTTTCCGGCGTTTCGCATGAGCTGCTGGTTCGTTTCTCGGACTTTCTCAACCACGGCATCACTCCCATCATCCCCTCCCAGGGATCCGTGGGGGCCTCGGGAGACCTGACTCCCTTGTCTTACGTCGCCGCCTGTCTGGAAGGCCGTCGGAAAGTGATGTACAGGGGCCGCACCGTGCCCGCAAGCCGTGCCATCCGGGAGGCGGGACTGGCCCCTTACCGGTTCCGACCCAAGGAGCCTCTGGCCATCATGAACGGGACATCCGTCATGACTGGCATCGGGGTGCTCGCCGTTGCACGAGCGGGACGCATCCTGGAGGCCTCCCAGGCAGCCACCGCTCTTACCGTTCACGGCCTGCGCGGACACGATCACCACTTTCACCCCGGAATCTTTGAGGCCAAGCCTTTCAGGGGACAGGCAGAGGTGGCCGCCGGGCTTCGGGCGCTGCTCGCCTCCTCAAGGGAGGTCCCGGAGAGCGTCCATCCTGATCACCTCCAGGATCCATACTCCGTGCGATGCGCGCCCCACGTGCTCGGCGTCCTGGCCGACGGGCTGAAGTGGATCACCGCCTGGGTGGAAACCGAGGTTAACAGTGTGAACGATAACCCCATCACGCATCTCCCCTCCCGGGAAATCCTCATGGGGGGAAACTTCTACGGCGGCCACATCACCTTTGCCATGGATGCGCTGAAGACCGCACTGGCCGGCGTGTGTGATCTCAGCGACCGCCAGCTCGCGCTGCTCGTGGACCCACGCTTTTCCAGGGGCCTGCCGCTCAATCTCGCCTTCCCACGGAAACGGGAAGTAGGACTGCACCACGGATTCAAGGGCATGCAGATCACGGCCTCGGCTCTGACCGCGGAGGCACAGAAACAAGCCATGCCCGCGGGGGTTTTCTCACGCTCCACCGAGTCACACAACCAAGACAAAGTGAGCCTGGGAACCATGGCGGCGAGGGATGCGGACACGATCTGCCTGTTGGCCCAGCGCACCGTGGCCATCCACCTCCTGGCCGCGGCACAGGCTTGCCGGTACAGGGGCGATGTGGACGCCAGGCCTGAGCTGGCGACCGTCCTCCGGCGGGTAGAGGCTTTTTCCCCACCCCTGGAGAAAGATCGTCCCATGGATTGCGAAATCGAAACGCTTGCCGAGGCCATTGGCAGCGGGAGCCTGGGGGAATCGTGAAAACCAAGGGACTGTGCCTTCCCTCGCACGAAATCCGGATGCAAGTTCCTTTCCACGACCTCGATCCAATGCAGATCGTCTGGCACGGAAACTACCTGAAGTACTTCGACGCCGCTCGGGAGGGCCTGTTTCGCAGCCTCGGGGTGGACCTGTACGATTTCTTCTTGGAAACGGGCTACCTGTTCCCGGTCATTCGGTCCACGGTGAAGTACATAGAGCCTCTACGATACAATGATGAATTCATATGTAGTGCGACCCTGACAGAGATGACCCACAAGCTGGTAGTGGATTTCGAGATACATCGGACTGGCACCCACGCTTTCTGCACAAAGGGGAGATGCGAGCAGGCGGCCGTCAAGCATCCCGGGGTCGAACTCTGCTTCGAGGTCCCGGAAATTTTCCGGCAGCGGGTGCTCCTTCAGGCTCGGTGATCGCTGCTTTCAGGTTCTTGACCTGATCTTCGGTAGTGCGCCTGGTGGAAGCAGGTCCTTTACGCCGGCGGCCTCCGGAGAGGGCACGGAATGCTGCGGAACGCAAGCGGTTTCTCCTGCCGAGTGGATCTTCTTCCACCATCTGTGATAGAACGGGAATATCGCGAGAGGAAGGAATCTCAGAGAGGTGTGGATGGCCTGTTTGAGAGGATCGTGTTCCCGTCCGCGGGGGAAATGGGGGGGCTGGCACGGATCGATGAAGCCGTTTCCGTCCGGAAAGCCCAGTTGCTCGCGTCCAGGAATTCCCGGAGAAGCCTGCCATGAAACGCGGCCCTCGCGATTTGCCCTGGTCATTCCGGTGTACAATCACCCCAACACCGTGGGGAAGGTTCTTCGCGACGCTCGGGCGCTGGGCCTTCCGGTATTCGTAGTGAACGACGGTTCCACGGATCGCACCGGGGAGGGGATTCGGGAAGTTGAGGGGATCACGGTCCTATCCCACTCCGTAAACCGTGGGAAGGGTGCAGCCCTTCTCACAGGGGTTACCGCGGCCGCTGCTTCAGGTGCGGACTACGCCATCACCCTCGACGCTGACGGGCAGCACGATTCAGCGCACGCACTGCGACTCATGGAAGCCGTCGGGCCCGGCGAGCGGGTGATGATCGTGGGCTGTCGGGAGGGCATGGATGAGCCCTCCATCCCCTGGACCAGCCGCTTCGGGCGGAAATTCAGCAATTTCTGGGTTCGGGTCACAGGTGGTCCCTGGATTTCCGACAGCCAGTCCGGTTTTCGCCTCTACCCGATCCCCGAAGTCCTGCAGTGGAAAGCACGGGCACGGCGCTTTGCCTTCGAGGTCGAGATTCTCGTTCTGGCCACCCGAAAAGGGGTCCCGGTCCGGGAGGTCCCGGTGAGCGTGGACTACAGGCCCGGGGGGAAGCGCATTTCCCATTTCCGGCCGTTCGTGGATTTCTGGCGAAACACGGGAACATTCACGCGCCTTTTCCTGACCCGGCCGGTGCACTTCCTGTCCCGCTATCTGAAACCTGGTTGAGGAGCTGTCGCGGAATGTCCGGGTCGTTTGCTCCGCGCCTTCCTCTCCTGCGCCGTCCAAGGAGCGGGTAGCACATGCGCCTCAAGCGAAGACAGGCGAAGCTCGTCCTGGGCCTGCTCATCTGCGCAGGTATCGTGGCAGCTTTCCTCCAGGCTCTGGCGCGCATCCACATCGACTTTGACATCCTGAATGTCCTGCCCTGCACGGACGACGTGACCCATGATGCGCGCGAAGTCATGAAGCAGAATCCGGCGATGGACCGGGTTCTCATCGATCTGAGCCGGTCCGACCGCCTACCGGACAGGGACCGCCTCATAGAAGCGGCCGAGACCGTGGCCGACCGGCTCAGACAGAGCGGCCTGTTCCGGTCCGTGGGGGTAAACCGGTTCGGCCAAGGCATGACGAATCTTCTCGGGACCGTGACCAACAACCTGCCCCTGCTCTTCGATGAAGACGACCTTGCGGAGTGGGATGCCGGCGTGCTTTCCCGGCAAAACGTCTTGGACGCCGTTGGAAGAGCCCGCGAGCGTCTACTGGGCCTGGAAGGCATCGGCCAGGCAGACGGGGTCTCCAGGGACCCGCTTGAGTTGCGTTTCCGGGTTCTGGCGCGGATGATGCGCATGGCCTTCTTCCAGAACGTTGAGGTTTACCGAGACAATCTCCTTTCCGGCGACGGGAAGCACCTTCTTCTCGTGTGCGAGCCGTCCAGGCCCCCCACCGACACGACCTTCTCCCGGGAGTTGACCCGTATTCTGGAGGAACTCTCGGCAAGCCTGGGAGCGGACGCAGGACCCGGGAAGGCCTCCGTGGAAATCCTGGCCCTGGGCTCCTTCCGCTACGCCCTGGACAACGAAGAGATCGTGCGGCGGGATGCGGCCAGGGCCGTCCTGATCATCACCCTGGGCATTACCGCCTTGCTCCTGATGACCTTCCCCAGACCCTGGATCGGCATCCTGGCCCTGGTTCCCGCCGTGGCCGGGGCTATGCTCGCCCTCATCGTCTACTCGCTCTTTTCCTCCCACATCTCAGCCCTGGCCCTGGGATTCGCCGGGGCGCTTATCTCCATCAGCGTCGACCACAGCATCGCCTACCTGATGTTCCTGGACCGGAGGGAAGAAACCCACGCCTCCCGCGCCTCCAGACAAGTCTGGGCAGTGGCACTCTTCGCAGTGCTCACCACGGCGGGGGCCTTCTCCATCCTGCTGTGGAGCGGCTTCCTCCTGATGGCGCAGGTTGGGATCGTCGCGGCAATGGGCGTGGTGTTCTCATTTCTCTTTCTCCACCTGGTGTTCCCCCTGTTCATCCCGGGGCTGCCGGCGGCCCGGCGGCCTGCGCTCCTTCCCCTCGAGGGCTTGCTGAAACGACTCACTACCTCCCGAGGCTGGGGGGCCTTCGGAGTCGCCGTCGCGCTGGCGGTCTGCGGGGTCTTCCTGGCAACGCCAGAATTCCGAGTGGATCTCCGGACCATGAACACCGTATCGCCCGAGACCCTGAAGGCCGAGAACGTCGTCAGCCGGGTGTGGGGGAACGTCACGGAAAAAGTCTACGTCATGCTGCAGGGAGAGGATGTCCGGGAGCTGCAACGGCTCAGCGATCCGTTGAGCAGCCGGTGGGAAGAAGAACTGCGGACGGGTTTGCTGCGCTCCGGGTTCACTCCCTCCATGATCCTGCCCGGCGCGGAGCGCGCGAGACGAAACCTGGAAGCCTGGCTCAATTTCTGGAACCCGGACCGGGTGAAGCGGTTGCGCGCCCACCTTGCCGAGGCCGGGGGGAAGAACGGTTTTTCCGCCGGCGCCTTCGACCCCTTCCTGGAGCAGGTGGAATCCCCCCGGTACCGGGACCTGGAGATTCCGGAAGACCTGTACGATCTCTTCGGCATCTCCCCAAAGAAGGACGGAACCGGGTGGGTTCTGCTGGCTTCGGCCACCCCGGGGGAAGCCTACGACGGGGGCGTCTTCTTTCAGGCCCACCGGCAGCCCTCAGTGCACGTGTTCGACCCGAACCTGTATTCCGACCGCCTGGCGGCTCTCCTTTCTCAGACCTTCCTGCGAATGTTCGTCATCATCGCCGCCGGCACCCTGTTCCTGGTCTGGATCCTCTTCTTCGATATCCGGCTGGTGATCCTCACGTTCGCGCCACTCGTCTTCTCCATGATCCTGACCCTGGCCACCCTGAAGATCCTCGGCAGACCGCTGGACATCCCCAGTCTCATGCTGGCCATCGTCATCTTCGGTATGGGGGTGGACTACAGCCTGCTTCTTGTGCGTTCCCAGCAGAGGTGCCTGAACGAGAAGCACCCCTCCCAGGACCCGGTTCGGGTGGCCGTGTTTCTGGCCTCGGCCTCGACCATGCTCGGCATGGGAGCACTGGCCCTTTCCAGCCACGCGGTTCTCCGCTCTGCGGGCATTGTCTCGTTTCTGGGAATCGGGTACAGCGCACTGGGGGCCTTCCTCCTGCTTCCCCCCTGCCTGGCCCGGCTCTACCGGCCCCGGGCCTTCGCTCTCCATGAGCCGGTGACCCCGGGGTCTTCCCGACACCGCCGGGCAGTAATGTCGAGGTTTGCCCTCCTGGAACCGTATCCCCGGTTTTTCGCCCGCTTCAAAATGAAGATTGACCCCATGTTCCCGAGGCTTGCGGAGTTCGTTCCTCCCGACGGAACCGTTCTGGATGTGGGCTGCGGTTACGGCGTTCCCGCCGCCTGGCTGCTCACGCTGAATCCCCGGCTTCGCTTCGTGGGTCTGGACCCCGACAAGGAGAAGACGCACCTTGCGGCGCGCGCCCTCGGGGAGGACTGCCGGGTCCTGCATGGCAGCGCACAGGACCTGCCCGCCGACCCCAGGGAAGTGAACGCCGTCCTGCTCCTGGACGTGGGGCATTACCTTCCCGACGTGGATCTGGACCGGCTGCTGGGGGAACTGCGGCTGCGGCTGGCGACCTCTGGAGGTCCCCTGGTGATGCGGATCACCATTCCCGCCGACCGGTCCCGCCCCTGGCGAAGGCTGAAAGAGGCCCTCCGACTCAGGCTGGCCAGGCCACGCCACGTTCTCCGCCCGCCCTCGCGACTCAGAGCCATGCTGGAACAGAACGGTTTCCGGCTCAAGGTCGTCGAGGACGAGGGGCGCGATGTCTGCTGGTTCGTGGCCGTCCCCGCAACGGGCAAGGAATCGGCGACATGAAGGGCCTCTTCTACGAATTCCTCGTCCGGATGTCCCGGTTGACAGGGCCCTGGTTCGTCGCGCTATTTGCATGGCTCGTCTCCTCGGGTTTCTTTGTCGTCCGGCCCGGCATGGTGGCAAGGAACGTCTCGTTCTTCCGCTCCGTGTTCCCTGAAAAAAGCTCGTGGGCCCTTGTCGGCATTGTCTGGAGGCAGTTTCACCACTTCGCCACGGTCTTCGCGGACCGTGTTCGGCTGGCCCGGAACGAGAGCTTTACCTGGGAAGTGGAGGGAATGGATGGATTCGACAAGAACCGCTCCCGCGGCCTCGGGGGAATCTTCCTCATGTCACACTTCGGGAACTGGGAAATCGCAGCACGTCTTTTCGCCCGCAAGGGCCTCCCCCTGATGCTGCATCTAGGGGAAAAGCAGAAGGAACAGATTGAGCGGAAGCAGAAGCACGACATCGCCCAGGACGGGGTCGGGGTCGTTTCGGCCTCCGACGATGGCGGGTCCCCGTTCGACCTGCTGGAAAGCGTCCGGATTCTGCGCGAGGGAGGGTTCGTGTCCATCGCCGGAGACCGGATCCAGAGCGAGGACCAGCGTCGGATGGTAGCCTCCTTCTTCGGAAGCAGGCTGGACGTACCCATGACCCCGCACCTTCTCGCTATGAAAGCAGGGGTACCGATCTTCACGCTCTTTACGGTCCGTCTGCACCCGCTCAGGTACCGGATCCGGCTGGGGGAGCCGTATTTCGTACCTCGGCCCGACGCCCACATCACCCGGGAGGAAGCTTTGCGTCAGTCCGTGGCCCACTACCTCGGAGAGTTGGAGGAAATGGTGAGGAAACACCCGGAGCACTGGTACCGCTTCGACGCCTGATCCTACTCGACCCGGCTGCCCGGGTACTATACACTGTCGCATAGCGCAGGAACAAAGGTTTTTCGGCAGGCATCACCAGGGGACCCATTGACAAGTGGTCTTCCGTGGCGGTTCATCCACAAGGCAGGTGCCATGAAGGTCCTTTTCATCCACCCTCGGTGGCCCAAGATCCCGGAGCAGACCGAATTCAACCTCCCTCCGCTCGGCATGATCCAGGCCGCGGCCTGCGTGCCGGACGGCGTGGAGGTCGCGGTGCTGAACGAGAACGTGGAGCCCGTTGATCTGGAAACGGACGCTGACGTAATTGCTCTTTCCACCCTGCTCTCCTGTCAGGCGCCCCGGGCCTACGATCTGGCCCATGCATTCCGGCGCCGGGGCAGGACCGTGATCATGGGCGGACTGCACCCCACCCTCTGTCCGGAAGAGGCGACGGGACACGTGGATGCTCTCTGCGTGGGGGAAGGCGAAGGCCTGGTCGAGGAGATGATCAAGGACTTCCAGGCCGGGCGCCTCCAGAAGATCTACCGCCACCCTGAAGGCGAGTTCCCGGACATCCGCCGCCTGCCCGACCCTAGGCGGGATCTCTACCGCAAGCAAGAGCTTTACGCGTACAAGGGCTGGGAACTGCCTGACCTGGTGCAGACTTCCCGGGGCTGCCGCTTCAACTGTCCCCCCTGCTGCGTCTCCTTCCTGGGCGGCCGCCGGCACCGGATACGCCCCCTGGACCTGGTGCTCCGTGACCTGGACCGATGCGGAGAGCTCGTTTTTTTCGTGGACAACTCCATGGAGCAGAGCATCAAGGCTCAGCTGGAGCTGTTCGAAGCGCTCAGGGACTACGGGTTCGAGAAAGCCGGCCGCAAGTGGATCTCCCACCCCCTTACCTGCAGGCCGGATGTGCTCAGGGCGGCCCGGGACGCCGGCTGCTGGTACGTGTACCACGCGATTTACACCATCTCGGACAAGATCCGAGACCGGATCGTCATGATGCACGATCACGGGATCAAGGTGGAAGGCACCATCCTGCTGGGCCTGGACGACCACACCGAGGATTTCATCCTGAGGCTCATCGACTTTCTGCTGGAAATCGGCCTGGACCTGGCCGAGTTCACGATCCTGACACCCTTCCCGCAGACGCAGATCCGGCGCCAACTGGAAAGCAAGGGCCGCATCCTCGACCGGAACTGGGAGGCGTACAACGCGGCCAAGGTTGTCTTTCAGCCCCGGCACATGAGCCCGGAGAGGCTGCAGGCACTCTACGAGCAGGCGTGGAGATCCTTCTATGCGGAGCGATCTCAGACCGTGCGCATGAGCGAACTTTTCATGGACGTGATCAAGGATTCCATCCGTAGACGGAGAACCCTGCTGCGAAGTGCGAAGCAAGAGCAGGAGCAGACGGACGAAAAGGGAACAGGGACAACCCGCAAGACGACCCAGGCGTAGAGCTGTGAACATCGCCTCGAGGTCCAGACCGCACCAGCAGAAAGGGACACCTTGAAGGTCGTATTGATTTCCATGCCGGATGTGACGCCCATCGTCATCCATGAGGCTGCTGTTCACATGCCCAACCTGGGAATTGCGAGCGTGGGAGGGAATATCGATCCCGAGCACGCCGTCTTTCTCATCGATCTCGTCAGAAAACGGCGCCGAATCCGAAGCTACTTGACAAGCACGCTGAAGAAGATCAACCCGGACCTTGTCGGTTTGTCCTCCATGGCCTGGCAGTACCATACCTGTACCAGAGTGGCCAAGCTGATCAAGCAGATTCTACCCGATACGAAGGTCGTTGTCGGGGGCTATCACCCCACGTTGATGGGTGAGGAAATCGCGGCCTCTCCGGAGGCCAAATGGTTCGACTTCCTGATTCGGGGCGAAGGCGAAGAGGCGAGCCGCCGCCTCGTGAATGCGCTGGCTGGCAGGGACAGGTTTGAGGACATCCCTTCCCTCTCGTACAGGCAAGGCGAAGAGTTCGTACACAACAAGAGAGCGGAACCTCTGGATCTGTCTACTCTCAAGCTGCCCATCCGCGACCGAAGGCGATTGACATGGGGCTACCATATTGTCGCGAGCAAGGTCGAAGTCATGGAAACGTCCAGGGGCTGCACGCGATCATGCAACTTTTGCAGCATGAAGCACATGTACGGGAGAACCTTCCGGACCTTTCCGATCGAGCGAGTCCTGTCGGACTTGGATGACATTTACTACAAGCGAAGAACCCGGGGGGTGTTCATTGTTGATGACAACTTTGTGCTCAGCCCGAAACGTGTCATGGCCCTCTGCGACGCCATTGCCGAGAGGAAATACAAGAACCTGAACCTCATCGTTCAGGCAGATTGTATTTCCGTCGCCAAGAGCGAGGAAATGGTTGAAAAGATGGCCCTCGCAGGATTCCGAACGATCTTTCTCGGGATAGAGAATGCCTCCAGGAAGAACCTTGATCTTGCACACAAGGGCAATACGGTTGAAGCATCGAGGAGGGCGGTGCAGATCTGCCAGAAACACGGAATGATGGTGATCGGCGGGCTCATTTTTGGCTTCCCGGACGACGACGAGCAGGACATCGTGGACAACTATCAGTTCTTGAAAGACGTAGGCGCGGATGGGGCTATCTGCCAGATTCTGACGCCATATCCCAAGACCGAGATACGAACAGCCCTGATCAGCGAGGGTCTCGTTACCAACAAGGAAAACTTTGAACGCTACACGGGGTTGTGGGCGAATGTGAGAACCAGACATCTTGAAACAGACAGGCTGCAGTATCTGTTCTGGTATCACCGGCAAAGGATACTGGGCTGGTGGAACCCCTCTATGCGGGCACGCAGACAGCAAGGGCGTGCCTGGACCGGTTTCTGGATCCATGTCTTCCGGCCTGTGCTAAGGTTCTTTGTTAATAGGACACTGCGAAAACTCGGTTGGGAAGGCCGACACCAGCGTGTGCTTGCCCGGCTCGCGAGGGTGAATGAATTTAAGGATCTTGATACAATCTAAGCCCGGCACGCGGAGACGAACCGCTTTCCGCAGGATCGCAGGGAGGATGAACACAGTCCGACCCCTGCCGGAACAGACCGGTCCCGGCGCCCATCCGATGCACAACATATCTGCAACCTACCGATATTCAGCTAGCGAATACCCCCGGACTTCCACCTTGAAGTGAAGGGGCACCTCTTTCGGTTTTCCTTCGGTTTTCCATCTTGACACATGATTATGTTCTCTCTATTATTTCGGCGCCGAGCGAAGTGTCCCCGTGGGCCGGACAGGAGGAAGCGTCGCTTGAATTGAGGCCAAACACCGAGACCGGTGAAAAAACAGGCGTTGAAGGCGTAAGAAACTCATGCTGCCTGCGTCTTTCTGATCACTGGCGCTGGTTTTTCCGTTGTTCCGTTCCCCCGAGGTGTTGGCCGCTAGGGTTTCAAAGAGGGTAGTCTCGTCGGGGGTTTCTTCCAACCCATGTACAGAGAGGAGCGAAGAACATGAAGAGAGTCATCGTTTTGGCGTTGTGCACGGTTTGCCTTTTCGGCGCGACGGAGGTATTGGCCACGGGGATTGGGCCCTACTTTGAGTATGGGCGTGGGTCGTTCAGTCCAACGGTGGATGACATTGAGGGGCTTACAGACGTAGACGCCAACTTCAAAGCAGATCATTTCACCATTGGGTTCCTTCTGGACACGTGCACCTCGCAGGACAAACTGTTCAACTATCGATTGACTGTGGGACTGGATATCGTAAAGCTGAATCTGGACTCGATAGAGCTGGGCGGCCTCGAGGTAGACGCGGGTGATCTGCTCGATGAGACCGGGTGGGGATTCAACATGAAACACACCTTTGGGTTCGGGATCTTGAGAACCTCTGCGGTGCGGGTCTGGGCTGGGCCGTCCGTGAGATTCTACTGCGATTTCTTCGGCGATGCCGCCAATCCTTACACTGTCAATTACGGCGGCTCTGATGACAGTTCGATCTTGTTGGGGGGCGGTGGTGGTCCGGAAGTCGGCGTGAATATTCACCTCGGGAGCGGCTTATCCATTGGCGTGTCGGGCGGTTACCATTTCAACTATGCGGCATACATTCTGGAAGATGATACCGTGAGCGGATCAGAACACATGTTCTTCGTTCAGGTGGCGCCCATTTTCAATTTCGGTCCCGACAGGAACGCCTGGCAGTAAGGCCCGTCCTGGCAGCACGGTCCGTTCCAAACTCTGCCGGTGGTTGTTTTGGTGTGACCCGCTCCCTCTTCCCGGGGCCTCTCGCTCTCTTCGACGGCCCCGGGAAGAGATGATCAGAAAAATCTATGGAGAAACGGTGATGAAAGAAAGAAAAGCGAATCTTACGGGCAATCGGACAGCAATCCTAGCACTTGCATTCTTCGTTGCGGCCATGGCAGGTTCCGGATGCGCGATGACACCTCGCGCTGTGGAAATGGTTCCAGAAGAAATCTCTGCTGAGACGGTGAGGTTTCCCTATACGCTCAGTGTGGGATCGGAGGAAGGCATCCAATTGCTTGCCTCGCGTGGCATGGGGAAGGAGCTCAGGCAGGAGGATTTTGTTGAAGCTGTGCGGCTATCCGTATCGAAACGCAGGCTTTTTTCTGAAATCGCAAGCCAGGAAGAGGCCGACTACCTACTCCTTGCCTCGGTTTACGACATGTCCTTGAATGTTGTTGACAAGGTCATGGGATATGCTCTGGAGTACACCGTAACGGCAAGGTGGAGGCTGTTGGATGCCGAGACGGGAGAAGAGCTCTTCTGTGAAGACATCAGAACTCCGGGATTTGCCTCAATTGGTGATGCATTTAATGGCGTCACCCGAAACACCATTGCGAGAGAACGTGCCGCCAGGAACAACATCGTGGAGGGCCTGGAGAAAATTAGTGCGCTCGATCTATGACCCCTTCTCCCCGATTTGAGTTAGGGTAGGCAGTCTGGGTAGTACTCGGAGAATTCTCACATCTCCAATGCGGCTCGACGCGAAGGCTGTGGAGCCCAGTTCGGCAAGATGCCCAATTAACTGGAGAAAATGCCTTACCAGAAAAGGAGGACAGGAATGAAGAAGATCACGATTATTGTTTTGCTGGTGGCAGCTCTGGTATCGTTGAACTCGTGTGGGGGTAGCATCGCGACACAAACGTTAAGAAAGGATGTAACCATTTCGACGGACCGTGTCGTGCACTTGGCATGCGACTATCCGGATCGGCAGGACTGGTCAATCCACAAGGCGATCACCAAAGAGTTAGAAGCGCGTGGCTTCAAGGTCGTTGATCGTAAAGCGGAGACGTTTGAAAAGTGCGATGGAATCGCGTTACGTTACAAGGACCAATGGATGTGGGATATCGCGATGTATTTGAGGGAACTTCGAATTCGTGCGTTCGATGGCGAAACGGGCGAGCTCCTGGCCACCGCTCTTTATTCTCAGCGCTTCTTTCACTCGTATCCGAATCCCGACAATGTGGTTGCCGATCTCTTCGTTGAATTGGATTCTAAAGGTGTGTTCTAGCCGGAGAGTGTCGAGGGTGATGGAGAAGGGCGTGGGCTGGAGAAGGGGGAGTTGAAACGGCCATACCAGATGCTATGATTAAGAGGTCTCACCATCCCCGTGGGAGAGGTTTCGACAGAGCTTTGCCTGAGCCGGGTTGAAAGAATGGAACTCTTAGACGAACTAAAAGCCAACATTATCGAGACGCTGAACCTCACCGACGTGGACCCGGCCGGGTTGACGGAGGATTCGTCTTTCTTTGATGACGGCCTGAACCTGGACTCCATCGACATCCTGGAACTGGCGGTGATGATCGAGGAGACCTACGGCGTTTCCATCGAAAACAGGGAACTGGGCGAAAAAGTGTTTGTCACCCTGGGTACTCTGGCCCGGTACATCGCAGAGAACCGGTTGTAGGCCGCCCATCTCCTGTTTGTCCAAGGCGTGTGCATGCGAGCGTTTGTCACCGGTATCGGCATCGCCAGCCCGGCGGGTACGGGAGTTTCGGAGTTTCTGGAAAGCCTCAAGAATTCCGTGCCACTGATCACACCGCTGAATCTCTTTCCCGTGGCGGGAAGCCCCCCCCTGCCCGTGGGCCAGGTTCCGTCCTTTCAACCCCGTAACAGCGTACCCCGGACCCACGCTCTGGCCGAGGTCGCTGCGAAACAGGCTCTGCAAGGGTGCCCGGAGCCCCCAGATGCCGTGGTGGTGGGAACCACTACCGGGGGCATCCACACCACAGAATCGTTACTAGCAGCGGACATCCGGGATCCCGCACGCTACCTGTGGCACACGCCCGGCAGCGTGGGGGAGCACATCGCCCGAACCGCGGGCTGCCAGGGACCAGTGCTCACCATTTCCACTGCCTGCGCCAGCGGCACCACCGTGATGGTGATCGCCATGCGACTCATCCGCACAGGAAGTGCCCGCAGGGTCTTGGCCCTGGGCGCTGACTCGCTCTGCCGCCTAACCTATTTTGGCTTCTCACTGCTGAAGTTGGTTGATCCTGCGGGTGCCAGGCCTCTGGACCGTGACCGTGGCGGGATGAGCGTAGGCGAGGCCGCAGCCGCCCTGCTCCTGGAGGCCGGTCACGAAGCGCCGGCCGGAGCCCTGTGCGAACTTCGTGGGGGGGGGCTTTCGTGCGACGCATACCACGTGACCGCCCCGGACAGCGAGGGAAGAGGGGCTGCGGCAGCAATGAAGAGAGCACTGGAGGATGCGGGGACGGGGGTCGACCGGGTGGAGTACATCAACCTGCACGGTACGGGTACGTCGGACAACGATATAGCCGAGGCCAGGGCAGTGCGGGAGGTTTTTGGGAGCAACACGCCGCTCTTGTCCTCCACCAAGGGGATTTACGGGCACCCCCTGGCCGGGTCGGGCGCGGTGGAGGCGGTCACAGGTGTCCTAGGCATCCGACATGGCTTTGTTCCTGCGAATGTAGGCTGTGTGAATCCGGATCCGGACTTGGGGATCTCCCCTCTTCTGGAGATGAAGAGTCGCCCGCTGGACGTAGTTCTGTCCAACTCTTTCGGCTTCGGGGGAAACAATGCGTGCCTAGTTGTTTCCGGACCGACTGCGGACAGACCCAGCGTGGGTTCGGCTTCCCTGAGGGGATTTCGGGTACTGGGAAGTGCCTGCCTCACGGGAGCCGGTCCGCTGCACGAGACGATGACCGCCCTGGAAAGAGGCGACGATTGCCGAGGTGCCGTGCCGGACACGGCGGTTTCGTGCAGGTTGGATGCTGCCGCCACACGGCGCATGAAGAGACTGCCCCGATTGGCCCTCGCACTGGCGATCTCCGCACGTGAGGATGGCGGGGAAACGACAAGCTCCCCACACTCGGTGTACTTTGGCACCGGACTCGGAGCCCTGTCCGAGACCTATGACTTTCTGGCCAGGCTGTTCAAGACGGGGAACAAGTTCAGCAGCCCTTCGGATTTCGTGGGCTCCCTGCACAATGCCCCAGCCGGGCAGGCGGCCCTTCACTTCGAGAGCAGGGGGGCCAACGTGACGGCTACGGGAACGGACGATTCCTTCGAGGAGGCGCTCTACTGCGCGGGCCATCTGTCCCGGCAGGAAGACGAGCCGATCCTGTGTCTGGCTGCAGACGAGGCCCACGCAGTGCTTAGCCCCCGGATAGACCGCTCCACCCAAGGAGACGAGCCAGCCCTCTCTGACGGCGGTGGCGCCCTGCTCATCGAGTCCGTAGACGACACCGACCGGGCTCATCTCTTTCCGGCATTCCTGGGATTTCCATCGCAGGGCCTAGAGGTGATCCAGCACCTGGTCCGCGCCCTGGGGGGGGCAGAGAAGATCTGCGAGCAGTTCGGGGGTGTCATGGTCGGAATCCCCTGGGCGGTGCAGGACACGGCGAATGAACAGCTCTCCTGTCTTCTTGACCAGACCGGTTTTCACGGACCCGTGGTGGAGTATCGGCGGGTGCTGGGGCAGTATGGGGCGGTTTCTGCTACGGCCTGCGTGCTGGCCCTGCATTTCGTGAGGAATGGGCGAATTCCCGCTGTGTTCGGAGGCGGCGCCGAGAACTCCTTGGGGGGCAAAGATCTTCTCTTGCTCGGCCTGGGAACCAAAGTCTCTGCCGTCGCCGTTCGCCGGTAGACACCTCCCGGGCAGCGAATTCATGAAACACGAGCTTTCCTACCCCTGCTGGACTCGCGGAGAACAAAAGGAATAGACTCTCGAAAGACATTGTCCATGGCTACGAACCCGGCCCCGCGACCAGATCGCGTCCCATGCACTTCCTGCTGAGGTGATCGTGCGCGTCCTGCTGCTCTCGGCAAACACTGCCCTGGAACCGCACCCGGTGTACCCCCTGGGTCTGGATTACGTGGCCGGGGCCATTTCATCCTCGCACGAGGTCAGGATCCTGGACACCAACCTCCTGGACGGAGAAGCCGGGCTCCGGGCAGACATCCGGGCTTTCGCGCCCAATGCCGTGGGTATTTCTCTGCGAAACGTTGACAGTGGGACGGCTTTGGCCACCAAGAGCTTTATCGAACGCGCCAACCGCCTCGTGAAGACCGTCCGCTCCTGCTGCGATGCATCCGTCATACTCGGCGGAAGCGGTTTCTCTCTTTACCCCTTCCCGCTGCTGGAGCACCTCGAGGCGGACTTCGGGATCGTGGGAGAGGGAGAGCGCTTGGAAGAACTTCTGTCCGCCTTGGAAGGTGGAAACCCGGAGCCCGTCCTGCCAGGAATCGTGCTCCGCGGACAACCACCCCGACATCCCCCTCCCTGGCCAAGGCAGCCCTCCCGCCGTCTTCCCGGTGAGAATCTCCACACCTCCTTCTACCTTGAGAATGGGGGTATCCTTAATCTTCAGACGAAACGCGGCTGCCCGTTCCGCTGCATTTACTGTGCCTACCCCCTTCTGGAAGGGGAGAACCTGCGTCTGTTCCCACCCGAAGATGTGGGCAGGATGGCCCGTTCGCTGCAGGATTCAGGGGCCAGGTACCTGTACGTGACCGATTCGGTCTTCAACGCGCACGAGGAGCACAGCCTAGCCGTGGCCAGCAGCCTTAGAGACGCAGGGGTTTCCATCCCTTGGGGAGGGTTCTTCCTTCCAGGGGTTTCTCGTCCGGACTATTTCTCCCGGATGGCGGAGTGCGGCCTAACTCACGTGGAGTTTGGCACGGAATCGCTGAGCGGGGCCATGCTCCGAGCGTATAGGAAACCCTTTGGCCCGGAAGACGTCTTCGATGCGCACCGGAAGGCCCAGGATGCCGGGCTTTTCGTCTCCCATTACTTTCTGCTGGGCGGGCCTGGAGAGACCGGGAAGACCGTTAAGGAGACTCTGAAACAGGTCGAGCAGCTCCCCCGGAGCGTGTTCTTCTTCTTCTGCGGCATCCGGGTGCATCCTGAGACCCGGATTCACTCGATTGCCTTGAGGGAAGGCTCTGTCGCCCCGGGCGAGGACCTCCTGCAGTCGGTCTTCTACACTCCTCGCGGCATCTCCCTGGCCGGAATCAACGAGATGCTCGAGGCCTTTGCGGGAGGACGCGGCAACTGGGTCATCCCCCGCAACGAGGAGCGGATCGCCCGGGTTACCCGGAAGCTGTACGCGATGGGTCACACCGGGGTGCTCTGGGACAGGCTAATCGGCTGAACGAAAGCGTGGTCCCCTTGGGGAAGATCCCTCCTGTCGAAAAGCAGTCTTGTCACGGCCAGGTATTTCTTACGCCGCGTTTCCAAGCCGGCGCCGAGCACTGCGCGCCCCTGATGACAAAGAAGCGGGTCGCACAAGAACACGCGAAAGGTTCACAAAACGCCCGATGTGCATGCAATCGGCTGCCCCGGTCTGCTTTATCCTCTATCCGAACTTATGTTAGGATCCGGGGGGCACGATGGGCGGTTCCAACGAAGGATTCCAGACACCAGTGAAGACGGAGAGTTTATGAAGAAAGGAGCGGGGTTGTCCGGTTTGACGATACTCCTCGGTTTTCTGGTCCTGGCCCCACCGTCGCCGGCGGAAACCGGGTCAAACCTGTGGCTCCAGGTACGCAGACACTTCGCTTCCGTCGCGTCCATCCGGACCGAGTTCTCCCAAAAGAAGGAGCTGAAGATACTCAGGAAACCCCTCGTCTCGGAAGGGCGCTTCTTCTTCCGGGCGCCAGGCGATTTCCGCTGGGAGTACACATCCCCCATCGAAAGTATCCTGCTGGTCGAAGGTGGGGACGTGAAACGATTCGTGAAGAGGGAAGCCTCCTGGATTCGAGAGACGGATCCCGGCCTGGAGGCCATGGGTCAAGTCCTCCAGAACATGAGTGGTTGGCTCACCGGGGACTTCGAATCCAGCCCCCATTTCCGCGCTGAACTCGTGCCCGGCCAGCCTGTCCGGGTGATCCTCCTCCCCCGGGAGGACTCGGTCTCCTCCTTCATCGAGAGGGTCATACTGACCCTGTCCCACAGACCGGGCGTTTTGGATTCGGTGGAAATCGTGGAAAGCCCGGGCAATTCCACCCTTATCGAATTCCGAAGCACGGAGATCAACGTTCCGCTGGGAAACGATATCTTCGAAGAAATATCAGGGTGAGACGCCTTGAAATATCCTGACACCATCGATCCTCCCGGCGGCGACCCTTGCCGGACCGAAGGCAACAGCCAACGCGGTTCATTGCTAAGATCTGTGAAAGCTGCGATGGAGGCTGTCCGCCGCCTACCGCTCATCTGTGCCCTGGCTCTGTCTCTCTGCGGCTGCAGCCGCCTGCCGGAACTCACCCCCCCCTCCGGTGCGCTTCGCACCGAAGCAACGGGGTTCTGCCTGCGGCCGTTTCCCACCAGGCCATGGCGCGCCGTGCACACAATCCACATTTCCGGTCCCTTCGGCCATGAGAGTGCCGTTATCGGCGTCACGGTGGTGGACCCTTCGTCGCGCAGCATCCGGGCCGTGATCCTGTCCCTCGAGGGGATCACTTTGTTCGATGCCTCATCGCGGGCCGAGGAGATCACCGTGCATCGGGCGGTTCCACCTATGGATCGGGAAGGATTTCCAGAGGGCCTGATGCACGACGTGAGCCTGATTTTCCTGGTGCCTCAGGGGATTCTTTCACAAACCGGTCGAAACGATGAGGGACGTCAGGTCTGCCGGTGGAGGGAAGGCCCTTCCGGCACGACGGACCTGATCTTCGATGGGCCGGACGAATGGCGGATCCTGCGGTACGACAACGACCACGCAGTCAGGCGCGAGCTGGAAGCAGAAGCCCTCCCGGGGGAACCTCTGGCCGTGCGGATTCGTTTCTCATGCCGGGGGGTGGCAGGCTACTCCCTGGATCTGGGGCTCTTGGGGACCGAATCCCTCACGGAATGCGAGGGGCTGTTTTCTCCTTAGGCCTGGTGCGTTTGACGCTTCTTCACAATGTATGCAGTGCCAATAATCGCTACCGCCGCGCAAGCAGTAATATGGATGGGACAATAGGCCGCGCCTGCCCCTCGCCGGTCGGATTTCGCCAAATCCTCTAGGGCTGGTTTCCTGCGGAGTCATTCCCAATCTCGACCGGGCTATTCAGCCAATACGGACCGGGACCCCGGGGCAACGCCCCCCCGCGGAGAAGGGGAGGGAAGTTTCTTCTTCCGGGCGGAGGCCGTGAGGAGCAGCCCCCCGTTCACCGGAGATTTCATCCCCACCGTGGACAGGGAGATGTCCTCCATGTCAAGTGCGCGCAGTATGCGCTCCACCTGCCTGGTCGTTCGCGCGTGCAGCCACACCCCCTGCCGCATGGCGTTCCCGACTTGTGCAAAGAACCTGAAGAACGAACGGTGGGCGGTAGAGAAAATCAGCCGGCCTCCAGGTTCGAGGTGCTTCACGAGGGCTTCCAGCAGCGACCGGAGGTCGGCAACGTATTCGAAAACCGAAAAGGAACACACGACATCGAAGGGGCCCGAGACCGGCAGGTCCCGGATGTCCCCATGGACCGTCCGAATTCTTCCGAGGCCACGCTCCAGGGCCCTGCTCCGCAGTGTTCCCAGGGCGCCCGCGGAAACGTCCACGGCAAGGACCTCACGCGCCCTTCGGGCCAGCCGGAGTGTATATCGGCCCGTGCCGGCGCCTACCTCCAGGATCCGGGCTTCCGGGTCGATTGACTCTTCCACCGAAAGATACCAAGCTTGCTCGGCCCGAGCACTTGCGGACAGATTATCGGGCTCACCGGCCCAAGCGCTGCTGTCGTAGAATATTCTCACGGGATTCGCAGGGATGCTATCGGAGTGGGGCTCCATTACGGGACGACTGATCACCCGGGACAGCGGCTGGATTTCGAGCCCCCGCATAGCAATCCCGTCCACGAGTTCTCGGATTTCACCCAACCACCTCCCAACATCCCCCTCCTTCCAGGGCCTGCAGTCGTGAAGGAGGACCACATCCCCCGCCCTGAGCCGCTTGAGGATACGCCCTGCGATTCCCAGCACCCGGAGGTTGCCCAGGTCGCGGGCACGACGGCAGAAACCCACGCAGTACATGCCCGATTCCAGAAGGACGCGCCATAGGCGGGGGTTCGTCACGCCCACCGGCGGGCGAAAGGCAACCGGCCGGACACCGAACATTTCCAGGGTTTTCTGGCACTCCTGTACCTCCCTTCGGAGTCCTCCGCTTCCTCGAAACATGAGCAGCAAATCGTGGGAGTCGGAATGACTGCCGATCTCGTGGCCACGGTCGAGAATCATCCGTAGCAGATCGGGATGAGCCCGTACGTTTCGGCCCACTACGAAGAAAGTGACTCTCAGGTCTCTCTCCTCGAGCAGATCTAGAAGGTGAGGCGTGGTTAGTGGGTCGGGGCCGTCGTCAAAGGTGAAGGCCACGGCCCCAGAGCGGTGGTTCCCCCGCGTCACGATGGGAAGAAAAAACTGCCATCGCTGCACAAAAGGGGCAACTATACAGAGGAGCAAGAAGGTCCCCAGCGGGAGGAGAGCCCAGAGGGGGGAGACAAACAACCAGAGTGCCATGGCGAGCTGTATCGCCCCGATTCCGATCAGATGGACCGGAGCAAGAGGAAAAAGGGTTGCGCCTGCCGCTTCTTTGGATTGGGAGCGGGAGTCCGTCATGAATCTGATTCTGCGCATGATTTGGCCGATCCATTCGCTGACATCTGGCTGGGGCTGCTCCCTGGGACGGAAGACGAGCAAAGCAGGTCAGCAGCCGGCACGAACCTCCTGGACGGCCGGCAGAAAGGCCGCACCCCAGGTGCCGGGCCCCATGTGAGCGCCGGAGGTATTGGATATCGGCCGGACCCGGAACTCGGCTTCCGGACAGAGTGCCCGAAGTCTGGGCCATACGATATCTTCCAAGAATGCACGGGTGTCCGTGTATTCCAGCAGGAACCGGGTCAAAGACAACCCTCGGCGGAGAGCTTCCTCCACCCTCTCCAGAAGAAAAGCCAGCTGTTCGCTGCGATTCCGGTGCATCGCGACCTTTTTGGCGCCTTTCCGCGTAGGGGTTATACCGGGTTTCATGTGCAAAAGATCCCCGAAAAAGGACCCGGCCTTCGACATCCGGCCCCCCGCGGCAAGGTACTGTAGACGGTCCAGGAAGACGTATTCCTCACAAAGGGAAAGTGCCTTTTCCGCAAAACGGAGGACGTAATCGGGGTCTCCGGTCCCGGTGGCGCAGCGTGCCGTCTCCAGAGCCACCAGCCCCAGTTTCCCCGAGGCGAGCCCCGTGTCGATTACATTCAGGCGGCTCCCGAGCCCGTTGGCCCTTCTCCAGGCCTGGACCACTTGATAATTCCCCGTGTACACTGAACCCACGCAAAGATAGAGCGAACGCGGGTAGAGGCTGGCGAGTTTCTCATACTGCTGGTGTCTCTCGAAGATGGAAGCCTGGGATGTGGAGACCTTGACGCCCGCCCGCATCGCCCGATAGAGCACACCCGGGTCGAGACAACTCTCGGGAATGCTCTCTTCGCCCAGATTGACGTAACTATCCAGTAGCGAAATCCCTTCCCTGACCGCGTCCTCCCGGGTGACCGAAGCAGCAGCGTCGGTCACCACGTGAATTGCCTGCTGGACCACACCCCTCTGAAACACACCCGTCTGCTCGCTCAAATCGTCCACGGTCATCTGAACCACGGTTCCCAGGCCACGCAGCTTCTCCGCCAGACTTCCCCGGTCTTCGGTGTGCAGATGCGCTTTCAAAATGTCCCCGTAAGAGTGGGTCACCACAGAGTCTCCCAGTGCGCGGAGGCTTCGGGCCGTCTCTCCGGTTGCGCCCACTCCTTCAAGAACCACATCGACGCAGTACCCGTGGCTCTTGTCCGGGCTGTAGGTATCGCTCAGCATGATCCGGGAGCCGAAAACCTCCTTGACCATTCGGTAGCCGGTCGCGTTTCCAACGAGCGCATTGAAGAAACCCTCGAAAAACAGAAACCCCCCCAGGGCGCCGGCATCCACGACCCCTGCCACCCGCAGAACGGGAAGCTGCTCGGAGGTGGATATCACAGCCTTCTCCAGGCAGTCCACGATCTTTTCCGCCCACGAATTGTCCTGCGGGCCCCGGTGCTCGTCAAGGGCGTCGCACAGGGCATCGAACAGGCTCAAGATCGTCCCGGGCTGGGGATCTTCCACTGCCCGCCACGCATGTTCTCTTCCCGACATGGCCGCTTCCAGCAGATTGCGCGCATCCTCAATTCTTACGAATTCGGAGAAGAAACGCGTCGCGATGTTTCCGGACATACCGCGGGACGATATCAGGAGATCGCGGATCACCGCCGACCGGTCCTTTTGCCCCATGTAGCACAGCGGGGCAAGGCTCAGCAGCAGGTTCCTCCCAGTATCCCCATCGGCCACCGGGAACACGTTGATCCGGTCTATGAGGTCAGCCCACGCGGCCAGCCGTTCGCGACCGATCGCAAACGCTCGAAACAAACCGTCATTGCCCGGTCCTACGCCCGGGCAAGGGCTCGCTCTCATGTTCATTCCCCCAAAAGGACAGAATACGAACGTAATTATTCCAGTGATCTCCGGGGTGTGTCAATGCACGCTCAGTGGAGGGTGAATGTCCGAATGCTTGCTTCGGGTGACGTCCAGCCACGACCCCTCCATTGACTAACGGCTACCGGGAAGGATCGTTCGTGTGACCGATCGTTGGTGTCCATGGGTGTCCTGTTTAAGCAAAGGCAAAATGTCCTACTAACTGCAACGCGAAAATGTCCTATTGGCTAAGGCACTGGATTTGGTGCCGAAGCAGCATAGACCCAGT
>JANQFG010000290.1 GCA_028277985.1 bacterium | reverse complement strand
TCGTGCGCCCGTGAGCGTACATGAACAGAGTGGTGAGAGTCCACTCCAGGCAAAACGCTTTCCAGCCTGTAACCGAACGTAACTGCGTCGCCGTGAGGCGGGGTGGGAAGCAACGGGAGGTGAACGACCAGTCCGTAGGCGACGAACTCGATTCGGCTCAATGTAGCTGGCGAGCTTCCGATTTACTGGCGAAGCCTTGACTCGTCCGACTGGACGGGGGACCTGTCGAGCTGAGGGGTAGCGTGTAAAAGCTGCGGCAGGAGCCATTGGGTAGTTGGAGACGGAATGGTCAGGAAGGTCATGTACGTGAAGCGGGGAGACCTGTATCGCACAAGGTCGGTGTTCCTGCTCGAAAGAGCCCAAGAGCCGGCGGTACAGGAGTCAGAGCACCCATAGTAGTGAGGAAGCGGGGTAATGCCCGTGGAGCGAAGGGGTGCAGGGAGGTGAATGTGTGAAGGACAGAGAGATGGAAACGAAACCGCCGAAAGTGCCGGAGACGGCTACACAAGACGGAGAAGCCTTAAGGGCGCTATGGCCCTGGGTCGAACCATCCATCTGGACGGATCGCATGCTGGCAGCTCTGATGAAAGGAGTGAAAGGAGGAGTTTGGTTCAGTTTGATCGACAAGGTCTACCGCCCGAGCACCCTGGAGAAAGCCTGGCGACGTGTGAAGGCCAACCGGGGAAAGGCGGGGGTGGACTGCCAGAGCATTGAAATGTTCGAAGCCGAGGAGGGCCGCAATCTCGAGTACCTCCACGAACAGCTTCGAGCGGGAACCTACCGTCCCCACCCGGTCAAACGGGTGTGGAGAGACAAACCGGGAAGCCGGGAAAAGCGTCCGCTGGGGATACCGGCGGTACGCGACCGAATCGTCCAAACGGCGCTGCGGATGGTGATCGAGCCGATTTTCGAACGGGAATTTGCCCCTCGGAATTACGGTTTCCGTCCCGGCCGCAGCTGCAAGGACGCTTTGCGGCAAGTGACCCGCCTGCTAAAGGAGGGTTACGTCTGGGTCGTCGACGCGGACCTGAAGGGATACTTCGATAGCATTCCTCACGACCGCCTGATGGAAGAGGTGCGCAAGCGCATCGCCGACGGGCGGGTGGTGGAACTGATCGAGGGATACCTGAAACAGGACGTGCTGGAGGAAAACAAGCTCTGGACACCGGAGCAGGGGTCGCCGCAAGGGGCTGTGGTCAGCCCTTTGTTGTCGAATCTGTACCTGCATGCGGTGGACGTCGCGGTAGCGGCAGCAGGATACGAAATGATCCGATATGCGGACGACTTCGTGATTCTATGCCGGACCCGGAAGGAAGCGGAGCGGGCTCTTGAACTGACGCGGACGCTGACCGGGGAACGTGGGTTGGAACTCCATCCCACGAAGACCCGCTTGGTGAACGTGGACGAAGAGGGAGAAGGTTTCGACTTCCTTGGCTACCACTTCCGAAAGGACAAGAAATGGCCTCGGAAGAAAAGCCTCGAGAAACTCAAGGACACCATCCGACGAAAGACGAAGCGGAGCAACGGGCAGAGTCTGGATGCGATCATCAAAGACGTAAACCGGACTCTGAAAGGCTGGTTTGGATACTTCAAGCACAGCTACCGGACCACGTTCGAGCACATCGACGGATGGATCCGGCGCCGACTGCGCAGCATCTTGCGGAAACGTAAGAAGCTACGCGGCGTCAGCAAAGGGGGACTCGACCATCAACGCTGGCCGAACAAGTTCTTTCGGGATGCCGGGCTCTTCTGCCTAAAAGAAGCCCACGTTTCCGCCTGTCAGTCCCGACGGGGAACTCGCTGACTGGAGAGCCGGATGCGGGAGAACCGCACGTCCGGTTCGGAGGGAGGGGCGGCGCAAGCCAATGCGCTGTCCCTACCCCTATCACTCGTTCAGCCCTTCGGCGGGCAATTGCAGGAAAAGAGTGGGTATGACGAGACGAAGGATCGAGAGGAGCGAGGATGTCCAGTTTCAACAGCCTGTTTTGGAAGGAGTTTCACGAACTCCGCTGGAGGGTGGCCTTCGGGGTCGTAACCATCGCGGGTTTCGCGGCGATCGGGCTACGTGCGCGGTTCGCCGCAGACATGGAAATTGTCGCCTTCCCTTGTTTGTTCGGGGCTTTCCTCTTTCCGCTGTTCTTGTGTATGGGATCAATAGCAGAGGACCGTGAGGATGGATCGTCCCGGTTTCTGAGCTCGCTGCCCGTCTCGCCGGGGAGGATCCTGTCCGCCAAGTTTCTTTCGGCATCACTGGCCGTAGCGATCCCCCTAGTCTCGCTCAAAACTTCCATGCACCAAACCCCAAAAATCTTT
>JANQFG010000283.1 GCA_028277985.1 bacterium | reverse complement strand
GCAGTTGCTCCAAGTGATTCGCAGACATCTTCGTCTCCTTTGCTCGGTGGGTGGATCGGATCAGGCTTCCCATTCCGCAGCCTTGAAATCCTCGACCGTGCGGCTTTGGGTCGCCTTCACATAGTCATCCAACTCCCTGGCCAGATTCGGATCGATCTCCTTGGGCGTATGCTTCTCAAGAATCTTGTTCATCTTCTCCCTGGCAAGTGCTGCGATACCCTTCTTCCCAAGTTTTTCCCACCCTTCGAGGGATTCACGATCGCTGATGGCCGGTATGAAGTGCTCACCCCGGAAATGCTGGCGAGTGAAGGGGTCCATCAGATAATTCCCGTTAGGGCCTGCATTCCGGATTTGTTCCATGGCGAGCGTGGTGTCCGTCACGTCGACGCCGCGGGCGATACGCTCGATACGGCCGATGATCTCATCGTCGATGAGACACAACTCGTGGGAACCCAGGTTCGTGGACTCCAGGGTACCTACGCAGGTGATGTAGTTGACTCCGCCCAGGGCTGCCAGGAGCATGGATTGCTCCCGCTCGAAGCCGCACTGGATATCCAGCTGCTTCGCCTCCGTCGCCCCGGCCACGGCCCGGACCGGGAGGTTGTAGAAATGCCCCATCTGGGCGGAGGCGACCGAGATCATGCCGGTTTCCGGAGAGCCGAGAGCGGCAAAGCCTTTGCGCATGTCCGCCACCGTGGAAACCGACCCGTACATCACAGGGTTGCCCGGGTTGACCCCCTGGCTCATGACGATATGGGCGACGATCTCCGTGTTGTGCTGAACCAGCAGGCCGGCCAGGGTGACCGGGGCGGTCGTCCCTGCCATCGCCTCGGGCGCAGCGATGATCGGCTGGTTGTGCTCGGCAAGGATCATCATCCCCTCGAGCTGGATCTGGGCGGTGCTGAGCGGGCTCTGAATGCTGACGATGGTGGGGAAGGGGTTCCGCTCGCGCAGCTTCTCCTTACCTCCAAGCGCGAGGGCGCACATCTCCATCATATCCGTTGTTGCCATCACCCCGAACGCACCCATGCCGTACGGCTTCGCGCTGTTGAGGACCCAGGACCGAATGGCCTCCACGTGAATCGTGTGCATGGGAATATCCTGGGCATTGATGTCCATCTGGCTGCCCACGATGTGCTTCATGTGATGAAACAGCACAACATGCTTGAGCACGTCCTCCTGGGTCGCATCCATCATTTCGCCTGTGGCGTCGTCCAGAAATCGGAAAGCCGTTCCCAGTCCGGCCCAGATGCGGTGGTCCGGGCTGACCGTCCATTCCCCTTCTCCATCCGGCCCGCACAGAGCGAACTCCCTTGGTGCGTACCCCAGGTACTTCTCGACCATGTCTGCAGGAAACCGGACGAGGCGGGCGGCCTCATCCACCTGACAGCCATGGTCGGCCAGAAGCTCCCGCATCTTCTTGAGCTCCACGAAGATGCCCGGGTTTTCCAGAAGCTCGAGCGAGCATTGATGAATCCGACGTACCTCTTCATCACTCAAGAGTTTCAGCGGGGTGGGTTGCATGGGTCTGCTCCTTTTGGGGGAACCGTTTCACAAGGGGGCAATGTTGCGCCCGGCACTTTATATGAATGATAATTCAGTTAAGGTGATCTTCTACGGGATCTTCGTATTCTTGTCAAGGTTTTTCTTTACACTCTGTGAGGCCCGGAATCCACAAGTTTCGATGGATAGTCTTATATATTTGATTTTAATAGAATAAATGAGGAGACCGGAAGGGATGTCCTGGTCCTGGATCGATGCGTCTATGGCGCTGATCCAGGTGGGACGCCCCACTTCGTCTGGGGGTAGGGGCGATGTCTCTGGAAAATTAATGAATATTCATTCAGTTGTGAGCCCGGAATCGTTCGAGAGGTCTCCGGAGGAGTCGTCTCAGATCCTGCTCGGCTGCGTACAGGCACGGCAGCAGCCAGAGGGTTACGAAGGTGCCGAAGAGCACACCCCATGCGATGGCCATGAACACCGGCGTCATGAAGGGGTTGGACCCGGCCAGCCCGTACGCACCCGGAGCAAGCCCCGCGACGGTGGTAACAGAGGTGATGACAATGGGCCGCAGGCGCTGTTTGGCGCCTTCTGAAATCTCGTCCTCCGAGAGAAATGGGTCGCCGTCCTTTTCCTGCTTCCTCAGGTTGAGGGTATGGATCATGACCAGCGAATCGTTGACGAGCACACCGGCAAGGCCGAGGATGCCGATGAAGGCCATCATGCTCATCTCCATATCCTGAAGAGCAAAAGCCACGATCACACCCAGGAATCCGAAGGGGATCACGATCATGATCAGGAAGGGCTGCGAAAGAGAGTTGAAAAGGAGGGTCAGCAGGAAGAAGATGCCGATCAGGCAGGCCAGAAAGGCGATGCCCGAGTTTCCCATCGCCTCCTGCTGCTGTTCCAGCTCACCTCCGAACCACAGGCGCAGACGGTCGAAGCGCTGCAGGAGGCCTCGCTCCTCGATGAACTCGGCCAGGTCGGCGTTGATTTCTCCTGTGGAGATCTTCTTCCGGTCGATGTCGGCGAATACCGTGATCGTGCGTTCTCCGAAGTAGTGTTTTATGCCTGCGGCGCCTGGAAGAATCTCGAACTCCGTCACAGACCGAAGCGGGATGGGGAGCCCGTCCCGGTTGATCAATGTCAGGTTGCGGAGGGTTTCCATCTTGCCCTGTTCCTGGGGACGAAACTGGAGGCGATACTCGATTTTCTCTTCAACGGTCTGCA
>JANQFG010000275.1 GCA_028277985.1 bacterium | reverse complement strand
GAAACGAAGAGGTCTTCCTTGTCTTTGAAAAGGGAATAGAAGCTCTTCTTTGCGATCCTCGCTTCTGTGCAGATGTCCTCTATGGTTGTCTTCTTGAAGCCGAACCGTTCGAACTGCGATTTGGCTATCCCCAAAATCAGCTCTTTCTTCTCTTCCATGTCCTTTGACATCGCCGAAATTGCCCTCTGCGAATCTGGGAAACGATTATCGTTTTTTCGTTTCTATCAGGATGAGCGGACTCTGTCAAGGGTTATTTCGTCTCCAAGTGCCGGTGCCGTATTGCGGATGTGAGCCGCACCCTCAAGGCTTGACTACTCGATCAGGGTTGACCCGGTGTCCTGTCTCCGCTTACGCAGCAATCCTGTGCATCACGATTTCTGGGGCAGGACGCTAGCGCGCGCAGCGGAATCCGAAGGGGCTGTTCGCGTGCGCGGGGTTGCCGTGATAGCGGTTCGCCACGCGCAGACTTTGTGCGGCCGTGTCCCATGAGCCGCCCCTAAGTACGCGGTACGTTCCGCTCTCCGGCCCCGCAGGATCGCCTGGAGGACTGGTGGAATAGTAGGTGGCACCGTACCAGTCGTCCACCCACTCCCAGACGTTGCCTGCCATGTCGTAGAGGCCGTAGCCGTTTGCCGGATAGGTCCCTACGGCATTCGTGTCGTTGTCCTCCGGGTCCCCTGAGAGCCAGTGGTTCGCCTCGGCACCGCTTATTGCGTCTCCCCTCGGGTACCGGCTGCCCGCAAGCCCACCACGGGCCGCGTATTCCCACTCCGCTTCGGTAGGAAGTCTCCCGCCCGCCCACGTGCAATATGCGTCGGCATCGTACCAGTCCACCCATATGACCGGGTAGTCGCCATAGGCTGGATCACCGTAATAGGTCGACCTCGAATAGCTGTCCGAATACATCGGAGGCGTGCAGCCGCTGTCATCCACGCATTCGGCGTACTGCGCATTGGTTACCTCGAAGAAGTCCATCTCGAAGGCGGAGATGCATACGTTGTGCACCGGCAACTCGTCGGGTTGCCCGTCGTTGAAGGGATCTCCCATAGCAAAGCATCCGGCGGGGATGCATGCCATGGGAAATCCCTCGTCCACCAGGCCGTAGCCCGCCTCTCCGGGACACTGGTTGTCCGCGGCATCGCAAACCTCGGGAGCACCCGGGTACACATCCGGGTTGGTGTCATCACAGTCTAAGGCGGGTTGGAGGCATTCTGCGGAGGCCGGATCGCCGTACCCATCTCCATCGTAGTCCACACAGGAGTCAGTCCACGTGTCCTGCCCTAGAAGAAACATCCCTGACAGGGCCAAAATCCCAATCCAAACGGACAAAGTGCTACGTGCAAACATTGATTGTCCTCCCCATCCCGTTTCGGTCATGATCCGCGCATCACATCGTCCAGCCAATCGTAGATGCGCTGAGACGAAACAGCCTCCGCTCCCGACTGGCAATGGGATGGAGCCCCCTCATCAATGGTGAAGAGCATGAACTCTTTGGGAGAGGTCAGGGCGTCGTAGAATTGCCTGGACTGCCCCTCGGAGAAGTGCTCTTCCTCTCCGTCACAGACGAGAACATTGCAGTTGATTCTGTGAACCACGTGTTCAAGGACATACTTCTCCAGCTTTATGGCGAGATCGGCCGCAGAATCAGCAGCAAACTTCCACATCCCGTCGTTCATGAACCATCTCGCCTTTGTATCCGTCTCCTTCATGAGTTCAACACCCATCTCAAAGAGCTTCGGATTCGTGTAGATCAACTGTCGCAGGGGCGGCGGGATCTGGATGAAAACGGACTCGTAGAAGCTCAAGTACCCGCCGTTCGCGATACAAGTGTGGATTCGGGGCTCGAAGGCACAGGCTCGCGGCGCAAGATAGCCGCCAAAGCTAAGCCCATAGAGGGCAATGCGACTGGTATCCACGCCGGATAGAGTCTCTGCAAAGTCAACCACCGGGGTCACCACCCTTTCCCAATCATGCCGAAAAGGGAGTCGCTGTTCGCGGATGACCCTGCCCTGCCCTGGACCCTCGAAGACCAGGCAGTGATATCCTCGCTTGGCAGCCGGAATCCCCTGAGAAAGCGCCTGCTCCTCAGCCGTCCCGTCGAAGCCGGTGACGACGATGACCAGGGGCGCTTCGTCGTTCGTATCGACTCCACGGATGAAATACCCCGGAAGGGTGGTTCCTTCGTAAGGAATCTCGACGAGTTCGATGTCGTAGGGAAGATAGGGGATAGCATTCTGGAAGGATTCTCTGCTCTTTGTCCATGCTGAAAGAGCCCTGGTGTCTTCGGGGTCGGCGTGCAGGAAGAACTCCGCGGTTCGGAAGTAGTTGGACGCTCTCAAGTACGCCTCCCCGGCGCTTGAGGTATGTCCCTCCGCCTCAGAGTGCTCCGCTGCCGCAAGAACCCTCTCTGCAGTCTTTGACCACTCCTCATACCAGCTCTCGTCATCACCCTCGATGATCCTGTAGCCGGTCAGGATACACTCGTTGACGTCGGCTCCGCCGGCATAGGCGTGCCCCATGGTTCTCAGGAACTCGAAGTAGAAGGTCTCGTCGCAAAGAAAGATGACCCTGTTGGAGATCGTCTCCCCTTGGGCTTGTTTCCCTGAGGACCGGGGGTCGCTCGCCCACGTCTTGTGTGATGACATGGGAGAGCTCACGAAGGCGGGCAGCGCAAGGCTTGCCCCAGCTGCCTTGAGGAATCCCCTTCGTCCCATTCTTTCGCCCATATCGTCCTCCTGAGGTATAATATTGAATAATCTAGAGTGCTTACGTGGAGCTGCTCTCCTCGTTATTTCAATAATATGAATTCACTTTCAATTTGTCAACAAAAAATAAAGTGAATTCGCTTTCAATTTGATCCCGGCCCGGCTTTTGTGGTATTTCAGTGAACGGAGTTGGGAATCGCTCCGAAGGGCCCAAGGGGCTCCGAGGTTCTTTCGGGAAATAGGAGGGAGTGTCGCATCATGGCGAAACAGACGGGGAGATCAGGGCGCTTTGCCCGCGGAGGGGCCAACAGGCCTAGAATCAAGGAGCCCATCCAGAAGCGATCTCGGGAGACCCGGAGGAAGATCCTCGACGCAGCTGCCGACTTGTTCTCCGAGATGGGCTTCGACAGGGCGACCACTACCCTCATAGCAAAGCGTGCAGGCTTCTCCATCGGAAGCATCTACGCCCACTTCCCAAACAAGCGGGATATGTTTCTTACGGTTCTGGACGAATACCTGGAACGTACGTTCTCCTATCTCAGGGTAGGCATAGACAGACTGATCGCCCAGAAACATGAATCGGGCATCGACGATGTGGCCGGGGCCATCGAGTGGCTTGCAGTCGGTCTTCATGAGGCTAACAAGCCGAATGCGAAGCTGAACTGGGAGATGTTCCGATTCATCCTCATGGACGAAGAGGCGGATGCGATCCACGCGCGATGGGAGCAGAAGGAGAACGCAGAGATCGTTCGCTTGATGACCGTCTTTAAGGACAGGATAAAGGTACGGGATATCGAGGCAGCCGCGATTGTCATCCACCGGGCGACGCATGAGGTCTTTCAGTATCTCACGAAGAACAAGGGCGAAGTTGACGAGCAGGCTGTTCTCTCCGAGTTCGCAGCCATGCTGAAGTCATACGTCGCCAAGTGAACCTTAAACGAAGCTTTATTGACAAAGTCATCGCCATGTGATTACAAATATATCACTAAGAGGATGAAGATCGTCGCCCGACGGAGAGCCTCGAACGTGACCACAACCCCCGAACGCTTCGAGCCCGGAAAACGCCTGAGCCGTACGAAAAGGCGCCAACAGGTGCTCGACTGCGCACTCGTCGTCTTTGCGCGCGATGGCATCGGGCGCGCCGGGCACACCCAGGTCGCGGAACTGGCGGGTGTTTCGGTACCCACGGTGTTCAAGTATTTCCCGAATCGCCAAGCCCTCGTCGATGCCGTGTTCGGCAAGGTCGAGCGCCGGTTGCTCAAGCTCGTACGCGAGGCCCACGACGACGCACCCTCGGCGCGCGAGGCCTTCCGTACTCACTGCAGCGACTGGATGCGGATGGCGCGCGAAGAAACGGAATACCTCAAAATCTGGCTCGAGTGGAGCAACTCGATCCGGGAAGACCTCTGGCCGCGTTATCTCAAGTTTGAGCGCCGCGTGCTCCGGATCCTCGAGAAGACACTTGAGCGGAATTCCGCACTTGCGCGGATGAAACCCATCGACGCGGCACGGGCCGCGCATGGCACGGCTTACATGTCGGCCCACATGATTTTCTCGCCGGACAGCACATTCGACGATGCCGAAGAGTTCATGCTCAACGCCATGGATCTCCTCATGGGCTCAGACGAGGATGCGGCGTTACCGCGCAAACCCACCAAGCGACGTTGACAGCTGCTCGGTACGGACGAGCTAGCCCGTTTCGGGTATGGGCCGCCCCAGCCAGTCATTGTAGAATGTCTCGAGATCCGGCAGGAAGTTGTGCATGACCGGGTACCCTGAGGGCACCGCCTCGACGTCGAGCAGGCTTCCGTCGATCGGGTCATAGTACTCGCGCAGTTCCATCCAGTCGGGATCCGCATGCATTTCCCTCGGGTAGATCTCCTGGTACTTCTCGTCCGTGTCGCGCACGAAGATCCGCGCCTGAAGTTTCCAGTTCTCGCGGTAGTCGCCGAATTCGTAGCCGCTATGGCTCTTGGTCACGAGGCTGCCGTCCCTTTTGCGCACGATATACAGCCGCGGGCCGAGGGGCAGGATGATGCGGTCGTCCCAGGGTACACGTTCCTGCAGCACCTCGACGTACTTATCGAATCGGTCGTTGTCCTTGAAGCCGCTCATGAGATCTTTGAGCTCGGGCCAGGGCAGTTTGCCGTCGACCATCTCGGCGATCATCGCTTTATCGATTTCACGCATGGTTCGTTTCCTTTTCGATCCTGTGGGTGATTCGGAGGTCCTCGGCCCTTCCTTCGGTCACTTCGGCTCGTTGTCTTCGGGAAACGTCCAGTCTCCCGGCAGCTTCCAGAAGTCCCGAAATGCTTCCGCCCACCATGTACTGAGTCCGAGGCTTTCCCGAAACATCTTGCGTGTCTGTTTGCTGAAATCCATTCTGGCCACCCGCGGCCTTTGCTGCTCGAGCCATTCGGATACGGGCACGCTGCGCTCGAGCCGCTGTTTGCGGATCTCTTCTCGCCGCGCTTCCGTCGCCGCGAGGTCGGCTGTCCATTTTCCGTCCTCTCCCCTGGACGCCACGACGCCGTATGCGGACAACGCGAAGCGCTCGAGCAACAGGTCTTCGTTCAGGTCCTCTATGACATCCTCGACCCGCCGGTCGAGCACGTCGCCGACCCCGTGACCGGCCGAAAGAACGCTCACGTAGATATCATACTCACCTGTCGTGACCGGTACGTTCTTGGCGTTGCGATCGAGTAGTTCGTCCCCATTGACAAGGCCTTCCATTTCGCTGTTTTCGATGTCGCGGACGCTGACGGGGTAGGGTTGCCTTTTCGAGATTCGTTCTTCGAGATCGGTGTTCATGACCATATGGCGTGGAGTGGTGGAGGCCGGGTACCCGCCGAACAGGCCGCCGCCGTAGAACACCTTGCCATAGCCGATATTGAACAATTCCTGGCGCTTGGTTCCGTGGACCATACGGACCGACTCGAAGCCGGAACCGCCGCGATGCTTCCCCATTCCGGGAGTGCTCGGACGGATCCGCCTTCCGAGATAGAGCAGCGGTTCGATGAGTTCCCAAGCCTCGAGATCGCCCATGTCGCCCTCGGGGTTCCATACCGCTGCACAGGCGTGCTCGCCGTCGCGCACATAGCCGGCCGAGGTGCCGCAACAACTCATCTCGAAATTGCACCACGAGGCGTCGGCACCGTGTTGGTTGATACCCCCTCCCTGCGTGATGTTACCGGTCCACGGAAAACCCGCTACGACTTCTTCGCAGAAGCCCCGCGCGACAAAGCCCGTGCTGAGGGCCTTGAAGAGCCCCGTGATCGATGCCAGAAACGAGCACCAACTCAGGTTGGTCGATACCAACGGCATCTGCGGGTTGGCCCAGGTGCCGGGCGGGATGCGGGTTTCGGTTGCGAGATAGGCCCCGTCGTTCACCTTTTCGTTGGGGATGGCTGTCTGGGTCAGACCGATCCAGACACCGGCCTGGATCGCCGTCGTGGTGGAATTGAAGGCGTGATGGCCCCACTTGTTGGCGCCGTCGAGGTCCATGAGCAGACGGCCGTCACGTTCGATCTTGACCTGCAGCGGCCCATGCTGAATCGTGTCGACGGCCGCATAATCCGGCATGCGACCCGTGTCGGCACCATGCGTGTAATCCATGAAACCTGCGAACGAGTAGGTGCCCGGTACGAGCGTCGTCCTGACGATCTGTTGAAAGGAACGCCGCGTCTCCTCGATGACCTCCCGGACGAAAGTCTTGTAGATCTCGATCCCGATTTCCCCGACGAGCTTGAGCACGGCCTCGCGGATCATCTGGCAGCCAGCGATGCGACACTTCTCGTCGAGGATCCAGTAAAAGGGCATTCGCGTCGCGGTCTGTGCGCGATTTTCGTAATCACGGTTGAGGCGGTCATTTTCGCCGACCTTCTCACACGACAGGATCCACCCATCTTCGTACCGCGACGTGACCCCGACCGGATGGGCCGAGGAAAACGGGGAGCCGGTGTCGAGTTCGTGGGTCACACCGGCGGCCCAACCGATCAATTCATCTTCATGAAAGATCGGGAGGAACTCCTGCACGTCGGCGTTGTGGACATCACCGAGCAGCGGGTCGTTGTTCACGAACACATCGCCCGGCGCGATCCCTGGATTTTCTTCGTAATCGGAACGCACCATATGTTTGATGCCATCCGACATGGTGTGGACGTGCGCCATGATGCCGGTCGATACCGCGACCGAATCGCCCTCGGGCGTATACAGGCAGAAGCACAGCTCGCCGGCTTCGCGCGTGATCGGAGAAGCCGAGATGTGCATCGCGGTCTCACGTGCGCCGACGAGGGCCCCGCGCAGCCGCGACCAGATTTTCTCGTAGAAGATCGGATCCGATTCCTTGATCGAAAGCCTTTCGGTCCCGCAGTATCGGCCCGTTTCACGCATCTGTTGCTCGCTTTCGGTAATCATCTGGACCAGTGTACGACCGTTCCAGCCGATCGGCTTTTTCTCCCGCTTCTCTTCCTGGAAGTCCATCACGATTGCCATGTGCTTGTCCTCCTTTAAGCGATAACCGCTCGGTTTACGCGCCGGCCGCAGGCGCCCGCGTGCTCATGTGGAAGATGCGGTGTTCGTCGAGACGCGCCGTGCGTCCCGGCGGTACGACCATCGTGGAAGACGGCGATTCGACAATTGCCGGACCGGTGATCACGTTACCCGCGCGTACCTTTTCGAGGTCGAGAATTGCTGCGGTATACCATTTGCGTCCCCAGTACATCTCGCGTTCGCCTTTGCGCGCGACTTCCCAGTCCGTCGCTCGAGCGAGCGGCTCGGTCGGCAACTCGGGCTTTTCGACTTCCGTGGTCCCCGTCATGAATACACTCGCAAACATATAGCCGAATTGTGGTGTCCGGGCGGAAAGGCCATAGACGCGACCGTAATGGGCCTCGAATTCCTCGCACACCTTATCCAGATCGGCGGTAGTCTCGATGTGTGACACCGGTGACTGGATCTCCATCGCATTGAGCTGTCCGTAATAGAGCATCCGCGCCCCGGGGTGATATTCGATGGCTTCCTCGGGGACGCCGCTCTTTGCGAAATCCTCGGCGACCCGCGCTTTGAGTTCGCTCCAGGCCTCGTTGATCGCCTTGTAGACCGGCTGACGCGTCGCTTCGTCCTGGTCGGGCAGCACGGGGACGTCGAGTTGCTTGTCGAACCGGTACTCGAAATCGGCGCAGGCACAACCGAAGGCCGAAAAACCGGGCGCCCAGGCCGGCACCAGAATGTCCTCGAAGTTGATTGAATCGGTATAGCCTGCGACGTGCAGGGGACCGCCACCGCCATAGGACAAGAGCATGAAACTCTCGGGCCCGTAGCCCGTGCCGAGGATCCGGCTCAGCAACTCGGCCCGCAGCGAGTCCTCGAATATCTCGATGACCCCGGCGGCCGCTTCGTAGACGTCGATGCCGAGGGGTTCGGCGATCTGCGCGGTCACCGCGTCGATCGCCCGTTGCCGATCCAGCGTGATGTCACCGCCAAGGAAGAAATCGGGATTGATGAAGCCGTTGACGACGTTACAATCGGTAATCGTCACCGTGTCTATACCGCTTTCCGGCCAGCAAACACCGATGCGCGCGCCTGCGCTGTCGGGACCGACCATGATGCGGTTGTCGATCGGGTTGATGCGCACATACGAACCGGTGCCCGAGCCAACGGAGTCGACCTGTACCATGGGCATATTGAGCAGAAACCGCGCGATAGCGGGGGATTGTTTGATCGCGACCAGGCCGTCGGTGATGAGAGACAGATCGAAGGAGGTGCCGCCGATGTCGGAGCAGGCTAGATTGTTCGTACCGATCCGTTCGCCGAGATAACGCGCTCCGACCACACCCCCGATCGGTCCGCTGACCATGGTGCGCGCGAGCTCCTTGGCGTTCATCGAGATGGTACCGCCATGGCTGGCCATGACGCGCAGTTCGAAGTCGCCGCCCGTCTGTTCGACACGCTTCTGGACGTTCTGCAGCGTGCCGCGCGACGGCTCTGCCGCGTAGGCTTCCATGATGGTCGAGTTCAAACGCGGGAAATCCTGCCGCATGGGGTAGAGCTCGCTCGACAAGTACACCGGAACGCGACCGTTCCCGTTTCCGCCTATGACTTCCTCGCAGATCGCACGCACGCGTTGCTCGTGTGCCGGGTTCTTGTAGGAAAAGGGCAGGCAGACGACGATGTTGTCGACGCCGAAATCGAGCAGTCGCATCGCGGCATCCCGGGTTTCATCCTCATAGAGCGGAATGACTTCCTCGCCGAACAAGTTCATGCGGCCGCGCACGCCCATGACGCGCTCACGCGGCACCAGCGGCTCGTTGTGGGTGTGTGTCACGAGATGAATCCGGTCGCAGAAACTGTACCCGAGGTAGGTCTGGATACCGCGTTCGAGACGCAGGTAGTCTTCCATACCGGCCGCCACGATGACGCCGACCTTGCGGCCCTTGCGTTCAAGCAGCCGGTTGAGCATGGCGGTGCCGGAGAATATCCCGGTACGCAGGCTCGGGAAACCTTCTTCCACCGTCAGGTCCCAGTAAGCCATGGCGTCGCGGGCAGAAGCGATGAAGCCGGAGGATTCATCTTCCGGCGTGGACTGGGCCTTGCCGACGACGAAATTGCCTGCGTCGTCGACCAGAAACGTGTCGGTCATCGTGCCGCCGGCATCGATGCCCATGATCCTGGGCGTTCGTTTCATTGCAGGTCTCTCCCGTGTGAAGCGGTTGTCGATTGGTGGGTTCCTTCCGCGGCTAATCCGGAACCGTGACCTCGGCCTTGGCGACGGCAACGGTGTCGCCCTGGGTGTCGATCGCGGTCAAGGCGACGACGACGAAGCTCTGGCCCGGGCCTCGCGGATGCAGCTCGATCACCTTGCCATCGCAACGCAGCGTCTGGCCGACTTCGACCGGCTTCGTCAGCTTGGCGTCGATGGAATTGACGAAGGCGCCGGCACCATGCCAGGCGCGCAGGATGACCGAGGTCATCAGCGACATGGTGAACATGCCGTGGGCCACTGTCTTGGGCGTACCGAAGACCTGAGCAGTTTTGCACCACTCGACATCGGTGTGCACCGGGTTGAAGTCGAGGTGCGCCACGGCACAGAGATCGATGGTGTCCTGGCTGACGGCGTGCATCACCGTCGGCAGGGTATCGTTGACGCGAATCTTGGAAAAAAGCAGGTCCGTCATGACGTCCTCCCCTAGATGGCCGCAAAGCGCGCCACTTCGGCGCGGTTCGGCGGTACGATGAGTGTGGCATACCAGATCGCTTTCAGTGTGCCTTCCTGGTTGTGGTAGTCATAGCGATCCTGTAGGTAATGTTTGTCTCGCCGCACCCACTTATCCACGGTGGTTGTGGTCATCGTGATCACCTCACCCACCCGGAAGGGCTCGTAGAAGACCAGCTTCTGGCCCGGGTTGCGAGCCCCTGGTGAGCGCAGCCAGTTGCCGGGCCCCTTCTCGATGCAATAGAAGGCGATCTGTACGGCAAACAGCGGATGTGCAATGACGTGCTCGTGACCCTGGGCCCTGGCCGCTTCCGGATCCACAAACAGGGGATCCTCTTCCAGCGTCGACGCATTCCAGGACAGAATGTCCTCCTCCTTGACCTCGAAGGTTTGCACGGCCGTGGCCACACGACCCACCTCAATCTCGTCCCAGACCTCGTAGGTCTCGGCGTCGAGCGTGAAGTCCGTCTCGAACCCACGCTGCTTCTCCGTCGTCATGAAGTTCTCCAGCCGTTTTATGCCCATTGCGGATTCCCCTCCTGTCGGTTTAGTGATATCTTTGTTCCCTATTAGTGATAAAATTGTCATATAGAGATGATAGAGTTGTCAAGATATTTTTTTCTGTCGGATTCGCATGTTCCGATACGGGCCGAATCGTTGGGTCGTCGATGAGCCGAAACCGCGCAACTAATTGAAATCATTTTGAAATTGACAGATTCACCTCGCCCTGGATTTGACCCAGATTCTAGGCGCAGATCACGGGAGGGCACTGCGCTCAACCTGGCTTGCCGAGCCCCCGGGGTGTCACATGTGCGGCCGCGGCGTCGAGGTCGGGCCATTCGTGGAATTGTTGACAAATATATCACCACTGTGTGAAGATTCTACCGTTGATATGTAACAATCCTATCACCAAGCCGATCACGACAGCCGGGAGCGCCTGGAGTGGCCGTAATCGGTTGCCCTCTAGGATACGAAGTGGAGGAATGCCATGACAGTCACGGAACATACGACGCGCCGGGGCGAACACACGATGTCTTATCTTGCTGCAGGACCCGAGACGGGGCCGCCGGTTGTCTTCGTCCACGGCTGGCCTGAGCTGTCGATCAGCTGGCGCCACCAGCTGCCCGTGCTCGGGGCGCTGGGATTTCGGGCGGTGGCGCCGGATATGCGGGGCTACGGGAAATCGAGCGTGTACGACCGGCACGATGCGTATGCGATCGAGCACCTTGTGGCAGATCTGCTCGCGCTGCTGGACCATATCGGGCACGAGCGTGCTGTGTGGGTGGGCCACGATTGGGGCTGCGGGCCAGTGTGGAGCGTGGCCAGCCATCACCCCGAAAGGTGCCACGGAGTAGCGAATCTGTGTGTGCCGTACCGAACCCTCGAACTGGGCCTCGAGACCTTGATCGCGACCGTGGACCGCAACGTGTATCCGGAATCCGATTTTCCTGCGGGGCAGTGGGATTATCAATGCTTCTACGAGGAGAACTTTTCGCGTGCCTGCGAAGTGTTCGACGCGAATCCGCGTAATGCGATCCAGGCCTTGTTCCGCAAATGGGGTCCGGAAGGGCGGGGGACGCCGGCGATAACCGCCAACGTCAGGCGCGACGGCGGCTGGTTCGGCGGGGTCGACGAGGCGCCTGAACTGCCGAGAGACGATGATGTCGTGTCGGAAGCGGACGTGAGCATCTATACGGCTGCCCTCGAGCGCAACGGATTCTTCGGGCCCTGCTCGTATTACATGAACCACAAGGCGAACGCGGCGTATGCAGCCGGTGCAGTGAATGGCGGGCGTCTCGACATGCCCGTGCTGTTCCTCACAGGCGCCTATGACTATGTGTGCGAGTGCGTCGACTCCGCGTTGCCTCACGCGATGCGCGAATACTGCAGCAAGCTGACCGAACGAACGGTGCGCTCCGGACATTTCATGGTTCAGGAGAAACCGGTTGATGTGAACAACGCGCTCGTGCGCTGGCTGGCATGCGAGGTCCCTTCCGTCTGGCCGGAGCCGCCGTTGGCTTGAATATGGGGAGAATCGAATGCGACCCATAGACTACTTTGATCGTGGCGCGGCCATCAATCCGACCCGCGCTTTTCTCATCGGCGGCGGCAAGACCTACAGTTTCGAAGACGCGAAGGCACTCACGGAGGCCATTGCGCGAGCGCTGTTCGCAAACGGATTCGTCCAGGGGGACTCGGTCGCGGTTTACTCGCCGAACGATCCGGCTGCAGTGATCTGCGTCTTCGCTTCGATGCGTGCCGGAGGGGCCTGGGTCCCGGTCAACGTGCGCAACTCCGTAAGCAGCAATGCCGAGTACATGGCCTACGTGCACACGCGCTGGCTGTTCTTTCACTCAGCGGTTGCCGACCAGGCGCGAGAGGTGATGAAATCCCTTCCGGAATTGAAGGGCGCGATCTGCATCGATGCCGAGGACTGCGGTGTGCCCTCCCTCGATGCGTTCTGCGAAGGGGGGCGCGAAGCCGTTATTCCGGACTGGTCCGATCCGTTCGGTGCCCCGGATGCGGTCGTCTCGCGGTGGCCGACCGGTGGCACCACGGGGCCCTCCAAAGGCGTCGAGATCAGCAATACGACCTTTGTCACCATGTTCGAGCTCGGGCTGCGTCATTACATAGGCGACCGGACGGAGGACATCGTGCATCTTGCGGTCGCACCCATCACGCATGCGGCCGGAGCGATCATCGGCATTTTCGCATACGAGGGAGGCACAACGGTGGTGCTGCCCGGTTTTGATGCCGAGGAGGTGCTCAAGAGCATCGAGACCCACAGGGTCACGCATATCTTTCTGCCGCCGACGGCCTACTATGCGCTGCTCGAACACCCGGACGTCGGGAACTACGATCTATCGAGTCTGCGCCAGGTTCTGATTGCAGCCGCGCCGGTGTCGCCCGACAAGTTCCGCCGGGGTGTCGAGGTGTTCGGCCCCGTGATCTGCCAGTGCTACGGGCAGGCGGAGGCACCGATGCTCATCTCGATGTTGTCCCCGGAGGTCGTCGCAGCAGCCGCCCGCGGTGATAAGCCGGAACGGCTCAAGAGCTGCGGAAAAGTGACGTCCTGCACCGCAGTGGCGATCCTGGACGACCAGGGTAACGAGCTTCCCGTAGGCGAACGAGGTGAGATCTGTTGTCGCGGGCGCCTGGTGACGCCGGGTTACTTCGAGAAACCGGAGGCGACCGAGGAAGTAAGGCAATTCGGCTGGCACCACACAGGCGACATCGGTTACCTCGATAACGACGGTTATCTGTATATCGTTGACCGCAAGAAGGACATGATCATCACCGGCGGGTTCAACGTGTTCGCGACAGAGGTGGAAGAGCCGATCCTGGCGATGCCCGAGGTTCTGGAGTGCGCGGTCATCGGCGTGCCCGACGACAGATGGGGCGAGTCCATCAAGGCGGTCATCGTGCTGAAGCCGGGCGCAACGCTTGACGCCGACGCGGCGGTCGAGCGTTGCCGCGACAAGCTCGGCGGGGTCAAATCGCCGAAATCGATCGAATTCTGGAGCGAGATCCCGAAGACCGGCGCGGGCAAGACCGACAAGAAAGCGATCCGGGCGAAGTTCTGGGGTGATTCCGAACGGGGCGTGAATTGACCCTGGCGCTTCAAGGTCGAATTCCTCATGCATTCAAGCCCTTATGGGACAGAACGAGGGCGCATCGGAGACCATGATACCCTGCGCTTCCCCTCGGGGACGCCAATTAGAATCATAGTTGGGCGGCTGAATCGGAATGAAAGGTTTAGCCGCCCTTCCTTTTCCTGGCGCCTGTTCTGTGAAGACCTATTCTTCATATATCACGAAGGGATAGCTTGTGTTATCATACGAATCATGGACGAACTCGAAAAGGGAAAGGCGATGGAAGAAGCCGTGATTGTCTGCGATCCGGAGATTTTGAATGGGAAACCAGTGGTCAAAGGCACCCGGGTTTCGGTTGCGCTGGTCTTGCAGTGCAGAAGGACATCGCCATTCTGGAATACGTGGAGAAGCACGGCCTCGTGCTTCTTTCGGGCGACAAGGACTTTGGTGGCTTGGTAGAATTCGGTCCTCTATGGGGGTAGGCGTAGGGTAGTCCTGCTTCGCTTCCGTCTTCTTAATCCGAAGCAGGTCGCGGAAAACCTTCTTGAAGTTCTCAATCGTGAAGAAGAGATCCTAACCTGAGAAGAACCGCTGGTCATTGTCCTTTCGGAATCAGGTTGTCGCGTTCACAGACCGTCAACACACAGCGAATAATTCTGCCTTAAGTAGAGAGAGCCCCCCTATTCTTAGTGACAGATCAACGTTCATCCTGGCTGCTACATTGATCTCGTCGGCGAGAAAAGTGGGGCGCAGGACTCTGCCATCTCCCCGAATTGATGCAGCCATATTTTCTTTCAGATCCCTCAACGAGACCGCAAAGTTTTTCATGCTTCAAATCTCCGAATGTATAAGAGTTATAGTAACCCCAGCAGACCGAATCTGGGCGATCAAATTCGCACCATTATATGGAACCGTCGTTCGCTGCAATTCCATTCTCTCCTGCACCCTTAATGCTTCCGATTTGTCAATCTCAATTATGATCTCAACCCTGTTCATATCATCCCGTGTCAGAAATTCTTGAGCGTAATCCATGTTCAGCCGCTTGACCGCAGGCGACCATTAAGCTCGAGGACAGGAACCAGGATTCATACGGGCAAAGGAGGACGCCATAGAGGGAGTCAGCACCCTCCCAGAAAAGAGAAGGCCCTACTAGTGCTCCCACTGATACAGTCCCCATTGCTGACGACCGATTCCGGGCAGCTTTACCCTCTTGCACTTCGCAGCACCCGCCAGAAGAAGCGCGGCCAAGCCAGCGGAGTTGAGAATTCAGGCACGTAGGGACTTGGTGCGTATGCATTCGGCCAATCGATCACCGCATGCCTGAACGAAGGGCGCTGAAATGCCAGATTGGCATATCCTGCAACGCGGCATCTCCCCTTGTCCTCTTCCCAGAACCGTCCGATGCCGATCCACTTCATCCTGAAGAGACTCGTTGTCCAGACGATATCCGCCAGGGTGAATCTCTCACCGCACACCCATGGACCGTCGTGAGTGCTAAGATGCTGATCAAGTTCTGCTACATGCTCTTCCATTTCACGAAGAACTTCGTTCATACGCTTCGGTTCGGATACGAACCTCAGACTCTCAGACTCTTTCGAAATCTTGCTCTGGTAGGCGGACACGAGCACAGGATCATTTTGAACCAGAGCGATCTGCGATTCGAGCGCTTTGATCTTCTTGTTCTGGATTCCCGTCATTCCGCGTACGATCAACCTTGGCCGCCGGTCCCCGTCAGGATGGGCTCCATACAGAAGGGCTACATGGGGGGCCTCATCGACCAGGGCGATCTGCCGCTCGACTTCCTCTCCAAGCGCTTCCGGAATGAGTACGGGCCCTGTGCCGGCCTCCTCATCCAGATACTTGCAGATTCTACTGGAGTCGATAACCACCCTGCTTTTTTCATGGTCCACCAGGGTGGGGACGACACAAGGGTCAAAGCCTTCGGTGGATAGCGATGATCTGCCCGAATATGCACGCACCAAGGTTGCACCCACCGCCCCCTGCATTCGCAGTCGCACATAGCTTGGACGATAGTTCTCCGGCACCCCAAGGGCAAGTCCCGGAAGGTTCATGTCGTGGGAAAAATAGGGAATCTCTTTCTCTGCCAGAACAGTTCGCACTTTGTGGGAGCATAGAGAGGCGCCGGCATGGTAAAGCTCAAAACGCGGAACCGCCGACTTCGGAGCGCCGATCACGCGATTTCGAAATCGATTCTTAAGGTCGCGATTGGTCGCGTCGGCCAAGGACCGGATATTTGGTGTGACCATCGAGAGATCCCCCTACCCTAAAAAGGTACTTGTATGTCCATTCCGTCTTCCCCAAGGATGATTTGACCTGAGTAGAAGGCGTTCATTCCTTCAGTAAAGAGATCTTTGATCGGGTCGTTCGGAGTTGGGTTCGGCACGTGGGTCAATACGAGTATGGAGGCATTGGCTTCAGCTGCCGCGCGGGCCGCATCCAAGACATCTGTGTGATGATCCGCTGCGCCCCTAAACTGAGCCACGATGTTCACCACGGCGGGGATAGCGAGCAGATCCGGCTCGGCCATAATCGCATCCAGCATGATCTCCGTGATTTCCAGATTCAGTGCTTCATGGACGAAGACATCCGCATTTTCCGCGTAGGTGGCCCAGTAGGATTGCTCTCCGGGCGCGGCCTCATAGGGCATGAGCGATTCCGTGTCGCCGCTGATCACGACGACCTTGCCAGCGTATTCGATCCTGTATCCGTAGGAGGGGAAGCACGGGTAGTGATCAACCAGAAAACATTTCACTACGAGATCTCCATGACCGCTCCCTTTATCCGGGAAGGTGACTACCTCCTGCAGCTCGCCCCAACCGTGGTTCTCCTGTTCTGTATAGGGCATGTCCGGATGCGGGTGAGCAACCGCCATATTGTGTGCCCATCCGTCCGGGTCTTCGGGGATTTGTCTGTTGCTGGTCCTTATGACGGTGTCGGCAGAGTAGGCCATGTTGATTCCATCAACCATATCGCCGATTCCGGGTATGTACACGAGATCGGGGTCCGGGCCTACATCCCAGACCAGGCCGTTTCGCAGGTCTACCGCATTGAGCTCGTTGATCCGCCGCGTGTCCGGCAGACCGTCGGGCGTCGTTGTTTCGTGCCCTGCCCTGTACTCTTTGGAGGTGGGCGGGTAGAGGGAGTGGCTGAGATTCCTGCTGTCGTCCGGTCCGTAGACGTGGATCACGTTTCGACGGCCGCTGTTGTAAGACAGGTTGATGAGATTGGCAATGCCGCCCATATGGTCCGAATGCATGTGGGTCAGGAAGAAGTGCTCGACGTCTTGAACGGGAAAGCCTTGAAGGAAGAGCTTGTCCACAGCGCCCGGACCTGCATCGAAGATCAGGAACTGACCGTTTGCGGCCAGTGCCGTACAGGGATGTGAGCGGTCTCCGTCTATTCTCGGTGAGCCGGTCCCTGCAAGGATTACGTGGATTCGGCCGTCATCCAGGATCTGCCGTGAGTCGATGTAGGCTGCTCTCATCGCATCGACGGCGACACTTCCTATGAGCTCCCTCAGCATTTCGTCCAATATGTCTCCACAGCTTAGGGAAAGACCGATCATTGCTCCCAGAACGAAAAAAAAGGCGACACTCATTGTCTTCTTCATTTCTGTACCCCCTCTCTTGGGGTCATCTTGGAGAGCAAACCATCAGCTCCTCGCAAGGCCACCGGGTGATGACCTTGTGCCCGTCTTCCGTCACGATCACCTGGCTCTCGATCCTCGCACCGTCTTCACCGTCCCCGGCAAATGTCTCGAGGGCGAAGTGCATGTTAGCCTGAACGGGCGTGGGGTGATCTATGAAGAGGCGCGAGATGAAGGGCTTCTCGTGGATGCTCAAACCGATTCCATGCCCTACACAAAGGCCCGCAGCCGCCAGCTCGTCCGGATAGCCCATCTCCTGGGCCGTGGGCCACTGCCTGGCTATGTCGGAGGTGGTAATGCCCGGTCGGATAACATCGAGACCGGCCTGCAGCCAGTCATAGGCCATCTTGTAGAGATCCTTCTGCTTCTGCGTCGCTTTTGTGGTTACGAAGGTACGGTAATAGCAGGTCCCGTAGCCAAGGAGATGGCTCATGATGTCGATGAAGACAAGTTCGCCCGGCCGGATCATCCGGTCCGAGAAATCGTGGGGGTGCGGATTGCTCCTTGGCCCGGACACACAGTTCACACCAGTGATCCGGTCACACCCGTTCCGCAGAAGCCAGCCGTAGATCTCTGCCACGATCTCCAATTCCCTGACACCCGGACGGATCTTGTCGACGATGTCCTGGTAGCATCCGTCGGCAAGGGCGGCGGACATTTCGATGATTGCCAACTCTTCGGGGGACTTCACCAAGCGGGCATCCCACATGGCGTCCCAACCGTTGACAAGGTTGAGGCCCTCGTTTTTGAGTCCTTCCAGTATGTAGAGGTCGGCCGTGTCGATCCCCACAGGCATGTCGCTCACTTTGTATTCTTCCAGGGCCCCCTTGATCCTGACGGCGGTCACGGCAACGGCGAGGGCCGTGCCTCCGGCTACGTTCGCCCCCCGAAGCCATCCTCCACCGGCACGTATGTTCTCCGGCTTGAGCCACGGGCACAGGACCTTCTTCACCTCTCCCGCGGTTCCGATCTCGAAGAGAACCGGATCCCCCTCACGTGGGACCAGACACCACCGGACGAACTTGTCCCGGTGCCACTCTCCCAGTGTGGTAGAAGTCGCATACCGGACGTTGTCCGGATCAAAACAGAGGACCGCCCCCAGATCCTTTTCCGCGAGCTGGGCCTGGATCCTCTCCTGCTTGTATTTCCGCAGCGCCTCCAAGTCGATCCGCTGTTCCACGTCGGATGCCATCATGCCCAGCGTCATCGGGTTCTCTCCCTTCTGTCTTCCTTGTTCTTCTTCGCATTCGATTGCTCTGCGACGGATTACCTAGATGCCAACATCCATCTCTTGGATCTCGTCTTCACCGTAGTCCTCCTTGTCGAACTGCCCCAAGCCGGGTTTCATCGCCAGAAGGCCCGGCAGGAGGTTGCGTCTCGGAACGGCCGACATTCTGCCGCCGTCGACAGGCAGGCTCACACCGGTGAGGTAAGCCGCCTCCGGCGAGACCAGATAGAGCGCTGCGTGGGCCACGTCCATCGGAGTCGCCATCCGGTTCATTGGTACCATAGAGGCGAGCGCCTTCCACATGTCGGGCGAGTGGTGGCGGAACATGTCTGTTTTCACGAATCCCGGGACGACGCAGTTCACGCGGATCTCCGGTGCAAGCCAGCCTGCCAGGATGGGGTACAAAGCGTTTACCGCGTTCTTGGCCGTCATGTAGTGAGGATCGGTCGGCGTAGCAGTACCGGCGGAACTCGTGGAAGTGAATAGAATGGATCCGCCGCCCTGCTTCTGCATGTGGGGGATCACGAGCTTTGTCAGGAAGAAAGGCCCCTTGATGATGCAGTCGTAGGTCTTGTCCCACACTTCCTCGGTGACATCGTCCAACTCCCCGCAGACCCAATGAATCGCCGCATTGTGATACAGGATGTCGATCTTGCCGAACGTGTCCAGACAGGAATCGACGAGACCCGGCAGATCCTTCATGTCTCCCACATCCCCCCTGACCGCGATGGCTCTCCCACCCAGCTCTTCGATCCTGGCCACCACATGGTCGGCCGCCTCTTTGTTGCTGTTGTAGTTCACCACCACGTCGGCGCCGTGTTGTCCGAAAACCAATGCCCCGGCCCGCCCCATGCCCCTAGAGGCTCCGGTTATGATCGCCGTCTTTCCCTTAAGCTTCCTGTACTCTTCTTGAATCGGCTCAATCTTCATATCAGCCTCCTCGCAACTAGTTTGATGCAGATTTCAAACACGCCCGCCCGGCCCCTGAGTACGGAGCTCTCTTTCAAGAGATCGTTGTATGAGATGCGCCCCTACTTGCAGTACTTCTGAAAGCCGGCCAGGGAGAAGTCGTTCAGGTTCAGCACGGCGTTGAACAGGAGAATCGTGTCCGGATGCAACTGGGAAATTACTGTGGCGTGATCCCTTCGTGAGTCGACGATCAGGTGGTCCAGCCAGGACAAGAACTTCACCTTGCCGTCGTCGCTCTTGTACCCCGCTGTGGTGGCGGACAAGAACTTCCAGAACTTGTCCGAGCGGTCATAGACCGTCTTATAGGCGGGCCCCCAGCTGTCTGCGAAGACCCAAACATACTGGGTCCCGTAGTTGTAGTACTGGTCTTTGGACTTTGCCTTGACGACCCAAACGGGACGCTTTACATAGATTGGGTTGAGCGGGGCCCACGGAGCCCCCTGCCACTGCTCGTCTTGAAAGCCATAGCGGATCGAGAGGCCGTTGCCTGACGTGTCCCACTCTCCCTTTTCCGTTATGTCCACCCTTACGGGACCAGGACTCGCGAAAGGAACCAGAGCCTCTCTCTTCTCGACCAACTCCCACTCAAAATGAGGAATCTTTCCATCATAGGCAAGGATGTCGTCCACCGCGAAATCCGAGCCCACGAACCCGTCGGAACGGTTGGCCGGGCTCAAACGCCGCACCCTGCGAATGGCAGGCACATAGGCAAAACTCATATCTGCTTTGGCGGAGAGATAACGCCACATCAACTGAGCCGTGCCGGCCAGATCATAGGGGGCTCGAACCGAGACCAGGGCGTATCGCTCTGCGTCCTTTGGATTTGGGTATTCACGGGCTCCGGGGAATCCCGTGAAATAGGCATCCTGGAAAAGGACCTCTATCTCCCGTTCAAAATCTGAACTACGGCCAATCCACCAGATGAAGGTCGAGAACTTCTTGAAACCGAGGATGTATGTTACGTATTGTTTGTTGTATATGATCTTGATAGCCGCCTTGGGGTCGTCAGGGTCGATCTTGGGGAAGGGAAACCCTATGATCGACTCTGCCGCCCTGCCCGTTTCTCTGTCGACGAGGATATCCTCTTCATTCAATTCGTACTTGCCGATATTTGCCGTGAAACTCTCTGTGGCATGGGAAAGGAAGAAATCCGCCGCGTCATAGTTGAGCTCACCTACCGGGAGGGTCATTTCGCCCTCCTTCACCCACTCCAGTAGACAGTCAGGAACGAGCCCCTCGGCCTTTTCCCAGTTCGTCTTATCGATGATCTCCAGCGTTGGCTCATCAGCCCCCAGATCCGCACCCGGACCCAACAGAAGGCCGGTCAGCAAGATAGATATCGAGAAGGATTTCAAGGTTCCCATGCGTCCACCTCCATCAAGGTCCGATGACTCGACAAGATCTTCATACTTGCAGGCCCTTCGCCCCTCTCTCTCCCAATATCTTCCTCGTCGTCTCCGGTATGTTGGCCCTGCAATTCTCCGGCAGCTTATCGAACACATCAGGCGTGTATGTCCAGACATGCAGGCATCGGGTCGTCTTTCCTTCCTCACCGATGTCCACCAACCTTGCAGTGAGTAGGTCCGGTTCGCATTGCATGTATGCGTCCGTCATGCCCCCGCACAGGGTCCTACACAACTCCCCTTTCTCCCTCATGTCCGATGGAGGGCTGAAGGTGCAGTCCGTGCGTGAGCAGACGACCTTTTCGTCGTCGAACCAAGTGTTGGGCTGCATGTTGGGGCCGAACAGCATATGAACGGTGTCCTGATAGAGGGCAACCTTGTCGAGCGGGAGGGGTTTTCCATACATGTGCTGGCTGCTCGTCCATCCGCGACTGCCTGCCTTGATGCCACGCTCCCGAAGGACCTGCATGACCGTCTCCCTGCCTACGGCCAGTTCAAAGTCGTCCAGTAATTCGAACGTGTCCGCCCTGTAGAAGAAGCAGAGGGCCGCTAGCAGATCACCCACCTCGAGTCTGGAGAGATCGCCTTGCATTCCCTCCATGATCGCCACCAGATCCAGGGGGCTTTGCATGGGACGATCGAAGCCCGGCATCACCTTCTTCCAGTCGTGAACCCAGGCCATGGGCGTCCCTACAGGTTCGAGGATGTCGAAACCCCACAACTCTGCGTCTTCGTCGGTTGTAAGGAAGGCTATAGGTGATGGCTCGTTCTTCATGATCCCTGCCTCCTGTCAAACCTGTAGCGTGATGGCATCGACGGGGCAAATCGATTCGCACACGCCACACCTTACACACTTATCGAGGTTGGTTTCGGCTTTCTTGTCGTCTATGGAGATAGCACCATGGATACAGTTGGCGCAGAATCCGCAACCGTTGCAGAGTCCCGGGTCGATCGACGGTCTGATCTGATTGACGCTCCGGTCACATTCCCTCATGAACGCGTCGTGTGCCTCCTGGCTCACGATCTTGGGCACCGCTTTTCCTATCACTTCCTGGAGAGCCATCCCCTTCTTGTCCAGCCATTCTGATAACCCTTTGACGAGCTTGGCGAAAAGCTCTTGTCCATGATACTGCACCGCAGTGTGGAGCCCCACGACCTGAGCGCCGCACATCAGCCTCTCGATGACGTCGTTCACTAACCAGATACCTCCGCTGCTCATGAGATCAAAGTCGTTACCCAGGTCCCGGGTCCGTGCGCACTGCAGGTTCATAATCGGCCGCCGGTGCGCGCCGTATGTGATCACCGCCGGTCCGGGCGCGAGCGGGGTCATCTCGTCTATATCCACAATGGTTCCATAGAACAGCGGCCCCTCGGTCACATGGAAGCAGCCAACACCGACATCCCTGACAGCCCGCAATGCGTTATAGAAGACGGGTCCGTTCGCCTTGGCAATGACCGGGACCTCCGCGACCTCCATCACAACGGCATATACCTTTTCCTGCACCTCTTTGATCCGGTCGTAATTGGCTGTTTCCGGACAGGTGACTTCGTGCGGGAGATGGTACGGGCAGGTGCAAAATTCAATCAGGTCCGGCTTTGCCGACTGCAGTGTCTCTATATCCCTCCTCAATGCATCCATGTCCGCGAAATGCATCGGATCGGGGTGCACGTTGGCGATGATTCTGCACCCATGGTCACTGGCGATCGGCTTGATCTTCTCGATCAGTCTCTTTTCCTCCATCGCGGTGAAGTCGACCGGTACGCCCTCCCAGTTGATCATCATGTTGGCGAGACCATATTTCTTGAGGAACGTATGCGCCGGGCGTGGATATACATGAGCGCCCGGTTTGGGCGAGACTTCCTCCTTGACTTCCGCATTGCTGGACTTGAGGGTCACCCCTCCACAACCCGCCTCGATGCTCCTCTTGAGGGCTTCAAACGTCCTGCCCAACGGACCAGCCGCTGCCACGATGGGGTTCTTGAACTCGACTCCACCATACTTCACTTTGAGATCCGCCATACCTTCTCTCCCTTTTGTGTCTCTTTCAGCGGAATGCCCCGTCATGCATAAAGACGCCCGAACATCTCTCGGAGCCTGTCGGGCCGAAAGGCTCGTTCGATAGCCGATGGGGTCATCCCTATCCCTTTCAGGCAGAACAGGACCACCTGGTCGACAAGCTCTTCCCTGGAGCCTTCGTATTCGAAAGCCGGCTCATCTGAGAGGTGGCACAGGTTCAGGGCCATGGCCAGGTGGTGCACGAACCACATCCTGTTGAGATTCCCGATCGGACCGTGCTCCAGATCTCCTGCCCCGGCCGCCGAGTCGAGGCACATGCTTATCCCTTCTTCCAGAATCCCCCGAAGCCTGTTGAAATGCGTTCGGGCGTATTTTGTGTCTCCCAGCAGGCTTCGATACAAGATCCTTTCGTGCCAGTGCTGCTCCTCCTGCAACCGGGGCATCTCTAGCAAGATCAACCTGACAAGAAGGTATATGCTCGTGACCAGCGCATCGGTCCCTGGCTCTAGAAGATCATGCAGCTTTTCGATCCCCGTGGCCGATACTTTTCCGGTGTAGTCCATCACCTCTTCATAGAGCTCTTCTTTGCTTGCAAAGTGTTGATATAACAAAGCTTCTGAAACGTTCGCCGCTCTTGCGATATCCCTGACAGAGGTTCCCCGGAACCCGTTTCGGGCAAAAAGCGGGCGCGAGGCCTCAAGAATTGCCTGCCTTCGTTTGTATCCTTTCATCTTTTTCTTTCTGTTCATCTTGACTCTTTCATTACGATCAATTAGTTTATAAGTGAGCGTTTACTTATACTCTAACATGACGCCGGATCTGTCAAGATATTTTTCTACCTATTTTTCAACAAGACAGTGTATTTTGTATAACATGGAGAAAGAAGCAAATGTATTCTGCTTCTCCGAGTTCTGCCTTACTCTATTTCAACAGCGGCATAGCAAGTAGGAGACATCCATGAAGAGAGTCCTAGAGGACGTGAGGGTTCTCGACTTCGGCAGGTTCATCGCAGGTCCATACTGCGGCATGTTGCTGGCGGATATGGGGGCGGAAGTGATCCGTATCGATCGCCCTGGCGGAGAAGAAGATCGAACAGCAGGTTTGACCGGATCGAACGGCGAAAATCTCTTCTACCCGAGCTACGCCCGAAACAAAAAGGGAATCACCTTAAATCTCTTTGAAAACGATCACGGGCACAAGGTATTGGCGGATCTGGTCAAGCGAAGTGATGTTCTCATCCATAGCTTCTCACCCGAAGCTGCCAGGCGTGCGGGTTTGATCTATGAAGACCTGGCAAGGCTCAGTCCGGGGATCATCGTCACAGCCATTTCCTGTTTCGGAAGCACCGGTCCCTACGCCAACAGGACGGGCTTCGATTTCATCGCCCAGGCCATGTCCGGCGCCATGAAAATCGGTGGATTCCCGGACAAACCGCCGGTGCGGGCGTTCATCAATCCTGTGGACCACGGAACCGGTGCGATCGCTGCCTTTGGCACCCTTGTCGCTCTGCGGCACCGGGACCAGACGGGTGAGGGGCAGTTCGTGGATCTGGCCCTCTTACAAACAGCCCTCACTTATACCGCTCCCTTTATTGCAGAAGCCGAAGTCCTGGGGAAACTCCGGCCCATCATTGGAAACCGGAGCGCATATGTGGGCCCCACGGATCTGTACCGATGTAAAGACGGCTATGTGTTTATTGCTACTATCATGAACTCGCTGTGGCGTCGTCTGGCACGAATGATCGGACACGAGGAGCTGATTGACGACCCGGATCTACAGACTGATTTTATGCGATATGAGAACCGGGATCGCATTGACCCGTTGATTGCCGACTGGGCAGCCGGGCACACCGTCGCCGAAGTACTGGAAAAGCTGGAAGAGGCAAGGATCCCGTGCGGTCCTTTGCGCGGCTTGGATGAAGTGCTGGGTGATCCACACATCGATTCAGAAAAGATGATCGAATATCTGGATTTGGAGGAACCTGGTCTTGAAAGAATGCCCACTAGCGGTATTCCGGCGAGGCTCTCGAAAACCCCCGGCTGCATAACAGAGCGCGCACCCAGAGTGGGTGAGCACAATGATGAAATCTATCAAGATCTCCTGGGATACAGCACGGCAACTCTGGATGACCTCAAACGAAAGGGGGTCATTTGAAAGAGGAAGCGGATGCGTACCTCTTTGCAGGATCGGCTTCCAGCACCATCGCTCGACCGACCCGACGGAACGAAATTGGCAGCAGATCGCCAGGTGGTCCTGTAACACTTCGACCCCTCACTTTGCTCGCAGATAGTGCGTATGACTTCGAAGGAAGAGGGAGTCAGGTGGACCGGCTACCAGCTCAACCTCATGCGGGAAGAGGATCTGAATCCCGAATACATGCGGATCAACCCTCGGGGTGTGGTGCCAACGCTGGTCGATGCCTGATACGTCGCATTCGATTCCGCGATGATCATTTCATTATTTCGTCTTATCACGAAGAACAGATATCTTGTGAATCCAGGTCTTTACGGGACAAGACCAGGGCGCATCAGCAACCATGATACCCTGCGCTTCCCCTCGGGGACGCCAATCGTTTTGCCGTGGAGGCGCGTACATGGCATGTGCGCGCCTCAACTCTTTTCTGTGGTCCTGGGGTCTCATCCCACTGTCCTTTCGTTCATCCGACCAGGGACGTCGTTGCAAGCTTCTTCAGAAAAGTGATAAAGCAAGAGCATATCGAACCGCATGGGGAACAAAGATCCGATCATACCGGAAGAGGGAACCTTGATACGTGATGAAGTAGTTGCGGACGAACGAACGGCTATCGATCGCATCCAGGACGGCATGACGATCGCCATCGGCGGCTTCATTACCACTCAGCATCCGATGGCCATTCTTCGAGGGCTGGCCAAACGCGGGGCGAAGGGGTTGACCGTCATTGGAAGCATGTCTTCCGCACTCGACGTGGATCTCCTGGTCGGGGCCGGATGTGTCCGTCGTTTGGTATCGGCTTACGTGGGCGCAGAATCGGTCGCTCCGATAGGAATGTTCTTCAAACAGGCCGCGGAGAAGGGTGAGATCGAAATATGGGAATGCGATGAAATCATTGTGATGGCACTCTTTCACGCGTCGGCGGCAGGCATCCCTTTCTTTCCCGTGAGAGGAGGCTTGGGAACCGATCTCCCCAAACTGAATCCGGAACTCAGGGAATTCGTCGACCCGGTTTGCGGCGAGAAGATGCTGGCCGTGCCTTCCATGAAGATCGACGTGGCCATCCTGCATGCTTCGCAGTCCGATCCTTTCGGTAACGTGCAATATGTCGGCAACGCCTTCGCCGATGAACTGGTTCACAAAGCCGCAGATTTCACTATCACGACCGTGGAAAAGATCGTATCACCCGAAGAGACCCGTCGCGATCCTTTCAAGACGAAATATGCGGCCGACATGGTTGTTCCTGCTCCCTTCGGAGCACATCCCTATTCGTGTCAGGGTTCCTACGTGGAAGATGAAAAGCACCTGAATGAATACGTCAGAGCATCGTTCATGGCTGCGCAGGGCGACGATGCCGAATGGAAAGCGTATTTCACAAAGTACGTCGCAACACCTCGTGATCACATGGACTACCTCGAAGCGGTCGGTGTGCGGCAACTGTTTTCCTTGAATGAGTTTTGGACGGGTTCTAGCTGATGGCTGAATATTCGACAAAAGAATTGATGGCGTGCTGGCTTTCCAGGGATTTGCGGGACCGAGAAAAGATCGGTGTCGGGGCAAACTTCCCCGTACCCAGAGCAGCATCCTTGTTGGCTCACTTCCTTCACGGCCCGAACATGAAGATGATTATGGGGGCGTTCACGGTGAACCTGGTGGATGTTGAACGAGTTCGGCCTCCCCGCTATTTCACCGACTATGCCCCGGTCCGCTGGGCGGAGGGGGCGGGGAATTTCCCCCTGGAATTGTTGACTTTCCATAAGCTGGATGCCTTCTTCATCAGCGGTATCCAGATCGATGCTTACGGCAACACAAACCTGATCGGGATTCCGGGGAAAGATGGATCGTTCAAATTCCGGGGTCCGGGGAGCATAGGAACGGCTACCCTCGCGGCAGTTGCCAGGAGATACTACATCGTCACGGACCATCACAATCCGAGGTTGTTCGTTGAACGGTGTGCACTGGTCAGTGCTGCAGGGTATGGCGACGGCTCGCCGGACTTCCGCTCCGGACTCAGCCTTCCAGGGGCAGGCCCCAGGTATTGCATCACGCCTCTCTGTGTCTTTGATTTCTGCCCCGATTCCCGCCGCATGAGACTCTTTTCGCTTCATCCGGGTGTTACGATCGAGGAAGTCGTCGAAAACACGGGATTTGAAGTGGAAGTGCCGGAAGGCGTGAAGAGCACTCCACCGCCTGACAGTAGAGAGCTGGAAATGCTTCGTCGGCGAGTGGACCCGGAAGGATCGCTTCGAGACGAATGAGATGCGTCTGTGCCCGGCTCCATCCTTTCCCGAGCCGACGGACGTTGATCATGCTCTAGGCAGAGTGAAGTAGAATGTAGCCCCTTTGCCCTTTTCGGACTCTACCCAGACCTTTCCTCCGTGGCCCCTCACGATCCTTTCCACGATCGAGAGGCCCAGGCCTGTTCCTTCCTTCTCTTCCGTTCCCTTCACCCGGTAGAACATCTCGAAGATCTTTCGGTGGTGTTTGGCGTCGACCCCGATACCGTTGTCCTCTACGAAGAGGGTATGGACCCCATCCCCTTCCTCGAATCCGATCTCGATCCTGGGGTTTCGGGTCTTCGCCAAAGACCGGATGGAGTTCACGATCAGGTTCTCGAACACCTGACAGATTCTCTCTCGATCACAGCGTACGGTCGGAAGCTGATCCGCCACCACAAATTCGATCCCCTCTTCGTCCAGCCTGTCTTGCAGACCAAGGGCGACGCTCTCTACCATCTCCGAGCAGGGCACCTCTCTGAGGGTCGAGACGACTTGGCCACTCTTTGCCAAAGCCAACAGATCGGCGATCAGCAGCTCCATCCTGTGCGCGCTGGTCATGATCTGCTCGAGGTATTTTCCAGCCCTCCCTTCCGGTTCTGCCGGAAGGCTCCTGCTGAGCCGGGAGGCAAACCCCTGGATGGCTATGATGGGGCTCTTCAGATCGTGGGAGACGACCGAGGCGAAATTCCTCAGTTCCCTGTTCCTTCGTTTGAACTGTTCCTCTGCGCGCTTGCGCTCCGTAACATCCACGACATTGCCCAGTATGGCCTTGTGTCCCGCATACTCGATGACCGTGTTTCTCCTCTTGATCCAGATGACGGATCCGTCTTTCTTCAGCCCTCTCGCCTCGTATTCCGTTGGGACCTTCTTTCCCTTAAGCCTCTTCGCCCTGATCTTGTCCGTCATGGGCCTGTCATCGGGATGAACCAGACGCCAGCTCTCGATACCGATCAATTCCTCCCTCGGATACCCGTAGGTGTCGGCGAGCATCTGGTTGGCAAACACGATCCTCTCATCCAGGTCGATATAGATGCCGGTCAGGGAATTCTCGACCAGGGTGCTGTACTTCTTCTCGCTCTCCCGCAAAGCGTTTTCCGCGCGCACTTGCTCTGTGATATCGAGCGCCAGGGACATGCCACCCAAGACTTGACCCTCCCTGCCGCGAAGGATGGAGTTGCTCCAGCGACAGACAATGGTCTCTCCACTCTTGGTGAGATTTTCGTTGACCACGTCCGGTTCTATCTCTCCGAGGAGCAAGGCTTCCACCACGTCCTCGACGCGCGGGCGCGCGTGCTCGGGAACGAGGAACTCGAAGAAGTTTCTCCCCAGGACTTCCTTCCGTGACCAGCCGAAGATCTTCCTGGCCCGGCTGTTCCAGTCTGTGACCCGACACTCGGTATCCCAGATGACAAAGGCGAGCGGCGCAGTATCGTAGACATTTCGGTAGCGCTCCTCGCTCGTCCGCAGCGCTTCCCTGGTGCGGTCGCCCCCGCCTTCGGGGTCTTTGAAGTCAGCAAGCCGTCGGCTTCTTTTCGCCGTTTCACTCACCGCCTGCCCTTTGGAGTCCTGGTTTCCCACTTCGTACAGGCCTCATCTGCATTCTACGCTTCGAACGTAAGGTAACCGAAAGACGGATGTCAACAAAGAATGTGCTTAAGCCGGGTGGTCGACCAAAGGAGGGACGCACCTGTTCTCGGAAGACGAAGAATTCTTGGAACATGGGTGTGATGTGTATCCCCGACACCCGAGAGGATTTCATTCTTGACAGAAATGACCGCTAGTTATAACTTACCAATGGTCAGGCAACTTGCCGTGATCTGCCGGGCAACGTCACGAGGAGAACTTGCCTGGATGCGGGGGAGTTGCCATGAGCCAAGGAGCAAGGGACGGAGACCTGTTGCAGCGGTCCCTCCTCAAAGGATTCTTCGGAAGGTAGCTCTTCATAGATGTTAAAACTCTCAGCACCACGGTGGAGGACTATTATAAGGAAAGGGGTTGGGACGAAATGGGCAGACCCCGGAAGGCAAATTGATTGGGGGAAGGAGACCGTCACCATGAACTGGACGTATTATCCGGATCGCGAGCACGAGGAACCATCCTTTCGTTCCTTCTACCTGTTCACTGTCTTTTTCTGGTTCTTTGCAGGTATCAGCGTTGTAGTGAATTGGCTCTTTGCCGGCCCCGGGTGGCTTGCTTTCTACGTTCTTCTCTGGTTGTGGTTCCTGACCGTAGGTCGATGGACCACATGTGCTCGTTGTGAACGCTATGGAAAGAACTGCGGTTCCATGGGCCTGGGGCATCTGACGGCTCTCTATCTGCCGAGGCGCCAGGGTCGGCACAGGTGGTCCTATCTTGCCCTGATCGATATCATTGCATGCGTTCTCATTCTCTTTTCCCCTCTCTTCTTCATCTTTCCGCATAGGGGACTCTTTGTCTGTTACTTGACCTCTCTGGTCGTATACCAGGTCTATCATGGTCGCCTGGTATGCAGGCGTTGTCCCATGGAGATGTGCCCTATGCACAAATATGCTGTATGGATCTACGGCGATCCTCAATGATATTCCCGTTATAATACAATTTGTTACGAGCCAAGCCATCGGAATGGCATGCTACGGACACCCCTCTTGTTGGGGATCTGATAGGCGCTCGGATTTTCCTCTTGACAAAAATGACTTACAGTTATAAATTACCAGAAGTCATACAACAAGTAATAAATGACCGATGGTCAGAGTCGATCCGAAGGCCCTGAACATCGAAGCGTTAAAGGAGAAAGACGCCATGGGAAGAATCGCTTCCATAAACTTGAGCAGCAAGAAGCGTGTGCCAAAGAATCCGGCGGCCGAGGGTGAGCTCGTCCCGGGCATGGGATTGGCGGGTGACGCCCATGCAGGCCCGGGCGATCGGCAGGTGAGCCTGCTCATGCTGGAATCCATCGAGAGGCAGCGAAAAGCCATCGAGCAAAGCACGCGAGATGGATCGGAGACCGGCCAGAAGCCGGACATCCCGAATCTCGTGCCCGGCATCTATGCGGAGAACCTGACCACGAGTGGAATCGATCTGGGCGCGCTCGACCTTGGGGACGAGCTGAGGGTCGGAGAGACCGTCAAGCTCCGCGTCTCGAAGATAGGGAAGGAGTGTCACACGAAGTGTGCCATCTACCATCTTGTGGGCGACTGTGTCATGCCTCGAGAGGGGATGTTCTGTGAGGTGCTGGAAGGCGGAAGGATCAAGAAGGGAGACCGAATTGAGCGCTGTTGATACGCTCCGCGTATCCGTTACCGACCGCTGCAACTTGAGATGCATCTATTGCATGCCCAAGGACGGGGTGCCGTGGATGCCGCCGGACCACATCCTGGGATACGACGAAATCCTTCGTGTGGTTCGGATCGGTGCACGCCTGGGAGTCAGCAAGCTGAGAATCACCGGTGGCGAACCGCTGGTTCGAAAAGGCATCGGCGAGTTCGTTTCCTCCCTCGGATCGGTCGAAGGGATTGTCGACTGCTGTCTGACAACCAACGGCGTCCTCCTCAAAGACCTTGCAGGGGAATTGAAGCGGTCGGGGTTGGACAGGGTGACAGTGAGTCTCGACAGTCTTCGGAGGGACCGGCTCGAGCAGATCACCGGTCGTGATGTATTGAGCCGGGTACTGGAAGGAATCGAGGCTTCCCTTGCAGAAGGGCTTGCGCCGGTGAAGATCAATGTCGTGGTCATGCAGGGGATGAACGACGATGAGATTGTGGATTTTGCGAGGCTGACCGTGTCCTCCCCCCTGGAGGTGCGATTCATCGAACGAATGCCGCTCGGTAAGAGGGAGGAGACAAAGGGTTGCGGCCTGTGGGAAAGGCAGGTCCTTTCAGGAAATGAGGTGAAGCGTCGGATCGAGGATGCGCTGGGTCCTCTCGAGCCGGCATCGCCTGCTGTCGTGCTGCCCGGGCCGGCCCGATTGTACAGGGTATCCGGCAGTGCAGGCCGGATCGGCTTGATCACGCCCATGACACACCCATTCTGTGACGCCTGCACCCGTTTGAGGTTGACCTCCGACGGCAAACTGCGCCATTGCCTTTTTAGCGATAAGGAGATAGATCTTCGGAGAGTCCTGCGCGCCGAAGAGGGGGATGAGAACCTGGCAGGAGCCTTTCAGAGAGCGATCCGCTCCAAGCAGAAGGGAGAAGCCCCCGGCTCTTTTCAGAACGAGAGGTGGATGGCGCAGATCGGAGGATAGAGATTCCGTCGAGACACAAAGGGTGTAGGCGCCACAAAGAGACCCAAGAGAAGCGACATCCCCGGCTTTCGGGCGAAGAGGAGAAGGAACTGGTGACCCGGTTCCACCGGACAGGGAGTGTTTCCTTGATTGGGCCGATCGTGCAAAATCAAGTCGCTGCCATAAGAAGACTCGCACGACAGGGCATGAGAAAAGCTGCAAGTGAACTCGTGTTCGATGACCTGGTCGGAGCCGGCGTCTTGGGGGCGATCCATGCGCTCCGCAAATACGATCCCGACGGCAACATGGATTATTCAGCGTATGCGGATTCCTATATCAGGACTTCCATCGAAAAAGAACTGGACCGCTTCAACACGACGCGAGTTCCCCGCCGCATTCTGAAACTGTATCGAATCACCACAGGCGAAATCTGCACGCAGTGCCACCGGCGCTGTTCCATCTAGAACGAAGGGGAGAGCATGATCGAGGTAGAAGAGGCGACCCGGAAACTAATGGCAAAGGCCCGGCCCCTGGGTGCGGAGGAGGTTCCCGTGCTCAAGGCCCTCGGGAGGGTGCTTCGGGAAGACATCGCCAGCCCCTTTCCGATTCCGCCCTTCAGCAAATCGGCCATGGACGGCTATGCCGTCCGCGCTGTCGATGTGGCAGCCGCCTCCGAGGAGTCCCCGGTGGAGCTTCGTGTTCTCGAAGACGTTCCGGCAGGAAAGGTCGGCAGGCACCGGGTGACCAAGGGGACGGCCGCTCGCATCATGACAGGTGCGCCGATCCCGCCGGGAGCGGACGCAATCGTCATGGTCGAGTACACGGAGCGGACGAGCGGAGGCGTACGTATCATTCAGCAGGCTCCGAAGGGCAAGCATGTCGCCCCCGCCGGGGAGGATGTCCGGAAGGGCCAGCGGGTGCTTCGGCAGGGAGCCGTAATTCGCGCCGCCGAGATGGGAATGATCGCCTCCACCGGCCGCAGCAAGGTCAAAGTGGGAATCAAGCCGAAGGTGAGAGTCATCTCCACCGGAAGCGAAGTGCTCGCGCCCGGCAAGGAGTTGAAGCCCGGGCATATATATGATTCGAACGGATACTCCCTGACCGGCCTGGCGGCGACCCGGGGCGCCGAAGCAAAGTTCCTGGGCATCGCTCCAGACCGAAAAGGGGCGCTGGAGCGGAAGATCAAGAGCGCCGGAGATTTCGATGTTCTCATTCTTTCGGGAGGTGTGAGCGTAGGGGACTACGACTTCGTGCAGGACAGCCTGCTCGAGCTGGGGGTCAAAAGGCTCTTCTACAAGGTTCGCATGAAGCCGGGCAAACCCGTCTTCGCAGGGCTGGAGGGCAGGAGATACGTCCTTGGGCTGCCCGGCAACCCGGTTTCATGCATGGTGACCTTCGAGCTTTTCGTGCGCCCCCTTCTGGATGTGATGCTCGGGAAGAAAGAACCCGGACCCCGCCGAGGGAGCGCTTGCCTGGCGGAGGGCAAGAAGCTCAAACCGGGAAGGAGGAAATTCCTGCGCGGCCGTCTCCACGAGACGGAAGGACACCTGTACGTACGGTTGTCCACCGACCAGGAATCAGGGATCCTTCGAAGCATGGTGGAATCGGACGTTCTCGTGGACGTGCCGGGCGAAACGGACCGGGTGGAAGCCGGTTCCATGATGGACATTATCTATCTGGAGTGAAACGGTGGCAAAGCTTACGCACACGGATGAAACGGGCAAGGCGCGGATGGTGGACGTGGGGAAGAAGGACGCGACCTCGAGGCGCGCTGTCGCCTCTGCGCGGGTGCGCATGTCCCCGGAAACCCTCGGGGCCATAAGAGACAATACGCTCGCAAAGGGGGACGTGCTCGGGGTCGCAAGGGTTGCCGGAATCATGGCGGCCAAGAAAGTGGACCAGATGATTCCGCTCGCTCATCCGCTTCCGATCGAATACGCGGGGGTAGAGTTCGAGTTCGAGAAAGACTCCCTCCTGATAAGGGCCGAGGTCGCCGTGGACGCGAAGACGGGCGTCGAGATGGAGGCACTGACGGCTGCAGCCGTGGCCGCGCTCACGGTGTACGACATGGCCAAGTCGGCCGACCGCGAGATGGAGATCACCGATCTGCACCTCGACCAGAAGTCGGGTGGTCGTTCCGGGGAATTCAAACGTACGAATGATCCCTGAGCAAGGGGTTTGAGCATGATCCGTGTAGGAATCCTAACGGTCAGTGACCTCGGCTCACGGGGCGAGCGCGAAGACACGGCAGGACGAGCCCTCCGGGATAAGGTCGAAGAGCGGGGGTGGTCGGTGGAGTGCTACGATATCGTCCCGGACGAGAGGGACGTCATATCGGGCCGACTTCGTGAGTGGGCGGACGACACAGGGCTCGAGCTCATCCTGACCACGGGGGGAACCGGGTTTTCCGACAGGGACGTGACCCCCGAGGCGACCCTCGAGGTGCTCGAAAAGCAGGCCCCGGGGATCCCGGAGGCGATGAGGGCCGCCGGACTCCAAAAGACCCCCATGGCCATCCTATCGCGTGGCGTGGCAGGCATCCGTAAGCGTACGCTGATCCTGAATCTGCCCGGCAGCATGAAGGGCGCGGTGGAGTCCCTCGAGGCGGTCCGAGAAGCCCTCCCACACGCTGTCGACGTCATCCTCGGCCGCCCGGGCCACTGATATCCTCTCGAGCAGAATTTCCTATTATATTCGGATAGTTAAGAATCCGCGCGGTGGATAAGGTCGGACCCCCTTTTCCCAATCGAAAAAAAAACAACTTTTTCCTTGACAATCGATGACCGACAGTTATAAATTACCCATAGTTAAACCATTGGTCAGAAATTACCTTAGGTCATTTGGCGCGGAGGAAGCCGGACAGGATACCGGAAGCCGCCGCGGAGCAAAGTTCAGACCGCGCTCAGTAAAGGACGCAAAGCATGACATATCTTCAGGCCCGATCGGACGAGGAGAAGAACCGCAGAAAGAAGGCGATCCTCTCGGCCGCCAAAGACCTCTTCTACGAAAGGGGATACGGCGTACCCGTGGAAGAGATTGCGGCAAGAGCCAAGCTGAGCAAGGCGACCCTGTATCTCTACTTCAAGAACAAGGACGAGCTGTACGTCGCAGCGATCAGGGAGGGATTTCTCACTCTGGAGGAAAGGCTCCAGAACGCCATTCAGCCTGACGGGAGTGTCGAGGAAAGCCTCAACGCCCTGCTTCATGCCTTCGTGGACCACATGCTCGACAACCGGAAGTTCTTCCGCATGACCCAGCACTACCTGGCCGAGGATTTTCGCGAGCGAATCTCGTCGGATCCGGACCAGCTCCTGGAACAAGAAATCAACCGCCTCTTTCCTTACGTGACGCAAGTCATCGAGCGGGGCATGGACCAGGGCATATTCAGGAAGGACTTGAAGGCCGGTGACTTCAGGACCATTGCCTGGCGGATGGCAACCGGCCTTCTGGACCTGGCAGTAGCCGATGAATCTGCAAGCATCCGCGAAGGAAGATGGGCAGAACTCTTCCGGAAGGCCATCACCATCATTCTGGAGGGTGCGAGAGCGAGGAGAGACAAAGGGGGGTGGTCCCCGGAGAAAGGAAGACCGGAAGTTGCCGGCTTTTAGGGAGAAGAGGAACAGGAAAATAAGGTTCTCCACCAAGCCTGAACAAAGAAGGGAGAGAGAAATGAGTGAAGAAGTGGTCAAGACGGTTACGTGTTACGGATGCCCTCATGCCGCCTGTTTCGTCAAGGCACACATCGTGGACGGCGAGCTGGTCAAGGTGACCCCGGATCCGGACAAGGTCTATGTCCAGGATTGCACCCGAGGCTTCATGGACAATGACGGCCGGGCCTCGATCGAATACCACTACATGAAGAACCGGATCAACTATCCACTGAAGCGGGTCGGCGAACGGGGCGAGAACAGATGGGAGGTCATCTCCTGGGATCAGGCCCTGGACGAGATCGCCGGCAAGATGAAGGAGTTGATGGAGAACCACGGCCCCAACTGCATCTCGGTCAATACCGGCACGGCGCACCATTCAGACAATAACTGGGTGCCCTGGCGATTTCACGTGGCCATCGGAAGCGTAAATCACACTGGGCACGAGCACATCTGCTACGGCGCCCAGATGATCTCCATGGAACATACCTTCGGGTGGGTGGTGAATCCCTACCCCGCGCCCGGGATCTTTCCGAAATCCATGATCCTGATCGGCAACAGCTATGAGGCCATGCCGCACGCATTTCAAATGATGGAGGGTCTCTGGGAAGCGGGCCAGAAACTGATCGTTGTGGACCCGCGATGCACCGAATCCGCCAGGCGGGCGGATATCTGGCTCCAGGAGAGGCCGGGCAGCGACATCGGCCTGTGGCTCTGCTGGATCCGCACGATCATGAAAGAGGGCTGGTACGACAGTGAGTTCGTGGAGAACTGGTCCAACGCGCCCTTCCTGGTGCGCACGGATACCGGCAAGATGCTCCGTGGTACGGAAATCGACGCGAAGGCGGGTCCGGAGAGCTTTGTCGTGTGGAATGCTGCGAAAGACGCCCCCGCCATCTGGGATGCTGAGGCGAGGAAGTACGCGGAAGACGGTGTCCAACAGGCCCTTTCCGGGACCCATAAGATCAAGCTCGTGGACGGCGCGGAAGTGGAATGCAAGACGGCCTGGGACATGCTGGCCGAGCAGGTGGAGGAATGGACGCCGGAAAAGGCCGAAGAGTTCACCTGGGTGCCGAAGCACAAGATCATGGAGGCGTGCGAGATGTACGCCAAAAACGCCCCCGGCTTCTTCCTCACAGCCGGCCACGTGTATGACGCCTACGCTCCCGGATCCTCTTCCGTATACCGCTGCAGGGACCTGTTGAGGATTCTCACCGGCAGTATCGACAAGACCGAGATGATCACCGGGTGCTATGACATCGACAAGGTGGTGAGCATCTACGAAATGGAGAACAGGCCGGATGAGGCGTTCACTGCCGAGGAGAAGGCGAAGCAGGCCGGGTTCGACCGGTTCAAGGCGCTCGGTTTCGAAGGGTTCGATCTGAAGGCGAAGTACGCGAAGAGGCAGTGGAGAGTCCCAAGCAACGCCATGTGGTCCTGCCAGGCCCATCCACATCTCATGTGGCGCGACATCCTGGACGGCAAAGAAGATCGCTTGCGCTGCATGATTATGTCCGGAAGCAACCCTCTGCTCAAGTACGGGAACGTGAGAATCGTCTACGAGGCGATGAAGAAACTCGATCTGACGATTGCTCTGGAGTTCGTCATGACTCCGAGCGCGCAGATGGCCGACTATGTTCTCCCCATGTCGGACTGGTTCGAGAGGCCGGAGATCGGGCCGTCCACGCCTTGCGATATCTTCAACCTCCTGCACGCCTCCGGGGCGGCCATGGAACCGGAATACGAACGGAGGAACGATTACGATGTCTTCCGAGGAATCGCAGTGAGACTCGGGCTGGAAGAGCACTTCCCCTGGAAGACCCTGACGGAGGCCTACAACTATCGGATGGCCGGCATACTGAAAGAGACGGGATGCAAAGACATCGACGAATTCGGCGAGAAGATCGGGTTCGACTACCCGGAGCCGGTCGTAGGTCAATACAAGGAGAAGAACGGGTTCGCCACACCTACGGCAAAGGCGGAGCTCTGGTCCGTCATGCTGGAAGAGATGGGCTACGAGCCTCTTCCGCGATACTACGAACCGGCCATCAGCCCGTACAGCACCCCGGAGCTGGCCGAGGACTATCCCCTGATTCTCATCGGGATCGACCGGCACCTGCCCATGTATCACACCATGTTCTTTGAAGTGCCTGCCCTCAGAAAGATGTGTCCCGATCCGTTCATGGATATCCATCCGGATACGGCCAGGCGAATGGACCCGCCCATCACGGACGGTGACTGGGTATGGGTGGAAACGAGGCGGGGCCGAATCCGGCAAAGGGCGAGGCTCACCTTTGGAATCCACCCGAGTGTGGTGAAGACCCAGCATCACTGGTGGTTCCCGGAAAAACCGGGTGAGGAGCCCTACCTGCACGGGGTCTGGGAGTCCAACACGAACGTCATCACCGAGGATGACCCGGAACTCTGCGATCCTGTGTTCGGGTCCTGGCCGCACACTTCACTTCTCTGCAGGGTCTACAAGGAAGCAGCCGGCTCCCACTTGGAGGAGGACAGGACCTGCTGAGGGAGAGGCCGGAACATCGGGGTAGAGGGGGCTGCTTTGCATTCTTAAAGCAATTCAGGATGAGGAGCTTGTTATGAAGATGGAACCGATCCAGGAAGAATACAGGAAGTTGAAAGGGAAGACGGCGATCATCACCGGGGCCTCCAGGGGCATGGGCCGGGCCGGGGCGCTGCTCTTTGGGCAACACGGCGCGGACGTGGTGGTGAACTACAACAGCAACAAGGAAGCGGCCGACCAGGTTGTGGCAGGCATCGAGAAACTTGGCGGAAGAGCGATTGCTGCCAAGGCGGACGTGGGAAACATGAAGGATCTTCCCGGCCTGGTCGACGCCTGTCTGGATGCCTTCGGCAAGATCGACATCCTCTATCACAATGCGGCGATCCATTGGGTCTGCACCGACCTTGAGGATGTGACCGAGGAGGTGTGGGACAAGACCCACGACTGCATCATCAAGGGGCCTTTCTTCCTTACCAAGCTGGTGATCCCCCACATGCTGAAGCAGGGTGGGGGATCCGTCTTATTCACGTCCACGAGCTCTGCCGGAACCGCCACGCCGACCGATCCTCACTACATGACGGCCAAGAACGGAGTGAACGCTCTGTATCGAATCCTGGCGGGCTGGTTCGCCCCGGAGATCCGCGTGAACTGTGTGGTGCCGGGATTCGTGAAAACGGACATGTTCCGCCACCATTCGCCCGACATGTGGAAGATGCTGGCCGGCATGGTGCCCATGAACCGTATGGCCACGCCTATGGACGTGGCGCATGCGGCGCTCTATCTCGTCTCTCCGGAGGCGGCCTATGTCACGGGTGTGGAGATCCCTGTCGACGGCGGCAGAATGTCGGCCATGCCGAGACGAAACCTCCTTGCCGGCCTTCAGTCGATGAAGCCGGGGCTGGAGCAGTTCGACAAGAAGGACTACGGCGAGGACGAGATCGAAGACATAGACGTAGGCCTTTAGGAAGGGGGGAATCCCATGACACTCGGCACGATGGCATCGGACGCGGAACAACGGGTCGACTTCGAGGCGATGCGCAAGCACAAACAGGAGAGGATCCAGGCCCAGCTCGCGGAAAAGGATCTGGGGGCGGTCCTCTGTTTCGATCCGGACAACGTACGGTATGCGACCTCTACCACTCTGGGAGAGTGGCACCGCGACAAGTTTGTCCGGTGGTGTCTGGTCCCGCGGGAAGGCGAGCCGGTTCTCTTCGACATAGGGACCGCGGGCGCAGTGAAGAAAGAGCTTTGCCCGTGGCTCAAGCCGGAAAACATACGGCCGGGAGCAGGATGGCTCAGGGGGGCGAACGTTGCCGGAGGCACGGCCCTCGCCGTGGCTATGACCGTGGCCAGAATAAAGGGGGCCTTGGAGGAGTACAAGGTGAGCGACATGCCTCTGGGCATCGACACCGCCGACCTCTACATACTGGAAGGGCTCAAGAACGAAGGCCTGAACGTGGTCAACGGCTGGGATGTCATGTGGGACGCGCGATTGATCAAGTCCCCGGAGGAGCTCGCCATCATCGAGATGTCCGCCGCCCTTGCAGACGGGTGTTACCAGCATATCGCGGACATGATTCGTCCGGGCATCCGGGAATCGGAAATCGTGGCGGAGATCTACGGGTGGTTGCTGCGGAACGGGTGTGACCGTATCACGGGCGTGAACTGTGTATCCGGGTCACGGAGCAACCCGCACCCCCACGATTTTTCGGATCGCATGATTCGGCCGGGTGAGCTGGTCTTCATCGATATCATGAGCCATCTCCTCGGCTACGGGACCTGTTACTACCGCACATTCGTGACGACAAAAGCGTCACAGAAGCAAAAGGATCTCTATAAGAAGGCCTATGACTGGCTGCAGGCTGCAATAGACGTAGTCCGTCCGGGTATCACCACCTCTGATATAGCCAGCCAGTGGCCAACGGCCCAGGAGATGGGTTATCCGGACGAAGTGGCTGCAGCAGGACTTTGCGTAGGGCACGGCATCGGGTTGAGCATCCACGAAAAGCCCTTCATCACGCGGCTGTTCATGGATCACCCGACGCCGATCGAAGCCGACATGCACTTCGCTCTCGAGACCTTTGCCGGGGACGGGGATGACGGTGCGAGGATCGAGTCCCAGCTGATCGTAACGGAAGAGGGTCACAAGGTGATCACCCAGTGGCCCTGTGAAGAGTTGATGGTGTGCTCGCCGAGGTGAGCCTGGACAAACCCTTTGCGACAGGAGGTGGCCTGTGGCTGCCACGAAGAAACTCAGTAAGAAGCAGTTGCTCACACTCTACCGCAACCTGGTGAGGACCCGAAAGTATGACGAGCTGAACGTCAGGCTCATGGCCGAGGGCAAGCTCCTGACCTTTTACCACAGCGCCCAGGGGCACGAAGCGATCGGTGTGGGCGGTTGCTCGTTCCTGCGGGAGGATGACTACCTGTATCCGCATCTTCGAGGGCACGGCCTGCCGTACTTGATCAGCAAAGGAGCCGACCCGAAGGCCGTCGTCGCCGAACACATGGGAAAGGAGACGGGTTGCGGCCGTGGCATTACCGGGATTCACGGCGCCGACGAGGAGCTTGGCATCCTCGGTGGAGGAGGGACCATCGGCTCCGCCTTTGTGCTCTCCGTAGGTTTTGCCCTGGCAGCCAAGAAGAGAGGACAGGGACAGGTTGCGGTCTGCTTCGTGGGAGACGGTTCTGTTCAGAGAGGCCAGGCCCACGAGGGGATGAACATGGCAGGCGCCTGGAAGCTGCCCGTGGTCTGGGTCATTGAAAACAACCTGATGGCGTGGCATACGCCGGTCGAGGATGTCTGCCCGCTGGAAGACCTTGCGGACATGGCCAAGGCGTACAACATGCCCGGGGTGGTCGTGGATGGCCAGGACGTGGTGGCGGTTCACGAGGCGATCCAGCCTGCCGTGGAGCGGGCAAGAGCCGGCAAGGGCCCTTCCCTGATCGAATGCAAAACGTACCGGTTCCGACCTCATTCGGAGGGCAGGCCGGATGTGTTGCACAACGAGCCGCGTTCGGAAAAAGAGATCAAGAAGTGGAAGAAGCGGGATCCTGTCAAGCTCTTCCGGGAGAAGCTGCTCAAGCAAGGCGTGTTGACGGAGAAGACCGCGGAAGAGATCGATCAGGAGTATGACGCAGAGATCGAGGAGGCAGAGCGATTTGCCGTCGAGAGTGCGTATCCGGATCCGGCCATACTGCCCAAAATCGTTTACGCGCCATAAGAGAGGGAGCCGCTATGAGGGAATTAATGTACTGGCAGGCCATCGCGGAAGGCATCGCGGAAGAGATGGAAAGGGAAGAAACGGTCTTTGTGATAGGCGAGAACGTTCAGGCTTCCACGTTCATGGCGACCAAAGGGCTGGTTGAGAAGTTCGGGCCGGACCGTGTCATGGATGCGCCCCTGAGTGAGCTTGCCATCTGCGGTGCAACCGTGGGTGCCGCTGCAGCAGGGTATCGGCCGGTTTGCGACTTGAGTTTCGCCGACTTCGTCTACTGTGCTGCCGACGAAATCCTGCTCAAGGCTGCACAGCACTATTTCGCCCATGGGGGGAACGTGAATATCCCCTGCGTTTTCATGGGCGTTGCGGGTGGCGGATTCGGTACAGGGCCGGAACACTCCCATATCCCGTCCGCCATGGTGCTCAACAACCCGGGCGTGAAGCTCGCGCTTCCGAGCACACCTTACGACGCCAAGGGGTTGATGAAAGCAGCTATCCGGGACAACAACCCTGTGCTCTATTTCTTTCACAAGAAGATGATGGGCCTGACGCAGGAGATACCGGATGAGGAATACGTGATCCCACTGGGAAAGGCCGACATCAAGCGAGAGGGGTCGGACGTTACGGTCGTGGCCACTTCGCACATGGTTCATCTTGCCCTGGAGGCAGCGGAGAACCTGAAGGACAAGGTCAGCGTGGAGGTGATCGACCCGAGGACACTGGAGCCGCTCGACATGGACACGATCATTGCCTCCGTGGAGAAAACGAACCGGGTCGTGGTGGCCGACGAGGATACGGAGCGCTGCGGCGTGGCCGCCGAGATCGGCCACCAGATCATGGAGAGGGCCTTTGACTCCCTGGACGGACCGGTGAAGAGGGTGTGTGCAGCCAACATGCCGATTGCGGGTGCAGCCATGGAAAGACATGTCATTCCGCAGCTCGAACAGGTGCAGGCAGCGATCGAGTCCGTGATGGGCTATTGAGAGGAAGAAGAGATGGCAAAAGAAGTATTCATGCCCAAGCTGGGCATGACCATGGAAAAGGGAAAGGTGGCGGAGTGGAAGGTGGCGGAGGGGGACTGGGTCGAGAAGGATCAGGTCGTCCTGGTCATCGAGACGGAAAAGGTGAGCCAGGAGATCCAGGCGGAATATGCCGGATTCCTGGTCATCATCGTGGAAGTAGGCGAGACGGTACCGTGTGGAGAGGTGCTGGCCGCCCTAGCGGAGACCAAGGAAGAACTGGAGAACCTGCTCAAGGACCGACCGGCACGGGAGAGACGGGAGCCGGAGGAGCCGAAGGCTGCAAAGGCTGCAGCAGCCCCTGCCGAAGGTCCGAAGGATGGGAAGCGGGCGAAGATCGCGCCGGTGGCCAAGAAGATGGCCGAAGCCCACGGGATCGATGTGACGCGGATCACGGGGAGCGGCCCGGGGGGGCGTATCGTCAAGGCTGACATCGAGAAGGCGATCAAGGAGGGTGTGCCCGAAGCGGCCCCTGCCGGTGAGATGGAAACGGTCGAGGGCAGGAGGGTGAGAAAGGCGGTTCCCCTTGCGGGGATGCGAAAGGTGATCGCCGAGAACATGCAGCGAAGCCTGCAGCAGAGCGCTCAGCTCAGCGCGACCGTCGAGGTGGACATGTCCGAGGTGATCAAGCTTCGGAAGGCTCTGGTGGCAAAGGAGAAGGAGATCGGGGTGAGGATCTCTATGACGGATCTTTTCGTCTTCTTCCTGTCCCGGGCCCTGCAGGCCGTACCGATCATGAACTCCAGCCTGATCGATGATGCGATCAAGTTCTGGGAGGATGCCAATATCGGTGTCGCCATGTTCATCGAAACCGGGGAAGAAGACGGCGGGTTGATCGTCCCGGTTGTGAAGGAAGCACAGAAGAAGTCACTGCTCGAGATCGGAAAATGTCGGGTCGAGCTCGTGGAAAAGGCGAAGAACAAGAAGATATCCCTGGACGACCTGACCGGAGGCACCTTCACATTATCGAACATGGGGATGTTCGGGTCCTCCTCGTCTTCCGCTTACAATCTGGGGGCCACCCCGATTCTGAACTGGCCCGAATCGGGTCTCATGTTGACAGGCTCGATCGTGGACAAGCCGATCGTCGAGGACGGCGAAATCGTGATCCGGCCCATGATGCCCATCACGCAGACGTTTGATCATCGGATCATCGACGGGGTGCCGGCTGCCCGCTTCATGGGGAGATTCATCGAATTGATCACCAACCCGAACCTGGGTCTGCTCTAAACCGGACATGATCATCATTTGATCGGACCGGGGAACACGAAACAAACAGGAGAGATCGATATGACGGAAGAGAAGATCCGAAACAACTATGTAGACGAGAACGGAATCAAGTGGATGAAGTCGAGGTGCTTCTTCTGCCACTCCCACTGCAGCATGTTCATCGGGTCAAAGGACGGCGTCATTGTGGAGATGCGACCCAACGAGGATGACTTCTTCTCGGGTATGTGCGAGCGCATCGGGGATCACGGCGAGCGGGCCATCAAGTTTCACTATCACCCGAGGCGAGTGAACTACGCACTCAAGCGGGCGGGCGAACGGGGGGAAGACAAGTGGGAACAGATTCCCTACGAGCAGGCCCTGGACGAGATCGCAGAGAAGTTGAAAGAACTCAAAGAGAAGTATGGGCCCGAGACCCTTGCGTCCCTGGAGGGGACGTACCGCTCGGATCACTTGTGGGCGCGAAGCCGTTTCACCAACCTCTTCGGCAACCCGGGGAATATTGCGGACCCGGGGACGATCTGCTGGTGCTGGCTCTACACGGTGAACATGGCCATGTGCGGGTTCACCTGCGAAACCGCGCTCAATGCAACGATCGACGAATCGAGGACGATTGTGGTCTGGGGGTGCCGGGTGAACGAGCGGTACAGCCCGAAGAGCTGGGTCACCCGTAACCTTCAGAGCGCCATCGAGAGGAAGGTGGACCGGGCGAACGTGATCGTCGTGGATCCGGTCATGACCGACACGGTGCGACATGCGGACGTGTTTCTGCAGGTCAGGCCCGGTACGGATCTGGCCATGATGC
>JANQFG010000246.1 GCA_028277985.1 bacterium | reverse complement strand
TATCATTCCTACGTGTTTTGATTATATCTTTATAAGTTATTTTATAGGGTTTTGCGATGTCAAGAAAAAAATACATTTTTCAAAGATTTTGGATGTTTTTCATAACTCCGTGACAGAGGAGTGTCGGGGAATGGACCTCGCGATCGATCAGATCCTTGTGGGCCGGTTCGCTATCTTCAGCTATCTGTTGACCGAACGAACCACGGGAGAAGCCATGCTGGTGGACCCGGGCGCGGAGCCGGAGAAGCTCCTGGACAGGGTCCGCGAGCGTTGCGGGAAGCTTCGGTGGATCGTTTGCACACATGCCCACCCGGATCACGTGGGGGCCGTAGCGAAGATCCGGGCGGAGACAGGCGCATCCTTTGCCATCCACCGGGAGGAGGCCGGGACGCTGGGCAAACTCAGCCACCGAATACTGGTGCGGCTCATGGGTGGGAGGCCTGTGCGGAGGCCCGACATTGAGGTGGAGGACGGCAGCCTGCTCGAAATCGGGCCGTGTGCGGTCCGGGTCCTGCACACACCCGGGCATTCCGTCGGGGGGATTTGCCTGTTGGCTGGCGGTCATCTATTCTCTGGGGACACACTATTCGTGGGAAGTGTGGGAAGGACGGACCTGCCCGGGGCCTCCTGGGATGTTCTGAGTGCCTCGCTGCGCGAAAAGGTGCTGGGTCTGCCGGGGAGCACACGCCTGTGGCCGGGCCACGACTACGGCGGCGCGCCCACGAACCTGCTCGAGGCGGAGAAACGGCAGAATCCGTTCTTGAGAGAAATCCTGAAGAGTCAGGGGCCGGTGGTCAGGGATCAGGGTTCGGACCCGACCGCGTAGCCGCCGGGCATTGCGAGGAACGGGAATGGAACCGGAGGAGCGGGAAGAAATCATCGAGATGCTGCGTGAAGAGCTCCGCGGCTTCATTGCCTGGAGCATGGAGGAGCTTGGCGGGGAGTATTACCTCGAAAACCCTGACACGCCGGTTTCCACCTGGGACGAAATGGCAAAGGAGCGGCTGTCCCAGCGCCTCGATTCAGAGCGGGTTCAGGTCTGGGAGCGCGACAGATATGCCTTTTTCGATGATCCGAAGCATGCTTCGGTCTACTCGATCATGGAGGCGGAGGACCTGGAGATCGTCCATTACCTGGAGGAGCTCTACTGTGACCACTACCGGGTGGAAGAGGAGATCGAGGGTCTTTCGGAAGAAGAGATACTGGAGGATGCGCGCTTCGAGGAGAGCTTCGGAGTCTTGCTTGCGTCCCAGACAAAGGGGTGGATGTACCGGCTGGATTTTTGCGAGGTGTGTGGGATGATCGAGGTCTGGTCCATGGAATACGATCCGGCGGAGGTGGGCCGACATGCCGGAGAGATGTGAAGCCTAGACGCGGAAGAGGAAGCGGAGCTTGGCGGCGAGGCCCAGGTTGCCCGAAACGCCGATCTTGCCTTTTGCCATTGCCTGGTAGGGGCTGAGGCTCCCCGCAGCCATGGCGACGTAGTCCTCGGCAGGGATGCTCAGCGCGCAATCCCAGTAGTCGGTCATTCCCTCTTCGACGGCGACCTCGCCCTGATGAATCCGCAGGGTCCATTTCCCACCGTCATCACCGAGAAGGTGCAGCCCGACGACGCAATCCAGGTTCCTGGTCTTGCCTTTCATCATTTCCAGGGCGGCCGGCAGGACCTGGTTCACGAAGTCCCTGGCCTTCATCATGCCGTCGGTTTCTGGCATGCACGTCCCTCCACAGTGCTCTCGGCTAAGCCGCGCGAGGGGTGGGAAGCATCCATCGGCTCCCCGCATCCGCTGGATGACGGGCTATCAGGGGGTGGGGCCTGACCCCTGATCCCCGACCCCTGCTCCCTTATCTTTCTCCAATACCTGGTTGATCAGGTCCGCCAGATCTTGGAATTCGTCGGTCTTGCGCAACCGGATCGGTCTCGGAGGCTCTCCTCGCAGACAGCCTTGCAGGATCCTCTCCATGTGTCGTATCGGGCCGGCCATACGGTGGGTGGCAAAGACCGTGAAGACAAAAGCGATGAATATGAGCAGAAGGAGCCGAAAGAGGACCTTTTCTCCGATTTCGGCCCGGATCGCGTCCCTGAACCGGAGAGCGTCGGCCTGATCGATTCTTTCGCCGCCGAGCAATCGATGCAGCTGGCCCTCCGAGGCGTTCCAGACGGAATAGTAGACCGTCCAGCCGATCACCACGGATGTGAAGATCAGCAAGAGCAGGATCTGAAGAGCGAATCGAAGCTGAAAGCGGTAGGCGATCAGGTAATGGCGCCGTTGCTGATTGGGCTTGTTCATCGAGTGCGTAACCTCGTATTGTCCAACATTTATGTTGCCGTCCGGTAAACTAGGTCGGAAAATAGCGGGATTGAGCGGCCCTGTCAACAGGAGGAACGCAGATTTCGTTATGAAGGTCAACATGTTGGCCACGAGGAGGGTTGGGAGAAGTGGCGGACTGCGCGCGGAGTCGAGGATTTTGAATGGAGTCGGAGATTGCGAGCATAGTGAGGCAACCTCCTGGCTCATCAGCCACCGGTGCTGGGGGGTTGCTTCGTCGCCTTCGGCTCCTCGCAATCTCCCGGCGGCCGACGAGGGGGCTACTTCTCCTGCTTGACGAACTCGATCAGGGAAAGTGGGGCGTTGTCGCCTCTGCGGTTCTTGTACTTGTAGATCTGGGTGTACCCGCAGGTTCGGTCGTCGAATCGCTTGGCAATGTCCTCGAAGAGCTTGTTCGTGGCCTTCTTGTTTCGTAGGAAGGAGAAGGCGAGCCTGCGCGAATGGAGATCATCCCGTTTGGCCAGGGTGATGATCTTGTCCGCCATCCTTCGAAGCTCTTTCGCCTTCGCGTCTGTGGTGCAGATGCGCTCGTGCTCGATCAGCTGCTGGAGCTGGTTGCGAAAGAGGGCCTTTCGATGGCTGGGGGTCCGATTCAGCTTTCTGCCTGACTTACGGTGTCGCATGACTCAATTCGCCTTCTCGTTCGCTATGGGTGATCTTCGGAAGCCCAGCGGCCCACTCACGCTGGTGCTGCTTCCGGATTTGCCGTGGTCTCCGGTGGGGGGGGCACACCGTCGAGCTTCATGCCCAGGTGAAGGCCCATCCCATTGAGGATCTCCTTGATTTCGTTCAGCGATTTCAGGCCGAAGTTCTTCGTCTTGAGCATCTCGGCCTCGGTCTTCTGAACGAGCTCATAGATGGTCTTGATGTTCGCGTTCTTCAGGCAGTTGGCGGAGCGCACGGAAAGCTCGAGCTCCTCCACGGTCTTGTAGAGGTTCTCGTTCATGACGGGGTGCGCGTCCATGCCTACGACCCGGCGCGTCTCTTCTTCCTCTTCGAAGTGGATGAAGGTGGTCAGCTGCTCTTTGAGAATCTTGGCCGCATAGCCCAGGGCATCCCGGGGCGCAACGCCGCCGTCCGTCCAAATCTCAACGGTGAGCTTGTCGTAGTCCGTTCTCTGCCCGACCCGCGCCTGGGATACCTTGTAGTTGACCTTCTTGATGGGCGAGAAGATAGCGTCCATCAGGATCGTGCCGATGGGCAGGTCCTCCTCCGAACTCCGCTCTGCAGGCCGGTACCCGCGGCCGGTGCTTGCGGTCAGTTCCATGTAGAGCTTGCCGTCCTTGTTCAGGGTCGCAAGCGCATGCTCCGGGTTCATGATCGTCACGGAATCATCCGCCTCGATGTCGGCAGCCGTTACTTCGCAGGCGCCTTCCTTCTTCAAGGTGAGGGTTTTCTGCCCCTCTCCTTCGATCTTCAGGCGAATCTCCTTCAGGTTCAGCACGATATCCGTGACGTCCTCCTTGACGCCGGGGATCGTGGAGAACTCGTGGAGGACGCCATCGATCCGCACGGCGGTGATGGCGGCACCCTGGAGGGAGGAGAGGATTACGCGCCGGAGCGCGTTGCCCAGGGTAATGCCGTAGCCCCTCTCGAGGGGCTCGCAAATGAACTTCCCGTAGGTGGCGGTGCTGTCGGCTTCTTCTTCCAACCCTTTTGGCATGATCAGGTCCTGCCAATTTCTCTTCATAGTCTAACCCCGTTCAATCGTGATCGTAAGGAGTACGGCACAGTCGCGTTTCGGGCCCGTTGGTCGGACACTACCGGGTGTAGAAGGCCACGATCAAGTCTTCGTCGATATTCATCGAAATATCTTCGCGGGTTGGGGAAGACTTTGCGTGACCGAGAAAATGGTCCTTGTCCAACTCGAGCCAGCTCGGAACGCTTCTCCTGTCGACTGTTTCCAGGGCCTCTGCTATACGTGCCATTTTCCGGCTCTTTTCCCGGACTTCGATACGATCGCCGGGTCGTACCTGGTACGACGGAATGTTCACGACCCTTCCGTTGACCATGAAATGGCGATGTCGGACGAGTTGTCGGGCTTCCGCCCTCGAGCTTGCCAGACCCAAACGATAGACCACGTTGTCCAGCCGGGATTCCAGAAGGAAGAGGAGGTTCTCTCCTGTAATACCCTTCTTCCGGAAGGCCGTCTGGAAGTAGATTCGGAATTGTTTTTCGAGGACACCGTAGATTCTCTTGACTTTCTGCTTCTCCCGGAGTTGTGTCCCGTAGTCAGAGAACTTTCTGCGAAGGTGTCCGTGCTGCCCGGGGGGATAGCCCCGTCTCTCGATGGCACACTTGTCGGTGTAGCAGCGCTCACCCTTCAAGAACAGCTTGGTGTTGTCCCGTCTGCAGTAGCGGCAGACGGCTTCCGTATAACGCGCCAAAGGATCTCCCTCCTATTGGTTCACACCGCCGCCTCGGCTATACCCTTCTTCGTTTCGGAGGCCGGCATCCATTATGAGGTATAGGTGTAACGTCCTTGATCAGGGTGACCTGAAATCCGGCGCTCTGCAGGGCCCGCAGAGCGGACTCCCGGCCTGATCCCGGGCCGTTGACCTGGACCTGGATGGTTTTCATCCCCTGTTCCATAGCCTTCTGCGCTGCGTCCTGGGCCGCCACCTGAGCTGCAAAGGGAGTGCCCTTACGAGAGCCCTTGAATTTCATGGTTCCGGCACTGGACCAACATATGGTGTTTCCACTCATATCCGTGATGGTGATCAGCGTGTTGTTGAACGTGGACTGGATATGAGCGATCCCGTGCGTAACGTTCTTCTTGATCTTCTTCTTTCGGGTCCCTTTTTTGGCCTTTCCCACAATTTTACCTCATTTCGTTGAGTCTATTTCTTTTTCTTCCCCATGACCGTTCTGCGAGGACCTTTGCGCGTTCTCGAGTTGGTGTGCGTCCTCTGACCGCGGACGGGCAGCCCCTTCTTGTGACGCAGCCCGCGGTAGGAATTCAGATCCGTGAGCCTCTTGATGTTCATGGCGATCTCGCGCCGAAGATCTCCCTCGATCTTGTACTTGGCGTCGATGATGCCTCGAATCTGTGTGATTTCCTGCTCGTTGAGATCGTCGGTCTTCTTGCTTCGCTCGATGCCGGCTTCGTCGACGATCTGCTGCGCGCTCGTCCTGCCGATCCCAAAGATGTAGGTGAGCGCGATCTCCACTCGCTTCGCTTTCGGTAGGTCCACACCCGCTATACGTGCCAAGATTCTTCTCCTATGCTCAAGCTTCAGGCGGGGAGGGGATGGGTCTGAACCCTGCCCCCTGATCCCTGACCCCTATTCTCATCCTTGGCGCTGCTTGTGTTTGGGATTCTCGCACAGGACGCGTACGGATCCCTTGCGCCGAATGATCTTGCATTTCAAGCAAATCTTCTTAACCGAGGCTCTGACTTTCATGGTCCCAAATCCTTCGCTACTTCATACGGTACGTGATCCTGCCCCGGGTCAAATCGTAGGGAGACAGTTCCACTGTTACCTTGTCTCCGGGCAGAATCTTGATGAAATGCATCCTCATTTTCCCTGAAATATGGGCCAGAACACGATGCCCGTTCTCCAGTTCCACGCGAAACATCGCGTTCGGCAGGGGCTCGACCACGGTCCCCTGTACCTCGATCTGCTCTTCTTTCGCCATGCTCTGTTCCCCGACTGCGACCGTGAAGTCGAATCCGAGGTCGTCTGCTGTTGCTAGTCCCTCAAAAGGCCGATTGCTGCAGCCTTTGCCTCAATGGGCCGATTCTATTGCAGTTTACTCAAGATGCAAGGCCCGTTGTCCGTGATGGCGACCGAATGCTCGAAATGGGCGGACAGGGAGCCGTCCTTGGTCACGGCGGTCCATCCGTCCTTTAGAATCCTGATTCCCCAATCCCCTTCGTTGACCATCGGTTCGATCGCGAGGACCATGCCTCGCTTGAGTCGAATGCCGGTCCCGGACTTACCATAGTTCGGCACCTGCGGGTCTTCGTGGAGACTGCGGCCGATCCCGTGCCCCACAAAATCCCGAACAACCGAATATCCGTTGCTTTCCGCATGTTGCTGAATCGCGGCGGATACGTCTGCCAGGCGATTGCCCTCATACAGCAGAGCGATTGCCCTGTCCAGGCATTCCTCCGTGGTTCGCATCAGCTCTTTCGCCCTCTCGGAGGTTTCTCCGATGGGGATCGTGATCGCGGCGTCACCACAAAACTCCTTGTAGATCACGCCGAAATCAAGACTCAGAATGTCCCCTTCCTTCAAAACCCTGTCCGAGGGGATCCCGTGCACGATCACTTCGTTCAGGGACGTGCACAAGGAGTTCGGGTATCCCCGATATCCCTTGAAAGCGCATTTTGCCCCGCGCTTGAGAGCAATCCGTTCCGCGACTCGATCCAGCTCACGAGTGGTTGCTCCCGGGACGGCTCGTAGCTTCAGCTCCTCGTGAACCTCAGCGACGATCTGATTCGCGTCCCGCATGATGGCGATTTCTTCAGGTGACTTGAGAACAATCATGCTCGCGAGCCGATCGAATGCGTTTT
>JANQFG010000248.1 GCA_028277985.1 bacterium | reverse complement strand
CGAGGGAGTCAGGTGGGATGAAGCGCAGATCTCGGGCCATCGATACGTAGGACGGAAACGAGAAGGCGGATCTCTCGGTTACGATCTCCGAAAAGGGTGAAACCTCTCTTGGAGAACCTCTCTTGGGGTTACTCTTGGGAATGACACGACGTGTTGGTTCATATACTGATCTGGCGGGCAGGGGCGGTCCCGACCTCACGTAGTCGGTCGATGAGCCCGCCATGCTAGGGGCGGCAAGGGAGGCGCTAAGACGGTCCCGGGTTCTGCTGGCTGTAGGAGGTCTGAGCGTGGTGATCGGGCTCGCGGCATGTGGCAGAGCGGAGAGACGAGCTGCCCTGAGCCAGGTTGTCGTAGGTGTGGAGAAGGACCACGGCGTGATCGTGGTCACAGGGCTCGGTAGGCGAATAGAACGAAAGAGGGCGGAGTGGAGTCCGCGGGGCCGTTTGCAGGTAGGCTACTTCTCGCCGGCGGTACATCCTGGACGCGAGAGATTCGTAGCCGTTCGGTGTATGGACTTGCCCGTGTCGAGGAGCGGGGACTGGTCGGGTTGGCCGCAAGGGTGTCAGCTCGTCGAGTGGCGGCTGGGAACGGATCGCGAGCGGGTCCTATACGAGACACGCGAGGGGATGGCGATGGACTCGGCAAGGTGGGATCCAGGGGGCTCGAGGATCGCTTTGATTTCCGGGTCCAAGATCATGGTACTGGATGGAGCCAGTGCAAGAGTGCTTTCGAGCACTGAGGTGCCTGAAGCGGGTAGTGCCCGTCCGTGGGACTACTACTGGCTCCGGGAGTACTTGTGCTGGGACACCGATGGACGCCGACTCTATCTGGCTGGGACGAGGGGAGGAGGCGCTGACCTGACCCCTTGTTCCGCGCAGTAGCTATGTGAGTCCCGGCGGTTGACGGATGGTATCCGCTGCGGGAGCGCAAGCCGCCGGAGGCGGCTGGAGCTCCTGCAGCGTCGCGTACTCCTCAGGGGGCATATAGCCCAGTGATTGGTGCGGCCGGGCGCGATTGTAGTCCTGCCGC